>JANNIY010000159.1:0-6352 GCA_031405455.1 Deltaproteobacteria bacterium | reverse complement strand
CCGCGCATGATGCTGTTGGTCATCTTGGAGTTCATGTCCTTCACGCCTCTCCATTGCATGCAGTAGTGATCGGCCTTCATCACGATTGCGAGTCCGTCGGGTTGCAGCTTCTGCTGCAACAGCTCCGCGATCTGGGCGATCGCCTCTTCCTGGATCTGGGGCCGAGTCATCACCCATTCGACGAGGCGCGCGTATTTCGAGAGACCGATCAGTGCGGAGTACTCGTTGGGCATCACACCGATCCAGACCTGGCCGAGGATCGGACAGAAGTGATGGGAGCACGCGCTGCGCACGGTGATCGGCCCCACGATCATCAGCTCGTTGAGGCGCGAGACATTGGGGAACTCGGTCACCGGAGGTTCGGGCACGTAACGCCCGGCGAAGACCTCCCGCACGTACATCTTCGCGATCCGTCTGGCGGTGTCCTGCGTGTTGTGATCGCTCTCCGTGTCGATCACGAGTGCACGCAGGACCTCCAGCATTTTTGATTCGACTTCGCGCTGGAGCTCAGCGAGCTCGCCCTCCTCCAGGTACGCGCAGATGTTGTCGTTGGCGTGAAATCGTGCCCCGGCCGCTAGCAGCCGCTGTCGGATCCGATCCGTGATCGAAGTGGGGTCGGCGGCCGTCATCGCGGGGTCTCGCACAGGGGCTCGCACAGGCGCTCGCAAAGCTCCCAGAGCGCGCGGCGATCGCTCGAGGCTTCCCGCGTGATGGGGAGCAGGTGGGTGCGCCGAGGCTCGCGGTCGAAGAAGAAGCGCCCACTGAAGGCCCGCGCGCCGGGGCAGGCAGCCAACCACACGACGGTGTCGGCGCCTTCGGCGGGGGTTCGCAGGATGCTGCGCGTGAGACGATGGAAGCGCGGCAGCGAGGTCTGCACCGCCGGTGTGTCTGCCCAGCCCGGGTGCATCGCGTTCACCACCACCGAGCCGCCCGCCAGCTCCTCGGCCCACAGCTCGGCCAGCACCACCTGGGCCCGCTTCGTCTCCGCATAGGCGCGCACGCCGTCGTATCTGCGCCTCTCCCAGTTCGGGTCGCGCAGCGAGAGGCGCCGGGTGTACATGCCGCCGGAGGAGACCCAGATCACCCGCCCGTCCTTCGCTTCGAGCAGGCGGGGCTGAAGCGTCCGCGTCAGCAGCCAGGGCCCGACCACGTGCGTCGCCAGGCTGAGCTCCAGACCGTCGCGGGTTTCGGCGCGCTCGTCCGGCAGCACGCCGGCGTTGTGGATGAGCACGTCGACTGGAAGCTGGGCGAGCCGCGCGCCCACGGCGCGGACCGAAGCGAGATCCGACACGTCGAGGAGCTCGAGCGATACGCGCCGATTGCCGGTCTCGGAGCGGATGCGCTCGAGCGCCTGTTCGCCGCGTTCGCGATTGCGACACAACAGCACGACGTCGGCGCCGAGATCGGCCAGCGCGCGCGAGGTTTCGAAGCCGATGCCGGAGTTGGCGCCGGTGACGAGGCAGCGGCGTCCCGAAAGATCGACAGCGAGATCCTCGGGCTGGAAGCGCAGCGCGTGGATGCGGAAGCCGGTGCGATCGAATGACGGAAAAATCAAGGGATCGACGAGCCGACCAAGGGCATGGCCGAGCCAGGCCTGCGGGTGCGACACGGGGCCCTGCTCCTCCACGACCGGCGCACCGGGTGCGAGGGCTGCGAGCACCTCCTGCACCGGCGGGTGGTCGCCCGCCTCGCGACTCACGTGGCGATACACGAGTTCGCCTCTCGGCCGGATCACGAAGACGCCTCCGAGCTGCCAGGGATCTCCCTGCACGGCGCCCTGCCGCGCGCCGGAGCGCAGCGCGCGCAGTGCGTGGAGCGGAAGCCGCGGCGAGAGCAATTCGATGCGCCCGCGCCGCAGGCTGGCGGCCCGATAGGCGCGCAGCTCCGGATCCACCAGCAAGGGACCCGTGAGGGCGAAGTCCTCGCGGAAGGCTTTCGCAAAATGCGCGGCTCCATTGCCCACGATCGCGAGCTCGGCGCCGCGGGCGCGGATCGTGTCCTGTACGTCGCGCAACTGCGCGACCTGCTCACGGCAGAACACTCAACCAAAGTGGCGGATGAAGACCAGGACGATCGGCTGCTTCTGCCACAAATCGCCGAGCCTGCGTCGCCCTCCATCCGGATCCTCCAGCTCGATGCCGGCGAGACGCGTGGCGATGCGCACGTCCGAGCCTCCTTCACCCTTCCCTACAGCGGGAAGTACGCGGGCCAGATCAGCGCATCGAGCAGTGCCGTCTGAAGACAGAAGAAGAGCGCGCCGATCAGCGCGATCCGGCGGCGGCCGGGTGCACTGTGCGGCTGCGCGCTGGCAATGGCCGCCATCAGTCCGAGCGAGCCGAGCGCCACCAGCGCGAGCGTGACTCGGATCGCCAGCCAGAGCCACGGACTCGGGGCTTCGAGCATCGCGAAGGTGAGCGGCAGCCACAGCGCCGAGGGAATCAGGATCATCGCGTAGAGCACGTGGAAGGCTCCGAATCCGAAGCCTCCGGCGATGCGCGTGCGCGCCGGGTCGAGCCGGCGGAAGATGAAGGAGCTGAAGGCGAAGTAGCCCGCCGCGGCGAGGAACATGTTGATCGTATAGAACGGGCGCAGCGCCTCCGGCACATCCCCCCACACCGCTCCGCGCGTCAGCGGGTTCGACGCGAGCCCGTGGACGTAGCTCCCGAGCACGGCGATCCCGCCGAGCACGTTGAGCCAGAGCAGGGAGCGCCGCAGGGGATGCATGGAGCCCGCTCCGGAGCCGGAATGGCGTGACAGCGATTCTACGCTCAATGACTCGCTCATGTTTCAATCCTGGTGTCGCGCAGCGCCGTTTGCGTCCGCTCGCTGGGGATCGGCGCCCCTTGCGGGAGACGCTCGTAGCGCTCGCGCACGAACACGTAGACGCCGGCTACGAAGATGAAGGTGACCCCCACTCCGAACAGCAAGAGGGTCTGGTCACTCATGGCCGGTCTCCTTAACGAGCAGCAACGCCCCGGCCGAGAGGATCGAGGGCACCCAGATGCCCACGAAGATCCCCCGCTCATGATCCCCGCTGAAGAACAGGCCGACGGAGAGCAGGAACGAGACCGTCGCCGCGAGCAGGAAGAACGCCTTGGGGCGGCTGATCAGGGGAAGCGCCGCGCTCTGCTCGAGGGCGACCGACGGGTTGCGGGAGTGCGCGGTCGGGTGGACAGGATTCGAGGGCATTTGAGGATTCCTTTCGGGTTGGAGAGGCGGAGCTAAATCTGTGACAAATTGCTCTATTTGTCAATCTTTTATCTATACATCTTGATCATAGGCGGCGAGCCCCTTCGCGATCATTCTGTAAACCATCGTAAAGACTAATGAATTTGATCTGGATCCAGGAAACATAAATGTATAGAATAAACCTGTACAGCATTCCCAATCTGACCTAGCCTCCCGCCATGGCCAATCCCAAGGCGCTCACGCCGGAGACGACCTACCCGCTCCGATCCGCGGCCCAGCTCACCGGTCTCTCGCCCGAGCTGCTGCGCGCCTGGGAGCGCCGCTACCGCGCCGTGGAGCCGGTGCGCACTCCCGGCGGCACGCGACGCTATCGTGCGTCGGATCTCGAGCGACTGCGCCTGCTCAAGGCGGCGACCACGGCGGGCCACCGCATCGGAGGTCTGGCCGGCCTGAGCAACCTCGAGCTCGAGCGGCTCGGCAGCGTCAGCGAAGCCGCCCCGCGCGATCGCCTCGCCGCCATCCTCGGCGCCCTCGATGCGCTCGACGCTGCGGAGGCACAGAGGCTGCTTTCGCTCCAGCTTGCCGTGCTCGGCGAACTCGCCTTCTCCCGCGAGATCGCGCTGCCCCTGGTGCGCGAGATCGGCGAACGTTGGGTCGGACAGCGCATGCGGATCGCTTCCGAACATCTCGCCACCGCGGTGCTGCGCACGCTGCTCGGGTCCGCGCTCCGACCGAGCGCCACCGCGTTGCGTGGCGCGCGCATCGTGTTCGCCACGCTCGTGGGAGAGCGGCACGAGCTCGGATTGCTGATGGCGGCCCTCTCGGCGATGGGAGCGGGGGGCAATCCGCTGTACCTCGGCCCGGAGGTCCCCAGCGAGGATCTCTTGCACGCCGTCTCGCACACCGGCGCGGCGGCCATCGCGCTGAGCATCGTCGCGGCGCCGGCGAGCCCAGTCGCGGGCCCCCTGGCCGCACTGCGAGCCGGACTGCCTGCGCACGTGCACCTATGGATCGGCGGCGCCGGCGCCCGCGTGCTGACACTTCCGGCTGGCGTCGATCGCATCGAGACCTTCGAGCAACTCGAGCAGCGCGTCGGGCTGCTTGCCTTCGAAAACTTTCACAAGCACTGAGGCCAGCATGCAGAGTAAAGGCCCCTGGTCGCGCAGGGACGTCGATCGATTTCTCGAGCAGACGCGCATCCCCGTTCGACTCGCCGTGAACGGTGCGAGCGGGCACCCCGTCCTCGCTTCGCTCTGGTTCATCCAGCAGGGAGACGATATCTGGTGTGCGACGCAGCGAGACTCGAGCATCGCGTCGTTGCTCGCGCGCGATGCGCGCTGCGCCTTCGAGATCGCACCGCAGGAGCGCCCCTATCACGGCATCCGCGGTCAGGCGCTGGCCTCGCTGCACGACGATCGTGGCGAGGAGATCCTGCGCCGGCTGATCGAGCGCTATCTCGGCGACGCCAGCTCCAGCTTTGCGAGTTGGTTGCTGAGCCGCGCGGAGCGCGAGACCGCCATCGCGCTGGCGCCGCACACGCTCTTCAGCTGGGACTACCGAAAACGCATGACGGCCGTCCAGGCAGCCTGAATCAAAATTGAGAGCCGCCGCCTGAGCGCAGAAATAGATCGCTGCACCCTCGTGACTGGAGACCAGATCGTGAACGAGGAAATCCAGGCGCCGAAGCCGATTCACCTGCTCGGTGAAGCGCGCGGACTGCTCGAGCTATCGAATCTGCTGCTCCAATCGCGGCGGCTTGCGAGACAGCCGAAAGGCCAGGGTCAACCCGTTCTGGTGTTGCCGGGCTTCGGAGCCGGCGATGCCTCGACGGCCGTGCTGCGCGCCTATGTTCGCTACCTCGGCTATCGCCCGCGCGGCTGGGGCCTCGGGCGCAACACGGGCGACGTGCCGGCGCTGCTTCCGCGTGTCGTCGAGCAGCTCGATCGCCTCGCAGCCGACGAGCAGCAACCCGTTGCGCTGATCGGCTGGAGCCTCGGCGGCGTGCTGGCCCGCGAGGCGGCGCGCGAGCGTCCCGCGGCCGCACGCCTGGTGATCACCCTCGGGTCGCCGGTCGTCGGAGGGCCGAAGTACACCGCGGCCGCGGGCTACTATCGCCGCCAGGGATTCGACCTCGACGCCATCGAAGCAGAGGTCGAAGCCCGCAACCAGCAACCGCTCGAGACGCCGATCACCGCCATCTACTCGCGCAACGACGCCGTCGTCGCCTGGCGCGCCTGCATCGACCGCCACGCGCGGCGCGTGGATCACATCGAAGTCGAATCCACGCACCTGGGCCTCGGCTTCTCGCCGAGGGTCTTCGAGATCATCGCGGAGCGGCTGGCGCGACCGGAGCCGGCCAAACGCAAGCTCGCCTGAGCGGCGACTCCGCCCGCTATATCCCAGCGCTCGCTCGATCCACCCTCGCGTCCGTACCCGCGTACGTCATTCGACGGGTGCAATACGCGCTGCTCAGCGCGTCATAGGACGTCCGCCCAATGGACCCGAGGCCCTCCCTCGCCGAATCCTCCACGGGCAACGGGGCACCTGCTCGACAGGGGGAGCCCCAAAACCCAGAAGAGGAGATTCGAGATGTCCAGATCAGCGATGACGATCGGAGCGCTGGCCCTTGCCTTGGCAATCGGCTGGATCCCCAGCCGGGAGGCAGCGGGCGCGGCCAGCTACTGCACCCAGACCGCGACAAGCGCCTACTCCGCGTGCGGTCTCGAAGCCCGAGACGACTACGCGAAGGCGCAAGCCATCTGCATCAATGAGTCGAACGCGGCGGAGCGCGCGGAATGCCAGAGCGAGGCCGGAGCGGCACGCAACGAGGCGAACGCACTCTGCGGCGAGCAACTTCAGGCCCGCAAGCAGGTCTGTGCCGCGATCGGGGAGAGCCGCTACGACCCCGACCTCGACCCCGAGAACTTCGAGGACGATTTCGATGACGAGGACGACCTGAATCGCTACCTGCCGCTGGCCATCGGCAACCGCTGGGAGTTTGCGGGCGGCGGCGAGATCGTGCGCATCGAGGTGCTCGACGAGACCAAGCAGATCGACGGCGTGACCTGCATCGTCGTCGAGGATAGGTGATTCAAGCTGGGTTCTCGGCATGTCGGCAAGGTCCGATAGCTCCCATTCTGTCAGCTACGCCCCGAAGGGGGCG
>JANNIY010000158.1:0-40689 GCA_031405455.1 Deltaproteobacteria bacterium | reverse complement strand
TACACCGATCTGTTGGTGGGTCGCTAGGGGTTCGCTACCCAGGTGATGTTCGCGTCGGCGATCGGCGGCGTGGCGGCGGCGAGCACCGAGAGCCGCTGCGCGATCTTGCCGGCGATCTCGCGGATCGCGCAGGCGGCGTCGGAATCCGGTGCATGCACCAGGATCGGACGCCCGCGGTCACCCCCCTCGACCACGCGCGGGTCGATCGGCACTTCACCGAGGAATGGCACGCTGAGCTCTTCCGCGACGCGGCGCCCGCCGCCACGTCCAAACAGGTAGTACTTGCGATCGGGCAGGTCGGGCGGCGTGAAGTACGCCATGTTCTCGACGATCCCGAGCACGGGGACCTGCACCTTCTCGAACATCTTGAGACCCTTGCGCGCGTCGATCAGGGATAGATCGTTTGCGGTCGTCACGATCACCGCACCTGCGAGCGGAGCCTGCTGGGTCAATGTGAGCGCGGCATCGCCGGTTCCCGGCGGCATGTCGACCACCAGGTAATCGAGCTCGCCCCACTCGACGTCCGTCAGGAACTGATGGATCAAGCCGTGCACCATCGGCCCGCGCCAGATCACCGGGGAGTTCTCGGTGACGAAGAAGCCCATCGACATCAGCGAGAGTCCGTGTCCCTGTTGGGGGAAGATGCGCTTGTTCTCGGAGTGCGGGCGGCCGCGGACGCCGGTGAGCAGGGGCAGCGACGGCCCGTAGACGTCGGCATCCATCAACCCGACGCGAGCCCCGGTTTCGCGCAGCGCGATCGCGAGGTTCACGGCGATCGTGCTCTTGCCCACGCCGCCCTTGCCGGAAGCCACCGCAATCGTGTTGCGCACGCCCGGCAGCACGGCACCCGTCGCCGCGCTCGGCGCGGCCGCGCGACCTCGCGTGTTGGCGGTCATCGTCACCGCGACGGCGCTGACACCAGGAAGAGCCGCCACGCGCTCGCGCGCAGCCTTCTCGAACTCCGCTTTCACGGGACAGGCCGGCGTCGTGAGCTCGATCGTGAACGAAACGCTTCCCCCTGCGATCGCGATGTTCTTGACAAAGCCGAGATCGACGATGCTCTTGCCGAAATCGGGATCGATGATGGGCCGCAGCGCATCGAGCACGCTGGCGTCGGTGAGGGGGGCGGACATTTTACTCCTGGTGGCGCGGGAACGAGGAAGCTAGCCCACGGGCCTCCTGCTGCCATTGGCTTGCCCGGGGCGCGCTGCGATCTACCCTCGCGCCCTTCCGCGGGCAGCCAGGGGGATCACATGGACTGGGGAGAATCGGGTTTCTGGATCGCCGTGGGGCTCGTCGGAAACGCCGCCTTCGGGCTGCGCTTCGTCGTGCAATGGATCGCGTCCGAGCGCGCGAAGCGCAGTGTCGTGCCGACCTCGTTCTGGTACCTGAGCCTCGTCGGCGCTGCGATTCTGCTTCTCTACGCGATCCACCGCCGCGACCCGATCTTCACGCTCGCCTATCTCCCGAACGGCTTCATCTACGCGCGCAACCTGATTCTCACGCGGCGCGCATCCCGCTGAGCTAGCTCGGGTCCGGCGCCGGGGTGGCCGGGCCGCTCGGCGGCAATTCGGGCATGGCGATGTAGGCGGCGTCGGCGCTGCCCGTCAGGCTCGCGAGGAATGCGTGGAGGCTCGCAATCTGCGCGGCATCGAGCGACTTGCCGAGCTGATGTCGAGCCATGATCCGGATGGCCTCGTCGAGCGTCTTGATCGAGCCGTCGTGGAACCACGGTCCCGTCTCTTCGACATTGCGCAGCGACGGCACCTTGAAGAACTGGCGATCCGTTTCGATCTGCGTGACCTCGAAGCGTCCGGTGTCCGTCGTCGGATACGGCTCCACGAGTCCGAGTTTCTGGTACAGCGTGCCGCCGATTGTCGGTCCCATGTGGCAGGCGGTGCAGCCGGTGTCGAGGAAGGTCTCGAGCCCCGCCACCTCGCTGTCGCTGAGCGCCGTGTCGTTGCCTTCGAGGAACGCGTCGAAACGGTCGGAGGTGACGAGCCGGCGCTCGAAGGCGCCGATCGCCCGTGCGAAGTTGTCGTAACTGATCGGGTCCTTCTCACCGGGGAAGGCCGCTTCGAATAGCGGCGGGTAGCCCGGGATCGAGCGGACGACGGCGAGCACCGCCGCTTCGTCGGGCATCCCCATCTCGATCGGATTCAGCACGGGGCCCTTCGCCTGGGCTTCGACATCGGCGGCGCGGCCGTCCCAGAACTGCGCGACGTGGAACGCCGCGTTGTAGACGGTGGGCGAATTGCGCCTGCCGCGCTGCGCGAAGTGACCGGGTGAAGTGGGCTCGCCGTCGACCCCCGACGTCGCGAGACCGTGGCAGCTGTTGCACGAGATCTGCTGCGCTTTCGAGAAGCGCGGGTCGAAGTAGAGCATGCGGCCGAGCGTGATCTTCGCCTCGCTGATGGGGTGGCTTTCGCTCGTGGCTTCGTCGGGCAACGAACCGAGGATCTGATTCGCACGTGCGCGCAGTGCGGCGCGGTCCGGGCCGGCCGGGACGGCGGGCGGCGCCTGCGCTGCCGGCGCAGGGGGATTCGCGGGTTCGCTGCACGCGAACACGGCGGCGGCGAAAACGACCAGGGCGATCATCGGCTTCATCGAAGTCCTCCGGTGGATCCGAGTCGAAAGGATAGACGATTGCGAGTTCGGTTTCGTGTCCGTCAGGCGCGTGCTGCGGTCACGATCAGCTCGAGCACGTTGCCGTCGGGATCGCGCACCCAAAGCTGGCCGCGCTCCGCGTTCGTCTCGAGCACTTCGACCTGCCGCGCCTTCAGGTGGGCGAGAGTCGCGGCGTAGTCGTCGATCGCAAATGCGCTGTGGTTCGCGAGCGGCGTGAGCCGTTCCGGAGCCGTGCCGACGTTCGCGCCGGCTGGCGTTGCGATCAGGTGTACCTCGGATGCCCCCGTCCGGTACCAGACCCCGGGGAGCCCCAACTCGGGCCGGGGAATCGGCTCCAGCTCGAGGACGCCCTCATAGAAGCGGCGCGACCTTGCGAGATCGCTCACCGCGAACGAGACGTGGTGGACGCCAAGCGCGATCATTCTGCGCCTCCCATGCAGCGCCCGCAGTGTAGACGAGCCGGCGGGGCGTGGAGCCGCCCTTCGGCGTCAGGCTGGCTTCGAGCCGGCGCGGCGCAGGAGGCTCAGGTAGCCCGTCTCGACGAGCGCGCCTTCGAGCGCCCCGCGATCGCGGAGCAGGCGGTGCAGGCGGGGCAGGTTGTAGAACGGGACGGTCATCAGCAGATGGTGCTCGAGGTGGAAATTCACGCGGTTGGGGGCGAGCAGCAGACGCTCCCACCAACTCGCGAGCGTCGTGCGTGTGTTGCGCATCTCATCGCTCGGATCGGGCACCATGTTGTGCTCGGCGATCGAGCGGATGCGCGTCGCCAGGCTGTTCGTGGTGAACCAGGCCGCCACCCAGATTAGATACAGCTCGGGCCAGCCTGCGAGCGTGAGGATTCCGAGCAGTACCGCGTTCGTGATCACGACGCCTTGCAGGTTCTTCCAGCCCGAAGCTTCCGCGCGCGCCGTCTTTCCGAACGACACGGCAACTCCGCGTGCGCGCTGGCCGAGATCGCGCGCGAGCACCGCTCGCACCCGCTTCCAGCCGACCTGGCCGGTGAGATCGCGCACGATCTTGCGGCGCAAGCTGGCGCGCGTCACCGGGAACTTGTTCGCGAGCCCGAGATCAGGGTCTTCCACGGTCCAGTTCTTCGCGTGGTGCTTCAGGTGATAGGCGCGATAGGGGACGAGATCCGTCCAGATCGGATAGGCGCACAGCCAATTTCCCGCGAAATCGTTGAGCGCGCGGTTTGCGAACAGCGTGCGGTGCGCCGCTTCGTGCATCAACACGGCGAAGCCGAGCTGGCGGCCTCCAATCACGAAGATCGCGGCGAGCACCGTGAGAATGCCGGGCGCGGTCGCCACGAGAGCGAACGCGGCGAAGACCAGGCCCCAATCGAGTGCGATCGAAAGCGCGCTGCGCCAGTTGTTGCGGGCGAGCAGGCTGTCCAGCTCCGCGGGCGTCAGCGCCTGTCGCCAGCTGCGCGCTTCGGTTCGTCGGCTCTCCTCCATCTCACGCTCCTTCCGCGGCGCGCGCCGCTTCGACGATCCCTGATTGTCCGAGCACGCCGACGGGCAGCTCATCGGGTGCTTCTACCGAAATCCAGCCCGCCCAGACCCGGCGCCCGGCACGGTCGTAGCGGCGCATCGCCGCAATCAATTCGTCGAGCTCGCTGGCGCCCAGCAGCGGCTCGGGCAGCAGCGGATCGAGCACGACGCGGCCGATCGCTGCGCCCCCCAACCGAAACGACTCGGCCATGGCGGTTCTGCGCGTGAGCCGCGGTAGCCGCGCGGCGCTCGCGTCGAGCGCCGCGATCGTCGAGCGATAGGCCGAGCGCAGCGCGCGTAGATCCCAGAGGCCGCGTGCTCGTCGTTCGCTCGCGGCATCGAGCGCGCGAATCTGGAAGACGCGCGCCGTGGCCGCGAGCCCGAGCCGCGCGAGCCGGAGCCTTGCGTCCTCGACGCCGCCCGCGAGGTTGTCCGGGCGCAGCGCGAAACCAGGCTCGAGGTTGCGAAAGCCCAGGAAGCGCAGGGCGCGCGCGCCGCGTCCACGCGCGCCGTCCCCCGTTCGCCCGTGGACACAGACCCAGGCCCCGGACCACGGCTGTCGTTGCTCCGCGCCGTGACGCCACGAACGGATCTGATCCGATACGGCGCCCGCGTTCTCGGCCAGTCGGTAGTGGCTGTGTTCGTCGCGCTCGACGGCGCCCGCGGCGAGCAGCCGCGCGAGCGCGACGCGCAGGCGGTTTTCGGGAATCCCGAACAGACGGCCCGCTGCGACGAGCGCGCGCACGGGCACGGCGCCGCGCGAAAGCGTCGAGAGCAGGTCGAGGATCAGGCTCTTCGGTGTCGGCGTCACGCCCGGCTATATTACTAAATTACCGACAGGAGAGAAAAAAATGTAATATGCCGCCTGGCCGGGGATTCCCGGCGATCGATCTCAGCCGAATAGCCGTGCGTGGAAGTAGCGCAGGCCGATCGCGAGGCCCGTGCCGAGCGCGATCGGCAAGCCCATCTCCCGCAGGCCCCGCAGCGTGCCGGGCCCCGTGAAGGGCAGGAAGGGGGTGGCCGCGTGAAAGCGCGCAAAGGCCTCTCCCGCGGTCGCGAGCTTGCGTTGATCCTGGTGCCGGCAGCCGAGGAAGGCGAAGAGCGGGAAGCCCGCGAAGAAGGCCAGCTCGGTCGCGTTCACGCGCGCGACGAGCAGGTGCAGGATTCCATAGAGGCCGATGGCCATGAACATCGGGTGTCGGGTGATGTGATAGGCGCCCGCGACTTCCGCCTTTCCAGGCAGCGCCGCCGCCGGGCTCGGTCGCAGAAGCCCCGAGACGATCAACGACAACACGAGCGCCATGCCTGCGTACATCAGCCAGCGCACGACCGTGAGCGAACCCAGGTACCAGAGGAACGGACCCTCGTGCTTGTGGGAGAAGTAGAACCACACGAGCGGGACGAAGGTTGCGAACGCGACGAGCGAGTAGACCCCGAGAAAGCCGCGCTCGCCGAGCGCCGCGACCAGACGTCCGCGCACCCGGATGCTCGAGAGCGACATGTGCGTGACGGTGAACGCGAGCCACCAGGCGACGATCGAAGCTGCGGCCATCTTCGCTCCTCCGGCAGGCCAGTGTACACGTGTATCATGCGAGTGCGATGCCCGATGCCCAGCAACAGGCCCACGCGCGCTCATTGCGCGATCCGCGCGGCTTCTGGGCGGAAGCGGCCGGGAACATCGAATGGTTGCGCCGCTCGCGCGCGGTGATCGACGAGACGCACGCGCCGCGCGTGGCGTGGTTCCCCGGCGCGATGCTCAACACCTGCTGGAATGCGCTCGATCTGCACGTGCTCGCCGGCCGCGGTGAGCAGACGGCGCTCCTCTGGGACGATCCCCACACGCATGCAGTGCAGCGCACCAGCTACCGGGAGTTGCAAGCGCGGGTCGCGCGTCTCGCGGGTGTGCTTTCGCGCCTCGGTGTCGAGCGGGGCGATCGCGTGCTGCTCTTCCTCCCCCAGCTGCCGGAAGCGGTGATCGGCATGCTCGCCGCGGCCCGACTCGGCGCGATTCACTATCTGGTGTCAGACGTTTCCAGCGCGGACGAGCTGACGCAATGCCTTCAGCAGTCCGCTCCCAAGGTCGTGCTCGCGGCTTCCTGTGCAATCCTCCCGCTGGGTATTGTGCCCCTGATGCCACGCCTCGAGAGCGCGTTCGAGGGGGCGAGCGAGCGGCCGCGTCACTGTGTCGTGCTTCAGCGTGCGCAGGCGGAGGCGGAGCTCGCGCCCGGCCGCGACGTCGATTGGCTCGAAGCAGAGGCGCAGGCAGAGCCCGCTGCCTGCGTTCCCGTCGAGGCGAAGGCTCCTCTCTACCTCCTCCAGACGTCGGGGTCGACGGGGACGCCGAAGACGATCGTGCGCGATGGCGGTGGCCATGCCGTCGCGCTCAAGTGGGGCCTCGAGCGGGTTTTCGGCGTCGCGGCGGGAGATGTCTTCTGGGCCACTCCCGAACTCGCGAGCGGCCTGGGTCACGCCTATGCGGTGTATGCCCCGCTGCTGCTCGGATGCACGACGATTCTCTCGGCGGGCCGGCCCGTCGGGACGCCGGACGCGAACACGTACTGGCGCGTGATCGAGCAGCAGCGCGTGGCTGTGCTCCTGACATCGCCGGCGTCGCTGCGTGCGATCCGCCGCGAAGATCCCGAAGCGCGCGGCCCCGCGGGCCGCGACCTCGCCTGTCTACGCGCGCTGTTTCTGGCCGGCGACCGCCCCGATCCCGAAAGCGTGCGCTGGGTGGAGCGCGCGCTGAACGTGCCCGTCCTCGAAACCTGGTGGCAGACGGAAACGAACCTGCCGATCGCGGCGAGCTGCGTGGGGATGGCTCCCGCGACGGGTCTGCGCGATACGTTCAAACGCCCCGTGCCGGGCTTCGACGTGCGCGTCCTCGCAGACGATGGAGTGGAGCTGCCGCGCGGCGCCACGGGTCACCTGGTGCTGAAATTGCCCCTGCCTCCCGGCTGTGCGACCGCGCTGTGGCAGAACGACGAGGGTTTCGCGCGCCGCTACCTCGCGCGTTTCCCCGGCTTCTACGAGACGGGCGAAAGCGGTTCACTTGCAGCGGAGGGGCAGGTCGTCGTGTCCGGAAGGACGCAGGACGCGATCGAGGTCAGCGGGCAGCGGGTGTTTCCCGAAGCGATCGAAGCGGCGATCGCCGAACACCCGGAGGTCGCCGAGTGCGCGGTCGTCGGCGTCCGCGACCCGCACGGCGGGCAGCTTCCGCTCGCCTTCGTCGTGCTCGAGCCCGAAGCTGGGCGTGATCTTTCTGTGCTCGAAGCCGATTGGCTCGCGCGCGTGCGCGCTCGCGTCGCGGTGGCGCAGCTGCGCTTCTGCGTGGTCGCGAAGCTTCCCCGCACGCGCGCCGGAAATCTGCCGCGCAGCCTTCTGCGCAAGATCGCCGACGGCGAGCCGTGGCGGACGCCGGCAACGCTCGAGGATCCGAGCGCGCTCGCTGCGCTGTGCGCCGCGCTCACGCGTCTGCCGCCGCGGAGCTAGCGGGGCTCGCGGGTCGCCGCGCGCAGCACGCGCTCGAGCGCCGCCACGCCGTGGCTCCAATCGAAGCGTTGGACCTGCGCGTGCGCGCGTTCGCCAAAAGCGCGCGCCTGCACTGGGTCGGCGAGCAACGCGGCGAGCGCCGCTTCGAGCGCCACCGCGTCGTGCGGATCGACCACGCGACCGGTCACTCCGTCGACGACGATCTCGCCACCGCCACCGCTCGTCGAGGCGACCGCCGGCTTGCCGCACGCGCCCGCCTCGGCGTATGCCATGCCGAAGCCCTCGCCCGCCTTGCCGCCGGAGCCGTGGGGCGTCGACGCCATCACGAAGACATCGCAGGCGTTGTAAAGCGGCCGCACGTCGAGCACACGGCCCGTGAAGATCACGGCGTCCTTCAATCCGAGCTCTCCCACGCGCTGCTCGAGTGTGTCGCGCATGCCGCCCTCGCCGACGATCACGTACACGAGCCCCGGGAAGCGCCGGCGCAGCGAAGGCAGGATTTCGAGCACCTGCAGGTGCCCCTTGTTGGGCGCAAGCCGGGAGACGGTGAGGAGCACGCCTGCGCCTTCGAGCCCGAGGCGCTGGCGCGCCTGCTCTCCCGCCAACCGATCAGGAACAAACTTGCGGGTGTCGACACCGGGATGGACGATCGCGAGCTTCGCGTCCGCGACCCCCAGCTCGAGCAGGCGGCGTCGTGTATGCTCGCTGTTCGCCGTCAGCGCCGTCGCGCGATCGAATCCGTAACGTCGACGCGCGCGCCACCGCCCCAAACGTCCACGTCTTCTCCCCGAGTCGCGCAGGTCGTGCACCGAGACGACGCTCGGCACGTGCGCCGCGGCGGTGTGAACGACCTGCGACATGGCGCCCGAGCCGCCCGACAGGAACGCGACGTCGGGCCGCCAGCCGAGCAGGGCCTCGGCGACGCCTGCCGGCGAGATTCCGCGGCCGGGCCGTGCGAAGGGCTCGCGGTGGACCGGAAATGGCTGCGAGAGATCGGCGTCCGCCGTGCCGGGATCGGGCGCCAGCCAGGTGAAGACGCGCACGCGGTGTCCGCGCTCGTGCAGCCGCCGCGCGAGTTCCTCGTTGTAGATGTGGGTGCCGCCGACGCGCGGTGGAAAATCCTGCGCGAAAAACGCGATCGCGAGCGGCGCTTCCGACACGGCTCGCGAGCGTAGCCGCCGTGCACGAGGCGCGCCCCCGCCGCGCGCTGTGATACGCTCGTCGCCGCTCGCATGCGCATCGCGTTCTTCGGGAAGAGCAAGCGTCACACCCGCACGACGACCTACATCGCGCGCGCACTCGAGCGCGAGGGGCACGCGCTGCTGTGGGTGAACGAGCGCAAGCGCATGCGCTGGCTGGGGCGGCGTGCCGCCAGCCGCTTCACACGGCGTCAGGTCGAGCGCTTCCGACCCGAGCTCGTGTTGATCCACGCGAATGACGTTCAGCCCGACACCTTTGCCGCGATCGTGGGCCGTCAGCCGATCGCCGTGTTCACGCCGGATTGCTGGACGCTGCCGCTCGACCGCGCGCTGCTCGATCTCGCGCGCCGGGCCGATCTGCTGCTGACGGTCGCGCGGGGCCAGATTCCGGATTTTCTCGCCGCAGGCGTTCCGCGGGCGGAGTTTCTCGCCGAAGCCTGCGATCCGGACGCGCACTTTCCGGCCCCGAAACCGCGCGCCGATTTCGTCTCGGAGGTCGCCTTCATCGGCAAGACGAACGCCGGCTCGCCCCGGCTCGCCGCGCGCTCGGCTCTCGTCGTGAAGGTGTGCGGGCAATTCGACGCGGGGGTTTATGGGAGCGGTTGGGAGCCGCTCGGCATCACGCCGCGACGCCACGACGTGTACCCTCGCGAGTATCGCGAGATCTGCACCAGCGCAGGCATCGTGCTCGGGCGCGATTGGACCACGCAGTGCGCGGGCTACACCTCGAACCGCACCTGGTTCACGCTCGGCTGCGGCGGCTTCCTCCTCACCAGCTACTCGCCCGGCCTCGAGTCGCTCGTCGCCAACCATCGCCAGCTCGTCTGGTATCGCTCCGACGAAGAATGCCTCGAGCTGATCGCCCACTATCTCGCGCGGCCCGAGGAGCGGCGACGGATTGCCGCCGCCGGCCGCGCCTACGTGCTCGCCCACCGGACCTACGCCCATTTCGCCCGCGATCTCGTCGCACACGTCGCTGGCAAGACCCCCGCGTTCCCGCCCGTGCAGCCGGATCCGGCCTAGCGGGCGAGCTCCGCGAGATTCTCGAACAACGCCAGCGCCTCGGGGTTTGCGAGCGCTTCGCGGTTCACGACCGGGCGGCCGTGCACGACGTCGCGGACCGCGAGTTCGACGATCTTGCCGCTCTTGGTGCGGGGGATGTCGGTGACCTGCACGATCTTCGCGGGTACGTGACGCGGAGTCGTGTTCTCCCGAATCCGGCGGCGGATCCGATCCACGAGTTCGGCCCCGAGGAGGATCCCGTCCCGCAGGCGCACGAAGAGCACCACGCGCGTGTCGCTTTGCCATTCCTGGCCGATCGCCAGGCTCTCGAGCACTTCATCGATCGCTTCGACCTGGCGGTAGATCTCGGCGGTGCCGATGCGCACGCCGCCCGGGTTGAGCACGGCGTCGGAGCGGCCATGGATGATCACGCCGTCGTGGGCCGTCAGCTCGGCGAAATCGCCGTGGCTCCAGACGCCCGGGTGTTTTTCGAAATAGGCGGCGCGGAAACGCCGGCCAGCCTCGTCGTTCCAGAAGCCGAGCGGAACGGAGGGGAAGGGCGCCGTGCAGACGAGCTCGCCCTTTTCGCCGCGCAAGCTGCGCCTCTGCTCGTCGTAGACTTCCACCCGCATGCCGAGGCAGCGCGCCTGGATCTCCCCGCGCCAGACCGGTCCGATCGGGTTGCCGCCGACGAAGCAGGCGATGATGTCGGTGCCGCCCGAGATCGAAGAGAGGCAGAGGTCGCGCTTCACGTGGGCATAGACCCAGTCGAAGCCTTCGGGTGCGAGCGGTGAACCCGTCGACAGCAGCGTGCGCAGCGCCGAGAGATCGTGCGTGCGGGCCGGCTCGATTCCGGCCTTGGCAGCTGCGTCGATGAACTTGGCCGACGCGCCGAAGACGGCAACCCGCTCGCGCTCCGCGAGATCGAACAGGACGCGCGCGTCCGGATGGAAGGGAGAGCCGTCGTAGAGCACGAGCGTCGCTCCGGAGGCCAGACCCGACACGAGCCAGTTCCACATCATCCAGCCCGTGGTCGTGAAGTAGAAGAGCCGGTCGTCGGGCTTCACGTCGACGTGGAGCTGGTGCTCCTTCACGTGTTGGAGCAGCGTCCCGCCGGCGCCGTGCAAGATGCATTTGGGCGCGCCGGTGGTGCCGGAGGAGTAGAGCACGTAGAGGGGATGATCGAACGGGAAGCGCGGAAATTCTGGCTCGCGCGCGGGGAAGGCCGCCAGCGCTTCGTCCCAGGACACGGCGCCCGGGATCTGCGAGAGGTCCGCCTCGTTCGCCGCCGTGGGCACGATCACCACGCGCTCGAGCGAACTGATCTCGCGCCGGATCTCGGCGACGCGCGCGAGCGAATCGAAGCGCTTACCGGCGTATGTGTAGCCATCGGCCGCGAAGAGCACCCGGGGCGTGATCTGACCGAAGCGGTCGACGACGCCCCGCGTTCCGAAATCGGGCGAGCACGAAGACCAGATGGCGCCCAGGCTGGTGGTGGCGAGCATCGCGATCACCGCCTCGGGCAGGTTCGGGAGAAAGCCCGCGATCCGATCGCCCGGCTGGATGCCCCAGGCGGCGAGTCGCTGGGCCAGCCGCGAGACGCGCGCGGCGAGTTCGGCATGCGAGATTTCGCAGCGTTCGCGTCCCTCTGCCCAGGCGATCAACGCGGGCGTCGCGTCGCGTCGGCGCAGCAGATTCTCGGCAAAATTGAGGCGCGCCTGCGGGAACCAGCGTGCGCCGGGCAGGCGGTCCGGGTGTTCGATCACGGGCCCATCTGCGCCATCGCCGACGACCCCGGCGAAGCGCCAGAGGCAGCGCCAGAAGGGCCCCGGCTGCTCGATCGAGAAGCGATGGAGCGCGGCATAGTCGGGAAGCGCGTGCCCCGCCTCGGGCTCCGCCACGCGGGCGAAGGCGGTGAGATTCGCGGCGAGGACGCGCTCGCGGGAGGGCTGCCAGAGCGGTGCGGTCACGGGAGCCTCGTCGGATTCAGCGCGGAGCTTAGGCGGGAGCCGCCGGCCTCGCACCGCGGTTGCGCCGGGCCCCGGCGTTGGCGGAGAATTGCACCGGCGCGCCCGCGCCCGAGGAAAACCGTGAGTTATCTGATCGCCGCCTACGTCGTCGTGATCGCCACGTTGTTGGCTTATGGCCTGCGCATCCAGGCACAGCGCCGTGCGCGTCTGCGGCCTGCGTCGCCCGCCTCTCCCCGTGAGCCGAGCTGAGCTTGGACCACCCGCATGCGAAGCTCGCCCGCAGCGCCTGGGAGGCGGTCTCTGCGAGCGATCTCGATACCCTGAGTCACGTCTGCGCCGAGGATCTCGTCTGGCACGCCTCGGGACGCGGCTCGCGTTCGGGCGACTACCAGGGTCGCACGGCGGTGTTCGATTACCTCGCCGCGATCGGCGACGCGGCCGAGCGTTTCGACTCGCGCCTCGACCACGTGCTGGTGAACGACGATCTGGTTGCGGTGCTCTTCCACGTGATGGGAACGCGACGCGGCCGCGTGCTCGACACCGATTTCATCCTGCTCTTCCGCGTCGCGGTCGGGCGCATCGCCGAGGTCTGGGCGGTGCCGCGCGACCAGCACGCCGTCGACGAGTTCTGGCGATGAGCGGAGGCTCGGACGCGCGGGTGCTGAATGCCCGCGACGCCTTTGCCGATGGCCTGCGCGCTCCAGATGAGCGCATCGATCTCGCGCGCTCGGCCTTGCTGATCGCCGCCGAGGAGTACCCGGGTCTCGATGTCACGCGCTACCTGGCGCGTCTCGACGAGCTCGCCCGCGAGGTCGCACCGCGATTGAACGTGGCGCGCACGGCGTCCGAGCGCGTCGCGGTGCTCAACCGATTCCTGTTCGGCGAGCAGAAATTTTTCGGGAACCGCGAGCACTACGAGGATCCGCGCAACAGCTTCTTGAACGAGGTGCTCGATCGCTGCACCGGAATTCCCATCACGCTCGCATTGGTCTACATGGAGGTCGCGCGCCGCGCCGGGGTCGATGCCGAGGGCGTCGGCTTCCCGGGCCACTTCCTCGTGAAGCACGGCAAGCAGGACGGCATCGTCGTCGACGCCTTCTTCGGGACCGTGCTCACGCGCGAGGAATGCCAGAGCCGGCTCGCCGCGGTGCTCGGCGCCGGGGCACGACTCGAACCCGCATTCCACCTGCGCGCCGCCACGCCTCGCGAGATCCTGGTGCGACTGCTCGGAAACCTGAAAGCGATCTACGTTCGCAGCGAGGATTTCGGACGCGCGCTCGCCTGCTGCGAGCGGATTCTGCTGGTCGTCCCCGACGCACCGCTCGAGCTGCGCGACCGCGGCCTGTTCTATGAGCGGCTCGAATGCTTCGGCGCAGCGGCGGCCGATTTCGAACGTTTCCTCGCGCTCGCGCCGGACGACGACGCCGCCCCCGCCGTGCGCGAGCGTCTCAACTCCCTGCATCCCCGCTTGCGCCAGCTGCACTGAGCGCCGGGCGCCGCACCTCGTCAGAGCAGCAGACCCGCCACGCAGGCGGTCATGAAGCAGGCGAGCGAGCCAGACACGATCGAGCGTATGCCGAGACGGGCCACCTCGGCGCGCCGCGACGGGGCGAGCCCCCCGATCCCTCCCAACAAGATGGCGAGCGAGCCGAAGTTCGCGAAGCCGCAAAGCGCGTAGGATGCGATCACGGCGGCGCGCGGCGACAACGCGCCGGCGCGGATCAGCTCGCCGAGCTGCTGGTAGGCGATGAACTCGTTCAGCACGGTCTTCACACCGAGCAGGCCGCCTACCGTCACGGCGTCCTGCCACGGGACGCCCATCGCAAGCGCGAGCGGCGCGAGTGCGAAGCCGAGCAGCCGCTGTAGCGTGAGATCCGGCGCGCCGAACCAGCTGCCGATGAAACCGCAGGCATCGTTGGCGAGCGCGATCAACGCGATGAACGCGACGAGCAGCGCGCCGACGTATGCGGCGAGCCGCAGGCCGCCGATCGCCCCTTCGGCAGCTGCGTCGATCACGTTGACCGCCGTGCGCGTCACCACGACGCTGGTCCCGCGCACCGTCTCGGGCACCTCGGTCTCGGGCAGCATCAACTTTGCGACAAGGATCCCCGCCGGGGCCGAGAGCAGGCTGGCCGTCGCGAGATGGCCCGCGAAATCGCCGCCGCCGAGAATCGCCACGTAGGCGATCATCACCGAACCGGCGACGGTCGACATGCCGACCGTCATCAGGCAGAAGAGCTCGGAGCGGGTCATGCGCTCGAGATACGGTCGCACGATCAGGGCGGATTCCGTCGGGCCGAGAAATACGTTCGCCACCGCGCACAGGCTCTCGGCGCCCGAGGTGCCGAGCGTGCGCCCGAGCCCCGCCGCGAGCACGTTCACCACGCTTTGCATGATGCCCAGGTGATAGAGCACCGCGAACATGCTGCCCATGAAGACGATGATCGGGAGCACGTTCACGGCAAACGAGAACCCGGTATCGACGAGCGCGCCGAACACGAAGCGCACGCCGGCGTCGCTGTAGGAGGCGAGGGCTGACACCACGGCGTTCATACCGAGAAAGAAGAACCGGCCGACGGGCGTCACGAGCAGGAGGACGCCGAGGCCGAGCTGGAGCGCGAGGCCCCAGGCGACCACACGCCAGGGTACGCGGCGGCGATCGGTCGAAAGCGCCCAGGCGAGCGCCAGCATTCCGAACAACCCGGCGGCGGAGACGATGCGAAGCCCCGCGTCGCTCACGCAGCGCCTGCGCCGCGCCAAGCCGCGAGCAGTGCACGCGTGGCTGCCACCGGCTCCGGAGCGCCCGCCACGGCGGAGATCACGGCGAAGCCCGCGGCGCCCGCCGCGCGCACACCTGCGACGTTGCTGGCGTCGATTCCGCCGATCGCGATCACGGGCATCGGGTGAACGCGGCGCACCACCGCCTCGAGCTGCGCGAGGCCGCGCACTCCCCATTCCGATTCCTTCGAACGCGTGCCGAAGATCGGCCCGAACGCCACGTAATCGATCGGCTCACGTCGCGCGGCCGCCGCCTGTTCGAGCGTATGCGTCGAGCGGCCGAGCAGCAGCTGCGCGCGCGCCTCGGCCGGAATCCGCGCGGGCGGCAGGTCTTCCTGGCCGAGGTGCGCACCGTCCGCGCCGGCGGCCAGGGCCAGATCGAAACGGTCGTTCACGATGAAGAGCGCTCCGGCGCGCGTCGCGAGCGCGCGAATCTCCGCCGCCCACGCGAGCAGCTCGCCATCGCGCGCGTGCTTCGCCCGCAGCTGCACGACCGCCGCGCCTGCGGTGCACGCGGCGCGCGCCTGCGCGACGGGCGAGTGATCCCAGTGCGGGGCAGCATCGGCGAGCACGTGCAGTCCGCCGAGGCGGTCGGCCGACGCGCGCGGTGTCAATGCCGTCCCGGCAGGGGGATGCCCAGCTCGACGATCTTCTTGCGCAAGGTATTGCGATTGATGCCGAGAATCGCGGCTGCGCGAATCTGATTGCCATCGGTGTGCGCCAACACCGCTTCGAGCAGGGGCTTCTCCACGAGATCGAGGATGCGCCGGTAGACGTCGTGCGCGCCGGAGGCGAGCGCCGCGGCAACGTCGCGCTCGACACGGCTCGCGAGATCGCCTTCGCCCGGCGCGTTGCCGGCCGCCGCGATCAGGAACGCGAAGTCTTCGGGCGTCAGCACCTCGCCCGTGGTGAGCACCAGCGCCCGCTTGATCGAGTTCTCGAGTTCGCGCACGTTGCCCGGCCAGTCGTGCCGCTCGAGACGTTCGAGTGCGGTTGGCGCGAGCACTCGCCGTCCCGTGCCCAGCTCCTCGGCATAGCGCGCGACGAAATGTTCGGCGAGCAAGGCGATGTCGTCACGGCGCTCGCGCAGCGGCGGAATGTGCAGCGGCACGACGCGAAGTCGATAGAGCAGATCCTCGCGAAAGCGGCCCTCGCGCACGGCGGCGTCGAGATCGCGGTGGGTCGCCGCGACGATGCGGACGTCGACCTGCTCGGACGCGCGCGCACCCACCGGCGTCACCTCTCCGCTCTGGAGCACGCGCAACAGTTTTGCCTGGAGGTCGACCGGCATGTCGCCGATCTCGTCGAGAAAGAGCGTGCCCCGATGCGCCTCACGGAAGCGCCCGACGCGCGCGGCGATCGCGCCGGTAAAGGCGCCGCGCTCGTGGCCGAACAACTCGCTCTCGAGCAGTTCGCGCGGGATCGCCGCCGTATTGACGGCGACGAAGGGAGCGTCCGCACGTTTGCTCGCCGCGTGGATCGCGCGCGCCACCAACTCCTTGCCCGTCCCGCTCTCGCCCGTGATCAGCACCGAGACGTCGCGCGCGGCGACCTTGCCCACGGTCTTGAAGATCTCCAGAAGTTCGGGGCTGCGTCCGACCAGGCGATCCCCGGGCAGGCTGCGCCGGCCCACTTCGCGGCGCAGCGCGTGCACTTCGCGCTCGAGCGCGCGCGTGCGCACGGCCTTGGCGGCCAGGGCCTTCACCTCGGCCACGCTGAACGGCTTGACGAGATAGTCGAGCGCGCCGCGTTTCATCGCCTCGACGGCGTTCTCGAACGTATTTTGCGCCGTGATGATCACGACGGCGGTGTCGCTGCCCAGCGCCCGAAGACGATCGAGCAGGTCGAGACCGCTCGGCCCCGGCATGCGGATGTCGAGGAAGGCGAGTTGATGTGGCGTGTCGGCGAGCGCGGCGAGCGCGGCGTCTCCGTTGTCGACGTCGGTGACCTCGTAGCCTTCGCTCTCGAGCGTCTCGCGCAGCACGAAGCGGATCGAGGGCTCGTCGTCGGCGACCAGCACGCGCGGCGCGGACGTCATGAAGCCCTGCGCAGCGGCAACGCCACGCGCACACGCGTACCCTCGCCAGGCGAGCTCTCGATGCGCAGCGTGCCGCCGTGCCGCGCGACCCAATGGCGGGAGACGGCGAGCCCGAGGCCCGTGCCGCCGGGGCGCGTGGTGAAGAACGGGGTTGCGAGCCGTTCGATCAGCTCGGGAGCAATCCCGGCGCCGGCGTCCTGGACTTCGACGACCAGCGTCGGCGTGTGCTCCGCCCCCGCGGCGAACAGATGATGATCCAGGCTCATGCGCGTCGTGATCGTGAGCGCGCCGCCGGCCTTTTCCATGGCCTGGAGGGCATTGCGCGCGAGGTTCAGGAAGACCTGCGTGAGCCGGTCGGCGTCCGCCATCAGCTCGGGAATCGACGGGTCGAAGCGCCGCTCGACGTGCACGCGTGCGCCGAGTGGATCCATTCCGAGCAGATCGAGCACGCCGTCGAGCACGAAGTGGATGTTCACGGGAGCGACACGCAGGTCTTCCGCGTGTGTGAAGACCATCAGGTCGTCGACCAGCGTGGCGATGCGGTCGACCTCGCGCACGATCAGCTCCGCGGCGTCGAGAGTCTTGGCGTCGCTCGCGCGTGAAGCCAGTATCTCCGCGGCGCCGCGGATGCCGCCGAGCGGATTCCGAACTTCATGCGCGACACCCGCCGCGATGCGTCCGAAGGCCTCGAGCGCCTCGCGCTCCGAAACCAGCCGTTGCAGTGAGTTCTGGACGGTGCGGTCGCGCAGCATGAGCACGACGCCGTCGGGCTGGCCGAGCGGATCGAGCAGTGGCGAGGCGGCGGCGTCGACGAGCAGCTCGCCGCCGAAACGTTGCGCGATCTGGATCTCGCTCCAGGCGGCTCCGCGGCCGCTCTCGTAGATCGACTGCACGAGCGCCAGGATCGTGTGCCGTGGACCCATCAGCTTGCCGAGCGGCAAGCCGAGCGCCGCCTCGCTCGACGTGCCGAGGATGCGGCAGGCCTCCGCGTTCGAGAGCTCGACGCGGCCCTCTTCATCCAACACGACGACGCCGTCGAGGACGGCGTCGAGCACCCGCTTGGGGTCGCGCTCCATGGCTACGCGGCCTCCTGGCGGCTGGCGAAGAACTCGCGCGCCAGATCGACCATCGTGTCGGCGTCTCCGGCGTGCAGCACGCGCTCGCGGAATGCGGCGCTACCGTGCAGCCCCTTCGCGTACGCCGTGACGTACTTCTTCAGATTGGAGGCGAGCGCGCCGCGATCGTCGTAGGCCGATTCCATCAGGCCCACGTGGCGTTCGATCGTCGTGAGTCGCTCCTCGCGGGTCGGCCGACGCAGGGTGCCCGAGTTCGCGAGCGAGAGCGCCTGTTCGAAAATCCAGGGGTTCCCGAGCGCGCCGCGCCCGATCATCACGCCGGCGGCGCCGGTTTCGCGCAGCATGTCGAAGACATCCTGCGGTGTCACGATGTCGCCGTTGGCGAGCACCGGGGTTCCCGGCACGGCCTCGACGACGTCGCGGATCCTTCCGCGATGGGCGCGGCCCGTGTATTGCTGCGCCCGCGTGCGGCCGTGGACGGAGAGCAGCTCCGCCCCCTCGGCGACGGCGATGCGTGCGAATTCAGGGGCGACGATCGAGGTTTCGTCCCAGCCGGTCCGCATCTTCACCGAAACGGTTCCCGGAAAGCCCGCGCGGATCGCGCGCACGATGGCGGCCGCGCGCGGCAGATCCTGCAGCAGCGCCGAACCGGCGCAGTTGCGGATGAATTTCTTGACGGGGCAGCCCACGTTGAGATCGAGCCATGCGGCGCCTTCGCCCGCGAGTCTTCGGGCTGCTTCACCGAGCACTTCGGGATCGGAGCCGAAGAGCTGGAACGCGACCGGCGCCTCGCGGGGGGACGTGCGCAGCAGGCGCCAGGTCTTGGCGCCGCCGAGCACGAGGCCCTTGGCGGATACCGTCTCGGTGAAGCAGAGCGCCGCGCCCGCTTCGCGCGCAATCAGCCGAAAAGGGAGATTCGAGACGCCGGCCATCGGCGCGAGCACCAGATTGCTTGCGAGCGTGACGCCGCGCAGCACGATCGGCGGCAGGGCGGCGGCGAAGTTCCGCGGGTCGCTCACGGCGGCTCCCAGGACGATCCGCTCCAAGAACAGGCCGAGGCCGGGGCGGGTGCGGGCTCGCAACCAGTCGTCGGATTTCCGAATCGGCCGGCCTGCCCAAATTTTGGGCAGAGTAGCCGTGCGCTCTCCGGACGTCGAGCCGTAGGGTTGGACGCTTGCCGCGCCGGGATCGCGTCGAGGCGCGTCGCGTCGTGGGGGTACAAGTCTTCGGCTGCACGCGCGGGCCCCTCGGCTTCCGGGCGCCGATGCCGGCGGGTAAGGTTGGCGGGTGCGCACGGATCTCACGGCCTCGGAAGCCCAGCGTTCGATTCTCGAGGCGACCCGCGTGCTCGGGCCTGAAACCGTCCCCCTTTCGGCGGCGCTCTCCCGCGTGCTGGTCGAGGCCATCGTCGCGCCCCGCGATCTGCCCCCGGCGAACAACTCCGCGATGGATGGCTACGCCGTGCGCGTCGCCGATCTGGCCGGGGCGACGGCCGCGCAGCCGGTGCGCCTGCGCGTTGCGTTCGAGGTGGCTGCGGGCGCGCGGGCGACGGATCGACTCGGCGCGGGAGAAGCGGCGCGCATCCTGACGGGGGCGCCGATTCCGCCGGGGGCCGACAGCGTCGTGCGTCAGGAAGACGTATCGCGCGATCGTGAGCAGATCCTCGTGCGTGTCGAGCCGCATCCGCAGCAGCATGTGCGCGAACGTGGCGAAGACGTGCGCAGTGGCGAACTCGTGCTCGCGCCGGGAACGTGGATCGGCCCCGCCGAGGTCGGGATGCTCGCAGCCCTCGGGCGCAGCGTCGTCGCCGTGCGCCAGCGGCCGCGCGTCGCGATCCTCTCGGGCGGCGACGAGCTCGTCGAGCCCGATGGCGATGTCTCCGACGGGCGCATCGTGGCCTCGAACGCGTACTCGCTCGCGGCGCAGTGTCGCGAGGCGGGCGCGGAGCCCGTTCATCTCGGTATCGCGCTCGACGATCCCGAAGATCTCGAGCGCCGGTTCCGCGCCGGCCTGCGCGCAGACGTGCTCGTGAGCTCGGCGGGCGTGTCGGTTGGCGATCGCGACTACGTGCGTCCCGTGCTCGAGAAGATCGGTTGCACGCTGGACTTCTGGGGCGTGAAGATCAAGCCGGGTTTTCCGGTCTGCTTCGGTCGCTTCGCGGCGGGCGAGGGGCCGCTCGTCTTCGGTCTGCCGGGAAACCCGGTCTCGGCAATGCTGACGTTCGAGCAATTCGTTCGGCCCGCATTGCGAAAGATGACCGGCCATCGGGTTTTGTTTCGCCCTCTCGTGCGCGCGACGCTCGCCGAGCGCCTCGAGAAGCCGCCCGGACGGCTGCACTTCGTGCGCGTCGCGCTCGAACGCCGTGGGGACGAGATCCTCGCGCGCAGCACGGGCACGCAGAGCTCCGGCGCGCTGCGTTCGATGACGCTCGCGAACGGGCTCTTGATCTTCCCCGCCGCGGCGACGCTGCTCGCCCCGGGCGAAGGCGCCGACGTCCAAGTGCTCGACGAGAGCTTCTTTCACTCGACCGAGCCGGGTTTCTGAAACACGTGGCCGCAGTCGGCGAGGCGCGTCTGGCGACGATCTCCGCGGCCCTGCTGCTGGGCGGGAGCAGCACGCGCCTCGGGCGCGACAAGTCGCGGGTCCTGCTTGCGGGAGTGCCCGCTGCAACCCGACTCGCGCGGCGGCTGGCGAGACTCTTCGAAGAGGTCTGGCTCGTCGGAGGCGATCCGCCGTCCGACGCTCCGGGGTGTCGCGTCCCCGATCCCCCCGGTCCCGCCTGCGCATTGCGCGGCGTCGTCGCTGCGCTCGAAGCCTCGCGCAGCGAACGCGTGCTCGTGCTCGCGACGGATCTGCCGCTCGTGAGCGACGCGCTCCTGCTCGCGCTCGTCGCTGCGCCCGAGGCCGACGCGGTCGTGCCGCGCACCCCGGAGGGCCGGCATGCGTTGTGCGCGCTCTTCGTGCGCGAGCGCGTGCTCCCGGTCGCTCGCCAGCGTCTCGGCGCGGGCGAGCTCGCGCTGCACGCCTTGCTCGCCGAGATCGACACGAGCTGGCTCGAGGGCCCCGAGCTCGCCCGTCTCGATCCGAGTGGCATGGTGCTCGCGAATCTGAACACGCCGGACGATCTCGCCCGGATCGAGCGGTGGCTCGCAGCCGCGACGTCGACGGAAGTTCGCGGGTGAGTCGCGCGGTCGTGCGGACAGTCCCCGGGCAGGGGAGCCGGTCGCAGCGTCGCCCGGCCTAGCCGCGCGCGAGAGCCTGGATGGCGGCGATGACCTCGGCGCGCGGGGCGCCGGGGGCGTGCGGATCGAAGCGGGCGCGCTCGATACGCGCGAGCAGTGCGAGCGCCCGCTCGCAGGCGGGGGACGCGCCAGCGGGCGCGCGCAGTTCTTCGACTGCCGCGCTGCGCGCTTCGGGCAGCGCGGGCGCGAGCGCGAGTCGCAGCGCGCGCGCCAGACGGGCCGGCTCATCGCCGCTCGCAGGGCCTGCGAGAGCTGCGAGGATCGCCGCGTGGCCGCGCTCGCGCGCGCGGCGACGATACAGCCAGACCCCCGCGCTCGCGGTGGCGAGTAGCAGCAACGCTGCCGTGGCGAGCGCTCGCATGCCAGCGCTCACGTCCTCGGCGGGGGAGGCGGCGCGCACGGCATCCGCAACCAGGGCGCCGGTGGCGCGCGGGCCCACCTCGAGTACGAGCGGGCTCGAGGTCGCCACGGCATGGCGACGCAGCGCGGGATCGAAGTAGGGCACGCGCACCTCCGGAATCGCGATCCGGCCTTCGCGCGACGGCACGAGGTCGTACACGAATTGGCGTCGCACGCCGAGGCGCAAGCCGGGCTCGAGCTCGAGCCGAGGCCGCGCTGCAAAGACCTCGACGCCCTCGAAACCCGAAGTTCCGACGAGCGGATCCCGGGCGTCCCATAGGTTGGCGTCGCCATGCAACGTCACTTCGAGGCGTGCGCTCGAGCCGAGCGCGAGCACGCGCGGTTGAAGCGTGGCGGCGACGGCGATGTTTCCGACCAGGCCCGTGTCATCGGGCGGCCGGTCGGGGACGGGCAGCGCGAGCACGCGCACCCGCGTGGGAGGGATGCTCGTCGTCTGCTGCGCGCCGCCCGCTAGGCTGCAGCGCAGGCCCTTGGGCGCGATCACGAACTCTCCCGGTTGCTCGGCGAAGAGAGCGCGTTCCTCGAAGCGCGTGATCCACTCGACGCCCTCGGCGCTGACGGCGCCCTGTTCGGGTCGTCCCGGAAGCCACTCGACGCGAAAACCCGGAAAGGCGGGAGGTTCGATCCAGTCGACGTCCGTCACCTGCGCCGTTCGCTGGATCTCGAGTCGCCACAGCAGCTGCTGCCCGGGATAGCCTTCGGTCGGCTCGCTGCTCGTGCGCGCGCGGCAGGCGGGAGCCGCGCCCGCCGCGGGGACATCCGCGCCTGCGCGGGGAGCCGCGAGGACGAGTGCGGCGAGACCAACCCGTACGCCTCCAGAAAGTGTCACCACGCCGGGCTCTCGCTGCTGGCTGCCGGCCGCCCGGCGTCTCCGCGCGCGTGCAGACGCAGCGCGCGGCTCGGATCGTCGGGAAGGCGAGCGAGCAGCCGTTCGCGCGCCTCGGCGTCGAGCGGGGCGGAAGTCGGCGCGCTCTCGCTGGGCTCGCGAGCCGGTGGTTCGCGCTGCGGGATCGCCGTCGGACGTGGCGCCGGCGGCTCGCGCGGCGGGCTCGGCGCCGCGTCGGGGGGCGCGGGCAGCGGTCGACGTGCGAGCGCTGCGAGGGTCCACTCGAGATCGAAGCGGGATTTTGCGTCGTTCGGAGCCAGGGCCAGGGCATCGAAGAAGGCGGTGCGTGCGTCCTCCAGGTTGCCGGCGCTGAGCTGTGCGACTCCCAGGTGGTAGTACGCGAGCGCGGCGAGGACGGGATCGCGTGTGACGAGCGCGGCCGCCTCGAGCGCGCGCACCGCGCCATCGGTATCGCCCCGCTCGAGTCGGGCCAGCCCCGCCTGCTGCAGCCGAAGTGCGGTCGCCTGCACGAACGGGCCGGCCGCGAGCAACGCCAGGGCCGTCGTCGCCAGCGCCGCGCGACGCATGACTCGCGACAGCCGCGGGGTGGGAAGGCCCTCGAGCAGGAGCAGCGCGAAGGCGAGGCCGGCGAGCGGAAGGACCTGCAGGCCGCGTTCCCGGCGCACGACGAAACCGTCCGCGCCTCGTGCAGTGTGGTGTAGCGCGCGCATCAGCTGTTCCGGCGGGAGTGCGCCGAAGGCGTCGGCGCGCAGCAACTCGCCCCCGGTGGCCGTCACCAGGCGTTCGAGTGGCGCGAGCGTTCGGCGTGTCAGCACCGCGCGTCCGCTCGCGTCGACGAGCGGCGCTCCGTGGTCCGAGAGCATCGCTCCTGCTTCGCTTCCGAAGGCGACGGCAAACACCCGAATCTCGGCGCGCGCCAGCTCGGCGAGCGGAAGCTCGCGGCCGCGCAGGGAATCCTCGCCATCCGAGAGCACGAGGAGCGCGCGCGGCCGTTCGCTGCCGGCTTCGAAAGCGCCGAGCGCGGCGCGCACGCCTTGCGCGAGCGCCGACCCGCGCGGCGATATCAAATGGGTGTCGACCCCAGCGAGCAGCTCGCGCAGCGCCTCGTGGTCCGGGCTGAGTGGCGTGAGCAGCACGCCGCGGCTCGCGAAGGCGGCGAGCGCAACACGATCTCCCGGCGCGAGCTGCGCGAGCAGCTCGTCTGCCGCGCGCACCGCGCGCTGAAGCCGACTCGGGGGCGTGTCGCTCGCATCCATGCTGTGCGAGACGTCGACGAGGATCACGAGATCGCTGCCGGAGGCAGCCACCCGCCGCTCGCGCTCGCTTCCCAGCGGACCGACGAGCGCCAGCAGCAGCGCTGCCAGGGCGAGCAGCAACGCCGTGTCGCGCGCCGCATGCCGCAGCGCGGGCTGGCCGCCCAGCAAGCGCGCGATCCGCCGCGCGGCTCGCCAGCGCGCGAAGCTCACGGCGAGCACGGCGGCGATCAGCGCCGCAGCCGCGGGGGCGAGCCATTCCGGATGGGCGACGCCGTTCACGGCAGCCGCCGCCAGAAGACGCGCGAGAGGGCCAGCTCGGCGAGCAGGCAAGCGCCGGCGAGGGCGAGCCACGGCTCGGGGCGATCGCGCTTGCGCGTGCGCGGCGGCAGCCGGCGCGCCGGACGTTCCAGTTGATCGATCTCGGCATACACCGGTGCGAGATCGCTCGAGCGGCGGGCAGCGAAGAAGCGACCTCCCGTTCCTGCGGCGATGGCGGCGAGCGCGGCCGCATCGATGTCGTGCCGCTCGAAACGCAGGCCGCGGGCGGCCCCGCCGGCAGCCCGCTCCATCAAGACGTCCTCGCCGGCGGAGCCGATGGCGACGGTGTGGACGCGCACCTGATCGCCAGCGGCGAGCGCCGTCGCTGCCTCGATGGAAACGGCGCCGGCGTTGTGGCGTCCGTCGGTCAGCAGCACGGCGACACGCCCCGCGGCCGTCGGGCCGCCTCCGGAGCGTTTGACCGCGAGCGCGAGCGCCTCGCCGAGCGCAGTCGCTTCCCCGGCGACGCCGGCCTCGACGCGCGCGAGTGCTGCGGAGAGCAGGGCGCCGTCGCTCGTCAGCGGGCATAACGTGAAGGCGGTTTCGCCGAACACGACGAGCGCCACGCGATCGCCTTCGGCGGCGCGCTGCTGCGCGAAGCGGGCCACGACTTCGCGCGCGAGTGCGAGCCGCGTGCGGCGTTCGCCGGCGAGCTCCGCATCGAGTGCACGCATGCTCCCCGAGGCATCGACGACCAGCACCAGATCGAGGCCATGGCCGGGCTCGGGGGGCGCGCGATGCACGCCGACGGGTCCCGCCAGCACGACGGCGAGCGCGAGCAACGCAGCCAGACGCAACGCGCCCGCCAGCCCCGCCGTGAGATCGAAGCGCCGGGCGCCGGCGGCGGCCAGCTCGGGCAGGGCGCTCCACGCGATCGACGCCGGCCGGCGTCGCCAGGCGACGAGCAGCGCGATGACGCAGAGGAGCGCGAGCCAGGGCAGCCCTCCCGGACGCTCGAGCGCATCCGCGCCGAACGCCGAAAACAACGGGCCGAGTGCAGGGTTCATCGCACTGCCGCCGGCGGCAGACTTTCGGCGACGAACGCCTCGGCGCGGTCGAGCAGCGGCGCCAGCCGCTGCCCGGCGGCGGGCGGCTGGGACTGCGCCGCGAAGCGCTCGGCATCGAGCGCAAGCAGCAGCCTCGCGAGTTCCGCCCAACGCGTCGCGAGCGCGAGCGGAGCGGGAGTCGCGGCGAGTTCCTCGCTCGTGCGCGAGAGCGCGGGTACGTCGAAGCGCTCGCGCACGAAGCGACGCAGGGCGGTCGAGATTGCGTGAGCGGCGAACTCCGGATCGTCGCCGAGCGCCTCCCGGGCTTGCGAAAGGCTGGCGCGCGCCCGTGCTTCGGCCGACACGCCCGCGCTTTCGTCGCGCGGCGCTGGCGCGCGTGCGCGACGCCGGCGCACACCGATGAGTCCGATTGCAAGCGCGCCGAGAGCGGCCAACGCGCCCGCGGCTGCGGCCGCGAGCAGGGAGCGCGCGGAAGTCTCCGGCAGCGGACGGACACCATAAGGTGTGAGTCGGTCTGGCGCCTCCGGAAGCACAGAAACGACTTCGAGCTCGAGCGCGTCGAGTTCGAGTCGGCGCTTCTCCCCTCCGGGCGCCTCGATCTCGGCGCTGCTGGCGGGCCACATGAAGCGCCCCACCTCGCGCGCGCGGATGCGCAGGCGCGTCCGATGAATCCAGCGGGCGGCGAGCCGCTCGGTCGCTGGCGATTCGGCGTCGAGCAGCCAGAAGCCCTCGGGCGCGCTGGGCGGTTCGAGAGGCGGGACGCTCCAGCCGGGAGGTGTCACCACCAGGCGATCGAGGGATGCGACGTCACCGACACGGATCTGCGGCGGTTCGAGCAGCCAGGCTGCGCGCGGCTCGACGGGCACGGCGGCGGGCGGCGGCTCGCCGCAGGCTGCGCACAGCAGGGACGCAACCAGCAGGGCGGCACCCGCGCGCGAGGGGCTGCTCATGCGGAGCCCCCCAGGCGGCGACCGGAGCGCTCCTGGAAGAAGCGCGCGAGCGCGAACAGGGGGCTGCGCTCGCTCGACAGCCACAGGCATTCGGCGCCAGCGCTGCGCAACTCGTGCCCGAGCTGGGCACGCCCATGCGCCGAGGCTGCGGCATAGCGCGAACGGGAACGCGCGCTGCCGGTCGCGAGCACGAACGCTCGGCCATCGCCCTCGGCATCGTGGACGCGCACACCGCCGGCGGCGACGAGAGCCTGCTCGCGGGGATCGCTGAGCACCGCCGCGACGACGTCGTTCGCGCGCGCGAGCGCCCCGATCTCGCGGCGCAGCGCGCCACCGATGAGCGCGGGATCGCGGAAGTCGGAGAAGAGCATGATCACGGCGCGTCGCGTCGCGCGGCGCCTCAGGGCTCGCAGCGCGACACGGAGATCCGTCGCATTGCGACTTTCGGAGGCGGCCTGCAGGGCGGTGTGGATCACGCGTACGCCCTGCGCGCGACCGCGCGCGAGCGGCACCTCTGCGCGTACGCGCGTGTCGAAGGCGATCAGCCCGATGCGATCGCCGGCGCGTCCGGCGGCCGACGCGATCAGCGCGAGCGCGTGGGCTGCCGCCGCTGCCTTCGTCGCGCCGCCGCTGCCGAAACCCATCGAGCCGGAGACATCGAGAGCGAGCAGCAAGGTGCGATCGCGTTCCTCGCGGAAGAGCTTCACATGCGGCTCGCCGCTGCGCGCCGTGGCGCTCCAGTCGATCGCGCGCACATCGTCGCCTGGCGCGTAGGGACGGGACGCTTCGTATTCGAGGCCGCCTCCCCGAAACGCGCTGCGGTAATTTCCGGCGAACAGCCCGGTCGCCTCGAGCCGGCTGCGCAGCACCAGCGAGCGCGCCGCGCGCGCCAGCTCGACGTGCGGAAGCGGCGGGCGCAGCGGATTCTCCATCCGGCGCGCTACGCGGTTTCGACCGTCGCGAGCACGGCCGCGACGACCGTCTCGGGCGAGATCCCATCCGCCTCGGCGTCGTAGCTCACGACGACGCGGTGGCGCAGCACGTCGGGCGCCACGCGCTTGACGTCGTGCGGCGTGACGAAGCCGCGGCCGGCGAGCAGCGCGCGCGCACGCGCCGCGCGCACCAGATACATGGACGCGCGCGGCGAAGCGCCGAGTGCCACGATGCTCGTGCCGCCCGTACCGATGCGCACGCCGGCTGCCGCCGGATCGCGCGTGGCGCGCACCAGGCGCACCGCGTAGTCGACCACCGCGGGAGCGACGTGGATCTTCGCGGCCGCTGCGCGCAGCGCGACGACCGCTGCCGCGTCCGCCACGGCGGCGACCGCGACGGGGCCGGCCGCGTCGTCGCGACGATCTCGCGCTCCTCGGCGGCGTCTGGATAGGGGACGACGAGCTTCACGAGAAAGCGATCGATCTGCGCTTCGGGCAGCGGGTAGGTGCCTTCGAGTTCCACCGGATTCTGTGTCGCCATCACGAAGAATGGATCCGGCAGCCGGTAGCTCTCGTCACCGATCGAGACCTGGCGCTCTTCCATCGCTTCGAGCAGCGCCGATTGCACCTTCGCGGGCGCCCGGTTGATTTCGTCGGCGAGCAGCACGGGCGCGAAGATCGGCCCGCGGTGAACCTCGAAGCGCCGCTCGCCCGGGACGAAGATCAGCGTTCCGACCAGGTCGCCCGGCAACAGATCGGGCGTGAACTGGATGCGACCGAAGCCCAGGCCGAGCGCCTGCGCGAGCGTGCGCACCGCCGTGGTCTTCGCGAGCCCCGGCACGCCGTCGACGAGGGCGTGACCACCGGAGAGCAGGGCCACGAGCAAACCCTCGAGCAGCGCGCGCTGTCCGACGACGACGCGGCCCACCTCGTCGAGGATCCGCTCGAGTTCGGCGCGCGAAGCTTCCATCTCAGGGCTTCCGGATGCGCGCGAGCAGCCGCGTGGTCCGGATTCCCGGCAGTTCGGGGAGGCTGACGACGCGCCCCCCCCAGCTCTCGACGTCCTGACGACCGACGATGGTGTCGAGCGTCCAGTCGCCGCCTTTCGCGAGCACCGCCGGGCGCAGCGTTCGGATCAGGGAGAGCGGCGTCGTCTCGCCGAAGATCACCACCCAATCGACGCAGGCGAGCGCGGCGAGCACTTCGGCCCGCTGACGAGCCGGCACGACGGGTCGCCCGGCTTCCTTGAGGCGGCGGACGCTCGCATCCGAGTTCACGCCAACGAGCAGGCGATCGCCGAGCCGGCGCGCCGCCTCGAGACAGCGCACATGACCGACATGCAGCAGATCGAAGCAGCCGTTGCTGAAGACCACCCGCTCGCCGCGGCGCTGGGCCGCGCGCACTGCCGCGAGCGCGCGCGCGCGGGAGAGCAGTTTCTCACGTGCATTCGGCGAGCGGGGGGCAGGGCTCCGCTTCCGCGCCAGATCGCCTCGGCCGCGCTGCTTGGGCATGCGCCCCTAATCTACTACGAGTCCTTCGGTGGCGGTGGCGGCTCCGCCGAAAAAGGCCGCACGGGCCCCGTTCCGAGATTTCCCTCGATCGCCCCGATCGCCTGGAGACTCTTGCGCACGAGCAGGGGCAAGCCTTCGAATACGAGCGTCACCGGCCCGGTGGCGAGCGAGCGCAGCGGCACGAGTTCCGCGTTGGGGTCGGCCCACGGACCGGTGAGATCGTAGTAGGCCGCGAGCAGGTTCTCGTTGCTGCCGAGCAGCAGCAGGTTGAGGAGCGGGATCTTCCCGATCAGATTGTCGATCTGCCGGAACAGGAACAGCACCACGTGCGCGTCGACCTCGCGCGTCGGACTCGCGAGCGAGAGGCTCCCGGCAGCGAAGACGCGCAGGTCGGGGCCGTCGATCGAGAGCGCCGTGGTGCGCATGAGACCCTCGCCGAACTCGAGGACCGCTTCGGCCTTGTCGAAACGGATCTGGTCGCGTCCCGTGAAGGGATTGAAGGAACGGCTGGCGAGTGCGAGCGCCGTCACGGCGGGCAGCACGCGGCGGATCTCGCCGTCGCGCGCCCGCGCCGAGAGCAGGCCGCTGAGATCCTGCGAACCCGGCACGTCGGGCGCGAGGATCCCTTCGAAGGAACCCGCGAGATCGATCTGCCCGGTCGCGAATTCCGCCGGAAGCGCGAGCTGTCTTGCGAGGCCCGCGACATCGCCCTGCGCGATCTCGAACGAGACGCGATACGCGACGCTCTCCTCGCGAGCAAAATCGAGGCGCGCCGTGCCGCGAACGCGGCCGGAAGGGGCGAGCGAAGCCTCGATGGAATCGAAGTCGACGTGGGAGGCATGCGCCGTGAAGCGGCCGCTCGCGTGTTCGTGACTCCAGATCCGCGTCTCCAGGCGATCGACCTCGAAGCGACCCTGCGCCCAACCTCGGCGGGCGTTCGCCGTTGCTGGCTTCGATACCGGCGGCAACGAGGTCAGCTGCACCCGCGCCGTGCGCTCGGGTTGCTCCTGGAACTCGGCGGAGCCGCGAATCGGCACGCCCGCCCAGGTGGCGTTCAAATCCTCCACGCGGAAGCCGCCGGGCTCGAGCGCCAGGGCCGCCGAAAGCCGTTCGATCGGCCACAACAGCGCGGGATGATCGAGCGCGTCGATCTCGACGCGAATGCGTGTCGCAATCGGTTGCGGAGGTTTTTCGGGATCGCCTTCGAGCACGTCGGCGAGCGCGCCGATTCCGCGCAGCGGCTCTCCCCCCGCCGCGAGCCGGCGCCGTTCCGGATCGCCGGCCAGGAAGTTCGAGACGCCTTCGAGCGTGAGATCGAGCACGGGGAGCGGATCACCCTCGAGCATCGCGCGCGCGCCCGTCACCTCGAGCCGGTCGCCCGTCCAGGCGAGATGCCCCGAGAGGCCTTCCAGGCGGTCGCTGTCGCCGACGCGCAGCAACATGTCGGCGACATCCGCTTCGAGCGAAAAGCGCGCCGGCAACGCGCGCGAGCGGCCGGCGAGAAATTCCTGCCAGCGGGCGAGTGACGCGGCTCCTCCCACCTGAAAGCGAGCGAGGCGCCCGGCTTCGATGCGCTCGAGCCCGCTCGCGGCCTGCTCGCGGCGGATCTCGGGCAGCCAGCCGAGCAGGTCGCGCAGATCATCGACCTCGAGATCGCGCAGCGCGAGCGAAAGGCTGGCCGCCGAGTTCGCGGCGATCGGGCGTGCGATCTGACCGGCGACCTCGAGCCGCAAGCGCCCGTTCTCGAAGCGCAGCTCGCGCAACCGCAGCTGCCCGGGCGCGACATCCACGAAACCCGCGAGATCGATGCGTCCGACCTCGAACGGCCGCGGCGGTCCGCCCGCGAGCGCAGGGATCACGCCGCGCAGGCCCATCAGCACGAGGTCCACCTCGAGCGCACTCTCGCCCGGCGTTTCGGACTTGCTGCCCAGATAGCCGCTCAGGATTCCGCTGATGGGCAACGGCGGTTCCTGCGTCTGGAAATAGGGCGCGAGGGTGCCGAGATCGAGCGTGGTGCTGGCGAGTGCGATCTCGACGCTGCCGTCGCGCTTGCGACTGCCCAGCAACTCGAGCGAGCCGCGTTCGCTGCCGGCTGCGAGCAGGCGCCCGCTCACGAAGAGCTCGGCTCCGCCGAGGATGCGGTGGCGGCGCAGCCGCGCCTCGACGCCGACCAGCGCCAATCGCACCCGGCCCTGACCGGGGAGATGGGCATCGTCGAACTCGATGCTCGCCCCGTGCAGCTCGATGCCATTGGCAAAGCCCGAGCCTGCGAGGAGCTCGCGGGTGGCGGCGTCGAGCGCCGCAATCGGCGCCAGCCAGGGCTCCGCGTCCGGACGCGGAGCCGGCTCGCTGGCCGACTCCGCGAGCCGCCCGAACAGGGCTGGGCTCCAGGCCCCCGAACGGTCCCGTTCGAGCCTCAGGCGGACGCCCTCGAGCCGCAGCGAGCCGAGAATCGGGCCCCCGGTGAGCCATGCGATCGGCCGCAGCCCTGCTTCGACCCGCTCGATCTGGAGGCGCGGGCCGGCGTCGGAGGGCCAGGCCGTCACCGCCTCAGCCTTCAGCCGCAGTCCGAGGCCGGGAACCAGCCGGACGTCGCCGATGGCGACCGGCCCGCCGAGCGCCTCGGCAAGGCGCGCCTCGGCCTGCTGCCGCAGTCGGGCTGGCGCGAGCTCTCGCGCCAGCATGAATCCGACGGCGAACGTGGCGGCAAAGGCCAGCGCGGCCAGCCCCCATCGCAGGCGCATGCGTCGTTCTCCGCTCTCTGGCGCCCTGCCGCGCCGGGGGGCCGCTATCGGCTTGGGTCGGGGCTGCAGCGGCGTTGCCGGTTTCCGACCCCAACCTTGGGTTCAGCAGACTCGCTCGCGTAGGCGTCGGCCGGGGGCATCCCCAGGCTGCCACAGGGCTTCTGGCAGTTCCGGCTCGAACCGCCTCGGTCACGCCAAGCTCGCATCTTCTCTAAAGAATTCCTGCGTTCGGTCGAAACTTCACCCAAGTTGACACAGTTCGGAAACTGACGCTGACGGTCGGGCGAGGAGTGCGACGGTATGGATCACAACGGGTCGAAGGCTATCCGGCTGAATCGGGTTCGCGAGCTGCGTGAGAACCGGCTGATGACCCAGGCCCAGCTCGCCCGCAAGGCCCGCGTCGCGCTGCGCACGATTCACAGCGTCGAAAAGGGCATGAACTGTCGAATGGACACGAAGCGCAAGATCCTGCTCGCGCTGGGGCTGCGCTTCGAGGACAAGGATCAGGTGTTTCCGTCGCTGTCGCTGTCCGGCGGCGCGCTGATGTTCCCCCAAAGCCACTCCTGAGCCGTCGCGCGCCTCGGCGCGCCGCTTCACCGCTCGACTCCCCGCTGCGTCCCGAAGTCGTTACTCTTGCGAAACGCGGGCTCGGGGGGAGTGTCGCGGAAGGAGTGGCCGATTCCGGATCGCGTGACACTCCTCGCTGACGTCGCCGAGATCGTCGCGCGTTCCCACGATCTCGACGAGACGCTGCGCAACGTCGTCGATCTCGTCGCGAAGCGGCTCGATGCCGACGTTTGTTCGGTGTATCTCACCAGCATCGATCTGCGTCATCTGACGCTGTCCGCGACCAAGGGCCTGAACCCCGAAGCCGTCGGCCGCGTGACGTTGCCGTTCGGCGAAGGCCTGGTGGGTCTCGCGGCCGAGCTGCGCCAGCCCGTCGTGATCGAGCGCGCGCGCGATCATCCGAAATTCCGCTACTTCCCCGAGACGGGAGAAGAGCGCTTCGAATCGTTGATGGCGGTGCCGCTGATCGTGCGCGGTGTTCCCATCGGTGTGCTCTCCGTCCAGACGCGGGCGCCGCGCAGTTTTCCGCCGCAAGACGTGCAGTCGTTCCAGACCTGCGCGCAGCTGATCGCGCCGGTCGTGATGAACGCGCGGTTGCTGGCGATCGTCGATCAGAGCGAGGAGGAGCGCGAGCGGCTCGGCTCACAGCTCGCTGTGTCGGGCATTCCGATGCGTGGGCGCGCGTCCCTGACCGGCGTGCGCCAGTCCGAATTCCGCGGCAGCCCGACCGCGCGCGGCATCGCGATCGGTCCGATCTACCTGCTTCCGACCCCTGTCGATCTCGCGGCCCTCGACTACACACCCAGCGCGGATGCCGCGAGCGAGGAGCGCGATCTGCTCGCAGCGCTGCAGAAGGCGCGCGCCGAGCTCGACGATACGCGCGACGACGTGGAATCCCGTTTCGGTCCCGATTTCGCGGCCGTGTTCCATACCCATATCCAGATCCTCGAGGACAAGGGCTTCGTCGCGAAGTTGCGCGCGGAGGTGCAGCAGACGCACAACGCGCTGCTCGCGCTGCGCAACGTGCTTCGCGCCTATCGGCGCACGTTCGAGGGCATCGAAGATCCGTATTTCCGGGAGCGCGCCGACGACGTCGAGGACGTGGGCCGGCGCGTGATGGAGCGCCTGCTCGGAGTGCGCCACCAGCTCGAGGCGATGCCCGAGGGCTCGATCGTGGTGGCCGACAACATCCTGCCCGGGCACTTCGCGCGCCTCGAGATCGAGAAGATCGCGGCGATCATCTCCGAGCACGGCGGGCCCACCTCGCATGGGGCGATCTTCGCGCGAACGCTCGAGATTCCCGCCGTGACGGGCGTCGTGGGCATCCAGGCCGCGGTGCGTGCGGGCGAGATCGCAATCGTGGACGGCGGCGACGGCCACATCCATCTCGCGCCCGATGAGCGCCTGATCGCGGAGTACCGCCGCGCGCAGCAACGCTACGCGGTGGCGATCGAGCATCTCGACGCCTTGCGCGAGCGTCCGGGCGAGACGCGCGACGGGCACCGGATCGCCTTGACCGCCAACGTCGGCCTCGTCTCGGACCTGCGTCTGATCGAGCAGCACGGCGCCGACGGCATCGGGCTCTTTCGCACCGAACTGCTGGTGCTCGCGCATCGCGGCTTCCCCGAAGAAGAGGAGCAGGCCCAGCTCTATTCACAGGTGGCCCGCGCGCTCGCGCCGCGTCCGGTGACGATCCGCACGCTCGACGTCGGCGGCGACAAGGATCTGGCCGGGCTCACGGATCGCGCCGAGGAGAATCCGCAGCTCGGCTGCCGTTCGATCCGGCTCTCGCTCGAGCACGAGGGCGTTTTTCGCGCGCAGCTGCGCGCCGTATTGCGCGCCAGCGCCACCGGCAACGTGCGCTTGCTGCTGCCGATGATCTCGGCGCTCTCGGAGCTGCGCATCGCGCGCCGGCTGGTGGAGGAATCGAAAGCGGAACTCGAGCGCGCCGGAATTCCCTTTGCGCGCGACCTGCCGATCGGCATCATGATCGAGGTGCCTTCGGCGGCGTTGATCGCCGACACACTCGCGCGCGAGTGTGATTTCTTCAGCATCGGCACCAACGATCTCACGCAGTACACGCTCGCGGTGGACCGCGGCAACGAGCGCGTTTCCCATCTCTACGATTCGCTACACCCCGCGGTGCTGGCATTGATCGATCGCAGCGTGCGCGCCGCCGCGAGCGCCGGAATCCCGATTTCGCTGTGCGGGGAGATGGCCAGCAATCCGCTCGCCGTACCCCTGCTCATCGGGCTCGGAATCGAGGAGCTCTCGTGCGCGCCGAGCGCGGTGCCCGTGGTCAAGGAGATCGTGCACGCGCTCGACTACAGCGATGCCGCGGCGGATGCCCGCCGCGCTCGCGAGGCCGGCAGCCCCGCCGAGGTGCACGCGATCGGAGCCGCGCGCCTGCGCCAGGTCGGCCTGATCGAACACCCGGACATCGGACCCTGGCTGCGCCCCATCATCGAAGCCGCGGGCGGCTAACACAGCGGCTCCGGGGAACGCTCGCCGCCGGCTTCGTGCAGCAGCGGCCTCAGCGCTCCGGCCATCAGCCAAACCCCGCGATCAGCGCGACACCGATGACGGTGCAGACGGCGCCCCACACGCGCGGCCGGCCGGGCGTCTCGCGCAACCACAGCATCCCCATCAGGAGCGCGAAGAGCACGCTCGTCTGGCGCACGGCCACGACGTAGCTCACGGGCGCAGTTTCCAGGGCCGCGAGCACGAGCGCATAGCCCACGTAGCTCACGACCGAGGCGAAGCTCGCGCGCCCGAGATCGGCGGCGCGCAGCCGTCCGAGAATGCTTCCGCGCGTGCGCACGAACGCCAGCGGAGCGAAGACCGCGGCGCCCGAGATTCCGAGCAGCACGGCGTATACGAAGGCGCGCGGCAGCGGGCTCGTCCAGTGCGCGTCGGCGAGCCGGGTCATCGCCAGCTTGTCGGTGAGCGAATAGCCGACTCCGGCGGCGAGTGTGAGCAGGGCAAAGCGCGTGGCCTTGGACGCGAAGGCCGAGCGCGAGAGGCCCGCCCCCGCGCCGACGAGCCAGATTCCCGCCACCACGATCGCAATGCCGCAGGCGGCGACGGCCGAGATCGACTCGCCGAGCAGCGGAATCGAAATCAGCGGGAGGAAGGCCGGCGTCGAGCGTGCGATCGGATAGACGAGCGTGAGCTCGCCGTGCTCGAACGCGCGGCTCATCCAGTAGAAGTACAGCCCGTGCCAGATCCCCGTCAGCGCCAGCAGCGACCAGACGGGGGAAGCAATCTCGGACCACGTCACGAAGGGCGCGATCAGGAGCAGCAGCCCGAAGGGCGCGACGAGCTGCAGGAGATTGAAGGCGAGGGGATCGCGGCTGTCCTTGATTGCAACGCTCCACCAGGCGTGGAGCAACGCCGACGCGAGCACGAGGCCGAATGCGTAGAGCGTCATCGAGGCGCAGCGGCGGACCGCACGCGCCGAACGGTAGGGACTTTCGGCCACGCGGCCCACGCAGCCGCGCCTCGCTCGACCCCGGCAGTCGTGTGTGGTACCCGTTTCGGCCTTCCTGCCACCGGAGCGCGGCTCCGCGTGGGCACTCCCGGGGTGAGCGCGTGGCGCACTCGGCTCTTGCAGCCATACGTCTCTATGCGGATCTCACGAAGCCGCGGCTGCTCCCGCTCGTCCTGCTCACGGGGTTGCCGGTGTTCGGGATGGCGACGCAGGGTCCGCCGTCGTGGGGTTTCGCGGCGCTCGTGCTGCTCGGCATTGCGTTCGCCGCCGCTTCGGCCAACACGCTCAACGCCTACATCGAGCGCGACGTGGACGCGCGCATGGAGCGCACACGCAACCGCCCGCTGCCGGCTGGCCTCGTGGCGCCGCGTGCGGCGCTGCGGTTCGGTCTCGCGCTCGGAGCGGCCTCGACGCTGCTGCTCGCTGCCGTGGCGGGCCCGGCAGCGGCGCTGGTCGGCGTCGCGAGCATCCTGTTCTACGTCTTCGTCTACACGATCTGGCTCAAGCCGCGCTCGGCGTGGAACGCCGTGATCGGCGGCGCGGCCGGCGCCGCCGCCCCGCTCATCGCCGACGTCGCCGTGAACGGGCAGCTGGGCGCGGCGGGGCTCACGCTCTTCGCGATCGTGTTCTTCTGGCAGCCGCCCCACGTTTGGGCGATCACCCTGTATCGCAAGCGCGATTATGCGGCGGCGGGAATCCCGCAGCCGCCGAGCGTGATTGGAGACGAGGCGACGCGGCGCGGCGTCCTCGTCACGAGCCTCGGCCTGGTGCCGGTGACGCTCGCGCCCGTGGCGCTCGGCCTGCTCGGTGGCATCTATCTCGCGGTCGCGATCGGAATGAACGTGTGGTTCGTGGCGACTGTGGTGAAGCTCCTGCGCGAGCGCTCGGACGTGGCCGCTCGCCGCGTCTTCCGGGTGTCGCTCGCATACCTGTTCTCGCTCTTCATCGCGATGAACGTCGAGCTCCTCGCGCGCTGAGCCGCGAGGCGCCGACGCCGAGGCCGCCATCTCCGCCCCCCCCACCGCGCCGTCGCGTTCACCGCTGCTGGTGCTGTTCAGCGTCGTAATCATCGACCTGATCGGTTTCGGGATCGTGCTGCCCGTGCTGCCCTTCTATGCGAAGGAGTTCGGGGCGAACGCGACGACCCTCGGTCTGCTCTTCACCGTCTACGCCGCCGCGCAGTTCCTGTGTGCGCGCGCGTGGGGTCGCCTGTCCGACCGCATCGGCCGGCGCCCCGTGATGTTGATCACGATCGCCGGGACGGCGCTCTCGTTGCTCGGCCTCGGACTCGCGCGTTCGCTCGCGTGGCTGTTCGTGGCGCGCGCCATGAGCGGCGCCTTCGCGGCGAACATCGGGGTGGCCTCCGCCTACATCGCCGACGTGACCCCCGAGCAGGACCGCACGCGCTGGATGGGGATGCTGGGCGCATGCTTCGGCATCGGGTTCGTGCTCGGGCCCGCGATCGGCGGCGTGCTCGCACCTTTCGGGTATGCGGTTCCGATGCTCGTGGCGGCGGGCCTCGCCAGCGCGAATTGGGTGCATGCGCTGGTCTCGCTTCCCGATCCGCAGGTTCGCGTCACCAGCAGCGAATCCGAAGTGGGGCCGGCGGGAGCGCTGCGCGAGCCCCTCGTCCGCCGACTGAGCGTCACGAATTTCATCTTCACGATGGCCGTGACGCAGCTCGAGGTTGTCTTCGCCTTCTTCATGCTGGATCGCTTCGGTTATGACGCGCGTGAGGTCGCGGTGCTCCTGATCGCGATGGCTGTCTTGATGGGAGGGATCCAGGGGGGGGGCATGAAGCGGCTCGCCGCCCGCTGGAGCGAACGCTCGCTCGCGATCGCCGGGAGCGTGCTGCTCGCGGTGGGCTTCGTGGGCGTGCCGGGCGCGCGCTCGGTGACGCTGCTGCTCGTCCCGCTCGGGCTCTGCGCGGTCGGCCGCGCCATCTTGCAACCCTCGCTGATGAGCGTGGCGTCGTTTGCCGCCGGGTCGCACGCGCGCGGCTCGGCGATGGGGACGTTTCAGGCGAGCGCTTCGCTCGCCCGCGTGCTCGGCCCCCTGGCCGCCGGCTTTCTCTATGACCGTTCGCAGGCCGCGCCCTTCCTTTTCGCCGGCGCGCTGCTCGTCACGGTCGCGCTCCAGGCGCGCTCGCTGCCGGCTCGCGGCGCCGGGGCCTTCGAACTCCCGCTCGCCGAGGTGTGAGCCGCCGTGGAAAACTCGCTGCTTCCGACGCTGAATGCCCTGCTCAACACGCTGGCGACGGTCCTGCTCTTGCGCGGGCGCGCCCTCATCCGCCGTGGCCGCGTCGACGCCCACCGGCGCTGCATGCTCGCGGCCTTCGCCACCTCGTCGCTGTTTCTCGTGCTCTATGTGATCCACAAAGCTTCGCGCGATTTCGAGAACACGAGCTTTCACGCACAGGGCGTCGCCAAGCTGGCCTACCTCGCACTGCTGTTTTCCCACGTGACCCTCGCGATGACGGTGCCCGTGCTGGCGATCTTGCTGATCCGCTGGGGGCTGCGCGGCGAAATCGCCCGTCATCGTCGCCTCGCGCGGGTCGCCTGGCCGATCTGGATCTACGTCTCGCTGACGGGTGTCGCGATCTACGTCCTGCTCTATTGGGTCAATCCCAGGTTGCTCTGAACGGCCTGGGCAGGGGCAAACTTCCTCTTCTGTGTCCACGGCTTGGGTAGCTGCGAAAAGATCTTGAGAACCCTGGCGAAGTGGGCTAATTCCCCGGCTCCCGGTCGCTCGGTGCTCGAGCGCCGTCGTCTTCGCGTAGCTGTCGAAGGATCCCCATGGCACGCAGCAAGTCTGTTCTCGCCGCGCTGGCAGTGGCGATACTCGCCGCTTTCGCCTCCGCCTCGGCCCAGGATCTGGACCGCGGCGTCCAGCTGTACGAGCTGTGCTCGCAGTGCCATGGGAAGGCGGGCGCCGGGAATCAGGTGTACCTGGCGCCGGCGATCGCCGGGCTCCCCGAATGGTACGTCGAGTCCCAGCTCGTGAAGTTCCGCGCGGGCCACCGCGGCGGGCACTTCGACGACATCGCGGGCATGCGCATGCGGCCGATGTCGCTCGCGCTCGAAAACGACGCCGACGTGAAATCGGTGGCGGCCTATGTCGCGAGCCTCGCACCGCTGGCGCCGGCGCCCGTGCTCGAGGGTGGCGATGCTGCGAAGGGGCAGGTGCTCTATGCCCCGTGCGCGGCCTGCCACGCTCCCGACGGTTCGGGCAATGCGGCCGTGTTCGGACCGCCGCTCAATCACGCGAGCGATTGGTACCTGCTCACCCAGCTCGTGAACTTCCGAGCCGGCGTGCGCGGCACGAAGCCCGGGGATACGAGCGGTGCGCTGATGCGTCCGATGTCGCTGACGCTCCCCGACGAGCAGGCGATGAAGGACGTGATCGCCTACATCAGCAGCCTGAAGAACTAGTCGAGCGCTCACCGGAGGTCCCGATCTCGATGGCCAAGATCTACACCGCGGACGAACTGGCGCGACAAGCATTCCGGCTGACCACGGCCGGTGTGTGTGCGTTCATCGCCGTGGTCTTCATCTTCATCATTCTCTGAGGAGGGGCGGCGATGTTCCACCTGATCGAGCGCTTTCTCCCCTCGGCATCGACCTATTCGGGCGACATCGATTTCGTCTTCTCGCTCGTCTTCTGGATCGTGGGCCTTTGGTTCATCGCCACCGAGGGCGTCTTCCTGTGGCTGATCCTGCGCTTTCGCAAGCAGACCGGCATGAAGGCCCAGTACATCACGGGCGAGCTCGAGAGCGAGAAGAAGTGGGTCCACTGGCCGCACATGGCCGTGCTCGTCTTCGACGTGATCATCCTGATCGCGGCCGTGAGGGTCTGGTACGACGTCAAGCAGAATCTGCCGCCGGCGCAGGAGACGGTGCGCGTGGTTGCGCAGCAGTGGGCGTGGAGCTTCGTGCACCCGGGACCCGATGGGCAGCTCGATACGCCCGACGACATCAAGACGGTCGATGAACTCCACGTCAAGGTCGATACGCTCTACCACTTCAAGCTCGAATCGCGCGACGTGCTGCACAGTTTCTCGGTGCCGGTGTTCCGCCTGAAGCAGGACGTGATTCCCGGCCGCGTGATCACGGGTTGGTTCCAGGCCACGAAGACCGGGTCATTCGACATCCAGTGCGCGGAGATCTGCGGCATCGGGCACGCGCTGATGCCCGGGCGCATCGTGGTCGCGACCGCGCCGGAGCACACGGCCTGGATGGCGAGCCAGTCCCCGATTTCCGTTGCCTCCCTCGGATCGCCGCGGGCGACTCAGGAGTAGTCATGGCCCATCCCGTCGAGCACCACGCGGCCGATCACGGCGCGCACCATCACGAAGAACCCGGCTGGGTACGCAAGTATCTGTTCTCTACCGACCACAAGATCATCGCCATGCAGTACATGTTCACCGGCATGGCGCTGGCGCTGGTGGGCGGCTTCTTCGCCTACGTGTTCCGCATGCAGATGGCGTTCCCCGGCATGGAAGTGCCGTTCTACGGGTTGGTGACGCCGAACCACTACAACGTGCTCATCACGAACCACGGCGCGATCATGATCTTCTGGGTCGCGATGCCGGTGTTGATCGCCGCCTTCGGCAATTTCCTGATCCCGCTGATGATCGGCTGCGACGACATGGTGTTCCCGAAGCTGAACCGGCTTTCCTATCAGATCTTCCTGCTCTCCGTGGTGGTACTGATCGCCTCGTTCTTCGTGACCGGCGGCGCCTTCGCGGGCGCCTGGACGATGTATCCGCCGCTCTCGACGAAGGCCGAGTACGGACTCGCGCCACTCGGCGCGACGCTCTTCGTCGTCGCCGTCGCGCTCGAGTTCGTGGCGTTCCTGATGGGCGGCATCAACTTCGTCACGACGGCGATGAACTCGCGCGCGCCGGGCATGCGCATGTACGACATCCCGATCGTGGTCTGGATGATCGTCGTCGCGAGCATCCTGTTCATGGCTTCGGTGGGACCGCTGATCGCAGGCGCGATCATGATGCTCTTCGACCAGAACCTCGGCACCGCCTTCTTCAATCCGGATAAGGGCGGCGATCCGATCCTGTGGCAGCACCTCTTCTGGTTCTTCGGTCACCCCGAGGTGTACGTCGTGCTGTTGCCGGCGGTCGGCATCGTCGCCGAGATCATCACGGTGATGTCGCGCAAGAAGATGTTCGCGTACCGGACGGTGCTCTACACCACCTTCGGCACCGGCGTGCTCTCGTTCATGGTGTGGGCGCACCATCAGTTCATCGCGGGCATCGATCCGCGCATGGCCAACATTTTTACGATCACCACGCTGCTGATCTCGATCCCGATCGCGGAGATGATGTTCGTCTTCATCGCGACGCTCTACGGCGGCTCGATCACGCTGAACACGCCGATGCTGTGGGCGCTGTCGTTCATCGCGACGTTCCTGATCGGCGGCGTGACCGGCATCTTCCTCGGCGCGAGCGGCGCGGACATCTACTTCCACGACACGTACTTCGTGCTCGCGCACTTCCACTACACGTTCTTCCCGATCGCGATCATCGGCACCTTCGCGGGACTCACGTTCTGGTTCCCGTAGATGTTCGGCCGGATGATGAACGACACGCTCGGCAAGATTCACTTCTGGGGCACGATCATCGCGTTCAACTGCATCTTCATCCCGCTCTTCGTGCTGGGCGCGGCGGGCGAGCACCGGCGCATCTTCGACTACTCGATGTTCCCCGAGCTGATGCGACC
>JANNIY010000157.1:0-79333 GCA_031405455.1 Deltaproteobacteria bacterium | reverse complement strand
GTCGTCACCGATCAGCGCATGCCGGAGATGACCGGCGTCGACCTGCTGTCGCAGGTGCGCCAGCGCTTCCCCGACATCGTGCGCATGATGCTCACCGGCTACACCGAGATGGACGTCGCGGTCGACGCCATCAACCGCGGCGAGATCTACCGCCTGATCACGAAGCCGTGGAACGACGACGAGCTGCGCGCCACGATCCGCCAGGCCTTCGACCATTCCGATCTGAAGAACGAGATCAAGCGCCTGAACCAGGTCACGCGCGAGCAGAACTTCAAGCTCCAGGACATGAACCGCAATCTCGAGGGCAAGGTGCGGGATCGCACGAAGCAGCTCGCCGAGAAGCACCAGGAGCTGCGAACCGCCTACGTGCAGACGATCCGGGCGCTGGCCGAGGCCGTCGACGCGAAGGATGCCTATACCCGCGGCCACTCCGAACGCGTGGGTGTCTATGCCTCGAAGATTGCGCGCGAGATGGGCTTCCAGAAGGACTTCATCGAGCGCGTCTACATCGCCGGCCTGCTGCACGATGTGGGCAAGATCGGTGTCCGCGACTCGGTCATCACAAAGCCCGACCGTCTCACGCCGGAGGAGTACGAAGAGATCAAGCAGCATCCGGCGATCGGCGCCAAGATCCTCGAGCCCGTCGACTTCCTCTCCGACGTCACGCCCTGCGTGCGTCACCACCACGAGTGGTTCGATGGCTCGGACAAGGGCTATCCCGACCGTTTGCGCGGCGACGCGATTCCGCTGCCCTCGCGCATCATCCTGGTCGCGGACACCGTCGAAGCGATGACGAGCGATCGGCCGTATCGCAAGGCCCTGCCGCTCGACATCGTCTACACGGAGCTCACGAAGTATTCGGGAAGCCAGTTCGACCCGGCCTGCGTCGATGCCTTCCTGCGCCTGTTCTCGCGCGAGGGGGAGAGCTTCCTCCGCAAGGACCAGAAGTTCGACATCTACGCATTCATCGAGGGCTGATGTTGAAGACTGCGAACGTCGAAGCGGACGCGTCCGCCCTGTTGTTTGATCCCGAGGCGCTGCTCGTGCGCGAACCGCGCGTGTTGCTCGACCCGCGCTTCCTGGGTGCCCTGCACGCCGAATTGGAAGACGAGTTCGGCCGCGAGCCCGCCAACACGACGCTGCTCCAGATCGGATTCCTGCACGGGCTGCGCGACGCATTGCGCGCGGTGAACCAGCTCGCGCAAGCGGGTGACGAGTCCGCCTTCGCGGCCCTCCCCTCCCCGCTGCCGACGCAGCTGCGCGCCACCCCGGCCGCGAAGCCCGCCGGCGCCATCGAACTGCATGGTTCGTGGCCGGAGCGCGGCGAAGCATCGGCACGGCTCGCGAGCGTCGGCCGCAGCGAGCACTGCGCCTGTGCGGTGAGCGCCGGCTACACGTCGGGTTGGCTCTCCGGTCTTTTCGACGCCGACATCGCCGTGCTCGAGACCTGCTGCGCCGCGACGGGGGCCGCCGAGTGCCGCTTCGTCGCCCGCGAGGCGGCCGCCTGGCGCAGCGAACCCGAAGCCCCGGCCGAGGCCCTGCTCGCTGCGCTGCCCTTCGCGGCGCTGCGCGAGGCCATCCGCAACGAGCCCGCGCCCGAGTCGCCGACGCCGGCGCGGGGCGTCGCTGGCGAAGCGCCGGTGATCCACATCTGGGGTCCCGTGATGGTGATCCCGTTTTGCGGGCCGGACGAAGTCTTGCAGGCGCTCGATCTGATCGGGCGCGACCCGGCGGCCCGACAGGTTTCGGTCGTAGTGCTCGATCTCAGCAACGCGATCGTCGACGAAGCTTTTGGGGCGGTCGCCCTCGAGCAATTGATCGAGGGCGTCGAGGGCATCGGGGCCGAAATCGTCTTCGCAGGCGTAGGCGAGCTTTCGGCAGCGGTGGTGGACGGGCTTGCGACGCCCCCGCTGCTGGTCGTGAAGGATCTACACAGCGCCATCGCCTCCGCCTTCCAGGTCGCCGCGGCCCAGCGCCGGCTCGTGTAAAGCCGGAGGTCGGGGAGCCCGAACACGCAAGCGATGGAATCGATCCCCGAGCACGGCCGACTCGACGAGATCCCGCTCCCGCGCCTGCTGCTCGGGCTCGAGCACGAACGCTTCGGGGGCGCCGTCATGCTCTCCCGCGAGCGGGTGGGCAAGCGTTTCTTGTTTCGCGAGGGCCTGCCGATCTTCGCCGAGTCGAATCTCGCGAGCGAGAGCCTGGGCATCCAGCTGATGGACGCCGGCCGCATCACGCGCCCCGATTACAACCGCTTGATCGCCCACGTCGAGCGCGAGCAGTGCAAGGAGGGCAAGGCCCTCCTGGAGCTCGGGCTGCTCGATGCCAGGGGCCTCTTCGCGGCGCTGAAGGATCAGGTGCGGATCCGCCTGCTCGAATGCTTCGGTTGGCCCCACGGCGAGTTCTACGTCGATCGCACCTCCGAGCCCCCCTCGGATGCACAGCCCTTCCGCGCCGAGCTCTACAGCCTGCTCCAGGAAGGCATCGAAACGCACTGGAGCGGTGAGCGCGTGCTCGCCGACCTGCGGCCTCGCATGGAGCTCTATCCGGAAAGAGTCGACCGCGCGGATCGCGTCGCCTCGAAGCTGCACAGCGACGAGGTCGTGCGCACCCTGCTCGCCGAACTCGATGGCACCCGCAGCCTCTGGAGGGTGGTGCAGTCGGCGAGGACACCCCGCGGTCTCGCCGCGCTCTGGGTGCTCGATGCGGCAGGCGCGATCCGGTACCGCGACGCCGCCAAGCCGGATGCGGAGAGCGAGGAGCTCCCGACTCCGGAAATCGAGATCATCACGACGGTCGAGCGCGCCACGAGCGGTGCCCGGGCGGGCGCGAGGCGCGATCCAGCAAAGCAAGCTCCGAGTGCAGCGGAAGTGCAGGCCACTGCGGACGTGCGGCGCGAAATCGGCGACAAGCATGCGCGCCTTGGAGAACTCGACTGCTACGAGTTGCTCGGGCTCGACCCGGCTTGCGACGCGGCGGCGATCAAGCGCGCCTACTACCTGGCTGCGAAGAGCTATCACCCCGACACGCTCGCGCGCTCGGGCCTCGAAGCCGAGGCGCGCGCACAGGCGAACCGCGTGTTCGCGGAGATCAGCAAGGCGCACGCCACGCTGTCGGATCCCGAGCGCCGCCGCCAATACGACGAGGAGCGGGGTGGCCAGGCCTCGTCGATCGACGCGAATCGGCTGGCAAACGCCGAGCACCTCTACCGCAAGGGAGAGATCCTGATGCGGCAGGGAAACTTCCGGGGCGCCTTCGAGTTCCTGAAACCCGCCGCAGAACTCTGGCCCGACGAGTGCGCCTATCAGTCCGCGCTCGGCTGGACGTACTACAAGAAAACCCCGAGCGAGGCCGAACTGGCCCGTACGCATCTCGAGCGCGCGCTTGCGATCGACCCCGAAGACGGCGTCACGCTCTTCCGGCTCGGCGTGGTGCTGCGGGCGCTCGGACAGTCGGAGGAAGCGCAGGCCGCACACGCACGCGCCAGTCGACTCGGCGGCAGCGAGGGCTGATCCGTCGCGCCGCCCCCGGCCCCAGCCGCAGACTCAGCGCCGGCGCTCCCACACCACGAACACCACGCTGCCGCACGCAATCCACAGCGCGGCGACGCCGTACATCACCGGATAACCCGCTTCGCGAATCAGTGCGCCGAGGCTCGGCCCCCCGATCATCACACCGGCGTCGAACAGCGCCGTGAAGATCGCGAGCGCCGAGCCACGATCCGCTTCGCTCGCGCGCGTCACCACCATTCCGGAGAGGATCGGAAACACGAAACCGTGGCCGGCGCCGCAACACAACCCGGCGATGAGCACGTACGTGGGCGTCTCCGCGACCGCGAGCAGCGCGAGCCCGATGGACAGGATCGCGAGGGACGGCCGCAGCACGCGCTCGGGGCCGACGCGGTCGGGCAACCAGCCGCCCGCAATCCGCACGCCGAGCGCTGCGCCAGCGTAGGCGCTGAAGAAGCCCCCCACGCTGCCGATGCCGGTGCTCATCACGAAGGTCTTCGTGAAGATGAATACCGACGCGATGCCGATCGAGAAGACCGTGCCGATCCACCAGAGCGGGAGCAGATCGGGCTGCACCAGCGCTGCAAGAAACCCGCGCGAGGCCTCGCGCGGACCCGCCGGCCGCACGCGATCCCGCAACCCCAACGACAGACCAAACGAGACGATCGCGAGCGCAACGGCCGTGGAGAACAGCGCGGAGAAATCGAAGTGCGAGAGCAGCGCGTCCCCGAGCAGGCCCGCTAGCGCGACCGGCAGCATGCCCGAGATCCCGAACCACGCGAGCCCTTCCGTCCGGCGTGCGGCCGGAACCAGATCCGCCGCCAGCGTGAAGAGCGCGCTGAAGAGGAATGCCTCGGCGAGCCCGTGCACGACGCGAATCAGATACACGGCAGGACCGAGGGAATCGATTCCGAGATACAGGGCGCAGGCGAAGACGTTGAGTGCGCCGCCGGCCAGGATCACGCCGCGCCGACCGTGGCGATCCATCAGGCGGCCGATGGGCGGACGCGCCAGGACCGCGGCAAACGCCGTGAGCCCGATGATGAAGCCGATCTGGACTTCGTCCGCACCGAGGCGGGCGAGATAGCCTGGAAAATGCAGAAACAGATTGAAGGCGAGACACTGCGCGAAGTTCGCGGCGGCGCACAGCACGAACGTGCGCGTGACGAATCGCGGTTGCGGCACGCGCGGGAGTCTAGCCGGAGCTCCCCGTCTGGCCGGCGCGCCAGCGGATGGCGGCTTCGGCGATGCGGCGACCGAAGGCGCGCGCCGTTTCGAGATCCGAGACCGGCGGCGCCAGTTCCGGGCCGCTGTCGATGTCGGATTGAGTCATCAGGCCGAGCGAGCTGCCGAGACGGTTGAGGTGACGCGGATCGTCGCGATCCCCCCGCACGCCATTCGTGAGCAGTCCGAGGCTCACCCAGAGCATGCCGTGTTGGGCGGCGAAGCAGCACAGTTCATCGAGTGTGTTCGCCTTGTCGCCGTACAGCGTTCCCGAGTTGGTGAAGCCGGCGGCGAGCTTGTCCTTCCAACGCTGCTGTAGCCAGAGGCGTGAGGTCGATTCCATGAAGACCTTGAAGGCGGCCGACACGCTTCCCATGTAGGTCGGCGCGCCGAAGACGAGGGCGTCGGCCGCATGCAGCGCCTCCAGGTCGATCCCTTCGACGCTCTGCTGGCTCACCTGCGTGTGCGCGACGCTGGCCGCGCCCAGCGCCACGTGCTCGGCGACCCGCAGCGTGTGACCGAAGCCCGAGTGATAGACGATCGCCACGTTCGCCATGCGCTCACCCCCAGATCCTGCTTGCGCGCTAGAGTGCGCGAGTGTCCACCGACGCCGCAAGCCCGCCGCTCGCGAGTCTCGAGCGCTCGATCCGGGAGCGCGTCGCCGTCGTCACGGGCGCCGCGAGTGGCATCGGACGCGCCACGGCGCGTTTGTTCGCGCACGAGGGAGCGCGCGTCGTGGTTCTCGACCGGGACGCCGTGGGCGCAGCGCGCGTCAGCGACGAGATTCGTGCGGCGGGCGGCACGGCCCGCGGCTTCGCGCTCGATGTGACGGAGGCGGCGCGCGTCAGCGCAGTGCTCGCCGAAGCGCGCGAAGCCCTCGGCCCGATCGACATCCTGGTGAACAATGCGGGCATCGTGCGTGCGACGCCGATCGGAGCCGCCGATTTCGAGGCGGCCTGGGACGCCACGCTCGCCGTGAACCTGACGGCGCAAACGCGACTCGTGCGCGCCTGCCTCGAGGATCTCTGCCGCCGCCGCGAAGGCCGCATCGTGAACATCGCCTCGACCGAAGGGCTCGGCGCGACGGCCTTCGCCAGTCCCTACACGGCTTCGAAGCACGGCGTGATCGGACTCACGCGGGCGCTCGCCGTCGAGCTCGGCGCCGCCGGCGTCACCGTGAATGCCGTCTGCCCGGGACCGATCCGCACCGGGATGACGGCCGCGATTCCGGACGACGCCAAGGCCAAGTACGCGAAGCGCCGCACCGCGCTCGGCCGCTACGGAGAGCCCGAGGAAATCGCCCACATGGTGCTGTCGCTCGTGCTGCCGGCGGCCTCGTTCGTGACCGGAGCCGTGCTCGTCGTCGATGGCGGTCTCACGATCCGAAACGCCTAGACCGCGCCACTCGTTCCACTCGGAAATCTCCGCCGGCTTCCGTAGAATGCTCCCGTCCCCCACCCGAGGAGCCCCCCGTGGCAATCGACTTCAGCCTGCCTTCCGACGTGACTGCGATCCAGGAGCGCGTGCGCGGCTTCCTTGCCCAGGAGGTTGCCCCCGCGATCCACGCGCTCAAAGCCGGCCGCGATCTCGCCGCCTGGCGTCCCACGCTTCAGCGTCTGCGCGAGAAGGCGAAGGCCGACGGCTTGTGGGCACCCCACATGCCGCGGGAGTGGGGAGGCATGGGCCTCGGTCCGATGGCGATGGCCTTCGTATCCGCCGAGTGCGGGCGCAGCGAGTTCGGCGCCTACGTCCTGAATTGTCACGCGCCGGACGAAGGCAACATGCACACCCTCCTGCATTTCGGCACGCCCGAACAGAAGGAAAAATATTTGCGGCCGCTCGTCGATGGCGAGTGCCGTTCCTGCTTCGCGATGACGGAGCCCGAAGTGGCCGGCTCCGACCCGACCGGCATTCGCACGCACGCGGTGAAGCAGGGAGACCACTGGGTGCTCGAAGGCCACAAGTGGTTCATCTCCGGGGCCCACGGCGCGCGCTTCGCGATCGTGATTGCGAAGACCGACCCGGACGCGAACCCGCCGCAGGCGCGCAACTCCGCCTTCATCGTCGAAACCGACAACCCGGGCTGGAAGATCGTGCGCGACATCGACACGATGGCCGGCAAGGGCAATCACTGCGAGATCCGCCTCGAGAATTGCGTAGTGCCCGACTCCGCGCTCTTCGGCGGGCGCGGCCAGGGCCACCGGCTCGGCCAGGTGCGCCTCGGCCCGGCGCGTCTCGCGCACTGCATGCGCTGGATCGGCAATGCCGAGGTCGCGCTCGAAATGACCGCGAAGCGCGCACTTTCGCGCGAACTGCACGGCGGCGTGCTCGCCGACAAGCAGGGGATCCAGTGGCAGCTCGCCGAGTCCACGATGGAGCTCTACCAGTGCAAGCTGATGGTGCTCCACGCGGCCTACCTGATCGAGAACGGCCGGCCCTTCCGGCACGAAGTCTCGATGTGCAAGCATCACGTCGCGAACACGCTCTGGCGCGTGATCGACCGCGCGATTCAGGTGCATGGTGCACTCGGCTACTCGACCGACACGGAACTCGAGAGCATGCTGCGCCACGCCCGCTCGGCGCGCCTCGTCGACGGCGCCGACGAGGTTCACCTCTCGCAGATCGGCCGCCACCTGCTCGAGGTCTTCCAGATCGAAGGCAGCACCCGCAACGCCACCGGAGCTGGATTGCTCTAGATCTGCGCCTGAGCGCGCAGCCAGCGCAGGGCGCGGGCGCGAGTCCGCGCGCCGCGAGACGCAGGCAAGCGGGAAGTTCCAAGGCAAGCGAAGCGCGCAGCGAGGCGCAGCCGAGCGAAGTCAAATAGCTTGAGGCTGGCGGTCGGCGGCGAGCTGGAAGAGGCCTTCGGCGAGCTTGCCCAGACCGGCGAAACGCTGGTCCTGGGTCTGGCCGCGGTGGAAGCGGAAGTAGATCTGCTGCAACACCACGGCCATCTTGAAAGTGCCGAACACGACGTAGTACGGGAGCTTCGACACGTCGCGGCCGCTGCGCTCTGCATAGCGCGCCGCCGCCTGCTCGCGTGACAGGAAGCCGGGGGTCTGCGTCGGCATCGGGTTGCTGCCAGCCAGGCCCTCGCCGCGGTTGCTCCACAGCCCGAGCAGTGTTCCCAAATCGCACAGCGGGTCGCCGATCGTGCACATGTCCCAGTCGTAGACGGCCACGCAGCGGCCCGGATCGTCGAAGGCGACGGCCATGTTGTCGAGCTTCCAGTCGTTGTGGACGAGCGTCGCCGGCGGCGAATCCGGCAGTTCCGCGAGCAGCCAGCGCGACACTTCCTGCGCCACCGGCTGCTCGGACGTCTTGGCGCGTTCGAAACGATCGGTCCAGCCCTTCACCTGGCGGGCAAGGAAGCCCTCGGGCTTGCCCAGCGAAGCCAGCCCGATCGGCACAGGATCGACGGCATGGAAATCGACGAGCGTGTCGATCACGACTTCCGAGAGCTTGCGGTTCGCGACGGCGTCCTGGCCGCCGCCGAACTCGGGCGGGACGACGTTGCGAATCACGATGCCGTGACGGCGCTCCATCACGAGAAAGTCCGCACCGATCAGCGACGCATCCTCGCAATAGAGAAATGCGCGCGGCGCGGGCGGAAACGCCTGCCACAGCTTCGAGAGCGCGCGGTACTCGCGCTGCATATCGTGCGCGCGGGCGGCGACCGGGCCGAGCGGCGGGCGGCGCAGCACGTATTCGCGCGCGTCCGGACCTGTACCGTAGTGCAACAGATAGGTGAGGTTCGCGTGGCCGCCGCCGAATTGGCGCACCGTGAGCGGCTGCTCGCTGCCCTCGAGTTTTCCGCGCAGCCATTCGCCCAGACGGCGCTCGTCGAAGCGCTCGTCACTGCGCACGTCGATCAACTCGGGCGGCGGCGCGACCACGGGATCCATGACGCGCGCGATCCTATCACAGCGGCGCCGGCGGGTAGTGAAGCCTCGCGGCCGCGAGTACACTGCGCCGGCGACGGAGCCCGCCTTGACGCCTCTCGAAATGCTCGCCCTCGCCGCCACGGCCCTGGGCGCGGGCGTGGTGAATACCCTCGCGGGTGGCGGCTCGCTCGTGACGGTCCCCCTGCTCGTGCTGCTCGGATTTCCCGGGGGCATCGCGAACGGCACGAACCGTGTCGGCATCCTGGTCCAGAGCGGCGTCGCGGCGTGGCGCTTTCGCGCGCACGGCGTCGGCGGCCTGCGTGAATCGCTGCCGGTGCTCCTGCCGGTTGCCGTCGGCTCGCTGATCGGCGCCTGGGGAATTTCGCGCGTCTCGGACTCGCTGTTCGAGCGCGCGTTCGGCGTCGTGATGCTCCTCCTCTTGCTCCCGCTGCTGCGCGAGGTGGCGGTTCCGCGAACCGCGCGCGCCGCTTCGCCCACGCACCTGGGACCGCGCTGGGGCGTCCTCTTCTTCGCGATCGGAATCTACGGCGGCGCGTTCCAGGCCGGCGTCGGCATCCCCCTGCTCTTCGCGCTCGCACACGCCGGCTTCGATCTCGTGCGCGCGAATGCCATCAAGGTGATCGTGACGGCGGTGGTCACGCTGACGGCCATCCCCGTGTTCGTGCTCGCGGGCCAAATCGCCTGGGCGCCGGCGGGCATCCTCGCGCTCGGCTACTCCGCCGGTGCGGCGTTGGGAGCGCGCCTCGCGGTGCGCGGCGGCGAACGCCTGATCCGACCCGTGCTGGCGGTGACCGTGATCGCACTCGCCTTGCGCATGCTCGGGATCTACTGACTTCAAACGGCTTCGAACCCCAGAACACTTCAGGAGACACACAGGATGGCGCGCTTCGACGGCAAGGTGGCGTTCGTCACGGGCGGCGGGACCGGCATCGGATTCGCCTGCGCCCAGGCGATCGTGAAAGATGGCGGCCGTGTGATGCTCGCCGGACGACGCGAGGACGTGGTGCGCGAGGCAGCGCGCTCGCTCGGATCGGCTGCAGCGTTCGTCAGCTGCGACGTCACACAGGATGCATCGGTCGCTGCGGCGATCGCCCGCACCGAAAGCGAGCTCGGCCCGCTGCGCCTCGCGGTGAACGCCGCGGCTTCCGGCTCGGGAGGTGCGCTGCTGCGCACGCCGGCGGCCGATTTCGAGCGCGGACTCGCGACGGAACTCACGGGCCTCTATCGCTGCCTGCGCGCCGAAGCCCTCGCCATGCAGCGCGCGGGCGGCGGCAGCATCGTCAACGTGAGCTCGATCGCGGCCGTGCTCACCCACCGCTGGATGACACCCTACTGCGTCGCCAAAGCCGGCGTCAACATGCTGACGCGCTGCGCCGCCGACGAGCTCGGCGCGCTCGGCATCCGCGTCAACGCGGTGATGCCGAGCCTCGTCGAAACACCGCTCGTCGCGATGCTGGTCGCGGATGCGGGCGTGCGCGAGGAGTATCTGCGCAGGATTCCGCTGAACCGCCTCGGCCAGCCGGAGGACGTCGGACGCTTCGTCGCCGGCCTGCTCGGCGACGAAGCCAGCTGGGTCACCGGCCAGTGCATCGGGGTCGATGGCGGCCACACGCTGCGGCAGGGGCCGGATCTCGTCTCCTTCTTCCAGAAATTCATGCCGGCGGAGGCTTGAGGTGAGCACCTTCATCTGGATCGGACACGATGGGCCGAACGGCGTCGAGCTGCGCAAACAACACCGACCCGCGCACCTGGCAGGCCTCGAGCCGCTCGCCGCCGAGCAACGCATTCGCTTCGCAGGCCCGCTGCTCGGTCCCGCCGGCACGCCGGTCGGAAGCCTGATCATCCTCGAGGCTCCGGACCTCGCGAGCGCACAGGCGATCGCTGCGCGCGACACCTACGCCACGCAGGGGGTCTTCGAGCGCTGGGAGGTCTTCGCGACGACGATCGTTTTCCCGCGCTGAAACCGCGCCGGGCGCGGGATCGAGGATCACTCGAACTCTTGCGCGGGAAGCATGGATATTTCAATGGATTTATAGGCCGGTGTATGGCTGCGATCGGCTTGGTTCGCGAGCGCTACGAGACCGTTGGCTTCAGGAAAATAGGCCGCCGCGCAGCGCCGCGGCAGGTCGTAGGCCAGCACGCGAAAGCCGCGTAGCGTGCGCGTCTCGCCACGGAAGTGACTCGTGAGATCCACGGCCTGACCTTCCCGCAAGCCGGCGGCCCGCAGATCGTCGGCGTTCACCAGCACCACGCGGCGGTCGCCCCGCAAGCCGCGCAGGCGATCGTCGAAGCCATACACCGTCGTGTTGAACTGGTCGTGGCTGCGAATCGTCGTGAGCCGGAAGCGTCCCGGCGCGAGCGTATCCGCCGGCAGCGGGTGCACGCGAAACAGCGCACGCCCCGATGGCGTCTCGAAGCGCCGCACGCGCGCGCCGCTCGGCAGCAGAAACCCCCCGGGCGTGCGAACGCGGCGCGCGTAATCCTCGAAGCCCGGAATCACGCGTTCGATACGCGCGCGGATGCGGTCGTAGTCCTCCACGAGTGCGAGCCACGGCACGCGGCTGCGGGCGCCCAGCGCCGCGGCCGCCAGGCCCGCCACGATCGCTGGCTCGCTGCGCAACGCCGGAGAGGCGGGCGCAAGCCGGCCCCGCGATGCGTGAACGATGCTCATCGAGTCCTCGACCGTGACGAACTGCTCGCCTCCCGCCTGCAGGTCGGCTTCGCTGCGCGCGAGGCAGGGCAGCACGAGCGCCTCTTCGCCAGCGAGCAGCGGCGTGCGGTTCAAGGTGGTCGCGATCTGCACCGCGAGCCCACAACGAGCGAGCGCTTCCGCCGTGGTCTGGGTATCCGGCGACGCCACCGCGAAATTTCCGCCCAGCGCGAGAAAGACGCGCACGCGGCCGTCGCGCAGCGCGCCGATCGCGCCCACGCTGTCGAAACCGGGCTCGCTCGGCGGTGTGAACTCGAACTCGGCCGCGAGTCGCGCCAGGAACGCCGCCGCAGGCCGCTCGCTGACGCCGACCGTGCGGTCCCCCTGCACGTTGCTGTGTCCGCGGACGGGACAGGGCCCCGCCCCTGGACGCCCGATGTTTCCGCGCAGCAGCAGAAAATTCAGGATCTCCTGAACGTTCGCGACGCCGTGCGCGTGCTGCGTGATCCCCATCGCCCAGCAGGCCACGACCCCGTCCGCCGCACAGTAGATCTCCGCCGCCTCGCGCATCGCGCGCCGTGTGATGCCGCTGCAGGCCTCGAGATTCTCGAAATCCTGGGCATCGAGATTCGCCCGCAGGGCATCGAAACCCAGCGTGTGCGCCCGCAGGAAGGCCCAATCGAGGACGCGGCCCGGATCGCGGGCCTCGGCGGCGAGCACCTCTTTCATGATCCCCTTGAGCAGCGCGATGTCTCCGCCCACGCGCACCTGCAAGTAGAGATCCGCGATCGCCGTCGACCCGCCGAGCAGGGCCAGCGGCTCCTGGGGATGCGCAAAACGCACGAGCCCCCGCTCGCGCAGCGGGTTGATCGCGACGATGCGCGCGCCGCGCCGTTTCGCGGCCGCGAGCGTCGTGAGCATGCGCGGATGGTTGCTGCCGGGGTTCTGTCCGATCACGAAGATCGCCCCGGCGCGCTCGATGTCTGCCAGGCTCACGGTTCCCTTGCCGATGCCGATCGCTTCGCCGAGGCCCTCGCCGCTCGATTCGTGACACAGATTCGAGCAATCCGGCAGGTTGTTCGTGCCGAGCTGGCGGGCGAACAACTGCCACAGGAACGCCGCCTCGTTGCTGGCCCGTCCAGAGGTGTAGAAGACCGCCTGGTCGGGAGAATCCAGGGCGCGCAACGCTTCGGCGACGCGGGCGAAGGCCGCGTCCCAGGAAAGCGGCTCGAAATGCGTAGCGCCCGCGCGCCGGATCAGCGGTTCGACGAGGCGGCCCTGCGCCTCGAGCCAGTGATCGTCGTGCGCGCGCAGCTCCGCGAGACTCGTGCGCGCGAGCAGATCGCGCGAGACCCGTCGAAGCGTAGCCTCGTGCGCCACCGCCTTCGCACCGTTCTCGCAGAACTCGATCGGCCCGTGCTCGCTGGCTTCGGGCCAGGCGCAGCCGGGACAATCGAAGCCGCCGGGTTGATTGACGCGAGCGAGTGTCTGGAAGCCGCGTGCGGCTCCCATCTGCTTCGCGCTGCGCAGCGTCGAGACGACGGCCGAAAGGCCGCCCGCGGCCCCTCCCGACTCGCCAGGCTCGTCAGCGTCCGCCAACGGGGTCGCCTCCCGGAATCCGCGAGCGCTCGCCGTAGACGTTGAACGAGCGACCGCGCAGGAACCCAACGAGCGTGAGGCGCGCATTCTCCGCAAACTTGACCGCGAGCGAGGAAGGCGCCGACACGGCCGCGAGCACGGGGATGCGGGCGACCAATGCCTTCTGCACCAACTCGTACGAAATCCGGCCGGAGACGAGCAACACGTGCCCCGCGAGCGGCAGCCGCTCCGCGCGCAACGCCCAGCCGATCACCTTGTCGACGGCATTGTGTCGCCCGACGTCCTCGCGGACCACCAACAGCGCGCCATCGGGAGCAAAGAGCGCCGCCGCGTGCAGCCCTCCCGTCGCTGCGAACGTCGGCTGCACCGCTTCGAGCCGCTGCGGCAGCGCCGTGAAGAACGCAGCTTCGAAGCGACTCGCGTCCACCAATGGCGGCGCGCTCACCAGCGCATTGGCGATCGTCGCCTTGCCGCAAATGCCGCAGCTGCTGCTCGCATAGAGGTTGCGCCGCAGGGCGTCGAGATCGACCTTCACGCCGGCTGCCAGCACCACGCGCAGGACGTTCTCCGAGGCATCGGGATCCGCGACCGCGCGGCAATGCCGGGCGGATAACACCTGCGCTGCCGACGCCACCACGCGTTCGGTCACGAGGAAGCCGAGCGCCAGCTCCTCGTCGTGACCCGGCGTGCGCATCACGACCGCGAGCGAAATGCCGCCCAGTTGGATCTCGAGCGGTTCTTCGATCGCAACGGCGTCGTCCTGCGTTTCGCCGCGAGCGCCCGAGAACCGCACGCGCGCGACGCGCGTCGAGCCGCCCGCGAATTCCGACATCATGGTTGGATCCACGCGCCGTCAGCCGCCTGCCCGGTGCGATCGAAGACGCGGCCGAAGCCGTCGATCGCTTCGTAGCTCGCGCCCTGCTCCGAAACCGACACCTTCCAGAAGTGACGGCGCGAGAAGGCCGAAGCCAGGTAGTCGCGATCGAGCTTGGGCGCCTTCGTCCTCGATTTTCCCCAGGCGCCGTCGCCGAAATAGACCGTGCCCCTCCCATCGACGACAGGAACGCCGAGCCGCAACGGCAGCGTGCGCTTGTGAAGATGGCCATGGTTCTCGAAGGCCGCCGTCAACCCGAACTTGTCGAAGAGCGGCAGCCAGGCCGCGCGCCCGGCCCGGACCATCGGATTGGCGGGTTGGGCGGCCGGGAAGAGCGCGACGTGGTAGAGCGCAAAACGCACGGGCGCGTCCGCCGTCGCGCGCAGTTCCGCGGCGAGCCAGTCACGCTGCTCGCCGTCGACGGGCGTCAGATGCCCCGTGTCGAGCACGAAAAGTGCCACGCGCGACCCGAAGCGTCGCGCGAAATAGCTGTGCCCGCCGGGATCCTGATAGAAGAATCCGTGGAAGTACTGCGCGGGATCCTGGCCGGCGACGCGATCCTTCTCGTTGCGGAGGTCGTGGTTGCCGATCGCCGCGATCAAGGGAATCAGGCGTCCATCGGGCGCGCGCATCGTCGCTTCCCAATCGGCGAACCATTTCTGCCAGCGCGCGTAGCCTTCCGGAAGTCCCCGGTCGTAGGCGAGATCGCCGCCGAGCAACACGAAGCTCGGATCCGTGCGCGCGGCCAGCCACGACGTGAGCCGCGGCAACCCTCCCGTCGACATGTCCCCCCCGGCGACGAAATTCACCGGCGAACCGTCGCTCGGCAACGTGCGGAAGGAACGCTCCTCACGGAAGCCCGACGTCGGATCCCCCGCGACGAACCAATAGCGCGTACCTGGCGCCAGGCCCGTGAGGGGAACGATGTGGACGACGCGATCGACGCCAGGCAGCCTGCGTTCGAAGCCCTGCGCATGCGACGCGTAGCGCTCGAGCTCGCCGGCATGCGGGGCGCTGTCGTAGTAGACGTGGGTGCCATCGCTGGGGCCCCGTGTGTGGTAGTGGACGGTCATCGTCGTGCTGGTGTCTGGATCGCTCCACGTGAGATAAACCGGCATCACGTCGCGCGCGGGTGTACAGCCGTTGAGCGAGAGCAACAGGCACGCGAGGCCGGCGGCCGCACGGATCTTGCGCGAACTGATCGGGGACACGCGCGGAGCATGCCATCACACCGCGCGGGCGACCAGCGACGCGCTCGGCGGCAGCGCGGGCCGATTCCAGTCCCCGTCGTCCAGCCCCAGACGTGAAGCGGCTCTCCGAGCCCCACCACGAGCGCGCCATCGCGTCCCGTCCACCAGACGGGCGCACCCGCGGCCGCGGCTCGCGCCCGCACTTCCGGATGCGGCATCCCGAAGCGACCATGGCAGGGGGCCGAGACGAGCGCGAGCGAAGGCGCCACGGCGGCGAGCAGACCCGGCGTCGAAGAAGTCCGACTTCCGTGATGCCCGAGCGCGAGCACATCGGCGTGCAGGTCGACGCCGCTCGCGATCAGCATGGCTTCGGCGCGCGCCTCGAGATCGCCGGGCAGCAGAACGCGGCGGCCAGCGACGCTGATGCGCACGGCGAGCGAGCGATCGTTGCGAGAGCCTCCGCGGGCATCGGCTGGCGGCCACAAGGGCTCGATGCGCAGATCGCCCGCGCGCAGCGGCGGACTTCGCGCTCCCTGCTCCTCGACGGGGACGCCGCGTGCTTCCGCCGCGGCGAGGACGTCGGCAAAGTCCGGATCCTCGCGCGCGCCATACGGCAGCCAGAGCCTGTCGACGGCGACGCGGGCCAGCACCGCGGGGGCACCGCCGCGATGATCGAGATCCGCGTGGGTCACCACGAACAGATCCAGGCGCGCGACGCCGAGCGCGGCGAGCGCGGGCACCACCACGCGGCTTCCGAGATCGAATCCGTCCGGCCGTGCAGGCCCGGCGTCGACGAGCACGGCGCCACGCCGACCCTGCACGAGGAGCGCGTCGCCCTGCCCGACATCGAGAACGACGAGCCTCGGCAACGGCACAGGCAGGCGCGCGGGAGGCGCCAACGCGAGCAAGCCGTTGGCGGCCAGACACAGCAGAACTCGCAGCTTCGTCGCGCGTACGCACAGCGCCCCGAATGCGACGAGGGCCGCCGCAGCCAGCCAACCCAACGCAGGCGGTGGCCGCGCCGCGAAGGTCGGTAGCCAGGCGGCCGCCGCTGCGACTGCCGCGAGCGTTCCCGCCGCAATCCGCTCCATGAGCGCCAGCAGCCAGCCCGGTTGCAGCGACTCCGGCAGTGCAGCGAGCGCCGTCGCGAGCAGCGAAACCGGAAGCACGACAGCGCCCGTCCAGGGGATCGCGACGAGGTTGGCGAGCAGCGCAATCGGCGCCACGTTGCCCAGCTGAACCGCGGCCAGGGGACTGGTGGCGGCGAGCGCCGTCGCTGACGACGAAAAGCCTTCGCGCAACCAACTCCACACCCGGCCTGTGACACTCCCGGACGTCAGCGCGTCGCCGCGTGGCGCCAGCGCGAGCGCCGCGCTCGCCGCGAACGAAAGCTGGAAGCCGGCGCTGAAGAGCGCCTGGGGCTCCTCCGCAAGGATCACGAGCGATGCGGCGGCCAGCGCTTCGAGCGCCCCGCCCCGCCGCCCGCGCGCCATCGCCAACGCCACCGCCAACACCAGCAACAGCGAGCGGCGCACCGGCACATCCCAACCGGAAAGCAGTGCGTAGAAGCTGGCTGCGACCACCGCGATGAGCAGCGCGGGCGTGCGCGAGTCGCGCCGGGCCGCGAGCCAGACCCAGCGCCCGAGCAGCGCACGTGCTGCCGCGAAGACGAGCCCTGCGACCAGCGCCAGGTGAAGCCCCGAAACCGAGAGCAGGTGCGCGAGCCCGAGGCGCGCGAAGGCATCTTGCACGGCCAAGGAAAGACCGGCGCGCTCTCCGAGCGCCAACGCGCGCAGCAGCCCGCCTCCGGGACCCGTCTGCGCGAGCCTGTGATCGAGCCGGGCGCGCGCGCCATACAGCGCGGCGAACGGTCGGGCGCGCTCGCGTTCGGGAATCCGCACGTGCAGCGCCGGGTGCACGAGTCGGCCGCTCGCCCCCACGCCTGCGCGTGCGAGATCGCGCAGGTGTTCGCGTCCACCCGGGTTCGCGAGCTCGCTCGGGCGCCGCAGCCGGGCGCGCAGGCGCAGCCATTCGCCCGGCAGCGCCGCCTCGATCGCGGCGACACCATCGGGCGTCGGTTGGCCCGAGAGTCGGAGGCGCTGCGGCAGCGCCTGGCCGGCGCCCGCCCGCGTCACGCGGTCGAGATCGACCGCGAAACCGCCCGCCGAACGTCGGACGTCCAGGACACGGCCCTCGAGTGTCGCCTCCAACGGAACCGCCGGGCGACCGCGCTCGGCTGCGTCGAGACGATCGGCCAACCCGAACGCTCCGCCCGCCAGCGCGACGCCGAGGGCGCAGACGGCGCGCGGGTTCGGATGCCTTGTGGCGAACGCGCCCAGCGTGAGACACGCCACCCCGAGCACGAGCGCCGCATCCCGCGAAATCCACGCGTGATCCGCGAGCAGGATGCCCGCAATCTGCGCAAGAGCGAGCCAACACAGCAGACGCCGCAGGGGAGCTCCCCGGGGACCGGGGCTTCGCGCAGGAGCATACCCGCGGCGGCGCCGCGGGGCGCGGGCTAGTGCAGCACGCTGTCGCCGTCGACCGCCGCGCGGGTGCGCATGCGCAGCACGAAGGCGGAGAGGATGCGCAGGCCTTCCTCGAGCTTTCGCAGCTCATCGCTGAAGCCGAGCATCAGGCGTTGGATTTCGGCGACGTCGCCCGTGCGAGCGTCCTCGCGGCTCGCATCGTCGCGAATGACTTCGGCCGCCGCAGCGGCGACGTCGAGGGCGGCACCGTAGGCGCGCGTCGAGGAGGTTTTCAGCAGCGGCGCCAAGCGGGTCGCCATCGGCTGCGCAATTTCGCTCGAAAGGCCTCGGCTCTCGAGATCGGCGCGCAGGCGGCGCTTCTTCGCACCGGGGCCCGTTCGGGCATCGCCCAGGTTGTTGAAGCGGTCTCGCATCGGGACTCCCTGTCGTTCGCGCCGTGGGTGGCGCTCGCGCCCCAACGTTTCGCAAGATCGGTGCCAGCTCCCAGGAGCCGGAAAAAGCGGCCTGATCTCATCGATCCGACGAAGGAAATGCCGCGAAATGGACGATCGCAGCCGGACCAGCGGGGGGACCGGCGTGGGGAGCCCGCTGCCTTTTTGGGAAGCCGCTTTCCGTGCTCGGGCGCCCGCTGGCGCGGCTCGCCTGCGGGTGGCAGCGCGGGAGCTAGTCGCGCCAGCTCATCGGCACCCGCGCGACATCCGCCTCGCCCTCGAGCAGCGAAAGCTCGTTCAGCAACGCGCCGCGCGCCTGATCGAGCTGGTCCTGGGCGCGGGCCTTGCTCGTCGATTTGGCTTCGAACTCGCGCTCCACCCGCGCGATGCGCTCCCGCAGGCCAGCGTATTCGGCCCGCCACTGCGCTTCGCTGCGGCCCCCGCGGATGGCGCCGGATTCGGCCAGATCGTTGGGAACCAGCGTGAGGATCCCGGCGGCGGCGTCGACGTTGTAGGTGAAATGATTGAAGAACGAGAGCCCCAGCAGGCCGATCTCCAGCGACGGACTGATGCTCGCCGGGACATTTTCGACGCTGGCCCCGCCGAGGTCGACGGAGCGCAGCATCACGGTCGTGTGCGTCACGATGCCATTGGCCGTCTGGTAGCTCTTCGTACGCCCCTCCGGCCCCACCTCGATTCCGAGCAGCTCGGCCAGCGAGGCGGGAAGCAGCACGTCCGTCGCGCCCGTGTCGACGAGAAACGGCGCGGTGACGGCGCCGTTCAGGCGAACGTTCACGATCATTCCCGTCCCCGCACGCGCCACCGGGACGCGGATTGCGCGCCTGCCGGCAGCGCCGGATGCGCGCAGGGCGCCGCTCGCGGGGTCCGGCGACGCCGGCTGGCGGTAGGTCTGCAGGCGATCCGCCTCGCGCGGCGCCAGCGCGCGCAGCTCCGCCTGCGAGCGCTGGCGCGCAGGCACCTGGCTCAGATCCTGTGTGTAGTGGCTGCGGCCCTGCTCATCCGTCCACTGGTAGATCTCCGCCCCCGCCGGCAACGGCGAAAGCAGGAGAACCAGGCCGAGCCAACGGGCGAGCCGACGCATGACGAACCCCCACCCTCGGAATCGGATGGCGCGCGGCCTCCCTTTACTCGGGATTTCGCTCCGCGGGCTCGGCCTCCCGCTCGGGGCTGGGGCTCAGGGCGGCGAAGAACTGGTGCAACCTCGCGGCGTCGCGGGCCGAGATGCCGGAGACGGCAGCCAGGGCTTCCGCGCTCGCGTTGCGTATCGCGCGCAGCGAGCCGAGCTCGCGCAGCAGCGCGCGCCGCTTGCTCGGGCCGATTCCCGGCAGCTCTTCGAGGATCGACACCAGCCCGGCCTTCGAACGCAGCCCGCGCTGGAATTCGATCGCGAAGCGATGCGATTCGTCTCGAATCCGCTGCACCAGCAGGAGCGCACGCGAGCTCGTCGACAGCGACACAGGATCCTTGCGCCCCGGCAGAAAGATCCGCTCCGCCTTGAGCCCTCCCGAACGCCGCACGCGCGGCGAAGCGCTCTGGGTGTCGCGCTCCTTCGCAATCGAAATCGCGTCGACCTCGCAGCCGGCGTCGGAGAGCGCCGCGCTCAAGACGGAAAGCTGGCCCTTGCCGCCATCGACGAGCATCAGATCCGGCAGCGGCTCGCTCGCGACGCGCGCCAGCCGCCGCGCGAGCACCTCGCGCAGACACGCCAGGTCGTCATCCGGCGCAGCCTCGCGGATGCGATAGCGGCGAAACTCGGCCTGCGAAGTCTGCCCGTCCCGGAACACGACGCGGCTCGCGACGCTGAGCGTCCCCGCGAAGGTCGAAACGTCGTAGCCCTCGATGTGACGCGGCAGCCGCCGCAGACCCAGCGCCTGCTGAAGCTCGGCGCTCGCCGCCGCGACGCTCTCGCGCGCCTCGAGCCGCTTCGCGAGCCCGAGCTCGGCGTTGGCGCGCACCGTCGCGAGCAGCGCGACGAGTCTGCCGCGCTTCGGAGCCCGCAGCGCGACGCGACGCGACGAGCGTTCGCTGACGAGCGCAGCCAGCGCCCCGTCGTCCTCGACGGGCAGCTCGGTCAGCACTTCCGCCGGAATATCGCGAGCCTCCTCGGCGCCATAAAACTGGCCCAGGAACGAACTCATCACGTCCCCATCCGCGAGCGAAACACCGGAAAATCCAAAACCCTGCGTGCCCATCACCCGCCCGTCCCGCACGTGCAGGGCCTGCACCTCGACTTCGCCCCCCTGGCGCGCCAGCGCGAAGACGTCGCGATCGATTGCTTCCGGTGTCACCATCTGCTGGCGTTCCACGGTGCGCGCCACCGCCTGGATCTGGTTGCGCAGACGCGCGGCGTCTTCGAAACGCTCGCCGGTCGAAGCCTCCTGCATGCGCGTTTGCAACGACTCCGCCAATTCGCTCGAGCGCCCGCGCAGAAACAGCGTCGTACCGCGCACGAGCTCGTCGTAGGCCTCGCGCGTGACGAGACCGCAGCAGGGGCCCAGGCAGCGCTTCATCTCGAACTCGATGCAGGGGCGCCCGCGCCGGGCATAATCCCGAAAGACGGCTTCGCGGCACGAGCGCAGCGGGAAGATCCGGCGCAGATTCGAGACGGATTCGCGCATCGCGATGCTCGAGGTGTAGGGGCCGAAATAGGCGGCCCCGTCGCGACGAAAGCGGCGGACCTGCGTGAGACGCGGCCAGCTCTCGCGCGGATCCAGACGCAGCGCGAGATACTGCTTGTCGTCGCGCAAGCGCACGTTGAACGGCGGCTTGTGGCGCTTGATCAGCTCGTTTTCGAGCAGCAGCGCATCCTTCACGCTCGCCGTCACGATCACGTCGACGTCGGCGCTGCGCTCCACCAGCAGCGGGATCCGCGGGCGACCGTCGCCGCCGCCGAGATACGAACGCACGCGTGAGCGCAGGTTCTGGGCCTTGCCCACATAGAGCACGCGCCCGCTGGCGCTCTTGAACAGGTAGACGCCCGAGCCCGTCGGCAGCGCGTCGGCTCGCTCGGCGAGCTCCATCTCAACCCAGCCTGAGCTGCTCGGTCTCGAGCTCGCGGATGCGGTCGCGCAGCTCGGCTGCACGCTCGAAATCGAGATCGCGCGCCGCGTCGCGCATTTCCCGGCGCAGGGAATCGAGCAGCTCCGGCAGCTCGTGGAACGGAATCGAGGGGCCCTTCGCATCGACGGCCGCCGGAACCGTCACGTAGTCGCGCTCCCAGATCGATTCGCGCAGGCTCGAAATGCGCTTGACCACCGTCTGCGGCGTGATGCCGTGCAGGACGTTCCATTGCGTCTGCACCTCGCGTCGCCGGTTGGTTTCGGCGAGCGTCTCGCGGATCGAATTCGTCTCGCGGTCGGCGTACAGGATCACCGCGCCGTTCACGTTGCGCGCCGCGCGCCCGATCGTCTGGATCAGCGAGCGTGTCGAGCGCAGGAAGCCCTCCTTGTCCGCGTCCAGCACCCCGACCAGCGACACCTCCGGCAGATCGAGTCCCTCCCGCAGCAGGTTGATCCCGACCAGCACGTCGAAGACGCCCTCGCGCAGCTCGCGCAGGATGTCCATCCGATCGAGCGTCTTCACGTCGCTGTGCAGGTAGCGGACCTTGATGCCGAGTTCGGCGTAATACTCCGTGAGCTCCTCGGCCATGCGCTTGGTGAGCGTCGTGACCAGCACGCGCTCATGCACGGCGACCCGCGCGCGGATCTCCGCGAGCAGATCGTCGACCTGGCCGCCGGCCGGACGCACCTCGACCTTCGGGTCCGTGAGCCCGGTCGGCCGGATGATCTGCTCGACCACCACGCCTCCGGATTTTTCGAGCTCGTAGGCGCCGGGCGTCGCCGAGACGTAGATGCGCTGCGGCGCGCGCCCTTCCCACTCTTCGAAGCGCAGCGGCCGGTTGTCGAGCGCCGACGGCAGGCGGAAGCCGAAATCCACCAGGACTTCCTTGCGCGCGCGGTCGCCGCGATACATCCCGCCGATCTGCGACACGCTGATGTGGCTCTCGTCCATCACCACGAGCAGGTCCTTGGGAAAGTAGTCGTACAGCGTATAGGGGGTCTCGCCGGGGGCGCGTCCGTCCAGCCAGCGCGAATAATTCTCGACGCCATGACAGAAACCCATCTGCTCGAGCATCTCGAGGTCGTACAGCGTCCGCTGCTCGAGACGCTGGGCTTCGAGGAGCTTGTTCTGCCCGCGCAATCCGGCCAGCCGCTCCTGCAGCTCGCCCCGGATGCCCTCGATCGCCCGCGCCAGCGTCTGTTCGGTGCCCACGTAATGGCTGGCCGGATACAGCATCGCGCGCTTCGGGCGCGAAATGATCTTGCCGCGCAACGGATCGATCTCCGCGATCGACTCGACCTCATCGCCGAAGAACTCGATGCGAAGCGCGCGCTCGGCCTCGTACTGCGGAAACACCTCGACGACGTCGCCTCTTACCCGGAACGTGCCGCGATGAAAGTCGATGTCGTTGCGCGTATAGAGCATGTCGACCAGCCGACGCAGGAAACGATCGCGGTTCAGCGACATGCCCGTCTCGACGTAGGCGTGCATCGAACCGTAGGTCTCGGGGGCGCCGAGGCCGTAGATCGCAGAAACGCTCGCGACGGCCAGCACGTCGCGCCGCGTGAGCAGCGCGTGCGTCGCCGAGTGGCGCAGCTTGTCGATCTCGTCGTTCACCGACGAGTCTTTTTCGATGTAGGTGTCGGTCGCGGGCAGGTAGGCTTCGGGCTGGTAGTAGTCGTAATAGGACACGAAGTATTCGACGGCGTTGTCGGGAAACAGATCCTTGAGTTCCGCGTAGAGCTGCGCCGCGAGCGTCTTGTTCGGGGCCATCACGAGGGTCGGCCGATTCACGCGCTCGACCACGCAGGCGATCGTGAAGGATTTTCCGCTGCCGGTGACGCCGAGCAGGGTCTGGTGGGGGTCGCCGCGCTCGAGGCCTGCGACGAGCGCCTCGATGGCGCGCGGCTGATCGCCCTTGGGTTCGAACGGCGAGACCAGCCTGAAAGCGCGCGGCGCCGCGCCCGGCTCGGGAGCCCCCAGCCCTTCCGGCGGCGGCGTCTCGCTCCCCGCCGCCGACGCGCGCTTGCGCGTTTTCGATTTGCCGGCGCGTTCGCTCACGAGCGCCTCCAGCGGGCTCCGCCCGGCGTGTCCTCGATCGTGATGCCCTCGGCGGAAAGCTCGCGGCGGATGCGGTCCGCGTTCGCAAAATCGCGCCGCTCGCGTGCCGCGTCGCGCTCGGCCACCAGCGCGTCGATGCGCGGGTCGCTCTCGCCGCGCTCGGCGCGGGGAAGTCCCGCGGCGAGATCGAGTCCGAGCACGCGGTCGGCCTCGCGCAGCACGGCCCAGCGTTCGGCCGCCGCGAGGCCGGGCGCACGCGTCGCCTCCCAGGCCACGGCGAGCGCGCGCGGAGCATTCAGATCGTCGCAGATGGCGGCGCGCAAGCGCTGCTGCAGCGGGGCGCAGCGCTCCGCCGAGACTTCGCCCACCGCCTCGCGCAGCTCCGCGCAGGCGGAGAGCAGGCGCTCGTACCCCGTCGCGGCCGCGTCCATGGCTTCGTCGGTGTAGGTCTGCTGCTGGCGATAGTGGGCCTGAAGGAACAGGTAGCGAAAGGCGAGCGGGGGCAGGCCACGCGCGATCAGATCGTCGAGCACCGCCACGTTGCCGGTCGATTTCGCCATCTTCTCGCCGCGCAGATCGAGAAACTCGTTGTGCAGCCAGAAGCCCACCCACGGGTGCACGTCCCAGGCACACTCGCTCTGTGCAACCTCGTTGGTGTGGTGCACACCGATGTGGTCGACGCCGCCCGTGTGGATGTCGAAGCGATGTCCGAGATAACGATCGGCCATCGCCGAACACTCGACGTGCCAGCCCGGAAAGCCGCGGCCCCACGGCGAATCCCACTCCTGCTGCCGCTGCACGCCCGCTGCGGCGAACTTCCAGAGCGCAAAATCGCTGGGCTGGCGCTTGTCGGGAACGTCGCCGATGCGTGCGCCCGCAGCCTGGCCCGCGAGATCGAGCCGCGCAAACTCGCCGTAGCGGGGAAACTTCGCGGTGTCGAAGTAGATTCCGTCGGCAATCCGGTAGCTGTAGCCCTTTGCTTCGAGGCGCTTCACCAGCGCGATCTGCTCCGGGATGTGCTCGGTCGCCTTGCACAACACCTCGGGAGCGAGGCAGCCCAGACGCTCGCGATCGCGCAGCCACTGCGCCGTGTACTGCGCCGCAATCTCCTCCGCGCGCCGGCCGCTCTGCGCCGCTGCGCGCTCGAGCTTGTCCTCGCCCGCGTCGCTGTCGCCGGTCAGGTGTCCGACGTCCGTGATGTTGATGACGTGCTCGACGCCGTAGCCCTCGAAGAGCAGCGTGCGCTTGAGCAGATCGGCGAGCAGCTGGGAGCGCATGTTCCCGAGATGCTGGGGCGCGTAGACCGTGGGACCGCAGCTGTAGACCCGCACGCGCCCGGGCTCGATCGCTGCAAACGCCCGCTTGCTCCGCGTGCGCGTGTCGTAGAGAACGAGCCCTTCCCGGCTCACGCGGCGCCTTCGAGCAGCAGCACGGCGTGCGCGGCAATGCCCTCGCCGCGTCCGATCGCGCCCATGCCATCGGGGCTCGTCACCTTCACATTGACGCGCTCGGCATCCGTTCCCAGCAGCGCCGCGATCACCGCCTGCATCCGGCCGAGGAAGTCGGAGAGCCGCGGCTCCTGCGCGACGATCGTGGAGTCGAGATGCGCGAGTCGCAGCCCCGCGGCACGCATGCGCGCCACCACCTGCGCGAGCAGCTCGCGACTCGCGATGCCCGCGAGGGCGGGATCCGACGACGGAAAGTGGCGCCCGAGATCGCCCTGCCCCAGCGCGCCGAGCAACGCGCTCGCAATCGCATGCAGCAGCACGTCGCCATCGGAATGGCCGGCGAGGCCCCGGGGATGCGGCACGTTCACGCCACCGAGCCACAGCGGGCGACCGGCGACCAGGCGGTGCGCATCGTAGCCGTGGCCGACCCTCACGGTTTTCCACTCCTCTCGGCCCGCGCCGCCGTCAGCCGCCGCTCGGCCTCCGCGAGATCGCCGGGGCGGGTGAGCTTCCAGTTGTCGGGATCGCCCTCGACCACGGCGACTGGGGCGCCGAGCCACTCGACGAGCTGCGAGTCGTCCGTCGCCACGCGCCCCTGCGCGCTGGCCTTGGCGAGAGCTTCGCGCAACAGCTCGACGCGGAACACCTGCGGGGTCTGCGCGGCCCAGCATTCCGGGCGCGGCGGCGTCTCGATCACCCGGCCCGCCTGCACCCGCTTGATCGTGTCGGCGACGGGCGCCGCGAGGATTGCCGCCCCACAGCTGCGGGCGGCCTCGACGACGCGGGCCACGGCCGACGGCCGCACGAAGGGGCGCGCCGCGTCATGAACCGCCACCCATTCGATCTCGGGGCCGAGCGCTGCGAGGCCCGCGCGCACCGAATCCTGCCGCTCCGCCCCGCCGAAAACCGGCTCCGCGAGCTTCGGAATTCCGACGAGATCGGGCCGCAGGCGCTCCCAACGCTCGCGATCGGCCCGCGCGATCACCGGAATCACCCGCAGGATGACCGGCGCCGCCGCAATCCCGGCGAGCGCGTGCAACAGCAATGGCTGGCCGTTCAGCAGGACGAAGGCCTTGGGCACGGACTGTCCGAATCGCTCGCCGCGACCGGCGGCGAGCACGAGAGCGGCGACGCTCATGACCGGCGAGAATAGCGGCGGCCCTCCGCGCCCACCCCTTCAGCGAAGCGCGGAAGGCTTGGTAGAGTCCCCGGCTACGCCCCCAGGAGGATTCGATGCTGCGCCGCGCGATCTCGGTCACCTTCCTATTCGCAGGGCTGGCCCTTCCGGCCGCGCGCGCCCATGCGGAGGACGTGCCCGCCGTGCCGGTGACGCCCTCCCCGCTCGCGGCGCCGACGCTGCACGGCAATCTCGCCCTCTCGCTCCGTGAAGCGATCGAGATGGGTCTCGAGAACAACCTGAACCTCGAGGTGCAACGACACGCGCCGTTGATCGCGGACGAAGAGGCGGAGATCTCCTGGGGCGCCTACGACCCGGAGTTCTACGGCGAGACCCACTATCTCGACAGCGAGACGCCGAACGCGGTGGCCCTCAACGCGCAACCGACCACGTCGCTCAAGGGCGTCGAGGGCGAGGGCGGCTTTCGCGGCCTGGTTCCGTGGCTCGGTGCGAGCTACAGCCTTTCGCTCTACAGCAGCCGGCTCGAGACCAACAGCACGATCCAATCGGTTTCGCCCGCGCTGCGTTCGATCGTGAGTATCGGGGTCAACATCCCGCTCATGCGCGGACTGATCTGGAACGAGCCCTGGACCCGCGTGAAGACCACCCGCATCCTGCGCGAAGCGGAATTCGAGAACTTTCGCCGCGACGTGATGGACACCGTGCGCAACATCGAGGCTTCCTATTGGAGCCTGATCGCGAGCGATGAGCAGCTGCGGGTCGAGCAGAAGAGCCTCGAGACCGCGCGCGCCCTGCTCGAGCAGACCCAGACGCAATACGAAGTCGGCGTCGTGTCGAAGGTGGAAGTCACCGAGGCCGAGGCAGGCGTCGCGGCGCGCGAGTTCACGCGCATCGTGGCGGAGAATCAATACCTGACCAACCAGGACCGCCTGATCAATCTCGTGCTCGGGCCCAATCTCACGGCGGAATCGAAGCTCGTGATCGAGCCGACCGATCGTCCCGAAGACTATGTCGTCTACGACATCGACGTCGAAGAGGCGGTGCGCAAGGCCGTGCAGCTGCGTCCGGAGCTCGCGATCGCGAAGCGCGAAATCGAGCGCCAGGAGATCGCCGTCAAGTTCGCGAAGAATCAGCGGCTGCCGCAGCTCGACCTGGTCGGCGAGTACGCCAATGAGGGCCTGTCCGGAAGCGACAATCCGGACCTCTCGTGTGTCTTTGGCGGCACGAATCCGGCGTGCCCGACGCCGGGGCCCGGCATTACGATCGGCAACGACTACAAGGACAGCTACGACAACTTCTTCACGGGCAGCGCCGCGGATCGGATCGTCGGCGGGGCGATCTTCTCGATCCCGATCCCGAACACCGCCGGGCGACACGGCGTCACGAAATCCGAGCTCCAGCTGCGGCGTGCGGTGGTGCAGAAGCGGCGCACCGAACAACAGATCGTGCTCGAGGTGCGGGAGGCTGCGCGCAATCTCGAATCCGCGCAGGAGGGCATTGCCTCCTCGGAGCGCCGCCAGGCCGCTGCGGCGGAGCAGCTGCGGGCCGAGCGCATTCGCCTCGAGTACGGAGAATCGACGCCCTTCGACGTGCTCCTGCGCGAGCGTGATCTGGTGGGTGCCGAGACCGAGAAGATCCTGGCGTTTCGCGCCTACCGGACGTCGGTGACCGACCTGGATCGCTTCCAGGGCACGATCCTTCAAACGCGCAACATCGCCATCGATGCGGTGGGCCGCCTGCGATAAGCTGCGCCGTCCGAGTTTCGGGAGGGAGAAAGCGATGAGCTTGTTCGGAACCAAGGGCAAGGACGACGAGCCCCGGGCACCGGAGCCGCTGGGCATTCCCCCCACCCCGACCGGATACCGCCCCGACCGGGGCACTGAACGCAATCCATCCGCACCGATCGGCAAAGGGGACGACATGGCGAACATCGGAAAGTCGATTTCGATCAAGGGTGACCTCACGGGCAACGAGGATCTCGTGATCGAAGGCAAAGTCGAAGGCAAGGTCGAGCTTCCGAACAACCAGGTCACGATCGGCGCGAACGGCGTCGTGAAGGCCGAAGTCAGCGCGAAGAGCGTCGTGGTGATCGGGCGCGTCGCTGGCAACGTGAAGGGCAGCGAGCGGATCGAGATTCAGGCCACGGGCATCGTCGAAGGCGACGTGGCGGCGCCGCGTCTGGTGGTCGCCGAGGGCGCCGTCGTGAACGGCTCGATCCAGATGACCAAGCAGGGCGGAGCGGCGGCGGCAGGCCCGATTCCCGCCGCCGAGGTGCGCAAGGTCGGCTGAGGCTCAGGCGTGCGCGGTGGGTGCGCGGCGTTCGAGATAAAGCAGGATCGGGGCCGCCACGTAGATCGACGAGAACGTCCCTACGACGATCCCGATCGCCATCGCGATCGCGAACGGACGCACCACCGGCCCACCCAGGACCAACAGCCCGATACAAGAGAAGAACGTCGTCCCGCCGGTCAGGATGGTGCGCGATAGCGTCTGGTTCACGCTGCGGTTGAGTACGTCGATCAGATCGTGCTTGGTGTGCAGCGAGAGATTCTCGCGGATGCGGTCGTAGATGACGATCGTGTCGTTCAGGCTGTAGCCCATGATCGTGAGCAGCGCCGCGAGCACGGTCAAATCGAACTGCCAGCCGGCGATCACGAAGATCGCCGCTGTGATCAGCATGTCGTGAAACAGCGCCACGACCGCCCCCGGTGCGTAGCGAGTGCTGAAGCGAAACCCGATGTAGGCGAGAATCAGCAGCGAGGCGATGCCCAGCGAGTAGATCGCAGCGCGCCGCAAATCACTCCCCACGCGTGGCCCCACGAACTCGACGCGCTCAACCTCGAGCGGCCCGAGCTGGTTGGCCAGTGCGAGCTTCAGTCTCTGGACCTCGGCGTTGGATCCGTCTCCGCCGGCCCCGGAGGCCAGGCGCTCCGCCGCCAACTGCTTCAGATTTTCGGCCGATAGGGGACAGCTTCCACTCGCGGGGACCTCGTCGGAAGCCGCTCCGGCGCGGAAGCGGATCAGGTAGTCCGTCGCTCCGACCTCGCCGAAGCGCACCACGCTCGAATCGACCACGCCGCAGTCCTCGACGACGCGGCGAATCTCGGCCGCATCGATCGCGACAGCCTCTGCGAAATGGACCTGAACCTCGGTTCCGCCGGCAAAGTCGATACCGAGCCGGACTCCGCGCACGGGGATCGCGATCAGACCCGCGAGGATCATCCCGACGGATATCGCCGCGCACAAAAAGCGCTTGCCGATGAAGTCGATGTGGGTTCCGGACGGGATCAGCTCGAACTGCATGCGGCCCCTCTTCTCAGATCGAGAGCGTCTCGACGTGGCGATCGCCCGGGTAGAGGTCGAAGAGCACGCGTGTAATCGCGAGCGCGGCGAACACGCTCGTCACGATGCCGATCGAGAGCGCCACGGCGAATCCCTTGATCGGCCCCGTTCCGTATTCGTAGAGCACGAGCGCCGTTCCGATCGTGGTGATGTTCGAATCCATGATCGCCCAGAACGCCTTGTCAAAACCCGCCCCCACCGAACCGCGCGGTGTCTTGCCGGCACGCAACTCCTCGCGCATGCGCTCGAAGATCAGCACGTTCGCATCGACGGCCATGCCGATCGTCAGCACGAAACCTGCGATCCCCGGCAACGTCAGCGTCGCGCCGAACAGGGTCATCAAGCCGATCATCATCGCGAGGTTCGCAACCAGGGCGATGCCCGCATAGAGACCCGAGAGGCGGTAGTACACGAGCATGAAGCCGATGGTCATCACGAAGCTCGCGATCGTCGCATTGCGCCCGCTCACAATCGAATCCGCTCCCAGACCGGGGCCGATCGCGCGCTCCTCCTCGATCACGACCGGCAGGGAGAGCGAGCCCGACCGCAGCACGACGGCGAGGTCGGCGGCCTCCTCAGAGCTGAAGCGCCCCTCGATCTGGCCGCGCGAGCCGATCCGCGACCGGATCACCGGCGCGCTGTAGACGCGGTCGTCGAGCACGATCGCGAGCTGGCTCCCGATGTTCGCGCCCGTGAGTTTCTGGAAGGTCTCGCCTCCCTGCGGATTGAACTGGAATTGCACGATCGGGCGCTGCCGGTTGTCGAAGCCGACGCGGGCGTCTTCCAGGTAGTCGCCCGTCAGATCGGCGGTCTTCGAGAGCAGATAGGCCGAGAGCACGCGCTGCGATTCCTTGTCGCGCTCGAAGGCAATCTGGGTGTCGGGCGGCAGCCCCGTCGGGTGCTTCGCCCGCAACAGCTCCTCGCTCTGCGCCGTCTCCCGCACGATCTTGAATTCGAGAAAGCCCGTGACCTTGAGCATCTCCCGCGCGCGGGAGCGATCGATCTGACCGCCGGGGATCTGCACGAGAATGCGGTCCTCGCCCTGCCGCGTGACGACCGAATCCGGGATCCCCTGGATGGGATCCTCGATCCGCCGGCGCAGCACTTCGAGCACCTGCATCATTCCGCGCTCGCGAACCTCGGTCTGCCAGTTTTCGGAAAGGCGGTATTCGAGTGCGCCATCGGAACTGGCGACGGGCGTGAGCACGCCGCGTCCCTCGATCCAGGTTTCCAGCTTGGACGCGTCCGCACCGGCGGCCAGCTCGACCCGCAGCCGGTCAGCGACGACGCTCGTGGCCGCGAGCGCCACGCCGTCTTCTTCGGCCACCTCGGCGAGCGCACTGCGCTGGAATTCGAGCTCGTGCGCCACGGCGGCGTCGAGCTTCACACCGACCAGCCAGTGGATGCCGCCGCGCAGATCGAGGCCGAGGCGGATGCCGGCGTCCGGGAGCAACGGGCTCGCGAGGCGGGTCTGCTCGGAGAAGCAGTTCGCCGCCGCGTAGTAGCTGAGGAGCAACACCAAGCCGGCGATCGACGCGAGCCGCAGTCGCAGGTTGCCGCTCACGAGGCGCCGTCCTTTTTCGCCTTGGCGTCCTCTTTCTTCGTCTTGCCGCCGCTTTCGATCTTCGAGCGGCTCACCTTGATGCGCACCTTTTCACCCGGAAACGCGCTGACGTCGAGCGTGAGCACGTCGTCGGTGACGCCGATGACCTTGCCGTGCAGGCCGCCCGCGGTCACGACGTCATCGCCCTTTTCGATGCCCTTCAGCAGGGTTTCCTGCTCGCGCTGTTTGCGCTGCTGCGGGCGGATCAGCAGGAAGTAGAAGATCACGAAGATCAGCAGCATCGGAACCAGCATGCCGAACGGCGAGCCTTCGGCAGGCCCCGCCTGGAGCCACAGGACCGCGGCGAGATTCGTCATCGCAGGGGGCCCTGGGACAGCTCGGTGCCTGGGAAGAATGCCGCGAGGATCTGGCGGTAGCCGGCGCCGCGGCGCGCCATCGCCTCTGCTCCCCACTGGCTCATGCCGACGCCGTGGCCGTGGCCGGCGCCGACGAACACGAAGCCATCGCCGGTGGTACGGATCTCGAACAGGGTGCTGCGAATCACGGTTTCTCCGAGGGCACTGCGAAGGTCACGCGCGGCGAGCAGCGAATGGCCACCCGCGCCGCGCACCGCAACCCGCAGGGCGCGTCCACTGGCTGATCGCTCGCTGACTTCGATCTCGCGAACCGGGCCGACATCGAGGCCGAGGGTCGCAAGAGCGCGCCCCAGTGTGGTGCCTGAGATCGAAGCCCGCCAGTAGGTGTCTGGCGAATCCTCCTCGTTTTCGACCGGCAGGCTCACGAGATAGGGGGCAGCACGGCCCCAAACCTCCTCGGAACTCGCGGTTTGTCCGCCCGAGGCCGAGTGGAAGACGGCGAGGATCGGGCGCGATTGCCAGGCGAGGAACTCGCCGCGCGTCGCCGTGGTGGCCGCCAGCACTGCGGCGCTCTCCGCGTCCACGCCGCCATAGACCTGGCCGCGGGTTCCGCCATAAACGTCGAAGCCCCTGCGCGCCCGCTGCGCGCGCTCGTGCAGGGCGTAGGTGCGGGTCACGACGGCCTGCGCTTTGAGGGTCTCCGCGTTCCAAAAGGCGTAGACCTCGCGGCCCACCGTGCCCGCAACGTACGCCTCGAGCGGAACCTCGTTCACGACGCGCAGGCCGTTCGGGACGCGATCGACCGCGATCGCCCCGCGCACGCGCATGCCATCGACCATCAGCGGTTGGCTATCGACGGCGCGCCAGGCGCCGCCGGAGAGTTGTCCATTCGCCCGCAGACCACCCGGGGCCGGACGCAACGAGATCGCCTCGCCTCCGCGCCTCACCTCGACGGAGCCGGCGGACGCCTCCAGCAACACGCGCACCGCGGGCTCGGCAGCGAGGCCTTCGCGGCTCGGCGCCAGCAGCACTACCAGCGCGCAACAACCCGTGAGCGAGAGTCGGGCAATCCCCCCCATTGGATCAGGGGGATACCGCATGGGGTCTGGGGGATCAACGCAGGCGCGAGCGCCCGCCGGCTAACGCTCGGCGTCGCGGCGAAGCGCCTCGGCGCGGTCCGTGCGCTCCCAGGGGAAGCCCTCGTCCTCGCGCCCAAAGTGGCCGTGGTAGGAGGTCGCCCGGTAGATCGGCCGCAGCAGGTCGAGCCCGGTGATGATGCCCTTCGGCGTGAGATCGAAGTGCTTGCGTACGAGCTTCGCGATCCGGTCCTCGTCGATCTTCCCGGTGCCGAAGGTGTCGACGCGCACCGACACCGGCTCGGCGACGCCGATCGCGTACGCCACCTGCACCTCGCAACGGCGCGCGAGCCCCGCCGCGACGACGTTCTTCGCCACCCAACGCGTGGCGTAGGCGGCGCTGCGATCGACCTTCGAGGGATCCTTGCCCGAGAACGCGCCGCCGCCGTGCCGCCCCATTCCGCCGTAGGTGTCGACGATGATCTTGCGTCCCGTCACGCCCGCGTCACCCATCGGTCCGCCCACGACGAAGCGCCCCGTCGGGTTGACGTGGTACGCGGTCTGGTCGTCGAGCAGCTCCGCCGGCAGCGCCGGCTTGATGATCTTCGCGATCACGTCCTTGCGCAGCTGGTCGTAGGAAACGTCGGGGGAATGCTGCGTCGAGAGCACGACCGCCTGGATCCGGCGCGGGCGCTCGCCTGCGTATTCGATCGTCACCTGGGATTTCGCGTCGGGCCGCAGGAATTCGAGCTCTCCCGACTCGAAGTGCTCGCGGTGGGTCGCGATCAGGCGGTGCGCCAGGCGGATCGGAGCCGGCATCAGCTCCGGGGTCTCGTCGCAGGCGTAGCCGAACATCATCCCCTGGTCGCCGGCGCCCTGCTCTTTGTGCAGGCCGTCGCCCTCGGTCACGCCCTGCGAAATATCGGGCGACTGCTTGCCGAGGCAGATCATCACGGCGCAGGTCGCCGCGTCGAAGCCCATCGAGGAGTCGGTGTAACCAATGTCCTCGACCACCGCGCGCACGAGCGGCGTGATCTCGACCTTCGCGCTCGACGTGACCTCGCCCGCCACCACCACGAGCCCGGTCGTCGTCAGCGTCTCACAGGCAACCCGCGACGTCGGATCCTGCGCGAGCATCGCGTCGAGGATCGCATCCGAAATCTGGTCGCACATCTTGTCCGGGTGGCCCATCGAGACCGATTCGGACGTGAACAACGAGCGAGCGGACATCGCAGAACTCCTCTGGATTCCCTTGGGGAATCCGCACCATAGAGAACGCGCCGCACGGATTCAATCGGCGTGCGGAGCCGTGATCGGCGGGGCGTTCAGCCGGGGGTCGAGGCGTGTGGCTCTTCGAGAATCCGGCCGAGGGCTTCGAGCGCGGCTTGCGCGTCCGGACCGACCGCGCGGATGCGCAACTTCGTGCCGCGGCTGGCGGCGAGCGAAAGCAGCGAGAGCACGCTGCGGCCGTCGACCCACTCATCGCCGCGGCCGACCGAGATCTCGGCCACGAACCGGCTCGCGAGCACGACGAACTGGCCGGCGGGCCGTGCGTGCAGTCCGAGCTCCGAGCGCACCGTGAACTCGGCTTCGCAGACGACGGTGTCGCTCAAGAATTCTCGTCCGGCAGGATCTCGCTCGCGACCGAGATATTGCGTTGTCCGTAGCTCTTGATGAAGGACGCGAGATCCTCGAGGGGCTTTTCCTCGGTCAACGTCGCGAGCTTGATCAGCATCGGCAGGTTCACGCCGGTCACGACCTCGACCTGGTGGTCGGCGAGAAAGGACAGGCTGATGTTCGACGGCGTGCCCCCGAACATGTCGGTGAGCACGAGTACGCCGTGCCCCTGCTCCGCCTTCGTCAGCGCCTGCGCGATGGCGCCTCGCATTTCCTCGACCGACTGGCTGGGCTCGATGCCCACCGCGAGAAACCCGGGCGCGCTCGGCACGATCAGGCGCAACGCCTGGAGGAACTCCTCTCCCAGGCGGTAGTGCGTGACGATCACGACGCCGATCTTCACACGCCCCTCGCCACGTCCCGGTGTTCGATGTTGACGCTGCGACCGCTCGCGCGCAGCTCGTCGGCCAGCGCGCTCGCGATCACGACCGAACGATGGCGGCCTCCCGTGCAACCGATTCCGATCGTCAGGTAGGCCTTGCCTTCGGCATCGTAGAGCGGCAGCAGGAATGCGAGCAGGTCCTGCAGTTTCTGCGTCAACGCGGCCCCCCGCGCGCTCTTGAGCACGAACTCGCGGACCTCGGCCTCCCGGCCGGTCAGCGATCGCAGGCGCTCCTCGAAATAGGGGTTCGGCAGCAGCCGCACATCGAAGAGAAGTTCCGCCGCCGGCGGCGTTCCATACCGGAAGCCGAAGGAAATCAGGTTCACCACCAGCGGCCGACCCGCACCCGACACGTACTGGACGACCGCCGCCTTGAGCTGGTGGATGTTGAGCGAAGACGTGTCGATCACGTGGTCGGCCACGCGCGCCAGGTCGACCAGCAGGCGACGCTCGATTGCGATCCCCTCCTCCACCGTTCCGCCGGGCGCCTGCGGATGTACGCGCCGCGTCTCGCGGTAGCGGTTCACCAGCGCATCGTTGGCGCAGTCGAGGAAGAGCACCGCGACATCGCCATCGCGTCCGCGCAGCTGCTCGACGACCGCCGGCACCGCCGCGAGGAACTTGGGTTCGCGGGTATCGATGGCGAGCGCGATCTTCCGAATCGGCGGTTCCGATTTGGCGCACAACCCGAGGAACTGATCGATCAGCATGACGGGGAGATTGTCGACGCAGTAGAAGCCCAGATCCTCGAGCGCGGCCATGGCGGTGCTCTTGCCGCTGCCCGAGAGGCCGCTCACGAACACGATGCGCAGCTTCGGCTCCATCAGGACCCCTGCATTTCGCTGCGCAGCTTCGCGTCGAGAAGGCTCGCCGCATTCACCCCGGCGGCGCGTCGGCGCTGGTCGCGGGCGGCGACCTCGATCACCGTGGCCATGCTGCCCCCGGGACGCGCGGGCAACGTCACGCGGGGAAGCGTCGCGCCGCCGATCACCTGGGTCGCGCGTTCGAGGCCGATGCGTTCGTATTCCGCGCCTTCCGTCCACTTCTCGAGCTGACAGACCAGGTCGATCGACATCTCTTCTCGCACGCCTTCCGGACCGAAGAGGTCCGGAATGAAGACGATCCCGAGACCACGGATTTCCATGTAGTGCCGCACGCGCTCCGGGGCGGAGCCGATCACGCGGCCATCGGGACCCGATCGAATTTCCACGATGTCGTCGGCGACGAGTCGGTGTCCACGCGAAACGAGCTCGAGCGCGCATTCGCTCTTGCCGATGCCGCTGCGGCCGAGCAGCAGGACACCCATGCCATCCACGTCCACCAGCGCCCCGTGCATCGTCGTCGAAGGCGTGCCGGCCACCGGCTAGAGCTTCAAGTCCTCTTCCTCGATCGCGCCGACCACGTCGCCGAGACTCTCTCCCTCGGCGAGGCGTTGACGGAAACTCACGTCGCGGAAGAACCGGGAGATTCGCGCGAGCGCCTTGAGATACTGGCCTCCCGAGTGTTCCGGCACGACGAGGAGGAAGAAGTGATGCGTGGGCTGCCCGTCGATCGATTCGAAATCGATGCCTTGAGAACTGCGGGCGAAGGTCGCGAGCAGCCGGTCGAGACCGGCCATCTTCCCGTGCGGAATGGCGACGCCTTCGCCGATGCCGGTGCTCTGAAGCGCTTCGCGCTCGAGCAGCACTTCGAGCAGGCGATCGGCATCGATCTGCGGCTCGACTTTGGCCAGTGCGTGGGCCATTTCGGCGAGCACGTCGCGCTTGGTCCGCACGCCGAGATTGAGGATCACGGCGTCCTTCACGAGGATGTCCATGATCTTCATCGCAGGGGCCTCCGGGCGCGGGCGGGAAGCTAGCCGACCTGCCGCCGCTTCGTCGACGACAGCAAATTCAGGGCTTCCCGGTACTTCGTCACGGTCCGGCGGGCGATGTCGATGTTCGCGACCTTGAGCATCTCGGCGATCCGCTGGTCCGATAACGGCCGCCGCGGATCCTCGCTGCGGATCAGCCGGCCGATCCGGTCCTTCACGCTCTCGCTCGCAACGGCATCACCGCTCACGCGGTTGATGCTCGAGTTGAAGAAATACTTGAGTTCGAAGATGCCCTGCGGCGTGTTCGCGTACTTGTTGGTCGTGACGCGCGAAACCGTCGATTCGTGCATCTCGATGTCGTCGGCGACGTCACGCAGGTTCAAGGGCTTCAGGTGGTTGATGCCCTTTTCGAAGAAATCGCGCTGGTGCTTGATGATGCTCTGCATCACGCGGTAGATGGTACGCTGGCGCTGGTGGATGGACTTGATCAGCCACATCGCCGAGCGGACCCGCTCGTGCACGTAGGTCTTGGTGTCCTTGGGCGTCACGCTCCCGCGCGCCAACACTTCGCGGTAGAGCGCATTGATGCGCAGGCGCGGCAGGCCATCATCGTTCAGCACCACATGGAACTCGTCGCCGATCTTGTGGACGTAGATGTCGGGAACGATGTAGACGGGGTCGTCGCCGCCAAACGCGCGCCCCGGCCGCGGCTCGAGGCGGCCGACGATCCGGGCCGCGGCCGCGACCTCCTCGATGCTGATTCCGAGTTGGCGCGCGACACCGCGGAAATCCCGCTTGATGAGCGGATCGAGGGCCTCGGCGAGAATCCGCAGGACGATCGGATCGTCGATGCCGAGCGCCCGCACCTGAAGCGTCAGGCACTCCTTCAAATCCCGCGCGCCGACTCCCGTCGGATCGAATTCCTGCACGCGGGCCAGCGCCGCGGCCACGGCTGCCTCGGGCACGCCGGCCTGGCGCGCGATCTCGTCCACGGTCGATTGCAGGTAGCCGCGGTCGTCGATGTTGCCGATGATGAACTGCGCAGCGACCGCCTCGTCGGGAGCCAGGCCGGAGAGCTGCAACTGCCACTGCAGGTGCTCCGCGAGCGTCGCACGCCGCGTGAGCGTGGCCTCGAACGACGGCCGCTCGCTGTCGTCCCGCGACTCGCGCGGACCCGTCTGCGGATAATCCTCGGCGTAGCTCTGCCAGTCGACGTCGGCGAGCTTCTCGGCGTCCGTCGGCTCGCTCTCCGAGCTGGCCGCCGGCTCGCCGGCCGACGCCTCCGGTTGCGTGAGTTCGGTCTCGCCCGGCAACGGCGAGGCGGCCTCGGACTGGGCCTCGGCGCTCGAGGCCGACGCAGGCTCATCTTCGCCTTCGAGGGCCTCTTCGAGGACCGGGTTCTCGACGAGCTCCTGCTGAACGAGCCCCACGAGCTCCAGGCGCGACAACTGCAGGAGCTTGATCGCCTGCTGCAGCTGCGGCGTCATGACGAGCTGCTGGCTCAGGCGGAGCTGTTGTTTGAGTTCCAGTGCCATTGCTCTACTTCTATCCCAACCGGAAGTTCTCTCCGAGATATATTTCGCGCACCCTGGGATCCGCCGCGATCTCCTCCGGCGGCCCCTGCTTCACGATCCCGCCGTCCTTGATGATGTAGGCCCGGTCGCAGATCGAGAGCGTCTCCCGAACGTTGTGGTCGGTGATGATCACCCCGATTCCGCGGCTCTTGAGCTGCGCAATGATCTTCTGGATGTCGCTCACGGCGATCGGATCGATCCCCGCGAACGGCTCGTCCAGCAGCATGAACTTCGGATCGAGCACCAGGGCTCGGGTGATCTCCACGCGCCGTCGCTCCCCCCCCGACAGGCTGTCCCCCCGTCGACCTGCCTTTTCGGCAAGACCGAGCTCGGCCAAAAGCTCGCGCAGGCGCTCGCGCCTCACCGTGCGGTTGCTCTCCACGGTCTCGAGGATCGCATTCACGTTGTCGGCGACGGAAAGCTTCCTGAAAATCGAGGGTTCCTGCGGGAGATACGTGATTCCGAGGCGTGCACGCCGATACATCGGCAGATCGGTGATCTCGGTCTCGCCGAGAAACACCTGCCCTCCAGAAGGACGAACGCCACCGGCGAGCATGTTGAAGGTCGTGGTCTTGCCCGCTCCATTGGGCCCGAGCAGTCCCACCACCTCGGCGGGATGCACCTCGAGATCGATCCCGTGCACGACCTCGAGATCGCGATAGCGCTTGCGGAGCGCACTGCCCGCGAGCGTCGTCACGGCGCGATCCCGGGCGGCTCGGCGATCGTGTCGCGACCGGCCTGTTGTTGGACTTTTTCCGGGTCCGGCTTCTCGGGCTCGGGGTGGAGCAGCACGCTGGCGCCGCCCTTCACGAGCACGCGTTCCGCGGCCAGGTCGAACTCGATCACCGCACCGGCGACGCGATCGTCGCCGTCGCGGAGCTCGGCGTTGCCCTCGCAAACCAGCAGATCCTCGCTGCGGTGGTAGACGGCTTCGTCGCAGCGCGCCTCGCGCGCTCCCTGCACGACGCGCACATTCCCGGTGGCCACGAGCCGATTGGGTTGATTCGCATTCGCGGGGTAGAAGGCTTCCAACCGCGCAGACGTGAGCTCGAGGTCGCCTTGTTCGACCCGCACGTTCTTCGAGAACACCAGCCGTCGCGCGCCCGCGTTCTGCGAAGCTTCGAGCTCGTCGGAGCGGATCGAGATCGGTCGTTCGCGGTCGAAGCTGGTCATCGCGAAGGGGTCGCCCTTCGCGCGCAGCGCGCCACCCCGCACCGGCGCGGCCGCGACGTCGCTCGTCAGCCATTCGACCGTTCCGTCGACGATCTGCCCGGCGAGCCGGTCGAGTGCAGGCCCCAGGTCTGCGGGCGTCGCCGCCTCGGCGAAGTAGCGCGCCACCAGGCCGCCCGAGCTGCCGGCGCGCAAACCCACATCGATGCTCTGTCGCTCGCCGCTGCGCGTGGTTTGTCCAACCGCGATCGTCGCGACCCCCGCAGCCGCGGCCCAGGCTTGCACCTGCGCAGGCGTGGGATCGGCGCTCACCACACCCCCGAGCTGGGCAGGCCCGGCGACCGCGTCCACGCCACGCGTTCCGATCCGATCCGCGAGCAGCGTGGCAACATCGAGTTTCCCGGCGGCGTCAGCGCCCACCGTTTCGAAGGCCGCAACGCCAATCGAAACGCGCGGACTTTCGACGCTGGCCAGCGGCGGCGCAGCGCAAGCCGGCTGCGCGAGCACGAGGCAGACCCCAACGCTGCGGAACCAGGCTGCGAGATCGTCTCCTGTCACGGCTTCTGCACCACGTTCACGTTTCCGAGCAGGCGGAAGCTGTGTTTGCGTGTGTCGTAGCGAAAGCCATCGCCGCGAAACGATCCCGTGTCATCTTCCATCGCGACGGGAGCATCGGTGTAGAGCAGCCCCTTCGCGTGGTCGTAACGCACCCACGCGGTCTGGTAGCGCTGCCCACCCCCCGTGGTGCCGTGCACGCCGCCCTCGGCGAGGAAATCGTTCTTCTCGACATCGAGCTCGCCGCGGTCGCATTGAACGTCGAAGTTGCGCTTGGCGTTCTCGTCCAGCGAGGTGATGCGGACGTCTTCGAGCACGGCGAGATTCGTTTCGGGCCGCAGCTCGGCGCGCTGCGCATGCAGCACCACCTCGTTCACCGCGCCGCGGCTTCCCACGAAGGTCATGCCGGTCACGCGCAACGTCGAACTGATGCGGCTTTGCGGGGCTTCGGCGCCGAGGCTCGCGAACGCGCAGGCACACAACGTTGCAGTCGCAGCCTGCCGAAGGCGATTCGAGACGGACATATGCAATTACCATACCAGTAACTGCTCGCAGGAACAATCACTCGTTGGCGGAACCTCACACGCAGAAGCCTGGCCTCAGGCGTCGGTGTGGCCCACGAGCGTCTTCACCGGCTCTTTGTTCCCGAGCCAGTGCGCGGGGCGGAAGATCAGGTAGTCGAGAATCACACCCACCGGGTGCAACACGTACGCAATGATCCGCAGCGGGTGCCCGGCGTAGTTCGGATCGTAATCGTCCGCCGCGGCGGGCCGGCCAACGGCGAGCAGGGCGAGGACGAGCAAGGCACTCGCAAACGGTTTGCGACAGGCGCGAAGCATGGCGTCCTCCAGCCGGGTGTGGCGCCCCCTTTTTCGGTCAAGCGCCGCCCGGAGTCAAGCCCTCCGGCGACCCGGCCGGGGGTCGGCCGCACGCCGGGGCTCCCGCCGGGATCGCCAACTCCACCCCCGGCTGCCCGCGCCGACGGCTCGCGCAGGGGTTCGCTCCCCGTCCTCCGACACCAGCCAGAGTCACCTCGACTCCGCTGGCCCGCCGCTATGCTCGACCCTCCCGCATGAGGCAGCATGTCCGAGGCTTCCGTTTTGTCGCCGCAGCCTGGGCCCGGCGCGACCGCCACCGGGGACGCGGAAGGCGAAGCCTTCTCGCTCCGGCTGGTGATGCGCGCGCTGCGCCGCTGTCTGCCGATGCTGCGCCCCGTGCGCGGCCATCTCGTGCGCTTTTCCCTGGCGGTGGCGCTGCTCGCCGTGATCGGGGCGGGCGCAGGCGCGTTGCTGCTCGACCTGCATTGGACGCGCGTGCTGCAAGGCGAGCCCTTGTCCCGCTTCGAAGCGCGGCTGCTGGCGCTCGATCCGGCGCTGAGCGTACACGTGGACGCGCTGTCGGAGGCCACCCGTCGCAGCGTGCGCAACCGGGAACTCCTGCTCGGCGTCGCTCTCACGCTGGTGTTGTTTCCGGTCGGCAGCGCTCTCGCCTACTACCTGCTCTGGATCCTCCAGCGCATCAACCAGGAGCTTCGGCTCGAACTCTTCCAGCGCTTGCAGTCGCTCTCGCTGCGCTTTCACCAGAAAAGCCGCGTCGGCGACGCCATCTATCGCTTGTACCAGGACAGCGCGATGGTGACGGATCTGATCCAGACGGTGATTCTCGCGCCGCTCGGGCAGGCGTTGCGCTTCGCCACCTCGACGGCGTTGGTCGGACTGCTCGATGCACAGCTCGCGCTGCTCCTGCTCTTCACCTGGCCACCCGCGCTGCTGCTCGGCGCGCTGTTCACCCGCCGCCTGCGCCATGGCTTTCGCCGCGCGCGCGCCAGCAACAGCGCCCTGACCTCGCACATCCAGGAGACGCTCGCCGGGATCCGGGTGATCAAGGCCTATGGCGCCGAGGCCCGCGAGCAGGCCCGCTACGAGGTTCGCTCGCGGGAGGCCTTCGCCGCTGCGTTCGACGCGCGCAGTTCTTTCGCGGCGCTCGGCGTGCTCGCGTTCGGGTTGGTGGCGAGCGCGCTGCTCGCAGCGACCGGAATCGCCGCGCTGCACACCCAGCAGGGCGCACCCCTGTTTGCGCAGCGCCTGCTGTTGGCGGGTGGTTTCACCGCCTGGAACCTCGGGCTGTTCAATTTCGCGAAAGGCACTTTTGGCGCCAGCACCCAGGCGATCGAACGGCTGCTGATTCTGTGGGCGCGCGCGCAGGACATCGCCGTGGGCCTCGATCGCGTTTTCGAGTTGCTCGATGTCGAGCCCGAGGTGCGCGACGCCCCCGACGCCCGGCCGCTCGCGCCGCCGCGAAGCGGCATCGCGTACCGCGACGTCAGCTTCGCCTATCAGCCCGGGCGGCCCGTGCTCACGAGGGTTTCCTTCGAGGCCCCCTGCGGAGCGGTGACGGCCCTGCTCGGTCCGACCGGCGCCGGCAAAAGCACGCTGTTGTCGCTGCTGCTGCGTCTGTTCGATCCGGATGCCGGCTGCATCGAGATCGATGGCGTCGATCTGCGCCGCGTGCAGCTCGCGAGCCTGCGCGCCAATGTCGCACTCGCATTGCAGGAGAACCTGCTCTTCGGCGCCACGATTCGCGAGAACATCCGATACGCGAAGCCGAACGCGAACGACGCCGAGGTCCGGGCCGCGGCACGGGTCGCCTGCGCCGACGGCTTCATCTCCGCACTCCCGCTCGGCTACGACACGCTGCTCGGCGAGCGCGGCACGAAACTCTCGACCGGCCAGCGTCAGCGCCTGTCGATTGCGCGCGCAGTGCTGAAGGACGCGCCGATCCTCGTGCTCGACGAGCCGACCGCCTCGCTCGACGCCGCGACCGAGATCGAGCTGCTCCAGAACCTCACCAGCTGGGGTCGCGGGCGCGCGATCCTGCTCGTGACGCATCGCCTCTCGACCCTGCGCCATGCGGATCACATCGTTTGCCTCGCAGGCGGACGCGTCGCCGAGGCGGGCTCCCACGCCGAGTTGATGGCGCGCGCCGAGGGCCGCTACCGCGGGCTCGTCGAAGCCGAGTCGGCTGCGGCGCGCGGCGCTGCCCCGCTGGAGCCGACGTGAGCGCCACGGCGGGAATGCCCCGCCGCCTGGGGGAACGCGAAACCATCCAGCTCTTCGCGCGCGCCCTGCGCTACGTCGCCCCGTTTCGTTGGCGTTTCGCGGCGAAGCTCGCGTTGACGCTGCTGAGTCTCGCGCCGCGCCTGCTCCTGCCCTGGCCGGTGAAGCTGATCATCGACCACGTGATCGACCAGGATCCGATCGCCCCCGCGATCGCGGGCTATCCCGGATTCGTACGCGGGCTGCTTTCTCCACTGGTCGCCGCCAGCCCGCTCGAGATCCTGCTCTGGCTGCTCGCCGTGCAGGCGCTGCTCGTGCTCGTGATCGGCGCGATCGGCTCGACGGCAGCCGAGGTCGATCGCACGGAGAGCACCCTCTCGTCGGGGCGCGACACCGCGACCACCACCGAAAACGAGGCCAATTTCGGCTACAGCTTCGTCGGCGGACTGCTCGGCTTCTTCGAGTTCCGCTTCACGCTGCGGCTCACACAGGCCCTCAATCACCACTACCGATCGCGCGTCTTCGAGCGCATCCAGTCGCTTCCGATGCACGCCTTCGACGACGAGCGCATCGGCGACGCCGTATACCGGATGATGTACGACACGCCCTCGATCACACAGGTCTGCTACCGGCTGCTCGTGACCCCGGTCGCCGCCGTGCTCGGCATTCTCGTGACCGTCTGGGTGCTGCACGACGCCGTGAGCGCGAGTCCGGGTATCGCGTGGGCCGCGCTCGGCTTCCTACCGCTCGCGGTGTTGACCACGCTGCTCTTCGGCGCGCGCATCCGCGCCCAGGCGTTTGGCAGCCGTGAGGCGGGCGCGAACACGACCAGCGGGATCGAGGAGGGCTTCGCGAACATCCTGGCGGTGCAGAGCCTCGGCAGCGAGGCGCACCAGCGTCAGCGCTTTGCGCGCGAGAGCTGGGCCTCCTTCGCCGCCTTCCGGCGTCTGGTGTTGACCGTGATTCTCGCCATCCTGTTCGGGGCCGTGCCGGCCGCCGCGCTGACGGCCTTTGCCTTCGTCGCCATCACGGACCTCGTGATCGACGGCACGCTCACAGCCGGCGACTTCGCCCTGGTGTTCGCCTACTTCTTCCAAATCGCGGGCTACGCGCTGGCCCTGGGCTCGATCTGGATCCAGCTCCAGGGTTCCGCCGCGGGCATCGGCCGCGTCTTCGAGCTGATGGACTGGCCGAGCGAGGAGGATGCTCCGGGGGCGGATCCGCTCGCGCCGGTGCGTCAGGGCGTGCGCGTCGAAGACGTGCACTTCCACTATCCGGATGGCACGCAGGCGCTGCGCGGTGTCTCTTTCGAGGCGCGCGTCGGGCAGCTCACGGCGTTCGTCGGTCGCGCCGGCAGCGGCAAGACCACCCTCGCGTCGCTGTTGCCCCGCTTCCACTCTGCGAGTGCCGGACACATCTCGATCGACGCTGTCGACATCGAGCGTGTGACGCTCGCGTCGTTGCGCGCACGCATCGCCTTCGTGTTCCAGGAGACCGCGCTCTTCGACGCGAGCGTCGAAGAGAACCTGCGCATCGGGCGTCCCGACGCGAGCGCTGCGGAGATCGAGCATGCCGCGCGCAGCGCCGGGGCCGACGCGTTCGTACGGGCGCTGCCCGAGGGCTACCAGACCCGCCTCGGACGCGCGGGGGGCAACCTCTCGGGCGGACAGAAACAGCGGCTAGCGATCGCACGCGCGCTGCTGCGCGACGCAGGCATCCTGATCCTCGACGAACCGACGTCGGCGCTCGACCCGGAGTCGGAGGCTCGCATCGTCAGCGCGCTTCACGAGGCGGCGCGCACGCGCGTCGTGATCGTGATCGCCCATCGCTTGTCGTCGATTCGGGCGGCCGACCAGATCTTGTTTCTCGAAGAGGGGCGCATCGTCGAGCGCGGGACGCATGCGCAGCTCATGAGCGCGCCGGGGGGCGCCTACCGGAGCTTCGTCGAACTCCAGAACCGCGGAAACGCCTGAGCGCCGCTATTCGCTCGCATCGTAGTCGAGGCGACGGCTCTTCATCCAACGCACGGCGAAGACATCGACGATTCCGACGAACAGACGATCCATGATCCCGTACTTCGAACGGCCGTGGCGCCGGGGACGGTGCGAAACGGGCAGCTCGATCACGCGCGCGCCCTCCAGGCGCAACAGCGTCGGCAGGAAGCGGTGCATGCCGCGGTAGAGTTTCACGCGTCCGAGAAAGTGTCTACGGATCACGCGCAGCGAGCAACCGACATCGCGAATGTTCTCCCCCGTGAGCCGATTGCGGAAGTCGTTTGCCACCCGCGACGACGCTCTCCGCAGCCAGCTATCGCGGCGCTGGCTGCGAACGCCGCACACCACGTCTGCACGATCGAGGGCCGCGAGCAGGCGCGGCAGATCGGCAGGATCATTCTGGAGATCCGCATCGAGGGTCGCAACCACCTCTCCGCGCGCTGCCCGAAAGCCCGCATCGAGCGCCGCGCTCTGGCCCCGCTGGACGGCGAGTGCGATCACCCGCACGCGCGGATCCTTGTCGGCGATCGCGCGCATGCGCGCGAGGCTCGCGTCGCGGCTGCCGTCGTCGACCCAGAGGATCTCGAGGCCGCCGGGTTGGCCGCCCACCGCGGCATCGATCTCGCGGTGGAGCGTCTCGAGGCTCTCCTCCTCGTCGTGCACGGGGATCACCAGCGAGAGGTAGACGGCAGCGGACATGGCCCCCCTCCCCGGCGTCGCGCGAAGCGCGCAGCCCAAGGCACGCCCACACGATAGAGAGAGTCCCGCGAAAGGCGCCATCACCCGCGGCGCAGGCCCGCTTGGAGGGGGGCGGCGAATCGCCTCGCGCTCGCCGGATTTCGGCGTTGGCAGCGTGACCTGGACTGGATTCGGCCCGCGCCGCGGTACCCTTGGCCGGCGCCCACCGCCCGTCGGCGGTTTTCCCCGTCCGCGACCCCGGCACCGCCGGCCGGCGCGGACCTCTCCTCGCGCGGCTGGCGCGCGAGCCGCTCGGAGAAGCGTCGGCATGGCTGCGGGTTCGCGACGCGCGCGTGTGTGGGGCGGCTGGCTGATCGGAGCCGCCTTCCTGGCCGCCCTCGTCTGGTCGACCTTCTCGCAGTCGGGCGTCGAGTGTGAGGCCTGCGTCGAGTTCGGCGGCGCAGAGCTCTGCCGCAGCGTGGCCGCCGCCACGGCCGACGAGGCGGCCCGCCAGGCCCAGGCGACCGCCTGCGCGATCCTCTCTCAGGGCGTAACCCAGGGTCTCCAGTGCGATCGCACGCCGCCGCGCTCGCTGCGCTGCAGCGAACCCTGACGAAGCGGCGCTTCGCGCCGAGCGACTTGTCGCGCGCGCTCGCGCGGGCCTAAGCTAGCTCGCGATCGGGCGCTGACGCCCCTCGGAGTTGCGCACATGCCGTACATCGAGAACCGCAGCGTCCACGACGCCGACGCCCATGTCGTCGAAACCCCGGATTGGCTCCACGCCTACGCCGACCCGGCCGTGCGCCAGCGCCTGCCCCAGCTCTACCTCTCGACGGTCCGGCCCGGCGAGGAAACGATGATCGAGAGCATGCGACGGCAGCACGCCGATGCCGCCTACCGCGCTCGCGACGAACAGGAGATCCTCCAGCGCAAGAACTGGAGCGCGACCGGGTCGTTCATCAAGGAGGATCGCCCGCGCGCGCTCGATCTTCTCGGCGTGAAGTCGCAGCTGATCTTCAACACATTTCTCAACAAGTTCCTGAACCGACTCGAGCACGGCGATGATCTCGAGTATGCGATCGGTGTCGCCCGCGCCCACAACCGCGCGATGGTCGACTTCTGCTCGGTCGACCGGCGGCTGCTCGCGACCGGCTACGTCCCGCTCGCGGATTTCGCGCGCGCCCGCGAAATGGCGACGGAGGCCGTCACGATGGGCTGCAAGGCGCTGCTGATCGCCTCGCGTTGCCCGAAGGGCCACGCGCCCAGCCACGTTGGCCTCTTCCCGGTTTGGGAGATCGCGCAGGAAGCCGGGATTCCGGTGGTCTTCCATGTTGGCGGTGGCGGTGAACTGCTCGATCCCAGCTTTTTCGAGAACGGCCTGCCAGCGGTGCCGGATTTCCACGGCGGCGCCGAAAACTTCCGCTCGATCGACTACATGCCGATTCCCTTCCCGCCCATGCAGGCGCTCTCCGTGTTGATCTTCGATGGCATCCTCGAGCGCTTCCCGCGCCTCAAGCTCGGCGTGATCGAGCAGGGCGCTTCGTGGCTGCCGAGCTTCCTGCGCCAGCTCGACTCCGCGCACGCAGCCTTCGCGCGCCACGAAGAACGCCTGCGCAAGCTCACGCTGCGGCCGAGCGAGTACATGCGCCGACAGGTGCGCGTCACCCCCTACCCGGCCGAGGACGTCGGCTGGATCATCGAGCAGTCCGGCGACGAGATCTGCCTGTTCTCCTCGGACTACCCGCACGTCGAGGGTGGCCGGAATCCGCTCAAGCGTTTCGACGACAGCGTGGCGCGGCTTCCCGAGCGGGCGAAGCAACGCTTCTACCACGACAACTTCGTGGATCTGATGGGAAGCGCACTGGCGTGACGGAGCGTGCGGCTCAGGCCGCGCGCAGGCGCGCGACGACCTTTGCAATCTCGGCGTCGCCCGCCGGATCGGCGGGCAGCGGAAACGAGATGCGGGTCGCGAGTCCGCCATACCACTCGCGCAACACGTCGGCGATCTCGCCGTAGCAGGCTTGCGGCACCAGTTTCGCGAGCATCTCGTCGCTGACGAGCCCGCGCATCTCGCCCCAGGCGCCGGCGCGCGTCAGGCGGTGCAGCTCCTCTCCCACGTCGCGCCAGCCGTGGTGGACGAGCGCCGGCCAATAGGCCGGCGTCGAGTACAGGAACGTGAGCGTTTCGCGGACGACCTCGCGGGCCGCCGCGAGTTCTGTCGGGTTTCTGCCCGTCGCGATGAAGGGACAGGCATGGATCGCGACGTCCTCGGGCTTGCGCTGGCTGCGGGCCGCGCCCGCGGCGAGCGCGGGCCGCGTGGCCTCGCGCAGCGTGCGCGGGTCGGAGTTGGTCGGGTGCATCAGGACGCCATCCGCGACCTCACCGGCGACCCGTGTCATCCCCGGATTGACGGCGCCGAGCCAGATCGGGAGGCGGGGCTGATCGAGAGGCCCGGGATCGAAGAAGGGCTGCATCCGGGTCAGACGATAGTGCGCGCTCTCGAAGGCGAGCGGCGTGCCGTCCTGCCAGCGCGCAAAGATCGCGCGCAACGCGCGCACGTAGTCCCGCATGCGTGGAGCCGGCGGGGACCATGACACACCGAAACGTCCCTCCAGATTGCCCTTGACCTGCGAACCGAGCCCGAGCTCGAAGCGGCCGCCGGAGAGGCGTTGCAGATCCCACGCTCCCTGCGCCGTGAGCATCGGACTGCGGGCAAAGGCGACGATCGCAGCGGTCGCCACGCGCAGCCGGGTGGTGTGCTCCAGGCAGAGCAGCGCGACGAGCATGCCGTCGTGCACCGCTTCGGGCACGCTGAGCCCGTCGTAGCCGAGCCGCTCGGCGCGCTGCGCATGGGCGCCCGCCTCCCTGAGCGGCGGGCGCACTTCCATCGTCGCGTAGACCTCGATGGGGTTTCTCCCTGGCGCGGAAGCTTCGCCGTCGGACCGCAAGCCGGAGCCCCGCGCGCCGCGGGGCCGCGGCTCACTTCGCCGCTGGGCTCGTGACCGCCGCGGCCGGCGCCCCGATCGGCGGCGTGGCCACCGCAACCGGCGGCGCGACGCGCAGAAGGTTCTGCGTGATCATCCCCGCCGCGTAGAGGTTGTCTTTCGCATCGACCGCAATCGCACGCACCGCATCGATCGAATGCCCGGCATTGTCTCCCGCCTGATCGAGGATCCGGGTGATCCCGCCCGCGGGCGTGATCCGATACACGCTGTAAGGCCCCGCGCGCGCGACATAGACGTTGCCCCTGGAATCCGCTGCAAGCCCCGTGGGACCACCCAGGGTGATGCCGGGCTCGATTCCGTCCTGGCCCATGATCTCGCGGATCTCACCGCTCGGAGCGATTCGCAGCACGTTGCCGCTGTTGTTGCCCGCCACGAAGACGTTGCCCGTCGCAGCGACCGCGATGGCATTGGGGAACAGGAGCGGCTTGCCGTCGCCAGCGCCCGTGCCATCGACGATCTGCGTCCGCTTGCCCGACGGCTCGACCTTGAAGACGTTGCGCGATTTGGCTCCCGCGACGTAGAGGTTGCCCTGCGCATCCACCGCGAGCGCGATCGGCCGGCGCAACTCATGACCCTCGCCGTCACCCGCCTCGGCGATCACCATCGAGAGCTTCCCGTCCGGAGTCCATTTCAACACGTTATTGCTGTTCGAATTCCCGATGAAGAGATTCCCCTGGGCGTCGACCGCCAGGCACGACGGCCGCCGCACCAGATTGCCCAACCCGTCGCCCGTGAGATCGACGATCTGGCTCTTCGTTCCGTCCGGAGTGATCCGGAAGACGTTCCAACTCTCGACGCCCGCCACGTAGACGTTGCCCTTCGCGTCGGCAGCGATGCTGTTCGGGCGCACGAGCTTGTGCCCCTTGCCGTCGCCCGTGCCGTCGATCAGCAGATCGATCTTGCCATTGGGGCGAATCCGAAAAGCGTTGTCGCTGAGCAGGCCCGCCACGTAGACATTGCCCAGGCCATCGAACGCGATGCTGCGCGGCCCCTGGATCGCGTGACCCGACCCGTCGCCCGCGGCATCCATCAGCTGGCGGATGACCTGCGCCGACGCCGGCGGGGACGCGAGCAGACAGCACAGACTCGAAAGCAGCAGCCAGGCTCGCAACGGGAATCCTCCTCGGCGGGGCACGCAAGTATACCGAGCCGCCGCGGGGACTCTGCGGGCGCGATGCGCGTTAGATCTGGAAGCGGCGAACGTCGCCGCGCAGCAGCTCGGCCTGCGCGAGCAGTTCGCTCGCGGCCTCGCCCATCTGTGCTGCGAGCGCGTCGTTCTCGCTCGTGTGCTTCGTGGCGCTCTCGATGGATTGCGCGGCTTCGAGGCAGGCCTTCGATTGCTGTTGGAGCGCGAGATTGATCGCCTCGACCGTGCGCTGCACGGTCTCGATGTTTTCGCCGATCCGCGCGCTGCCGCGCGACTGAACCTCGATCGCCGAGCGCACCTGACGCGCGACGTCACGCAACGCGACGCTGCTGAGAAAGACGGTCTCGTGCCCGCGTCCCTGCTCTTCTCCCGCCTGCTGAATCTCCTCGACGCGTGCGAGGACGCGCGCCATCTGCTCGGAGACCTGCTGGGCCACGCTCTTCTGCTCGGTCGTCGCCATCACGATCTCGCTCATGCGCCCGCAACTCTCGCGCGCCGCGGTGGTGATCTCCTCGAGCGAGGCCCCCGCTTCGGCCGCGCGATCGATGCCACTCCGCACGCTCTCCGAACCCCGCGCGATCGCGGCCACGGCGTTCTGACTCTCCGCCTGAACGCCCTTCACCAACCCGTCGATCTCCTTGGTTCCGGCGAACACGCGCTCCGCGAGCGCCTTCATCTCGCCGGCCACCACCGCGAAGGCGCGTCCGTGCTCGCCGGCCTGTGCCGCGATGATCGAGGCGTTGAGCGCCAGCAGTCCCGTCTGGCTCGTGACCTGATCGATCACGCTGACGATGGCTCCGATCGCTTCGGCGCGGCGGCCGAGATCCGAGATCACGCGCCGCGCATCCTCCGTCGCCACCCGGATCGCCTCCATCCCGGTGACCGTCTCGAGCACGCGCTGACGGCCCCGCTCCGCCGTCTCGACCACGGCATTCAGGCGGCGGGTGGTTTCCTCGGCGTTCGCGTTCACCTCGCGCGTCGAACCCGCCATCTCCTCCATGCTGCTCGCGGTCTGCTCCGCGGCCTCGACGAGGGCGTCGGTGTTCCGTGCCACTTGCTTGGCGCTCTGCGCCATCCGCTCGATCGAGTCGGAAATCTCCTCGGCGCGCGTCGAGAAGAGTGTCGCGTTGCCCGAGAGTTCTTCCCCGATGGCGCCGAGTTCACGAAACGAACTCGACGACCCGTCGACCGCCAGGTCGAGCGCCTGGGCCGAACGGCCAGCCGTATCGGCAATCCCTTCCATCTGGTCCGTGATGCGGTCCATGCTCGCGATCGCCACGGCGTTGCCCCGCGCCTGCTCGGCGGTCACGCTCCCGAGGCGATCAGTGACCTTGGCAATGCCGGAAGCCGTCGCTTCCACGCCGTTGGCCGCGTGGGCCACGCGGCCCATCGTGGCGCGCAAGCCTTCGACCATCGCGGCCACGGCGCGCGCGACGTCTCCGATCTCGTCCCGACGATCGCTGCGAATCCGCACCGTGAGATCACCGGCTCCGATGCGCTGCGCGGCCTCCTGAATCTCGAGGATCGGCCGCACGAGACCGCGCGACAGAAACACGCTCGCGCCGAACGCCGCCGCGAGCGCGAGCACGCCGGCCAGCAGCAGATTCCGCTGGGAGCGGCCCAGCGCTTCGCGTTCCGCAGCCAGCGACAGGACCACGCGCATCTGGAGCGCGCCGAGATCGCGAGCCACGGCTTCGATGTGCTCGCCCGAAGTCCCGGCGTCGGCGCGGAAAGTCACCTCCGCACCGCACAGCCGCGACCACTCCGCGAGCGTCTCCCGACCGACCTCGTGCACCGCGAGCAGCCGTCCGATCCGTTGCGCGCCCGTCGCGAGCGCCACCGAAACCACGGCGAGCGGTCGACCGCCGCTCGCGATCAGGTTCGCCTCCGGCACGCCCACCGCGCGTGCGTCGGCTTTCGGGTCGCCTGCACCCGCGACGATCCGATCGTCGCGATCGAGAAACGCGATGCGCACGGCGCCCTGCTGCGCGCGCAGCGCCTCGGCATAGTGCGCGAGGGTCGGCGCGTCGTTCACTTCCAGATTGGCCCGGAACTGCGGCGTGCCCGAAACGGCCCGATAGCGCTCCACGAGCACATCCAGATGGTTCGACGCGAGTCGATCCGCCGCCTTCACGGCGGTTTCCAGCCGGCGCTCCCCGGCGCGTTCGAGATCGGCCGTCAGCGAGCGGTGTTGCAGCGCCAGCGCGAGGCCCGTGGACGCCGTCGCGACACCGCACAGGATGAAGAGCAGCCGGATGAAGAGCGTGCCCTTCATTGCCTGGCCGCCCCGATCGTCAGCTCGACGGCTGCGCCGCTCCCCGCCGGTACGAGAATTTCACGGACGGTCTCGGGCAGCCGCTCGCTCCACGTCTTCAGCCGATAGCGCCCCGGTGTCACGTCACGGATCTCGAAGGCGCCGCTCGCACGCACGACGGCGAAATAGGCCGTGGGCGCGACGAAGATCGTGCCGCTCATCGATTCGTGAATCGAGCAGTAGGTGCGAACGACCCCCGGGTGCCGGAAGCTGACGGACCTCGACTCGCCGGCCGGATACAGCCCGAGATCGAAGTCGTTGGGCGTCGAGTACGAAAAGACGTTGTGATAGATCGCGTCATCGTTGGGCATGGCCACGCTTTGACCCGCAGCAATCGCGAGAAACTGCGGTGAAAAGCGTGCGTCCTTCTGATTCACCCTGGGCCTGGCCGTGGGAACCGGCGGCCGCGGCGTGCCGTCGAGCGGCTCGAGGTAGGCGACGATGGGGCCGGCCTCGGCGATCTTCGCGCCCTCGATGCGCAAGCGCAGGGTCCCCTGCACGGATCCAGTAGCGGTGTCCTGTGCGGCGGCGGGTGCGAGCGACCCGGCGAGCCAGGCGAGCAGCGCGAACGCGCCGAGACGTCGAGCGAGACTGTTTGCGCGCATCAGAAGGCAACCCCGATCGCGACGCCGTAGGTGTCCTGATCCTGCGCATTCGCGCGAACCGCGGCGTTCACGCCGCTCACCACTCCGACGTCGACAATGCTGTACTCGGCCCGCAGCGTGACACCGTCCGTGAGACGCCAGCCGAGCACCAGCGAATAGGCTTCGAGCGATTTGGCGTTGTAGCCGAGATTCCCGGCCTGCCGGACGTCGAGCAGATAGCCTTCATTCGAGTCGTAGGTGCCGAGTCCATTCGCGCGCAATCCGAGGTAGAAGGGGGTGAGCAAGGGTGAGGCGGCCGCGCCCTCGAGCACGACCTCGGCAATCCAGTAATAGAGATTGCGGTCGTAGAGGCTCGCGCCGGTCGAGTCGATGCCGTACCAGCCGCCGGCGAGCCATACGCGCACGAGATCCTGGAAGTGAAGGATCACATCTCCGCCCGCAAGCCAGCTTTCCTTCAAACGATTCGGGCCGTCGGCGACCGCGACCCCACCGTCGTAGTTCGGCACGCTGGTGCCCGCACCGAAAGCGCGCGCCCAGGATTCGCCGAGCCAGAGAGCGCCCATCGCGGGCGAGGTCGACGATCCCATCGCGCCCGAGCGCAACCCGCTCGCCGAGACGTGAAGCCAGGGCGTGGGATCGCTGAAGATCTTCACGCTGAACTGCTTGTCGGTGTTGGGATCGAAGTTGAATTGCGTCTCCCCATCGGTCGCCGACGTGACCCAGCCGATCTTCCCGATCCGGCCGTAGCTGCGAATGCCCTCGTCCCAGTACCAGGGGCCGCCGACCGTGTTGGAGATGAACGGGTTGCTCGCGTACCCCTGACTGAAGCGCAGATAATTCTCGCCGACCGGAATCTGGAAGCGGCCGATCTGGACGTTCGCCCAGTCCTGCTCTGCCAGTCCCTGGAAATCCACGTAGAGCTCGCCGACCTTGTTCTGGAGGGAGCTGAGACGCACGAGATCCCACTCGAAGACGAAGCCGATGTCGCGGACGAGCCGGGTCTCGCCGAACATCACGTCGCGGGCGAGCTCGGCCTCGACAAAGAAACGTGTGTCCCAGATCTGGAAGGCATCGTTCGAGGTGACGCTGTCGGACTGTCCGCCAAACCAGCCGGTGTCGGCGCTGCCCGACAAACGCACGCGGTCCGCCCAGCTGCTGCCGCGCTCCGGTTCCGCTGGCTGGTATTCGAGCGCCCGAGTCTCGTTCGCAGGCTGCGCGCGCTCGTCCTCCGCGCGGGTCTCGAGCTGTTCAACGCGCTGCTCGAGCCGCTGGATGATCTCGAGCAGTTCCGATTGGCTTTGCGCGCGCACGCTCGCTGCCGGCGCGAGCATGCCGAGGCACGAGCCGGCGAGAATGGCGCTACGGCTGATTTGCCGGCGCATTCTCGCCCCCCCCGTGTTGATCGACGCCCATTTCCAGATCGAGCCTCACGACGCGATTGGGGCCGAGATCCAGCGAGGCGCGCGCGGGAGGGAAACGCGGGTGCCAGGCCAGCACGGCGTAACGTCCGGGAACGATCCCGCTCAGCTCGAAACGGCCCTCGGCGGAAACCACGGCGAAGGGGCCCGGGGCGACGAACAACGTCGACTCCGAGCGCGGCACGTCGAGCAGAAAGAGCGACTGTTCTCCGGCGTCCGGAAGCGCGAGCTCCACCTGCTCTCCGGGCTCGAGCCGTCGCACGACGCCCAGGGCGGGAGCCGAGAGCACGTGTGGGGCGGCGGACGCGTTCCGAACGACGACGACGCCGCCCGCTCCCACGGCGGCCTGCGGAGGATCGAGCCGGGTGCGCACGCCCGTCGTCCGGATCAACAGCTCTGCGCTGCCGCCGACGCTCGGGCCAGCGTCGAGGTAGACGACGGCGAAGCCGGGCTTCGAGTAATCGACGAAGGTGACATCACGCATGCGCCGGTCGGCGTAGGGCGACCCCCCGGCCTGGTGGGGCGTCACGCCTTCGCGCGGCACGAGTTTCAGGTAACCCCAGGCCGTCCCGGTCCCCTCCCGCGGCGGCGCCGGGGCTCCCGTGGCACACGCCAGGCAGCTGAACGCGAGCGCGAGCGCCCAAAGCCGCGTCGGGCGCCAATCGAAACCGGGGGCGCACGGGTCGCCGAATGAACGCATGGGTCGCTCCTCGCGAGCCGATGAATCCCCCCGTATTCGGCTGCTCCGCGCTCCGCCTTTACCGGGAGCGCCCGGGCAGCCGAGCGGCATCCGCTGTGTTAGAAGAGGGCCTCACCGCGAGCGAGACGGGCATGCAAGAGCACGCAGAAAAGCCGTTCCGCCACGGGAGCTTGTGGATCGCGCTGGGACTCGTGATCGGCGTGCTCGCCATCTACGGACAGACGCTGCACTTCGACTTCGTCGGCTACGACGACGACCAGTACTTGACGGCGAACCCGAGCGTGCGAGCAGGCCTCTCCAGCGAGGGAGTCGTCTACGCGTTTTCGAGAGGCCGACTCCAGGAAGGGCATCCCTTCCACCCCATCACCTGGCTCTCCCACATGCTCGATGTCGAGCTCTTCGGCCTCGCCGCAGGCGGCCACCACGCGACGAACGTCTTGCTGCACGCGCTCGCATCCGTGCTGCTCTTCGCGGCGCTCAGCCGCCTCACGGGCGCCCCCTGGCGCAGCGCGGCGGCGGCGGCGCTCTGGGCCTGGCATCCCCTACGCGTCGAATCCGTCGCCTGGATTTCCGAGCGCAAGGACGTGCTTTCCGGCGTCTTCGCCATGCTGACACTGGTTTGTTATGCGCGTTACGTGCGGCGCGAATCCCGCGCCGCCTGGTGGGGCGCGATCCTGAGCTTCGGACTCGGGCTGATGTCGAAGCCGACGCTCGTCCCGCTGCCCTTTGCGCTGCTGCTGCTCGACTACTGGCCCCTGGCGCGGCAACGCACGTTCGCGCGGCTCGTGATCGAAAAGCTGCCACTCTTCGCGCTCTCTGCGCTCTCGAGCGGGCTCACCGTCTACTTCCACCTCGGCTGGATGGCGCCCGTCGACGCCGTCTCCCCGCTGCATCGCGCCGCGAACGCGGTGGTCGCCGTCGCCCGCTATCTCGAACAGCTCGTCTGGCCCGTCGGCCTGGCGCCGCTGTATCCGCATCCCTACCTCCCGGCGCATGGCGGCGTCCCGCTGGACATCCTCACGATCGCGCTGGCCGCCGCGCTCGTGGTCGTTCTCACGCTGGCCGCGTGGCTCGCGCGCAGACAGCCCCATCTCGCGCTGGGTTGGCTCTGGTTTCTGGGCATGCTCGTGCCGACGATCGGATTGGTTCAGGTCGGAAGCCAGGCGCACGCCGATCGCTACACCTACCTGCCGATGATCGGGCTCAGCGTCGCACTGGTCTGGGGCGCCGCGGATCTGATCGCCCGCGTGCGCGCACCTGCGTTGCGCCGCGGGCTGGCCGTTGCGGCCGTTGGCGCGCTCGTGGGCTATGGCGCCGTGGCCTTCGTCCAGACCCAGATCTGGCGAGAATCCGAGACACTCTTTCGCCACACCCTGGCCGTCAGCCCGCGGGCCACCGTGATGCACCTCAACCTCGGGGGCTGGCTGCGCGTCCACCGCCAATTCGACGCAGCCGCCCAGCAGTACCGGACGGGCCTCGCGATCGACCCGGGCAACGCCACGCTGCATTTCGACCTCGGCCGTGCGCTGCACGCGCAGGGAAACACCGCCGCAGCGGTCGCGGAATACCGTGCGGCCGCGGCGTCGGATCCTCGCGATCCGCGCCCTCTCTATCAGCTCGGGGTGACCTACGAACTCGCAGGGCGGCTCGCCGAAGCCATCGAGCACTATCGACGCGCCATCGAAATCGATCCCAACAACCCGAAGCCGCGCGAGCGCCTGGCGGCAGCGCAAGCCAAGCACGGCCTCCGTTAGCGCCCGGCGCCCACGGCCTGGCGGCATTCCCGGTAATGAAGGTGGATCAGCGCTTGCACGAGTCCCGCATGCACGAGCGCCAGAATGCGGCTTCCCGGTGCCGCGGCCTGTGGATCGGGCTCGCGCTCGCGCTGGGAGTGATCGCCATCTACGGCCAGAGCCTGCATTTCGATTTCGTCGCCTTCGACGACGATCAGTACGTGTTCGAGAATCCCACCGTGAGCCGCGGCCTGTCGCGCGACGGGCTCGCCTTCGCCTTTTCGAAGGGCGAGATCCAGATCAACCATCTCCCCCATCCGCTCACCTGGCTCTCCCACATGCTCGACGTCGAGCTCTACGGCCTGGCAGCCGGGGGGCACCACGCCACCAGCTTCTTGCTGCATGCGCTCGCTTCCGTGCTGCTCTTCATCGCGCTGCGCAGCCTGACGGGCGCCACCTGGCGCAGCGCGGCGGCGGCGGCGCTCTGGGCCTGGCACCCGCTGCGCGTCGAATCCGTCGCCTGGGTTTCCGAGCGCAAGGACGTGCTCGCCGGCGTCTTCGGCATGTTGACACTCATCTGTTACGCAGATTACGCGCGCAGGGGATCTCGCGCCGCCGGCTTCGCAACCCTCCCCTGCTACGCGCTCGGCCTGCTGGCGAAACCGACGCTCGTCACGCTGCCCTTCGCGCTGCTGCTGCTCGACATCTGGCCGCTCGCGCGCAAGCGATCCTGGCTGAAGCTCGTGCTCGAAAAGACCCCGCTATTCGCTCTGGCTGCGCTCTCGAGCCTGCTCACGATCGACTACCAACGCCACGTGTTGATTGCGAGCGACGAGGTCTCGCCCGCGCAGCGCGCCGCAAACGCGGTGGTCGCCATCGCCCGCTACCTCGGAAAGTTCGTCTGGCCGCGCGATCTCGCCGTGCTCTACCCGCATCCCTATCTCCCGACGCAGGGAGGCCTGCCGCTCGAGGCCGTCGCGGTCGCCGCCGCCACCGCGCTCGTCCTCGCGATCACGCTGGCCGTGCTACGTGCGCGCGCGCACCCGCATCTCGCGGTGGGTTGGCTCTGGTTTCTCGGCATGCTCGTCCCGACGATCGGCATCGTGCACGTCGGACGCCAGGCGCTCGCCGACCGCTACAGCTACCTCCCGACGATCGGGCTCGGCATCGCCATCGTCTGGGGAGTGGCCGAAGTTTTCGCGCGCGTACGCGCCCCCGCCCTCCGCCGCGGGCTCTGCGCCGCCGCCAGCGGCGTGCTCGTCGGCTACGGCTTCGTTGCCTTCTTGCAGGTGCAGAGCTGGCGCGACTCCGAGACCCTGTTCCGCCAGGCCCTCCGCGTGAGCCCGCGCGCGAGCGCCATGAGCGGCAATCTCGCCACCTGGTTGCGCACCCACCGCCGCTTCGCCGAGGCCGAGACGCAGTATCGCGCCGCGCTCGCGGTGGATCGCGAGAACGCGGCGCTCCACTTCGATCTCGGACGCACGCTGCACGCACAGGAACGGATCGCGGAGGCGATCGAGGCCTACCGTGTCGCAGCGGCGCTCGACCCGACGGACGCTCGCGCGCCGTACCAACTCGGGCTCACCTTCGAGCTCGCCGGGCGCCTGCCCGAGGCGGGCGAGCAGTATCGCCGAGCAGCCGAGCTCGACCCCCAGAACCCCAAGCCGCGTCAGCGGCTCGCCACGCTCGAGGCGAGGCTGCGCGGGAACTAGCCCGGATCCGCGCGGGCAGCGAGCGCGTGCGGCGGAGACGCTTCGCGCTCGAGAAGCGCGAGGAAGAAACCGTCGGTCGCGTGGCGCTCCGGCGTCAGCAGGATGTCCCCCTCGGGTGTCGACGGCGGTTCGCCGCGGAGCTGGCGTCGCCAGGCCTCGCTGAGTGAAACGCGGCGCAGCCCCGGCTCCTCGGCCAGCAGCCAGCGCACCTGCGCCTCGGTCTCGCGTGGCAGCCAGGTGCAGACGGCGTAGAGCAGCCGCCCGCCGGGCCGCAGCAGGCTGACGGCGGCGCGCAGCAGCCGGCGCTGCAACGCGACGAGTTCGGCCACCTCTGCCGGTGTCAGGCGCCAACGGGCGTCGGGATTGCGCCGCCAGCTTCCGACGCCGCTGCACGGCGCATCGACCAGCACCCGATCGAAGCGCCCGTTCTGGCGCGCGAGCCAACGGTCGCGCTCGTCCACCAGCGTGCGCTCCTCGACGTTGTGCGCGCCCGCACGCCGCCGGCGCACCGCTGCGCGGCGGCTGCGTCCGGAGCGCACGTCACAGGCGACGAGTCGACCGCGCCCCTGCATCGCGGCTGCGAGCGCGAGCGTCTTGCCACCGGCCCCCGCGCACAAATCGAGCACCTGCTCGCCCGCTTGCGCTTCGAGCAACAGGGCCGCGATCTGCGCCCCTTCGTCCTGCACCTCGACCCAGCCCCGGCGAAACGCGTCGAGCGAAGCGATTTCCGGTGTCCCGCTCACGCGCAGCGCGAGGGGCGAGTACGCCGTCGCCACGGTTTCGACGCCCTGGGCTCGCAGCGACTCCAGCGCCTCCTCGGGCGTGGTCGCGAGCGTGTTCACGCGTAGATCGATGGGCGCCGGGCTGCGCAACGCGGCCAGTTCGCGTTCGAGCGCGGCGCCGAAAACCGGCTCGAGCTCCGTGAGCAGCCACTCCGGACACTCGAGACGCACACTGCGCGGCTGCTCGGGATGGTCGATCGAGCATCCCGCGAGCGCCGACAGCAGCGCCCGCTCGGGCGCGCGCAAGCGCTGGGGATGGCCCGGCGCGCCGCCGAAGACACGCGCGAGACGCTCCGGCGGCCACTGCTCGAGCAGACTCAGCGCGGCCAGTGCACGCGTGCGGGGCTGCGGCTGCCCGCCCGCCCGCGCGATCCACCAATCGAGCGAGGCGCGTCGGCGCAACCACGCGCGCACGCGCTCCTGGACGGCATGGCGTTCAGCTCCCGCGAGTCGCCGGACGCGGCGATGAAAGGTTGCAAACGCGACGTCGGCGGGCGCGGCGCTGCGCTCGATTTCCACGAGCAGCTCGAGCGCAGCCTGCACACTCGCGCCCTCACCCCATGCGGGCGGACGGCTCACTCGACTCGCGCCGTGATCGTCAGCACGCGCTCATCGCGCGTGTGCTCCTGCTGTGCGCCTGAAAAAGCGTCGACACTCGCAGCGCCGCGAGCCTCGCTCAACCCGCCGATCACCACCGTCTTGCCCGGTGTCAGCACCAAAGTGGTGACGGCTTCGGATGTTTCGATCCGACCGTCGGCCCGGAACCGCGCTTCGAAGGGCCGGAGCTCGAGGTGCACGCGCCCATCGCCGAGCACGCGCACGCTGGCCTCGAAACCCGAATCCGCTGGCACCAGCGTCGTCGTCACGTCACGCCGACCGCGCGTGGTGAGCGCCACCGTCTCGCCGGAAGCGATGCGACCCGACTGGCCTTCGAGGATGCGGACGTTGCCGCCAAGGCTCGCTTTGCCACGCGCACTCTGCGCCTGCGCAGCGACGCGCAGCTGCGAGCTGTCCGCCGGCACCAGGAGATTGCCGATGCGCAGCCCGCCGGTCGCCACCCCCCAGGCGACGTGGACACCTGCGGACTCGAGATCGCTCGCGCGCTGGGACGCGTAGTCGAGCACCACCGTGCGCAGGCCACGATCCTGCGCAGCCAGCAAGGCGAGCGCGCTGCGCAACAGATCCGGGCGTTCGCTGAAGAGCACGAGCGAGTTCGTGCCCGCATCGACGACGACGCGCCCCTCGCCGCCGAGCGTCGCCTCGGCGTACGGCAGCAACTCCTCGGCCGTGCGGTGCTGTACGCGATAGACCTCGGCTTGCGGCGCGGCGAAAGCTGCTGGAACCAGCGCGAGAACGAGCACGACGAGCAGCCAGCCGCGGACAGCGAGCCTGCGCAACGCAAACGGGAACTGCGGCGCGGCGGCACCCGCCACGAACGTCGGCGCGTGGCCCTTCGCCTGCGGCATCGATCCCCCCGGCTCCCGCGCGGGCCGTGAGGAGGGCCGCCAGAGCCGGCATCACTCTAGGCTTCGATCCAGCCCCTCGGCTACCCCTTGCCGGATTCCCGAGCTCGCGCGCAATCGATGCACAGCGTCGCACCCGGAAGCGCTCGCAGACGCGGGAGCGAGATCGGGCCGCTGCACGCGTCACAGATCGAGAGCCGGCCCTGAGCGGCGTGGTCGAGCGCACGATCGAGGGCGGCCAGGCGGCGCGCCGCGAGCCCCGCCAGCGCGTCCGTCAGCTGAACCTCGCTCAGCTCGGCGCCGCGATCGAGATCGTCGAGTGGGTGCTCGTGGAGATCGCTGATGGTATCCCGATCGACGGCTTGTTGGCGATCGAAGCGCTCGACGATACGCGAGCGCTCGCGCTCGAGCTGCGCGACCAGCTCCGCAAGCGCATCCGGCTTCTCGCGGTCTCTCAGGCCCTGATTCGTGAGCATGCTGACGAATGCATGCAGCAGATCCGTCTCCGACAGCAGCCCTTCGAGTCGCCCGCTCTCGTCGACGATCGGAAGACAGCCGAAGCGTCCCTCCGCCATCCGTTCTGCCGCCTCGGCGAGCGTTGCATCGCGCGTCAGCGTCTCGGGCGCGTGGGTCATCAGCTCGCCCACGGCCCACTCGAGTGCAGCGCGGCGCTCCGGCGCTTCGAGCGCACGCCGCGGGCGCAGGGGAAGCGCCAGCGCCGCCGCGAGATCATCGGCCGTGATCACACCGATGACTCGCGCGTCGGGCCCGACGACCGGCAGGTGGCGGATGCCATGACGCAGCATGGTTTCATACGCCGCCAAGGCCGATGCACCCGGCGCGATCGAAACCGGATCACCGCTCATGAACTCCTTGACACTCGTCTGCATTGCGACACCTCCCACTCCAGGAGGTGCATGGCGCGTGCCGGAGCGCTCCCGCGCCCGGCGCCGCCCAGCGGCCTCGCGAACGACCCCGCTTGGGGCGCCGCTCCCCGGGGCCCAGGGCGCTGGGGCGAAGCGTCGCAGGCCGCGCGGCGCCGACGCGATTCCGAACGCCATCGCCCTCCGATACGCTGGCGGACGTGCGCGGCTCACCAGCTCGTTTCGCGGGCTCACGCTGCGAGCGATGGGAGCGACCCTGAAGCCCCGTTTCACCGCACTCGCGTCCGCGCTCGCGGCTGCCGCCCTGTTCGGCGCCTCGACTCCGCTGTGCAAACCGCTCGTGGCGAAACTCGCGCCGATGACGCTCGCGGGTCTGCTCTACCTGGGCGCTGCCATGGCCCTCGCGCCGGTCGCGCTACGCGGCGGCCTCGCGCCGTTCGCGCGCAGAGGCGCGAACCTGGCTCGCTTGGCGGGCGTCGTCGTCTTCGGAGGCGCGCTCGCGCCGGTCTTGCTGCTCGCGGCGCTCGAGCGCGCGCCCGCTGGATCCGTGGCCCTCTGGCTCAATCTCGAAGTCGTCGCCACCGCGCTGCTGGCGCGCGCCTTCTTTCACGAACATCTCGGCCCCCGCGGTGCGCTCGCCGTCCTGCTCGTATGCGGCGGCAGCGCGTTGCTCGCCCTCCCGGCACACGCCGCAGGCGCGCCGCCCTCCGCGCTGTTGTTCGTGGCGGCCGCAAGCCTGTGCTGGGCACTCGACAACAACTGGACCTCGCGCATCGACTCCTTCACTCCCGCACAATCCACCTTCGCGAAAGGCCTGGTCGCGGGCAGCGTGAACCTCGCGCTCGGGCTCGGTCTCACCGGGAGCGATGGTTTCGAGCCGTGGAACGCGGGGCTCGCGCTCGTGATCGGCGCCACGAGCTTCGGCCTCTCGCTCGTGTTGCTGATCGGCGCAGCCCAGCAGCTGGGCGCGGCCCGCTCGCAGCTGGCCTTCGCGAGCGCGTCACTGTGGGGCGTCGCGTTTGCCTGGCTGCTGCTCGGCGAACCGCTGCTCCCCGAGCAATTTGGCGCGGCAGCGCTGATGGCGTTCGCGCTGGTCCTGCTCGCGAGGGATCCGCATGGCCACTGGCACCTGCACGAGGCCAAAACGCACCGCCACTGGCATCGCCACGACGACGGTCACCATGCTCATGCCCGCTCGGAGGGGATCCCCGCAGTCCGCGGGCATTCCCACGCGCATGCGCATCCCGCGCAGGCCCACGCCCATCCCCACGCCCCCGACCTGCATCACCGCCACCCGCATGGCGCGGAACGGAAGCCGTAGGGCCGCTATTCTGCGTCCCGCCCGGCACGCGCGCCGCGGGTTTTCGAGCGCTCCCCGAGCCCTCGCGAATCGGCGCCGCGCCTGGCGCAGGCAAGCAAAGATCCCCAACCCGGAGGTGCCATGGAGCGCGTTCTCGGCAAATACTCGGAGCCCGCCTACGCCGTTCTCAGAATGGTCGTGGGCTTTCTCTTCGCCTGTCACGGAGCGCAGAAAATGCTGGGCTTTTTCGGCGGCCTCGACGAAGCGGGCGGGACGGCCAGTTTCGGTCTGGTCTGGTTCGCCGGCAGCATCGAACTCGTCGGCGGGATCCTGGTGGCAACCGGCTTCCAGGCCGGAAGCGCCGCGTTCTTGTGTAGCGGCTTGATGGCCTTCGCCTACTTCCTGGCGCACCAGGGCCGCGCGCTGTTTCCGATCGAGAACGAGGGCGAACTCGCGGCGCTCTACTGTTTCGTCTTCCTGTTCATCGCGACGAAGGGCTCCGGGATCTGGAGCCTCGGCACGCGGGGCAGCGCGCGAGACACGCAAGCGTGATCCGGGGGCGAGCCTGCGCCCTCGGCCTGCTGCTCGCGTCCCTCCTCGGAGCGTCGGGTTGCGCGTACTCGCTCGTCTCGGACGGCCAGCTGCGGCCCGCGCCGTTCGAACAGATCGTCGCCCGCACCGCCCGCGCCCGCGGCATCGCGCCGGAGACGGCGGCGCGGACGCGCGTCCTGGCTACCGCTGAGCTCCCCGCGATCCTGCACGAAGCGCTCGCCGCCGATTGGAGCGGCGCACAAATCCAGAACTATCAGGAAGGGCTCACGACGCTCGGTCTGTGGCCGGCGGAACTCGATCTCGCGGACGCATTCATCCGCGTCTATTCGGAAGAGATCCGCGGTCTTTACCTCCCGACGCACCGCACGCTCTACCTACTCGACGATGGCGCGCCCCCATGGTCGCTGCGCCTGCGCTCGGCTTTCGCGCACCGCGATTTGCCCAACGAGATGATCGTCGCCCACGAGCTGGTGCACTTCCTCCAGCACCAGGCCTTTGCGGAGCTGATGGATCCGGATCCCTTCTGGAAGAGCCAGAGCGACGCGGCCAGCGCGGTGCAGGCCGCGCTCGAAGGCGACGCCCTGAATTACGGTTTCGCCGCCCTCGAGCTCGAGCCGCCAGCCGCGGCTGCACTGGCTGCGAATCTCGACGACGCAGACGCTTCACTCCCGCACGCCGCCCTGGCCGAAGCCCCCGCCCTGCTGCGCCTCACGCTCGAGTTTCCCTACGCCTACGGTCATGGCTTGTCTCTCGAGGAAGGCAACGCCTTGTTGACGCATCCCCCGGCTTCGACCGAGCAGGTGCTGCACCCCGACAAGCGCCACGAGCCCTTCCAGGCGATCGACCTCGCGCAGGCGAGAGCGGCGCTCCCGGCGGAATGCGAGCTGGTCTTCGAGGACACCCTGGGTGAACTCCACATCGCAGTGTTGTTTCGCGATCTCGATGGACCCGGGCGCAGCGCGGCATGGGAAGGCTGGGACGGCGACCGCTGGCTCGCGGCGCGCTGCGGGGAGCGCCGCGAGTTCGTGTGGCTCACGGCGTGGGACTCGGAATCCGATGCCGCGGAGTTTGCCGCGGCCTATCAGCGGATTGCGCCGCGCGTGGCGGAACGCGCCGGGATGACGACGCCCCCCGTCGCGCGGGTCGTCGGACACGAAGCCTGGATCGCGAGTGCCGGGCTGGTGCCCCTCGGCGAGCGGTTGGCGACGCTCGCGCTCCGCACCCGCGTCGCGGATCTCCCGGGCTTGCGCGCGCACGCGCTTGCTTCGCGCTGACGAGCAGCGCAGGAACCACCCCAACGCGCCCGGCGATCCGTGGCCACGCGACTGGCGGCGCCAAAACTCTACCGGCAGCGCCTGCGAGCCACGCAAAACCCGGCCGCAGCGCCCCGAGCGTTTCGCGCCGACGCATGGCTCCCAGTCCTGAACGCGATAGGATCCCGTCCTCTCGAAACGATGGGGAAAACGATGGCCGCCAAGACCACGAAGAAGAAGACGTCGCGCGCAAAGAGCTCGAAGCCGAAACTCTCGCCGGAGGCGCGGGCCGCTTATGGGGAGATCAAGCAGGGGATCGGGCATCTGGAGAAGTCGATGCGCGAGATCCAGCACGGCGTGCGCAAGGCGGAACGAAAGATCGAGGCCGACGCGCGCGTGCGGGTTCGCGAGCTGAAGGCGCATGCGCGCACCCAGCTCGCAACCCTCAAAGCCAAGCGACGCGACGCCGGGAATGCCGTCCGGAGTCTCACCACGGCCGCCGAGGTCTCCTGGCAGGAGATCAAACAGTCGGCCGACGCGATTCTCGCCGACGCTCGCGGCACGGCGGCTTCGATCATCGATCGCCTACGGACGGCGATGAACCGCTGAGCCCGCCGGACGCGGCAGGCACCCCGACCAACGCAAGCAGCAGCCGCCACGGCGCCAGCGCGAGAGTCGCAGCGCTCGTGGACGGGCTGCTAGCCTGAACCGCCATGGCGTCGTTTCGCGCCGGCGCACGAAAACTGGCCCTGCCGGCGCTCGCTCTGCTGCTGCTCGTCGCGCTGCAATGGGCGATCTACGCACCGCGCGCCGATGAAGCCACGGGCAACGCCCAGGGCCTGCACACATTCGATTTCCACAGTTACTTCCTGCCGCGCTACCTCTACGGAAACCAGGAGCTGCTCGCGGGACGCCTGCCCACCTGGAACCGCCTCGAATTCGCGGGCCTGCCCTTTCTCGCGACGATCCAGCCCGCCGTGCTCTATCCCCCGAAGATTGCCTGCTATGCCCTCTTCCCTCTCGATCACGCAACACCCGCATTCCTGATCTTCCACCAATTGCTGCTCGCCGTCGGCGGCTTGCTCTTTCTGCGCAGCCAGGGAATTGCCGCGTTCGGCGCCTTTGCGGGCGCGGCTTTTCTCGCCTTCAACAGCACGCTCCTCGGGGCGAATCATCACCCGAATCAGCTCGCGAGCGTGGCCTGGATACCCTGGGTCTTCTGGCTTGCGGTGTGTGTCGCGCGCTCGCAGCGCCGAGGACCGATTGCGGCCCTCGGCGCTGTCTTCGCCTTGCAGCTGCTCGCGGGATACCCGGAGTTCCCCTTGCAGACGGCGATGCTTCTCGGCATCGCAGCCAGCGCCTGGCTCGCGCTCGGCGCATGGCCTCAGCCCGCCGGTCGCACACTCGTTCGCGTCGCTTCCGGACTCGCGCTCGGAGCGCTGATCGCGGGCCTTCAGCTCGTTCCCATGGCGGAACTGGCTGCGCATTCTGCGCGCGCCTCGATCGCGAGCGAGTTCGTCGAGCAGGCCAGCGTCGATACCGGCACGCTGCCCGCGCGAGAGCTCGCGCGCCTCACCCTCTTCTGGTTCCTGCCCGGCGTGGTGGCCTTTGCGTTCGGGGGCTTGCTGCAGCGCGCCGGGCGCGTGCCACTCGCCCTGCTCGCCTTCTGCATTTCGATGCTGCTCGGACTCTGGCTGCTGATTCGCGAGCTGCCGGGGCTCGCGGGGATCCGACACGCGCGCATGTGGCTTCTCACCTGTCAATTCTCGCTGGCCTACCTCGTCGCGTTGGGGGCGGAGGCGTTCGTCGCATCCCCGAAAGCGGGGAAACGCGGACTCGCTGCCTCCTGGCTCGTGGCAGCCATCGCCGTGTTCGGCAGCGTGATCAGCGCGGCGGCTCTGGCGTCGACGCCTGCGCTGGACGCGAGCGGCGCGTGGGCCCGAATCGCCGCGCTGCACGCACTCGCGGGCGCGCTGCCCGCAGACGCCCAGGTGAGCGCCCTGCGCGTGGCCGGCGGGCTCGGCATCGCAGCCGCTGCGCTGCTGCCGCGCACGCGTTTTCGCCTCGCGACCGCGGCGGCGGCCCTGGCTCTGCTGCTCGTCGCCCAGGTCGCCGCCTACCCGATGGGTGACAACGCCGGACCGCTGCGCCGGCACGACCCGCCGGAGACCCGCGCCATGCTGCGCCGCGCTCTCGCGCCCGAGGTATCTGGACGCTGGCTCTCGCTTCACGATCTGCGTTGGGGCTCGACGTTCTACGAGCGCAGGCAGAGCCTGTTCGGATTCGAGTTGACCCTGCCGATCGCGCGCCAACGCGACCTCGCCGCGCAATTCGGTGTCGGGAAGGGATTCCACCGCGTGCACTGGCCGCGGCTCGCGGCGGCCGAAGGTTTTCTCGACGCCTTCGACGTCGAGATCCTGGTCGTCCCGTTCACCGCACTGGCGAACTTCACGGCAGCGGGCACCTGGCAGGACACCTTCAGCCCGGCCGGCAGCTGGCAGACCGTCCTGCGCAACCAGGACCGCCCGGGCAGGGCCTGGGTGACCTACGGAGCGCAGGTCGCCACGAGCCCTGAGGCCGCCCTCGCGCGGCTGATCGCGCCGGATTTCGATCCGCGCCGGGAAGCGATCCTCGAAGCCGCTCCGGCGCGCGCCTACGCGGATCCCGCGGCCGCTCCAGCAGCGACACCCGCACAGGTACGCGCGCCGTCAGCAACGGAACTCGAGATCGAGGTTGCGCTCGACCGGCCCGGAATTCTCGTCGTTTCGGAATCGTACTATCCGGGTTGGCGCGTCTGGGTCGACGGCGCGCCTGCAAGAATCCTGCGCGCAAACTACGTCCTGCGCGGCGTCGAGCTCGCTGCGGGCGCTCATCGCGTGCGTTTCGAGTATCGCCCGTGGTCGGTGCGGATCGGCGCCGGGCTGTCGCTGGCGGGGTTCGCACTGGCGGGAGGTCTGGTGTTTTCCGACCGGAGAGCGGGAGCCGCGTGACCCGTTCCGACTCCCCGACCGGAGTGGCGCCGCCCACGAAGCAGCTGCGCGTTCGCGAGGGTGTGTCGACGCGGCTCGCACGTCTGGATCAGCGCATCTGCCAATCCCGAGCGCTGAAGATCGCGGTGACTCTCGCGGTTGCCGCCTGGTGGTTGTGCGTCGGTTTCGCATTCGCGCCGGGCGGGACGAGTCCGGACGTATTCCTCCAGTACCAACAGGGTTTGGCAGGCGAATACACGAACCTCCACCCGCCCCTGCTTTCCTTCCTGCTCGGCGGATCTGGCCGCCTCTTCGGCACGCCCGCGCCCGTGTTCTGGTTGCAGACGGGGCTCTACTTCGGACTCGCGACGTTGCTCGCACTGCGCGCACGCCGGCATGCGCTCCTCGCCCTCGTCCTGCTCGCGCTCTTCGTCACACTGCCGCCCTCGTGGGCCATCGCCGCAACGCTCTGGAAGGACGTCTGGTTCGCGCTCGCGATCTTGATCGCCGCGCTGGGTCTCGCACTGCCGCGCTCGCGGCTTCGCCTCGCCCTGCTCGTCATCGCTTCGATCGCGGCCGCGGTCTTCCGCTACAACGCAGTGCCCTTCGGCGTAGCGCTCGTCGGCTACGCGGCCTGGACGACTCTCCGCCCCGGCTGGCAACGCGGCGTCGCCGCTCTCGGGCTCGCCACGCTGGTCTTCTTCTCGCCGCGCCTCATGGATGCGACCTTTGGCGCCAGCGAGGAGTGGTCCTTCGGAACGATCCTGGTGTACGACGCTGTCGGCATCTACGTACGCGAGCCAGAGGCGTTCGCGGGATCGCCGCTCGCAGCGATCGCACCCTTTCAGAGGTTGCGTGACGCCTACGTCCCGGAGGCGAGTTGGCGGATCATCGGCGCGTTCGGAATCCCCGGTCTTCGCTACTACGAGCTTTCGCCCCTGCGCGAGCCGCTCACGGCAGAATGGACGCGCCTCGTGGCACGCTACCCGGGCGCGTATCTGAAGCACCGCTGGATGGTGTTCTCGCGCCTGCTCGGCCTGGGGATGCAACAGCAGCTCTCGCTCTTCGGTGAAACGACGACGCGGGGCCTCTTCGCGGGACCGGATTTGACCCACCCCGTGCATCGGTTCTTCGATACCTGGCGAAAGAGCTGGGTGCGCGACTTCCCATTCAAGGTCTGGTTCTGGCTGCTCTGCCTCGGCGCGGCGATCTCGTTCGCAGCCTACCAGCGCCACGCGGACGCCCTCATTCTGGGCGTGTTGATCTCGGGGTACTTCGCTTTGTACTTTCTCGCGGCTGCCTCGGCCGAGTTCCGCTACGCGCACCCGCTGCTGGTGAGCGCGTTCGTGATTCCGTGGATCCTGTTCGCCTCGCCCAGCCGGTGGCCACGACCCGGCACGAGCCCGCCTCAGTGCACCACCGATTCGGCTTCGATCGCCTCGCCATGGGCGGCGCGTTCGACAGGAAGTCCCTCCTGCTTCCACGCGATCATGTGGCCCGCGAGGAACGCCACGGGTCCTACACCGGCGAGCCAGAGCTGCGCTCGGGCAATTCCCGCGCGGGGACCATGCTCGCAGTAGAGCACCACGGGCTGGTCCGCTTCGGCAGGCGCCGGAATCCGGTCGCGCGCGAACAGCAGCTGATAGAACGGGATGTGGACCGCTCCAGGAACGTGTGACGCGGCGTATTCGCCAGCGGATCGAACGTCGACGATCGGCGGTGGCTTGCCCGCTTCGATCTGTGCGAGCAGATCCCTCCGGGCGACGTGATCCGCGCACCCCAACACCGCCAGGAGTCCGAGCGCGAGCACGAACCGGTGGCTGCTGGCGCCGCACGTCGGCAAGGTCTGAAGCCTGCGAAAAAACGCGTGCATCGCCTCCTCCCTGGTCAGGCCCGGCGCGCCTCGCCGCGGAACATGCAGGCGAGCACGGAAGGCCCGCGGGCGCGAAAGCGCTGAAGCGACAGCAACTCGAAGCCGCCCTGCTCCACCAGCTCGTCCATGCGGCGATTCATGTTGCAGCCATCGGCGATGCGTCGCCAGATCGGATTCAAACGGTCCTGCCAGCGAGCCGTGCTCGCGCGCTCGCTGCGACCGTGCTCGACGAAGAGATAGCGACCGTCCGGCTTGAGCACGCGCCGCATTTCAGCGAGCGCCTTCAGGGGTTCGGGAATCGAGCACAGCGTCCAGGTCGTGACGATGCAATCGAAGCGGCCGGCAGCGAACGGCAGTTCGCCATCCGCGCGCAGCGCGGTGCGCTTCACCGGGAAAGGCGCCTGGGCGATGCGCTCGTCGACGCTGGCGAAGCCATCGGTCAGCATCGGATCCAGGCCCGTCACGGACTGAACTCCTGCGGTGTAGTGGCGAAGGTTCAGGCCCGTCCCGAAGCCGATCTCCAGCACGTCTCCCTGCGCCCGCGCCAGCGTCTCGGGGCGCAGATCGTCCATCTGCCGCATGGCCCAATCGAGAAGCCGCGGCTTCCAGCGAGTTCGCAGAAGGCTTTGCTTGCGCGTTGTCATGCACGCTCCTGCGATCCGAGGCGCTGCCCGTGAAGCGGATCAGCGCGTGACGCGGGACGGAACGCCGTAGCGGCGCTGGCCGATGTCGTCGACCCGCGCCCAATCGATGCGATCCGCCTGCTTGCCGGCCGCACGCGTCACTTGCTCGTGCAGCCCGGCTGGCGCGCCCGCATCGCCGCGTTTGCCGGTTTCGTCGATCAGGAGAGATTCCGCGGCGTCCGGGTTCACTTCGAGGTAGAGCTCGCCACCGATCCAGCCGAGTTTCACCGTCTCGTTCACGACCCGCACCTCAATGCCTTTCGGCGCGAGCGCATAGAGCTCGGCAATATCGTCCGGATAGAGCCGGATGCAGCCGCGGCTCGAATGCCGCCCGACCCCACGCGCATCGTTGGTTCCGTGGATCAGAACCATCGGCCAGCCGAGATAGAGCGCATGCTCCCCCAGCGGGTTGTCGGGACCCGGCTTCACGCGCAACGGCAGGCTGGGATCGTCGCGCCGCGCGGAGGGTCCGGGCACCCAGATGGGCTTCTCGCGCTTCGCCTTCACCTGCGTGAGGCCCGTGGGTGTCGCGTAGCCATCCTTTGCGATGCCGATCGGGTAGGCGCGCGGTGGCGCGCCCGTTTCGAAGTAGTACAGGTGCAGGTCGCCCAGATTGACGACGATGCCCTCACGCGGCCCGCTCGGCAGCAGGCGCGCCGCCGGCACGGCCAGGCGCGTGCCCTCGCCCGGCAGCCAGGGATCCACCTTCGGATTCGCCGCCAGTAGCTCGACGTAACCTACGCCCAGCGCGGGCGCGAGATCGATCAGCGTGTCCTCGGCGTGCGTCTCGTGAAAAGAAAGCTTCCCGACGAGATCCGCCGACGGCGGCGGCGCCTCCAGGACGTAGCGTCCGCCCCGGGATTCAGAACGAAGGAATCCCCCCGCGCACGCCAGACTGGCGAGCGCGACCCACAGCACGAGTGCGGCGCTGCGAGCCGATCTCGATCGGCTCGCGCCCGCTCGGGATCGTTTCGGCAGCAGGTTGGCTACTTGCGAAGCGAGCGCTGGAAGATTCGATCCGCCTTCTCGCTGGCACTCCGCGCCTCCGCTGCGGCAGCGTCGGCAGCCGCGCGCGCCGCGGCCGCATCCGCCGCTGCGGCCGTCGCCTTCGCGTCGGCCGCCTGCGCAACACGCAGCGCCTCCTGCGATTCGGCGCGCGCCGCAGACACATCGCCGCTCGTCGCGCAGCCCGAAGCGCCCGACAGCAGCATCAGGCATGCCGCCAGCGTTCCCATGACACCCATCCGACTACTCATTTTACGCATGCAACCTCCCTCATGGACTCGCGATCCTACGACAAGGAAACGCCCCGCCGGTGTGACGGCGCGCACCGAAGCTCGCGATCGCTGGCCGCTGGAACCCCCCATGCAGCGGCCGGAGCCTAGCGCCAACCCCGCGCTTGAGCGAATAAGACCGTCATGCAAGCGAACTCGAACGAGCGCCGCTTCCTCGCCGGGCCCGCCGGCCGATTCGGCGAGCTGTTGCGCGCCTTGCGAATCTTCGCCGAGCTCTTGCGCGGCTTTCGCACACTGCATTTCCTGAAACCCTGTGTCACCGTTTTCGGTTCCGCGCGATTTGAGGAAGGCGACCGCTATTACGCGCTCGCGCGCGAGATGGGCCGTCGTATCGGCGGCATGGGTTTCACGGTGATGACGGGCGGAGGCCCCGGCGTCATGGAAGCCGCGAACCGCGGGGCCCGGGAAGCTGGCGCCTGTTCGATCGGCTGCAACATCGCGCTGCCGCTCGAGCAACAGCCGAATGCGTACCTCGACCGCTTCGTCGAGTTCGAGCATTTCTTCGTGCGCAAGCTGATGCTCGTCAAGTATTCCTGCGCATTCGTCGTGCTTCCCGGTGGCTTCGGCACTCTCGATGAAGTCTTCGAACTCGCCACGCTGATCCAGACGGGCAAGATCGAGAATTTCCCCTGCGTGGTGATGGGTCTCGACTATTGGGGGCCGCTGCGGGAGTTCATCACTCAGCGTATGGTCGCTGCGGGCACGATTTCGCCCGAAGACGCCGGCTTGATTCTCTTCACCGACGACCCGCTCGAGGCCGAACGCTGGATCGCCGAGCGCACGCGCGGCCTGCTCGCCTCTCACGCCATCCGACGGCCGCTGCGCTGGCTGGGCGAGAGGGGACTCACTCGCTAGGCGGCAATTCGCCGACTTCGAGGCCGAGCTGCTTGCGCTGCTCGTAGACTTTTTGCAGACGGCGCTGCTTATCCATCTCGATTTGCAGCTCCTTCAGCGCCGCCTGCTTCGAAAGTTCGCTTTCGTTCACCGCGAGCGCGAGATCCCGACAAGCGTCCTTCATGTAGGGCCCGCAGGCGGGGCTCGAGCAGCAGTAGCCGGCGAAGGCTTCGAAGTCGCTCGGCGCCTGCGGGAGCCGCACGACGTTGATGGTGCGCAACATTTCCGGATCGCTCGACCGCAACTCCGAGAAACACTGCCGGGCTTCCCGCAGATCGCCTCGCTTCCAGGCGATCAACATGTCGTTGAAGACCCCGGCGCTGTACGGCGCGCCCTTCTGCACGCCCATGTCCGTCCACCGCTGCGCCTGGCCGAGCTGCCCGAGGTAGACATAGATCTCACCGATGTTCGTGTAGGCGACACCCGACGGCTGCAGCTTGCGTGCGTTGTTGAAGCCGCGCAGTGCCTGCCGGAGATTGCCGCGATAGGTATCCATGACGGCCAGGTAGAAATGCGGGCGCTCGTCGCGCGGATCGATCTCGAGCGCCGACAAGAACTCGGAAACCGACTTTTCGAGAAAACCCAGGTAGCGCGCTTCGTCATGCTCGCGATCGAGTGCGTCGCGAGCGAGTTGGTAGTACGCCTCGCCGAGCGCGACGCGCAGGTCGGCCGAATCCGGATGGAGATCTCGCGCCTGCTCGAGTTCCGAGCGCGCACCCTCGAGATCGCCCGCTTCGCTTCGCGCCTCGGCCCGGTTCAGCGCGGCATTGCGCGCACAGCCCGCCGGGGCGAGGAGCAGAAACGCAGCCAGTAGCCCGCAGACCCATCTCTCCACACGCCCCCCTGCTCCGCCACGCCAGACCGGACGGGCCCGAGCGTAGCGGGCGGCGCATTCGCCGGGGCGTGGCTCCGTCCGGCTTTCGTCTAGCCCCCTCTCGCCCACCCGTAGTAGGCTGTCGGCGTGCGCTGGCGCCGCCTTCTCGCTGGTTCCTTGCTGCTCGCGACCGCCGGGCGCGCTGGCGCGTTCGACCTGGGAGAGAACCAGGTCCTGATCGAAACGACGCTCGTGAGCATCGCGGCCCACGACGACTTGCAGCTCGGGCTCGCTCTCTTCGCCCCCGGCGAGCGCATCGACGCCCCGACCGAAGCCCAGATCGAAACCTCGCTGGGCCTCGCGGCCGCGCAGACCCAGTCCGTGATCTCCGGAATCGAAGCCGACGATTCCCTCGCGACGAGCCCGATCGGAAGGTCGGCACTGGATCATTTCGCGCTCGCGCGCATGGAACAGATCCACCTCCAGAGCATTCTCTCGCTCGACGGTCAACCAAAGGCGAAGGAACTCCTGACACCCCTGATCGCGGGCCAGAGCTTTCAGGTCGCCGCGCTGAATGCGCTGCAAGGCCGACCCGATCGCTTCCCCGATGCCAGGCTCGTCTCGCGCGAAGCCGCCGAGTTCTGGTCGGCCTACACCGGCGTGCTTCCATTTCTCGCGGCCCACGGCCTGCCCTCGGATCGCAGCGCGCTGTTCGAACCGTTCAGCGCGGGCAAGGGCAAATCGTTGGCCGAACGGATCGGCCTCGAGCCCGGGCTGGACACGCGCACGCGCTTTCGGAATGGACAGCTCGAGATCTCGGCGCTGACGAACGAGCCGTTTACCGCGGGCTCGGATTTCGGATTCCGCCTGCCAGATGATTTTACGCTGCTGATGACCTTCTCCCTTCCCGACAAGGGCGACGGGAAGCCCCGGCTCGAGCTCGAGAACTTTTCGGCCGGCATCAAGCTCACCAGCGACACGAGCAGCGACCCGGCCGAGGCATTCTTCATCGAGCATCAGACGACGCCGGCGGGCTGGGCCCAATCCTTCGTGAGTACGAAGACCGCCATCGCCCAGGTCTTCCCCCACGCCACGGCGAGCCACGCCCGCCAGATCACGAGCTTTTTCGTGAAGGCTGACGACACGCTCGTCGTCGGCGCCCTGCTCCGCGACGGAACCAGCGAAACGCTGATCCAACGCAGCGTCCCCGTGCTCGGCGATCTCCCCGTGCTCGGTCTCTACTTCCGCAACGGCACGAAGAAGACCGTGCTGGAGGCGGACAACCTGATCATTTTCGTGACGCCACACCTGGTGGTGGAGCCGTAGCGTCGAGACGCGTCGGGTTCGGGGGCAGGCGCCCCCATCCAGCCACGAAGCAATGGCGAAAGTCTGCATTCTCGGCCTGCTTCCGGGCTGCGACCGGATCTGACACATCCATGGGGCACGCTGTGGGTCAAAGGAGACCTCCCATGACGACCTCCACGACGCCTGCCTTCCCCGCCCCCCTCGAACCGATCGCCGCGCTGCTCGCGCAGGTTGCATTGGCGCCGCAGCAGACGCACAAGTCGCTCACGCTCTGGCCGCTCGTGTTGCGCGAGGACACGCCCCGCTCGGATCAGCCTGCCTACGTGCTGCTCGCGCGCGCGCTCGAGGAGGGCACGCTCCAAATCGACGAGATCAGCGAGGGCGGCTCGGTCCCGAACGTGCGCGTGTCGAACCGCGGAACCAGCGACGTCCTGGTACTTTTCGGCGAAGAGATCTGCGGTGCGAAGCAGAACCGGATTGCGAACGCGAGCTTCCTGGTCGCCGCGCAAAGCGAGCTCGTGATAGACGTCTCCTGCGTCGAACAGGGGCGCTGGGGACGTCGGACCGGGGGAGGCTTCCGCGCCTCGGGCGACGTGGTGTCGCAGCGGATGCGCAGGAAGATGTCCCCGCAGGTGGCGCAAGCGCGTCGCCGCGGCGGGCGCTTCGAGGCCAATCAGTCGGAGGTGTGGAGCGACGTCGGGGAAAGGCTCGCCCACTCGCAGACAACCTCTGCGACGGACTCGTACGAGGATTACATCCGCTCGCGTCAGAGTGATCTGAGTGATCTGCTCGGCGCCTTCCGTCCGCTCGAGCGGCAGGTCGGATTCGTCGCCGTCGCCGGCGGCGAGATCGTCGGACTCGAGGCGATCGGCCGGCCGGACGTCTTCGCGGAACGCTTCGAGGGGCTCGTGCGTTCGTATGCCATCGACGCGATCGATGCGGCGCTCGGGCAGCGGGAGCGCGGGCGCCCGCAACACGACTCGCCCGAGGCCTTCCTCGCGGCGGTCGCCCGCGCGCGTGTCGAGACCGGGCCCTCGCTCGGACTGGGACTCGACCTGCGCATCGAGGGCGCAGACGTGGCCGGCTGCGCGCTGGTCGCCGGGCAAGTCGTCCATCTCACGGCGTTTCCGTCGCAGCCGGCGCAGGGGGATCTGCATGTGGGATGAGACTCGCGCGCTCGTTCTCGCTCGCCCGCTGGTTTCGTGATGGCGGCGCCGACCCTCTCGAAATCGAAATACCTGGCCGGCTGCCAATGTGTGCGGCGCGTGTGGCTCACGTGCCGCGCACCCGAGCTCGCCGCCGAGCCCGACGCGGCGAAGCAGGCGATCTTCGATGTCGGCCACGAGATTGGCCGGCGCGCCCATGCGCTGTTCCCAGGCGGCGTGCTCGTTTCGCAGCCGGCCTGGGAGCACGGCCAGGCCGTCGCTCGCACGCGGGCGTTGCTCGCCGACCCGGCGCTGCCCGCCGTCTTCGAAGCCGCCTTCGAGTACGATGGTGTGCGAATCCGCGCCGACGTGCTCGAGCGTCTGCCGGGCGGGCGCTTCGGCCTGCGCGAGGTGAAGGCCAGCACGCAGGTCAAAGACGTGCACGTGGACGACTGCGCCGTGCAACAGCATGTCCTCGAGGGCTGCGGCCTGCGCATCGCGTCGATCGAGCTCGTCCACGTGAACCGGGAATACGTGCGCGAAGCCGGCGGCATCGATTGGCGCGCCTTCTTCGCGCGTACGGACGTCACGCGCAGCGTTGCGTCTGCACTGCCGGACGTGCGCGGGCGGGTGTCCCAGTTTCACGCGGTGATCGGCGCGCCGCAGGCGCCGGAGATCGAGCCGTCGGAGCATTGCTCCGATCCCTACGACTGCGAATTCTGGGACCACTGCACGCGCCAGAAGCCCGCCGATTGGGTCTTCTTCCTGCCGCGCATCGGCAAGCGCTACGAGGCGCTGCGCGCCGCGGGCATCGAGCGCGTCGTGGACATCCCGGACGAACACCCGCTTTCGGAAGCCCATGGCCGCATCCGCGAGGCGCTGCGAACCCGGCGGCCGCAGGTCGAAGCGGGGCTCGCAGACGCGCTGGGCAACGCAGGCCCCCCGGCCCACTATCTCGATTTCGAGACGACGAACCCGGCGATTCCGCTCTACACCGGAACGCGACCCTACGACATGACCCCCTTTCAATGGTCGCTACACACCGATGCGGGCAGCGGCGCGCTCGCGCACCGCGAGTTCCTTGCCGACGGCGCCGCCGACCCGCGCCGGGAATTCGCCGAGACGCTCGTCGCCGCGCTGGCCGGCGACGACGCGCCGGTGCTCGTCTACTCCTCCTTCGAAAACACCGAGCTCACGCGACTCGCCGAGCAATTCTCCGATCTCGCCCCGGCCCTGGGTCGTATCCGCGAGCGCATGGTCGACCTGCTCCCGATCGTCCGCAGCCACGTCTACCATCCGGACTTCGCCTTCTCGTTCTCGATCAAGACCGTCGCCCCGGCGCTCGCACCTGGCCTCGACTGGGAAGACCTGGGCTCGCTCGCCGACGGGGCCTCCGCCTCACACGCCCTCGCGGCCCTGGCTTCGGGTCAGGTCGCGGCGTCCGAGCGCGAGCCGCTTCGCGCCGCCCTCCGCCGCTATTGCGCGCGGGATACGCTGGCGTTGGCGCGGGTGCATGCAGCGCTGCGAGCGCTCGCCGGGTGACGGGGTCACATCAAGCCGCCCGCCCGACCTGCCGATTGATTCCATTCTCAGGCGAATCTTCTGACAGGAAGCACCCTGTGACTGCACCCCGCTGCGCTCTCGTGATCGATGACCCGAAAGGCGGACTCGGGTCGCTGACCCTGCGTCTGATCCGGCTGGGGATCGACTGCTTCTACGCGAAGGAGAGCGCCGAGGGCTGGCTGCTGGCCCAGCAGGAGCGAAACCGCATCCGCGTCGTCGTGGTCACGCCCGACGTCGACGCGAATCTGGTTGCGAAGATCCTCGCCGTGCTGCGCGGAGCCGACGCGGCCGATTTGCGCAGCGCCATCGTGATCGGCGCCTGCCCGGGCGACGCGACGCGAACCCGTTTGCGCGATGCCGGGGTCGACTGGGCGCTCTGGGAGCCCTTCGACGAAAGCGCGCTGCGGATGATCCTGGCGACCGCCATGGCCCCCGTGGTTCACGAAGAACCGCGGCGCACGCCACGCCTTCCGACCACGTTGCTCGGCCGCGCCTTCCGGGGCCTCCACCGCAAGGACGGCGTCGTGAGCAGCCTTTCGAGCGAAGGTGCGTTTCTCGAAATGCCGCATCCGTATGCAGAAGGAACGCAGCTGACGCTCGAAATCGACGTCGACGGCGTGGCCCTCGTGACGAAAGCCGAGGTGCGCTACACGCGAGAGCGTGGCAGCTCGGCGTTTGCCGACTACCCCGCCGGGATGGGCGTCTCCTTCCGCGATCTCGCTCCCGCCGCACGCGAGCGCCTCGAGCGCTTCCTCGCCGAGCAGAACCGGCGCTTCGGATTGTGAGCCCGCGCTCAATCCCCTGCGGCGAGCGCCTCCTCGATCAAACGCGCCGCCCAGGGATCGAGCCGCACGAACTCGAGTGAAACGTCGCTGGTAATCGGGTCGAGATTCCGCGTGCGCAGCACGCGGCCGACTGCGGCGATCGTCTCCTCGCCGACATTGAAGGTGACACGCACGAGATCGCCTTCGCGCAGCACCGTACCCACGACCCCGAAGCGCATGCCTCCGAGCGAAACGTCGTGACAGACCGCCATCACCGTTTCCCCCGCGAAGGGCGAGACGGAGAACGTCCGGTCCAAATGCAGCCGCGCATGCGTTCGGCGCTCGACGTTCGTCGTCGGCTCCGGCACCGGGGGCAAAGACTCGGCGGCAGGCGCGGTCGCAGGCGTTGCGGCAGGGGCCGCGGGGGGTTGGGCAGCAGGCACAGCCGCCGCCGGCGCCGCACGCGGCTTCCGCTGCGCTTTGCCCCCCCGTTCCGGCTGCGACCCGGAGCGGCCGATCCGCGAAATCGCGAACACAGCCGCTGCGGACAGCAGGCAGAAGATCAGCAGGAGCTCCATTCCAGTGGGCATCGGTTGAGCCACGATTGCATGTGAGGGAATCCGGAACGCCCGCCGCCGCCGCGCTTCGGGAATCCGCGCCCTCGAAAACGGGATTATTTCGGCCTGGCCGGGAACTCCGCCAGCGTCTTGGCAACCGCCTCTGTCACCACGTCCGTGTCGAGGCCCTGCTTGATGTCGCCCGTCGTCGTGCCGACCCAAACTTCCGTGTTGCTCTTCGGATCCACGGCGCGGATGGTGAGCCGGGTTTCCTGCGTGGTCTCCACGCCCGCAGGGCCGACAGGCACCGACGTGCTGACGCCACCGCCGACGTTCCCGCCAAACGACCCCATGCCGATGCCGATGCGGAAGGGTTGGGAGACCTTCTCCGCAATGTACGCTGCCGTTTCAAAGCCGACACGAAGATCGGGATCGCTCTCAACTTCGCGGTAGCCCTTCTGAATCAGCTGCGTGCGAATCGCGTTGTGGATGTTTGCATCCGCAATCGATAGCGGCGGATTGCCCACGCCGGGGCCCTCGGCGACCGCCTGCCAGCCGAAGGAGGCATACACCGCCAGCTCCACTCCCGGAGCGGTCACCGATTCCGTCTTCAAGGATCCGCCGCTCGCACATCCGAGCAGCGCGAACACGCCGAACAGCAGCAGCGTGGCGGAACTACGCATGGGTATCTTCATGTGCAGACCTTTCTCGAGTTGATCCGCATGCTATCACCGCGCGCCAAAAAATCGGCGCGCGCTCAGCGCTCACCAAGGTCTCGGGGGCAAGCGCGGGCCGGGCAGGCCAGACGAGCGATCTCGCCCATGGGCAAACCCGGCGCCTGCGCGGCCGCCGATCGAGCGCGTTCGCCCGGATCCGGATTCGACGCAAAAAGACCACATTTTCCACTACAACGCCCCCGGCCCGCGAGTGGACGTTTCCGTCTCGGCAATGGCTGTCGTACCGGTGCCGTCTGCTGCGGTCTGAAAAGGATGACAAGCATGCGAAGGTTATCGGGCCTGCTCGCGATCGTGACGCTGGCCCTCGCGATCGGCCCCTCGGCCAGCGCGCGGCCGCTCAACTTCGAGGGGACTCTCTCGACCCAGACCTCGACCACGCTTCCCGTGCTCGACAACACCCTCGCCGGTGTTGCGACGATCAACAACTCCGCGGGTGCGATTCCGTCGCACCTCAACACCCTGCGCATCGCGGGGAGTCGCCTGGCTGGCGGCACCACGAACATGGTTGCCATCACCGATCCGACCGTGGCGGCGAACGGCATCTCGTCGCTTCGCATCACGGCGGCGCTCGGAACCGGCACGTTCGCGCCGATCTCCGGCGGGGCGGCTTCGACGACCGTGCTGACGAAGAGGCAGCTGCCGGTGCGCGGCCTCTCGAAGGTCTGCCTGCTCTCGACGCAGTGCACGAATTTCCTGCCACTCCAGCTGACGCAGCACGTGGCGACGAGCGCGGCGAAGGGTGTTGGCATCGGCGGTCTGATCACGATCGGCGGCGGCACCAACCCGATCCGGATCTCGATCGAGGCGGCGCCGTGGACGATCAAGACCGGGATGGTGATCGACCAGATCACCACTCCCATGACACCGGGCGGAGTCAATAAATTCATCAACGTCACCGGGATGGGCTTCGCTCACGACCCCGGCTCGGCCACGACAAACACGGCGCAGCCGTGCGTCGTGGTGCTGTTGACGAGCGAGATGCCGGTGCCCGCGCTATTCGGCAGCAAGCCCACGGTGATGCTCTGGAAGGTGA
>JANNIY010000156.1:0-16391 GCA_031405455.1 Deltaproteobacteria bacterium | reverse complement strand
CGTGGCTACGGCGTGTTCCGGATGTGAGCGCGCGAATGCGAGCTGGTCCGCTTCGCAAGGTGCTGGTCGCCAACCGCGGCGAGATCGCGTGCCGGGTGCTGCGCACGCTGCGCGAGATGGGAATTTCGAGCGTCGCCGTCTACTCGGACGCCGATGCGGACGCGGTCTTCGCACGCGAGGCGGACGAGGCGGTGCGGATCGGGCCCGCACCCGCGAGCGAGTCGTACCTCGATATCGCACGCATCCTGGATGCCGCGCAGCGAACCGGCGCGGATGCTGTCCATCCCGGGTATGGCTTCCTGTCCGAGAACGCGGAGTTCGCGGCGGCGTGCGCGAGCGCGGGCCTGGTCTTCATCGGCCCCACCGTGGAGGCCATCCGCAGGATGGGGAGCAAGGTCGAGGCGAAGGCGCTGATGGAGGCGGCCGGCGTCCCCGTGCTCTCGGGCTTCTCCGTCGCGGGGCTCGCGGACGCGGAGATTTCGAAGCGCGGCGCGGCGCTCGGCTACCCGCTGCTCGTCAAGGCTTCCGCTGGGGGGGGAGGCAAGGGCATGCGCATCGTGCGCGAGCCCGACGCCCTGGTCGCCGCGCTCGGCGCCGCGCGCCGTGAGGCGAAGGCGGCGTTCGGCGACGATGCGCTGCTGATCGAGCGCTGGGTCGACGTGGCGCGGCACGTCGAAGTCCAGATCTTCGGCGATTCCCATGGCGGGCTCGTGCACCTCTTCGAACGGGATTGTTCGTTGCAACGTCGACACCAGAAAGTGATCGAAGAGGCGCCTGCGCCGGGCCTCGACCCTGCCCTGCGCGCCCGGCTTTGCGCCGCAGCCGTCGCCGCGGGCAAGGCGATCGGCTACGTCGGCGCCGGCACCGTCGAGTTCCTGCTGGCGGAAGACGGGCGCTTTCACTTTCTCGAAGTGAATACGCGGCTACAGGTGGAGCATCCGGTCAGCGAAGCGATCACCGGGCTCGATCTGGTGCGGCTCCAGATCGAAGTGGCGGAGGGGCGTGCGCTTTCGTTCGAGCAGGCGGAGGTGCTGGCGGAGGGACACGCGATCGAGGCGCGAATCTACGCCGAGGATCCCACGCACGCCTTCCTGCCCGCCACCGGACGCCTCGCGTTGTGGGCAGTGCCATCGCTGCCGGGCCTGCGCCTCGATTCGGGCGTCGAGGCGGGCTCGACGATCGGCGTTCATTACGATCCGCTGCTCGCCAAGTTGATCGCGCACGGCGCGACGCGCGACGAAGCGCGGCGGCGGCTCGTCGCGGGGTTGCGCGAGCTCGCGGTGGCGGGCGTGGTGACGAACCGCAGCTTCTTGATCGCGGCGCTCGAGCACCCGGCGTTCGCGGCGGGCGACGTCGAGACGCGCTTTTTCGAGCGCCACGGCGTGAGCGCACCGGAGCCCGACCTGCATGCGGCCCGCCTGCATGCGCTCGCCGCGACGCTGTGGGATCACGAACGCCGGCGCGAGGCGCCGGGCCCCCTGCCGGAGGGCATTCCGTCGGGCTGGCGCAACCACCGCTGGCGCCCGCAGGACGCGAGCTACACGCTCGGCGATCGCAGCATCGAGGTTCGCTACGTCGCGCAGCCCGACAAACACTTTGACGTGGAGATCGTGGAGGCGGGCGCCGCGAGCGCCCATGCCGCCCGGCTCTGCTCGCGCAGCGCGGGCGAGATCGTCATCGAGATCGACCGTGTGCGGCGGCGCTTCCTCGTCGCAGACGCCGGCGAGCGCATCTGCGTGCACGGGGCCGGCGCCACGCACGAGCTTGCGCGCCTACCGCGCTTCCCGCTGGCGAAAGGCCAGGACGTGACGGGCGGCTTTGCCGCGCCGATGACCGGCATCGTCCGCGAGGTGCGCGTGGCGGCGGGAGATCGCGTGGGGGCCGGCGACGTGCTGCTCGTGCTCGAGGCGATGAAGATGGAGCACCCGCTCGTGGCGCGCGGGCCCGGAACCGTGCGCGAAGTGCGCGTCGTCGCGGGGCAGATGGTCGATCCGGATGAGATCTTGATCGTGGTGGATGCGGACACTGCGGAGGCGGGTGCAGACGCTATCGGCGCGAGCGAAAGCCGCGCCGGAGTTCCCGGCACGGGCGGATCGAAGGAGCAGGTGTGAGCGACGAGAACCCGACGCGCAGCGAGCTGCGCGGCAGCGCACACTGGATCACGCTCGACCGGCCGGAGGCCCGCAACGCGCTTTCGGCCCCGCTGGTGGCTGCACTGCTTTCGGATTTGCGCGGTGCGATGGCCGACCCGCGCGTGCGCGCGGTGGTGCTGACGGGCGCAGGCACGGCCTTCTGCGCGGGCGCCGATCTCAAGAACCGCGGCGACATGGGCGGCGCCGGCGGCGGGAACCCCTTCGTCGAGATCCTGCGCTTGATCCGCGACGGCGAGAAGCCCGTGATCGCCGCCGTGAACGGACACGCCTTTGGCGGCGGGCTCGGGCTGGTGGCCGCGGCCGACATCGCGATCGCCGCCGACACCGCGCAGATGAGCTTCAGCGAGGTCCGCATCGGCGTGATCCCGGCGATGATCTCGGTCGTCGTCGTGCCGAAGCTGGGTCCGCACCACGCCATGCGGCTCTTCCTCACGGGCGAGCGCTTCGACGCTCGCCGCGCACTCGAGTACGGGTTGCTCCACCGCGTGGTGCCGGCGGCGGAGCTCGCAGAGGCGGTCGCTGCCGAGGTGCAGGCCATCGCGCAGGGCGGGCCGCAGGCCGTGCGCGAGGCAAAGCAGCTCGTGCGCACGGTTTCGCGCCTGCCCGAGAACGAGGCCTACGCCTTCGCCGAACGCAAGATCGCGGAGCTCTTCGCGTCGGATGAAGCGGCCGAAGGCATGCGCGCCTTCGCCGAGCGGCGACCGCCGAGCTGGGCGCCGGCCAGGGAAGGCGACAAGGCGTGATGGCGTGGTTGCCCTCGCTAGCGACCGAGCTCGGTGGATGCCATGAATAAGATCTCGCGCCGCGCGCGGCCCCGTCGCGGAGACGCAACGTGAGCGAAGTGCTGCGCATCGCGAATTGCAGCGGCTTCTACGGCGATCGCCTGGCAGCCGCGCGCGAGATGGTGAACGATGGACCGATCGATGTGCTCACGGGCGATTATCTCGCCGAGCTGACCTTGATGATCCTGCACAAGGATCGCGCGAAGGATCCGCGTCTCGGTTTCGCGCGGACCTTCCTGGCGCAACTCGAAGACGTGGCGGTCGCTTGCGGCGAGCGCGGCATCAAGATCGTCGTCAACGCGGGCGGCCTCAACCCCGCCGGCTGCGCCGCCGCCGCCGCCGCGCGCGCCATCTTCCAACGCCTCGGCGTGCGCGCGCAGGTGGCGCACATCGAGGGCGACGATCTGCTGCCGCAACTCGACGCGCTGCAAGCGCGCGGGGAAGCCTTCGTGCACATGGACAAGGGCATGCCGCTGCACGATCTGAAGGCGCCGATCCTCTCGGCCAACGCCTACCTGGGCGCCTGGGGCATCGCCGAAGCGCTCGCACGCGGGGCCGATTGCGTGATCTGTCCGCGGGTCACGGACGCGGCGCTGGTCGTGGGGCCGGCGGCCTGGCGCTTCGGCTGGAAGCGCGACGATTGGGATCGCCTCGCGTCGGCCGTCGTCGCCGGCCACATCCTCGAATGCGGCTCGCAGACGACGGGCGGAAACTATTCCTTCTTCCGCGAAGTGCCGGGCCTCGAACATCCCGGCTTTCCGATCGCGGAAATCGAATCGGATGGCAGCTTCGTCGTCACCAAGCATCCCGGCACGGGCGGGCTCGTCTCGGTTGGCACCGTCACGGCGCAGCTGCTGTATGAAATCGCCGCGCCGGCTTACTTGACGCCCGACGTGACGGCGCGCTTCGACACGATTTCGCTGGCGCAGGAGGCCCCTGATCGCGTGCGCGTGCGCGGCGTGCGCGGCGAGCCGCCGCCCGCGACGACGAAGGTCTGCATCAATCACGCGGGCGGCTATCGCAACAGCATGACCTTCGTGCTGGCGGGTCTCGACGTCGAAGAGAAGGCGCAGCTCGCCGAGCGCACCCTCTGGCAGCTGGTCGGCGGGCGCGAGCAATTCGCGGAGAGCCACGTCTCGCTGCGGCTCACGAACCGGCCGAATCCGGCGAGCAACGAAGAAGCCTTCGCGTTTCTCAGCGTCTCGGTAAAGGACGCGGATCCGCAGAAGGTGGGCCGCGCGTTCTCGAGCAAGGTCGTCGAGATGGCGCTCGCGAGTTATCCGGGCTTCACGATGACGACGCCTCCCTCGCGCGAGGAGGCCTTCGGCGTCTACTGGCCCGCGCTGGTGTCGGCCCAGGCGGTGCCGCACCGTGTGGTGCTCGAAGCTGCGACGATCGAGATCGCACCGACGCAGGCGCCGCCCGCCTTCGTGCGCCCGGATGGCCCCGCCGCGCCCGCGCTCGACGTGCCCACCGGTGCGACCCGCGAAGCCCCGCTCGGCCTGCTGTGCGGCGCGCGCTCGGGCGACAAGGGCGGCAACGCCAACGTCGGCGTGTGGGTGAAGACGCCCGAAGCCTACGTCTGGCTCGAACGCTTCCTCACCGTCGACCGCCTGCGCGCGCTGCTCGTCGAAGCGCGCGAACTCGAAGTCGAACGCCACGCCCTCCCAAACCTGCTCGCCCTCAACTTCGTCCTCAAAGGCCTGCTCGGCGACGGCGTCGCCGCCTCCCTGCGCTCCGACCCCCAGGCCAAGAGCCTCGGCGAATACCTGCGCGCAAAGCTGGCGCCGATTCCGGTGGCGCTGCTGGGGTAGCGGGGGAATCGAAGCTCGCAGCCGTTTGTCCGCTCATTCATGGCGCGTGAACGATTGCCGCCGCGTGAATCCAAGAACATCGCGAGAGCGCCTCGAATGCCTGCGTTCGCTTCCGAATCGACGCCGCTACGCCCGGCGCTTCGAATCCGGCACCGGCGCCGGATCCTTCGCGCCCGGTCTCTTCCCGCGCAAGCTGCCGAGAAGCAGGGTGCCAAGGCCGAGCAGCAGCTCGTCGGCGAAGGGGATCATGTCGGGGATGGCGAGGTCGAGGACGAAGAGGCCGGCGGTCACGAGAAAGAGATGGGGGAAGCGCAGCTTTGCCGCGAAGCGTGACACGAGCTTGACGATCGGGTTCTGGAGGAGCGCCATCGCCACGAGCGTACGGAGCCCTGACGCGGGGTCAAGTCCACACGCTGAGGCGAACAGCGGGGTGAGCGGCGCAGCAGCCGGAACGCGCTTCGCGCGCGGCTCCCTTGCAATCGCGGCATCCGAGCGCGCATGATGTTCGTTGATTCGGAGGTTTCTCGAATGGGCATTCTCACTTGGATCATTTTGGGTCTGGTCGTCGGAGCGCTCGCGAAGTTGATCATGCCGGGGAACGATCCGGGCGGTCTATTCATCACGATCCTGATCGGAATCGCAGGCGCGATGCTGGGAGGCTTTCTCGGCACCATGCTGGGCCTGGGCACCGTCACGGGCTTCAACATGGGCAGTGTGGCGATCGCCACCGGCGGCGCGCTGATCCTCCTCTACGGGTACCGTCGCCTCAAGAGTTGACGCGCTCCGCGGAGCCATCGGCCGCACGCCCTGCGCACGTGGAGAGATGTATGCCGAAAGCAAGCTGGGAAGGCGCCGTGCTGGCGCAGAGCGATCGCTGCGTGGTGGTCGAGGGCAACCAGTATTTTCCGGCGGACGCCGTGCAACGCGAGCATCTCGCGCCGAGCGAGCATACGAGTGTGTGTTCCTGGAAGGGCACGGCGCATTACTACGATGTCGTGGTCGCGGGCAAACGCAACCAGAACGCAGCGTGGTATTACCCGGCGCCGTCGCCCGCCGCAAAGCAGATCGAGGGCCACATCGCCTTTTGGAAGGGCGTGCGGGTAGAGCCCTAACCGCGTGAGCGCGCGCGGCCCGCGAGCCGCGGAACCCACACCGATCGCTGCCGGTATGCACCGCCCCCCCGCACCCGGCGAGCACTCGTTCTTCTACATGCCGATGCAAGACGCCGAGGGCGGGGGCCGCTTCGGCCAGTGACCCCCGTGAGCAGCTTCGCTATTTTGCGCCGGCGGGGGCGCATCGCGTGCGGGTCAAAATCCACTATTGCGTGCGTTGAAACTACCGGCCTCAGGCCGCCGGTCTGGCGGCTGCGATCCGGGAGCGATTCGGCGTCGAGGCCGAACTCGTGAAGGGAGACCAGGGCGTGTTCGACGTGTTTGCGGACGGCCGGTTGGTTTTTTCGAAGGATGAGAAGGGCCGCTTCCCCAAGAACTCCGACGAGGTGCTCGCACTGATGACGCGGCGTGCGAACATCTGAACATGTCGGCCCTGACACTCGTGATCGGAAACAAGGCCTATTCGTCGTGGTCGCTGCGGCCGTGGCTGCTGCTGCGCGAGGCGGGAATTCCATTCGAAGCATTCCGGATCCCCCTCTACACACCGGAATCTCCCGATCGCATCCGAGAACACTCGCCCTCTGGACACGTCCCGGTGTTGATCGACGGCGCCACCCGGGTATGGGATTCGCTCGCGATCTGCGAGTACGTGAACGAGCGCTTCCCGCAGACGCGGGGCTGGCCGGAGGCGTCCGCGCCGCGCGCGACGAGAGCGAAGTGATCGCGACATCCGAGCGCGGCACGCCAATCTCGTAACGGGGCCGAACCGGAAGCCACGGGAGTCTGCATGCCGAACATTCGCTGGTTGCTCGCGCTGATCACGACGGTGCACCGCTGGCTCTATCGCGCCTCGGGTGGCCGCCTCGGAGCGCACGCCGGGCGCGCGAACATGCTGCTTCTCGAAAACATCGGCCGCCGCAGCGGCCAGCGCCGCATCACACCGCTGCTCTATGTAGAAGATGGGGAACGCTTCGTGGTGGTGGCCTCGAACGCCGGCGACGATCGCAATCCGGCGTGGCTGCTCAACCTGCGCAAGAACCCCGCGGCCGAAATCCAGGTCGGCACGCGCCGGCTCGCGGTCCACTGTCGCGAAGCCAACGAGGCGGAGAGCGAAAGCCTGTGGCCGAAGCTCCTATCTTCCTATCCGTACTACCGCGATTATCGCGTCCGCACGCAGCGACACATTCCCATTGTCGTTCTCGAGCCGGTGATTTCAGACCAAAATAAAGTGTGACGGCCGTCACCAAAACAGAGTGCCCGCACGCCGATCTGCGTGTGTATGAGCACTTTCGCCTGTTTCCCGCTTGCGCGCGGACGCCCTGATCCCCAACTTGCGCCCGCGATGACGACTGGGGTGACAGGCACGTTTCGGTTGGTAGGGGTGGGCGCGGTGATGCGCGCGCTGGCGATTGCTTCGCTGCTCGCGCTCACCGCGTGCGCCTCGCTCATCCCCGCCTCGCGCGCGCCGCAACCGGTTATCGATACGCCCGCGCCGGCTCCGGTGACGAGCGCCGAGCGCACGCTGAGGGTGAAGGCCTCCGCCTACAATTCGCTCCACAACCAGACGGATTCGACACCGAACATTGGCGCCTGGGGTGACAAGCTCGCGCCCGGCATGCGCGTGATCGCGGTTTCGGACGATCTGATCGAACTCGGCCTCGAGCGCGGCCAGCTCGTGCGCATCCGCGGGCTCTCTGGCGAGTATCGGGTTGCCGACCGCATGTCGGACCGCTGGGAGCGCAAGATCGACATCTACATGGGCACCGACGTCAGGGCCGCCCGGAATTGGGGCGTGCGCAACGTCGAGATCGTCTGGACGCCCGAGGGCAACTGACACCGATCCTGCTCTAAGCTCGCCTCCAACCCACGGCGCGCGCACGGCGCGCCCGCTCGGAGGTGAGCGTGAACACTGCGATCCTGTTCCAAACCACCGGCCTGCTCGTGCTCTCAAACGTCTTCATGACGTTCGCCTGGTACGCGCACCTGCGGAACCTCTCGCATCGCGCCTGGTGGCTGGCGGCGCTCTGCCTGCTCGGCGCCGTCTACTTCTTGTTCCGCGCCCCGAGCGGGGTCTGATTTCCAATTGAATTTGCGCCGTCCGCGGCGCAAGCTCCGCCGCGAGGTAGCTGTGGCTCACAAACCGGATTGCATTTTCTGCCAGATCATCGAGGGCCGCGCGCCGTGCGCGAAGATCGCCGAGGACGCGACGACGATCACGTTCCTCGATCTGTTCCCGGTCGTCGAAGGTCACACCCTGGTCGTCACGAAATCGCACTTCGAAAATCTCTTCGAAGCGTCGGCGGAAGAACTCGCGGGCGTGATGGCGACGTCGCGGCGCGTGGCGGATGCGATCCGCGCGACGATTGCGCCCGACGGGCTCAGCGTCATCCAGCTCAACGGCGCCGCCGCCGGGCAGACCGTCTTCCATTATCACATGCACTTGATGCCGCGCTGGCACGGGCAGGAGTTCAAGCTGCATTCGCGCGTGCGCGGCGACGAGACCGCCCTGCGCGCGACGGCCGCGCGAATCGCCGGGGGGCTGCGCTAGCTCACTTCGTCGCGGGCTTCGCCGCCGTGCCCCGCATGCGATCGACGGCGCTCTGCGAGCGCTCGCGAATCACGAGCAGCCAGCGGCGCGCAAACGCGAACTCGAGCGAAAGGATTGCGAGCCCCGCTGGGATCACGATGAAGGCCGGCCCCGGCAGCGCGATCATCGCGACACCAACGGCAACGACGCTGGCGCCGATCACGCCGATCACGATGCGGCGCGCCGTGCGATAGGTGTAGTGAAGCGTTGCTCGAACCAAGGACCCAACCCCCGCCCGAGAGGATCCCACGCGCGCCCGCCCCGCGCCATCCCGGGCGACGCGACAGCGCCTGTGCAAAGCTTCTGGCCCGATGCTGCGCGCGCACGTCTTCCAGCACGCTTCGTTCGAGGGTCCCGCAAACCTAGCTGCCTGGCTGCGCGCGCGCGGCGCCTCGCTCTCGACCAGCCGCGTGTGGGCCGGCGATCCGCTGCCGACGCCCGAGAGCTTCGATTGGCTGCTCGTGATGGGCGGGGCCATGAACGCCGACGAAGAGTCGCGTTTCCCGTGGCTCACGGAGGAAAAGCGCGCGATCGAACGCGCCATCGCCGCGCGCAAGCACGTGCTCGGCATCTGCCTCGGCTCGCAGCTGATCGCCCGCGTGCTCGGCGCCAGGGTGACCCGCAATCGCGACAGCGAGATCGGTTGGTTCCCGATCGAACGCGTCGCACAGGCCGAAGCGTGCGCCGTCGGCCGTGCACTGCCGGCGCGGGCGGAAGTCTTTCACTGGCATGGCGACACTTTCGAGCTGCCGGCGGGCGCCATCCAGCTCGCCCGCAGCGCCGCATGCGAGCAACAGGGCTTCGCGTACGCAGGGCACGTGCTCGCGCTCCAGTTTCATCCCGAGATGACGGCCGAGAGCGTGCGCGAGTTCGCGGAGATCGGCGCGGAAGAGCTCGTGCCCGGCCCCTTCATCCAGACGCAGCCCGCGATGCTCGCCGACCCGAGCCGCTGCGTGCGCCTCGAAAGCCTGCTCGGACAGCTGCTCACGGCCTTCGCCGGGGAGAAAGCGTGACCCGCATGGCGCGTGGGCTATCGCCCGCCGGCTCCGCGGGAGCCGCCAGCCGCCGGCCGGCGTGGTAATCTCGCCGCTCGCCAGACGAGAAGGAGATCTCCCGATGGATTTCAAGGGGAAGGTTGCGGTCGTCACGGGAGGCGGCAGCGGCATCGGTCGCTCGCTCGCCCACGCCTTCGCCAAGCGCGGTGCGCGCATCGTGCTCGCCGACATCGAGAAGCCGGCGCTCGATGGCGTCGCGAGCGAACTCGAGCGCGCGGGCAGCGAAGTGCTCGCGCTGCGCGTCGACGTCGGCGACGCGAAGCAGGTCGCGCGGCTCGCAGATTCCGCCTACGAGACCTTCGGCGCGGTCCACGTGTTGTGCAACAACGCGGGCATCGGACTCGGCGGTCGCGTCAAGGATCTCGGACTGGAAGAATGGGATTGGGTCCTGCGTGTGAACCTCTATGGTGTGATCCACGGCCTTCACGCCTTCTTGCCGAGAATGCTCGCAGGCGGCGAGCCTGGCCACATCGTCAACACGGCTTCGCTCGCGGGGTTGGTCTCGATGGCGGGCCTGGCCCCGTACAGCGCCTCGAAGTACGCCGTGGTGGCGATCAGCGAGGCGCTCGTGCAGGAGTGCGCCGGCAGCAACGTGGGCGTCTCGGTGCTCTGCCCCGGCTGGGTGAAGACGCGCATCGCCGACACCCAACGCTACGCCGGCTCCGGGATCCCGGCGCGTCCGGACAGCGCCGAAGCGCAACAGATCCAGAGCTTGCTTCAGGGGTTGATCAGCAGCGGCACCCCTCCCGACGAGATTGCGCAGTGTGTCATCGACGGCATCGAGAAGCGCACGCTCTACATCGTGCCGAACCCCGGCAACCTGTTCGAAGGTGTCCGCGCGCGCCTCAATGCCGTGCTGGCGTCGGTGCCGACGAGCTGAGGGGCTGCGCCCGCGCTACTGCGATTTCGAGAAGAGCCGGAGCAACAGCGAGAGCACGACCGAGAGCAGCAGGCTCGTCGTGAGGGGGAGATGAATCCGGACCCCGGACCAATCGAAACGCAGATCGCCGGGAAGTTTTCCGAGCCAGGGGACCGAGGGCGCCGTCGAGAGCACGAAGCCGACGATGACGAGCATGATCCCGAGCAGGACGAAGCCGCGGCCGAGCGATTCCACGACGAGTCATGATACTCTCGCGCCGCGCGCCGGAAAAGGGTGGAGAGAATCGGATGGAGATCAACGGCATCGCTCATGTCTTCGTCACGGTGAGTGATTTCGCGCGCTCGCGCCTCTTCTACCAGAAGCTGTTGCCCTATCTGGGCCTCACCCCGGTCATGGATGGCGAGGGCTTCTATTACTGCGTCGGAGGCCGCACGGCGTTCGGACTGCGGCCCGCCGCGCCAGGGCAGCGCGGCGAGCGCTTCGTGCAGGATCGTGTCGGCCTGCATCATCTGTGTTTCCGCGCACGCTCGCGCGAGGATGTCGACCTCCTCTACGTGAGGCTCGTCGAATGGGGCGCGCACATCGTGCACGCTCCCGAAGAGGGCGGCTGGGCGCCCGGCTATTACTCGCTGCTCTTCGAAGATCCGGACGGAATCCGCCTCGAGCTCAACTTCGTCCCCGGCCGCGGATTGCTCGCCGAGGCGCCGGCGGCCTGAGGATCCGAAGTGGTGATCACGCTGTTTCGAAACCGGCTGCGTCCCGAAGAGCACGCGGAGTACGAGCGTTGGGCGCGGCGCATGAATGAGCTGGCCGCAACCATGCCCGGCTTCATCTCGATCAAGACCTTCGCCGCCGACGATGGCGAGCGGGTCTCGATCGTCGAGTTCGCATCCGAGGCCGCACATGGGGCGTGGCGGGACCATCCCGAACATCGGGAGGCGCAGCGCCTGGGACGCGAGCGCTTCTACGCCGAATTCCAGGTCCAGGTCTGCACGCCGGTGCGCCGCTACGCCTTCTCGCGGGCCGGCGGGCGACGTTCCGAGGATTGACGAGCGCACCCGTCTGGCGGACGATTCGACGGGGTCACCGCTCGATGAAGTTTTTCCGCCTCGCTGAAAACCCGCTCGCCCAGCGCCGCTGCCAGACGAGGCGGAAATGCTGAGCATTCGCAGCTTGCTCATCCTCGTGGGATCGCTGCCCCTGATGATCGCCGGCGGCACCTGGCTTCTCGGCGAGCAGGTGGAGGTGGCCGTGCTGCGCACCTTCTCTGACGACGGACGCGGCCATGACACGAAGCTCTGGGTCGTCGATCACAAGGGACAGCCGTGGCTGCGCGGCGCGCGCCTCCACCTCGGCTGGCTCGATCGCATTCGCAGCCACCCGCGGGTCGAGCTCGAGCGCCGCGGTGTCACCGGGGTCTATACGGCGACGATCGAAGAAGCGCCCGAAGCCAAGCGCGCGCTCGAAGAGGCGATGGCGGCCAAGTACGGCTGGATCGATCGCTGGTACCAAACCCTCTTTCGTTTCGATCCGATTCCCGTCCGGCTCGATCCAGCGCCCGGAGCCGGTTAGCCCCATGCGCGACGTCACGCACGCCGGTGGCTGCCACTGCGGCGCCGTGGCGTTCGAGGTCGATGCGCCTGCGCGGCTCGCTGTGGTCGAGTGCAATTGTTCGATCTGCGGGCCGGCGGCATTTCAGCATCTGATCGTGCCGCGCGAACGCTTCCGTCTGCTGCGCGGCGAGGACGCGCTCACGACCTACACCTTCGGAACGCGCACGGCGCGCCACCTGTTCTGCCGGACCTGCGGCGTAAAATCCTACTACGTGCCCCGCTCGCACCCCGACGGCGTGAGCGTGAACGCCCGCTGCCTCACCGCGGGAACGGTGGAAGCGTTGAGCATCGAGCCATTCGATGGCGCGCATTGGGAGAAGAGTCGCGGTGAGCTTGCACCGCTCGCAGGCGAAGGGCGCGCGAGTGATTCCGCTCGCGACCCGAGTCAGCGAGACCGCGGCCCGCTTCCCGGGGTTGCGCAAGGGCCTTTCGATCACGGGCCATCCTTTCGGACTCGCCTTCGGACGCCCGACGTGACGAAGTACAGCGCGCTCCTGCGCGAGATCGATCTCCCGCAGCGCAGCCGCGCCAGCTCCCTGGAAGGCGTGCTCGCGATCGCGGACACGCTCCCGCGCGGGCGCGCGCTCGACGTGCCGTGCGGGCCGGGCCTCGCGAGCGAAGCACTTCGGCGACTCGGCTTCCAGGTGACGGCAGGCGACATCGACGAGCATGCTTTCGCCGCGGGCCACGAGATCGCCTTCGAAACACTCGACCTCGATCTGCCGTTGCCGTTTGCCGACGCGAGTTTCGAGCTCGTGCACTGTGGCGACGGGATCGAGCACCTGGAGAGCCCCATCCGCGCACTCCGCGAACTCGCGCGCGTACTGGCCCCGGGCGGCACGCTGATCCTGACGACACCGAATTATGCGAGTCTCGAGCGGCGCTTGCGTTTCCTGCTTTCGGGCTCGCTCGCGAAGCCGCTGCCGCGCGTCGGCGCCAACCCCAAGGCGGGGCCGCATGGCCACGTGAGTCCCCTCACGTTCAACCAGATCGCGTGGATGGCCGAGCGCGCGGGGCTCACGCTCGCGAACGCGCGCGCGCTGCTGCCGCAGCGAAGGCAACGCTGGCTCGCGCCGCTCGCGCTTCCGGCGCTCGCGTATCGCGCGCTGCTCTCGCGCGAGCGGCGAAGGGATCTCTTCGTCGACCGCGGCGCAGGCGTGTTGCTCGGCGGACGCAAGCTGCTGCTGGTTTTTTCGCGCCGAAGCGAGCCGCGCGGCGCCGCGGCCGATTCTGCTAATCTGCGCGCCATGCAACAGGTCGAAGTCGAAAGACGTTTCGAGGCGCCGCCGGCGCAGGTCTGGAAGATCTACACCGATCACGCGGGTTGGAGCTCGTGGGCCGGGCTCGGGCGCGCGCGGCTCGAGACCGAGGGGCAGCCGGATCGCAACGGTGTGGGCGCCGTGCGCTGCTTCACGACAGGCGGCGTTTCCGTGTACGAAGAAGTGCTCACGTTCGAGCCGCCCAAGCGCATGACCTACCGCGTCGTGCGTGGGGGCATCCCGATCATGAAGGATCACTTCGGCGAGGTGCTGTTCGAGCCCGACGGCGCGGGGACCCGGCTGATCTGGCGCTGTCGCTTCGATTCGAAGATCCCGGGGTTGGGAGCGCCAATGCGCTGGCTCGTCACGCGCTTGTTCCGACAGGCGCTTGCGGGCCTTGCCAAGCGAGGTTTCGATTCATGACTCCCCCGCGCGCCGAACTCGCGCGTCGTCTCGCCGAGCTGCAAGCCGAACTCGAACGCACGCAGAGCGTCGATCCGAAGGCGCGCGAGCTGCTCGAAGAAGTGCGTCGCGACATCGAGTCGGTGCTCGAGCGCAGCGAAGATGCGGAGCACGGCTCTCTGCGCGCGCGGCTCGATGCCGCCATCCAACATTTCGAGGAATCGCACCCGGTGCTCACGGCCAGCATGGGCCGCGTGATGGAGCAGCTCTCCAACCTGGGGATCTGATCGGAGGAGCGAGATTGCCTCGCTCGGGATTCGAGAAGCTCGCCGAACGCTACCGCGGCGTACGTCGCGCGACCGAAGAGCTTGCAGACGGGCTCTCGGCGGAAGACTGCGGCGTGCAGTCGATGGCGGACGCGAGCCCCGTGAAGTGGCACCTCGCGCACACGGCCTGGTTCTTCGAGAGTTTCTGGCTGGCGCGTTGGGAAACGCCGCACCGTCCCTTCGAGCCCGCCTTTCGCGAGCTCTTCAACTCCTACTACCAGGCCGTCGGAGAACCCTTCGCCCGGCCGCAGCGCGGTGTGCTCTCGCGCCCATCCCTTTCTGAAGTGTTCGCCTGGCGCGCGCACGTCGATGCACGCGTGCTCGCACTGCTCGCAGGCCCGACGGCGGCGGATGCCGAATGCGCAGCCCTGCTCGAACTCGGCCTCGAGCACGAGCAGCAGCACCAGGAGTTGATCCTCGCCGATCTGAAACACGCGCTCGCGAGCAATCCGCTGCGGCCAATCTATCGCGAGCGCGAGACGGCGGCAGGCGGCGAGGCGACCGAGCAGGTTTTTCGCAGCTTCGAGGAGGGGCTACGCGAGATCGGCCACTCGGGCCCCGGCTTCGCCTTCGACAACGAGCGTCCGCGGCATCGCGTGTACGTCGCCGGCTTCGAGCTGGCCTCGCGCGTGATCACGAATCTCGAGTACAGCGAGTTCATCCGCGACGGCGGCTACCAACGGCCGGAGCTCTGGCTCGCCGATGGCTGGGCGGCCGTACAGCGCCTCGGCTGGTGCGCACCCCTCTATTGGGAAGGCCCGGACGGCGCCGTGATGGAGTACACGCTCACCGGCCGCCGCGCGTTGCGCCCGAGCGAGCCCGTCTGCCACGTCAGCTTCTACGAAGCCGACGCTTTCGCGCGTTGGGCGGGGGCGCGGCTCGCGACCGAAGCCGAATGGGAGTGCGCGGCGTCGGCGCTTGCGTGCGAGGGAAACTTCGTCGAGAGCGGACGCCTCCACCCCGCGCCCGCGGGCCGCCAGCCGCTCGCCCAGATGTTTGGCGACGTCTGGGAGTGGACGCAGAGCGCCTACGCGCCCTACCCCGGCTACCAGGCCCCGGCGGGCGCCCTCGGCGAGTACAACGGGAAGTTCATGTGCAACCAGCTCGTGCTGCGCGGCGGCTCCTGCGCCACGCCGCGCAGCCAGCTGCGCGCGAGCTACCGGAACTTCTTCCCGCCCGAGGCCCGCTGGCAGTTCAGCGGCATCCGGCTCGCCCGCGACGCCGCCCGCATCTGATCCCAACCGAATCCTACAACCGCACGCGAAAGTGGCCGCGCGAGAGCGCAATCACTCAACGCAAACGCGCAGCCCGCCGAAAAGTCCCTCGCCAGCCATAGGCTCGAGGTGTCACATGGGATCGCTGCGGTCGTTCACGCTTTCGGTCGCGGGAGCGCTTTCGCTGCTTTCGCTCGGCGTGTCTGTCGGGGGCTGTGCTTCGAGCTCCGGGCGCCAGAACCTCGAGGATGGCAAGCGCGCGTACCTTTCGGGACATAAGAGCGACGCCGAGCTGATCTGGCTCGAGAGCCTCGCCGAGGCCGAGGCCTTCGGCGAAGATGACCCGCGACTCACGCAGAGCCTGCGCATGCTCTCGAACCTCCAGATCCAGGAGCAGCGCTACGACGAGGCGAAGCCGTTGCTCGAACGCTGGATGGACATCAAGGAGCGCCGCGCCGAAACCAACGATTTCGCCTTCGCCGATGGCATCGACGCGCTCGCCGGCATTCACATGGTGCAGGGACGTTTTGGCGAGGCCGCGACGCTCTACGAGCGATCCGTCCACGTGCGCGAGAACGACGGCATGATCGACAACGTCGAACTCGCAGAGAGCCTCGAGCGCCTGGCCTCGGCCTACGAAGCGCTCGGCCGCAGCGACGAGGCGGCGCCCCTGTTTGCGCGCTCGCTCGAAATCCGGGAACAAGTCTACGGCAGCGAGGACCCGAGCCTGGCCAAGAGCCTGAACGGCCTCGCCGTGATCCAACACGCGAACGGAAACTATCGCGAAGCCGAGCTGCTCTACGAACGCGCCGTCGACATCACCGAACGCGACGACGGCCTCGATGATCTCTTCGCCGCCGAGCTGCTCACGAACCTCGGTTCGCTGTATCGCTCGCTCGGCCGCCAGGACGACGCGCTCGAGAAGCTCCAGCAGGCGCGCAAGCTGCGAGAGAAGCTGCTCTCGAACGACGACCCCCTGGTCGCAGCGACGGCCAACCAGATCGCGGCCACCTGGGCAGACCAGCGCCGCCTCGACGCCGCCGAGAAGCTGCACCTTTGGGTACTCGACATCCGCAGCGAAGCCTACGGGCAGGAGAGCGCGCAAACCGCAGCAACGCTCAACAACCTCGCGCTCGTGCACCAGTACCGCCGCGAGTACGATGAAGCCGAAATGCAAATGCGCCGCGCGCTCGC
>JANNIY010000155.1:0-36206 GCA_031405455.1 Deltaproteobacteria bacterium | reverse complement strand
TTCGTCCGGCAGTTGCAACGCCGGGTTCGGCGACTCGCGAGCGCCTTCGCGGGCTCGACGATAGCGGAGTTGTTAGCGCCTTCCTCGAAGGCGAATCGCGGGCATTCGACGAGCTGGTCAATAGATACCAGAATCGTCTGTTGAATTTTGTCTACCGCACGACAGGTGACCGGGAACGCGCTGAGGATCTGGTTCAGGAAGTGTTCGTGCGCGTGTACCGTCACATACACCGGTTCGATCGGTCGCGGAAATTCTCCACCTGGATCTACACGATCGCGTCGAACCTCGGCAAGAACGAGTTGCGCAATCGTTCGCGCAATCCGCTCGTGCTCTTCCAGGCCATCAAGGCCAAGTTCGAGGCACCCGCGGACGGCGAGCGATCCGTCCCCGAGTGACAGTATTGGCAGTCGATCTGATACAGCCCGGCGTGGTGCTTGTGGCTGAACGGGATCGGCTGGAGCAGGCCCGGCGTCGCCGGATCCTCGGCGGCCGCGTACGACAGGCACGCCTCGCGCGACGGCCACGGAGAGGCGAATTCGGCGGGGATCTCGATCTGGAGGCTCGGATCCTGCGCCTGGAGCGCTCTCAGCTCGTGAGCCTCACACACGCTCTTCGCAACGAGGGGCTCGCCAGCGTCCGCGCGGCCCGCAAACAGGCCCACGACGCCGACGGCGCCGCCGCCGAAGGCGACGAGCAGAAGGGTGACGAACAGGAATCGAGACGGCGAAATACTCGGGCTCATGCTCGCAGCTGCGGCCCCCCCCAAGCGGCGTCCGTCTCACAGGAATATCAGAGGGCAGCGCCCTGTCGTCAGCGGTCAGGTCAGCGGTCAGCGCCGCTCGCCAGCGATCTCGCGTGCCTTCGCCCCAGCCGTTGACGCGCGGTGGAATACTACGGAAGGCGTGGCACGTCAAGGCGCGCGCGGGCGCTTCCTCCGTCGCTGCGAGGGATTCGCCGGCGTCTCCTCGCGCAGCCGCGCCCAGCTCCGGGACCGGTTGACTCCTGCTTCGATTTCTTGAATGATTTCAACGCCTTTTCGCGGCAGCGGCACAGCGAGGTCCCGAGTGATCGACTTCGAGCCCAACGACGAACAGAAGCTCATCGTGGAAACGGTGCGCCAGTTCGCGACCAGCGAAGTGCGTCCCCGCGCACGCGAGTGCGCCGAGGCCCGCAAGCTGCCCGAGGACGTACTCGCCAGCGCGCACGAACTCGGGCTGGTCGCGAACTCGCTGCCGAGCGAGTTCGGCGGCGGCGGAGAGCGCAGCGCCGTCACCAGCGCGCTGATCGCAGAAGAGCTGGCGTGGGGAGATCTCTCGATCGCGCTCGCGATCCTCTCGCCCTCGCTGGTGGCCCTGCCCGTCGCGGATTTCGGCACCCCCGAGCAGCGCAAGACCTGGCTCCCCCGCTTTACCGCCGAGCGTTTCGTGTCCGGCGCGCTCGCTCTCGTCGAACCGAGCTTCCACTTCGATGCATTCCACCCCGCGACGACGGCGCGTCGTGACGGCGACGCGTGGGTCCTCGAGGGCGACAAGTGCTTCGTCCCCTGGATTGCGGACGACGGCCCGCTGTTGGTGATCGCCTCCGAAGCCGACGGGCCGCAGGCGTTTCTCGTGCCGCGCACTGCGCCGGGGCTCGTCGCCACCCCCGAGCGCAACATGGGGCTCGACGCGCTGCCCACCGCCGAGCTGCACCTGCGCGGCGTGCGCCTGCCGCTGTCGGCCCGGCTCGGCGGAGACTCCGGCGCGGACATCGCGAGTCTCGTGAACCGTGGTCGTGCCGCGCTCGCCGCCGCCGCCATCGGTGTCGCGCGGGCTGCCTTCGAACTCGCAAGGGATTACGCGAAGGAGCGACAGGCCTTCGGCGCGCCGATCGCGACCAAGCAGGCGATCGCCTTCAAGCTCGCGGAAATGGCGATCGAGATCGACGGCGCGCGGCTGCTCGCGTGGGAGGCGGCCGCGCGGCTCGACGACGGCCAACCCGCGCTGCGGGAGACCACGCTCGCAATTCAGCAAGCGCAGCGAATCGCGCTCGAAGTGAGCGATGGAGCCGTGCAGGTGTTCGGCGGCCACGGCTACATCCGCGAATACCTGCCCGAGATGCACCTGCGCAACGCCCGGGGCTTCTCTGCCTTCGAAGCCCTGAGCCTGCTGTGAGGAACCCATGACGATCTGCTTCGAACCGAGCGGGAACACCGTGCTCGCGCGCGAACACTACCGGCGCATGGCGATCGAACAGATGCGCCCGATCTCGCGGCACTACGACGAGCACGAGCACGAAGCGCCCCGCGAGTGGATCGATTTCTTCTGGCACCGCGGCCGCGAGGGGCCGGCGGGCGTCGATTTCAGCGCTGAGACCGACGGCATGGTGCAGGTCTGTGTACAGGCGGAGCAGCTGTGCTGGGGCGACGCAGCCCTCTACCTGCGCATGCCGACCCCCGCGCTCGGCGGCTCGGCCGTCGCCGCCGCGGGGACGCCCGAGCAGAAGGCTCGTTTTCTCGCCGCCTTTCGCGCGGATGGCCACCCCGTGTGGGGCGCGATGGCGATCACCGAGGCGGGCGCAGGTTCGGATGCCGCTGCGATCCAGACGACGGCGCGCGCCGACGGCGACGAATGGGTGCTGAACGGCACCAAGATCTTCTGCACGAGCGGCGAGAGCGCGTCGCAGATCGAGGGCGGTTTCGTGGTGGTCTGGGCGACCATCGACAAGAGCGCCGGGCGCGGCGGCATCAAATCCTTCGTCGTGCCGGCGAAGACGCCCGGAATGAAGCTCGTCGCCCTCGAAAAGAAACTCGGAATCCGCGCCTCCGACACCGCAACCCTCGTTTTCGAGGAATGCCGCATCCCCAAGGAGAACCTGCTCGGCCGGGCGGAGGTCAAAAAACACGATCCGGCGAAGACCGGCGACAAGGGCTTCAAGGGCGCGATGGCGACCTTTGATGCGAGCCGCCCGATCGTCGCGGCGATGGCCGTCGGCGTCGGCAGCGCGGCACTCGAGTTTCTCCTCGAAGAACTCGCCCGCCAGGGGGTCGAGATCCGCTACGCTGCCCCGCGGCACCTGCGCACGTCGATCGAACGCGACGTGATCGAAATGGAAGCCGAGCTTCAGGCCGCACGGCTGCTCACGTGGCGCGCAGCCTGGATGATGAACAAGGGGCGCCCGAACAGCCTCGAAGCCTCGATGGCGAAGGCCAAGGCAGGGCTATCGGTCACGCGCATCACACAGAAAGCTGTCGAGCTGCTGGGACCGCCCGGCTATTCACAGAAGCTGCTCGTCGAGAAGTGGATGCGCGACGCCAAGATCAACGACATCTACGAGGGGACGCAGCAGATCAATCAGCTGATCGTCGCCCGCCGGATTCTCGATTACTCGTCTAGCGTGCTGCGCTAGGCATCGACGGAGGAAGCCATGGGCGTCAGCCCGGACCTGCTCGAAATCCTGGTGTGTCCCGAGACGAAGCAGCCGGTCGCGCTCGCGCGCGCCGAAATTCTCGAACGGCTGCGCCGCGACGTGGAGGCTGGAAAGCTGCGCAATCGCGGCGGCCAGCCGGTGACCACGCCGATCACCGAAGGGCTCGTGCGCGAGGACGGCAAGATCCTCTATGTCGTCGACGACGGCATCCCGGTGATGCTGATCGAAGAATCGATCGAGCTGTAGCGGGGCCCGCGCGCGGCCCGTTCGCTGGCTTCGCTCGTCTTCGGCTCGCTGCGGCCTTCGCTTGCGCTCGCGCTACTGGGCGAATTCGCGGCGCTTGAGCTGGCGGACGTATTCGCTCAGCTCCGGGTCGCCGGCCACGACGGCCGAGATCTTCTCCTCGAAGAGCGCGGCCTCGCTGCGCAGCGGCTCGTCGTCGAGCTTGAGATCGAGCAGTTCGGCGAGCTTGTGCAGCAGCGCCAGGGCTCCGCGCGGGTTCGGGGAAAAGCTGATGTAGTGCGGCAGCCCGGCCCACAGACTCACGATCTCGATCCCGTCGCGCTGGAGGCGATCGGCGATCGCCCCGACGATGCCGGTCGGTCCCTGATACGAAGACGCGGGCACGCGGATGCGCTCGAGCACGGCGGGGTCGCTCGCAAAGCCGGTGACGGAGACGGGCCGCGAGTAGACGACGTCGGCGAGAAAGGCTCCCAACAACACGACGCGCTTTACTCCGAGCCCGGCAACGAACTCCGCGATCAGGTCGCAGAAGCGCCTCCAACGCAGGTGCGGCTCGACGCCACAACCCGTCACGAGTTCGCGCACGCCATCCATCGAGCCATATCGGAAGGCGATGTTCGGCCATTCGATCACGCGCTGGTGTCCGGCGTCGAGTTTCACCGTAGGACGCGCCACGCTGAAGTCGAGGAAATCTTCGCAATCGATTTCGGCTAGCGGAACCGAGCGGATCGCGTCTTCGACGTAACGGATGGCGAGGGTCGCCGCGTCGCCCGCATCGTTCCAGCCTCCGAAAGCGAGCACCAGCGGCGCGTCGTTCAGCGCCGGTCGAACGTGCAGCTTCAGCTCGCTCATCGCGGGCAGGGTCGCACGCCCGTTGGTGCGAAACAACCCTCGACGAGGGCGCGCGAGCACGCCGCGCGCCGGGCAGGTCGGCTAGCGCAGCAGCCGGTAACCGTGACCCCGCACGGAGACGATGTGGCGGGGCCGCGACGGATCGATCTCGATGTACCGGCGCAGGCGCACGATGAAGCTGTCGACGACCCGCGTCTTCGTATCGGGCCGCAGGCCCCACACGTCCTCGAGTAGCTCCCCGCGCGTCACGGCCGCCCCTTCTCGATCGAGCAGCGCGCGCAAGAGGCCCATCTCGCGCGTCGTGAGCGCCACGGTTTCACGCGGGGATTCGATTTCGAAGCGATCGAAATGGACGACGACATCGCCGATCTCGATCGAACGCAGGGCGTCGGCCTCGGGCGCGAGCTGGCTCCAACGGCGCCTGCGCAACAAGCCGCGGACGCGCGCCAGCAGCTCGTCGAGGCGGAAGGGCTTCGTCAGATAATCGTCTGCGCCCTCCTCGAGGCCGCGCACCAGATCCTGCGAGTCGTCCTTCGCCGTGAGGATCAGGATCGGCACGTAGTTGCCCGCGGCGCGCGCGCGCCGCAAGACCTCGATGCCGTTCATCTCGGGCAGCATCAGGTCGAGGATCACGAGCTCGAACCCGGCCGTTGGATCGGTGAGACGCCGCGCCGCCTCGGCGCCATCGCGCGCGATTTCGACGGCGTGCCCCTCCGCTGCGAGGTTGAAGCGCAGCCCCTCGGCCAGATGCGACTCGTCGTCGACGACCAGGATTTTCGACATCGCGGCCCTCCTAGGGCACGGGCGGCGCGGCGCGCAGCGTCACCATGAAGCGGCTGCCGGCGCCACGGCCCTCGCTGCGCGCGACGACGGCGCCGCCCTGGCGCCGAACCAGGCTGCGCACGATGAACAGCCCGAGCCCGAGGCCCGCGGCGGTGCGCTGGACGTCGCGGCCGACGCGATAGAAGCGTTGGAAGATCTTGCGCAGTTCGCGGGACGGGATGCCGATGCCGCGGTCCGAGATCTCCACCCGCACGCGGCCTTCGCCCATCGCAGCGACGCGGACCTTCACCTCGACAGGAGCCTCGGAATACTTGACCGCGTTCTCGAGCAGATTCCGGAACACCACGGAGAGTTCTCCCGCGTCGCCGCGCACGGCGGCGTCGATGCCGGCGAGCTGGACGGCCGCGTCCGTCAGCCCGTGGCGGGCGCGAATTTCGGCGATGCACTCGCCCAGCAGATCCGAGAGTCGCACCACACCGAGCTTGGCGCGCTGACCCGGCTCTTCGGCGCGCGCGGCGGTGAGCACCTGCTCGAGCGTGCGGTCGAGACGTTCGACATCCGCGTGCATTCGCGCCAGGAATTGCTGGCGCTGATCGGGCTCCGGATCGTGGCGGGCGAGCGTATCGAGATAGAGGCGCAGGGAGGCCAGCGGCGTGCGCATCTCGTGCGTCACGGCGTCGATGAACGCCCGCTGGCGCTGGTTCGTACGCATCTCGCGCACGAGCCACGCGCACAACCACACGAGCCCCACGATCACGAGCAGGAAGAAGACGCCGCCGGCGATCAGCAGCACCCAATCGAGGGGAGCGAGCCCCCGCGCCGGTCCGCGCAGATCGGAGACCAGGAGAATCTGCCAGCCGACGGCCAGGGTCAGCAGCAGCAGCAGCAGCACGACACCGACGGCGAGCGGCAATCCGATGGAGCGGCGGGCCACGGGGACCTCTCGGGGCGAGAGGGTAGGATAGAATCCAACAGACCCCAGAGGAGTCCCGATGCCGTCCCGCCATCGCCGCTCGTTGCGTTTCGCGACGTTGTTGGCGAGCGCTGCGCTCGCCACACCCGCGGCCGGCGTGCCGCCGCCGGAGGGAACCTGCCCTGCGATCACCGCCCAGCCCGGCTCCGGAGCCGGCGAGGACGCCGTGCTGACGCGGATTCCCGAGGGCGCCACCGTCGCCCACGATTCGCTGCTCGCGCTGCGGCACCTGCTTCCCGAGGAGATCTGGCAGCTCCGGCACGCGTTCTTCCACGATGGCATGCGTCTCGAAATCGGGCCCTGCCATCGTCGCTATCCGACGGCGGCGTTCTATGCCCAGGCAACCGAACAATTCGCGGGCAAGGCCAAGCTCGACGCAGACGGCAACCTGCGCGGCTACGTCGCCGGCCTCCCCTTCCCGCCAGCGACGATCGACCCGAAGGCGCCCGACGCAGGCGCACGCTGGGCCTGGAATCTGGAGAAGCGCTTCCGGGGCTCGGGCCCGTCGGGAAAGTTCCGGCTCGTCGACTTCCCGAGCCGCATGGGCGGCGTGATGACCTTCGAGGGCTCGTTCTTCATGCTCCAGTCGCGCGAGCGTGCCGATCTCTCCGGCACCGATTTCGCGGTCCCCGGCGTCGATGAGAGCTTGTGGATCTTCGGCGGCCGCTTCGACACGCCGGCGAACGCGCGCCACCTCGCCTGGCACCAGATCCGCTCGCCGGAAGCGGACACGGAGTACACGGATTCGGACCAGACCTTCGTCTACGTGCCCACCATGCGAAAAGTCCGGCGCTCCGCCACGCCGTGGGTCGATGGTCTGTTCACGCCCCGCTACCGCGTGAGCGGCGATGGCGGCGGCGGCGGGATCCCGATCGGTGGCGGCGAATATGGCGGGACCGAAGTGATCAACCCGACTTCCGCGGAATCGGCCCAGGTGAGCGAGTACCTGCGCCGCGGCTTCGCGACCCTCGCGCTGCGCCCGAACGCCTATGTCTGGCGCGTGCTCGGCGAGCGAGAGGTCCTCGCGCCGATCAACAGCTCGCACGCGGGCTATCCGGTGAACAAGGACCGCAACTACGGCCAGAGCGGACTCTCGATCGCGAGCGATCGTTGGGACGTGCGCCAGGCGGTGGTGATCGAGGGCCTGGCGCGCTACCGCGACCAGTTCAAGACGCTCACGATCTACGTCGACTACCAGACCCAGCAGCCCCTCTATCTCGTGCGGCGCGCCGAACGCGGACGCATCGTCGACGTCGGGATCGCCGTCCACCGTTTCAGCGGCGATGTCATCGGGTATCCGGTGATGGGAGACGGCGTGATGGCGAACGTATTCGATCCCGTCGCCGAGATTTTTTATGTGCTGGCCGACGACAGCGGCTGGCGCCGCGAATCCTGGGGAGTGAAATCCACGCCGACCGACGACCGGGTGCAGCGACGCTACACCTCGACCGACTTCCTGACGCGCGGCCGCTAGCGGCGCGGCCCCGAGGACCGCGCTCGCTGGCGGTTCGCTGCGCGCGCGCGCCTAGAACGTGTAGCGGAGTCGGACGAACACCTCGTCGCGGCGGTTGATCACCGACAGCACGTTCTCCACGCCGTCCTGGTAGGCGTGCTTGCCTGCCCGCCCCGAGGTCGGAGCGAAGGCGCGCACGGGCATGTCCTTGTACTGGCTGTGACCGAAGAACATGTTCACGCCGGTCGTCACCGAGAACGCCTCGTTGAAGCGATAGGTCATCGACGGCAGCAGGCCGGCGGAATGCGACCCGAAGTCGAAGACCGTCACCATCGTCGGCAACAGCCGATCCTGGTAGTAGCCCGTGAACATCGCGAACGTGAAGAGCACGTTGAACGGCCCGTTCGATTGGAAGCCGCTCTCGTAGTTCGTCAGATACTGGAAAAACCACTGCGTGTTGAAGAAGAAGGTGCGGTTCGCGTTCAGGAAGTTGATGAACGTCGGCCGATCGATCGAGACGGTGACGTTCAGCGTGTCGGAATCGGAGACGCCGTCGTTGTAGCTGTTCGAGTTCAGGTAGGGCGTGGCGCCAATCCACGTGAACTCGACGCCCCAGTTGGTTTTCGTCACGTCCTCCGCGAAGTCCGTCGAAATTCCGAAGACGTTGCGTTTCGCATAGCGCAGCGCGAGCTCACCTCCGCTGTGCCAGATGAAATCACGCCGGCCGAAGTTCTCGTTGCCTCCCGCCTCGACGCGATTTCGGTTCGGGCTGCCGACGCCGAGGAAGCCCTTCACGTTGCCGCAGTACTGCGGAGCCGCGAAGCCGCACTTGTCCGGCCGCCACGCGTCGGCAGGGTTGAAGCACTCCGGATCGTTCGCCACGTCGTCCTCGAAGATGTCGCAGGACGCCGTCACGAGGAACATCATCATGTTCCAGGAGAGGGCAGCCAGCTCGCTGCGGAAGATCTGGGCGTTGCCGTTGAAGTAGTCGAACTGGAAATTGCGATTACGGAAGTCGCACTCTCGCACTGCGAAGGCGCTGTCATAGACCTGCGCCTCCGTCTTGCAGCCTGCGAGCGGATGGAAGAGGGTACCCGCCCCGTTGACCGCAACCGCGGCGTTGTTGTAGTTGCCCGTGCGTGTGTACGACGTGGTTCCGCAAGGCGTGAGATTGACGGGAGATCCGTCTTCGTGCGTGCCGACGATCGCTGCAAAGACCAGCGTCCCGCCGAACACGCAGCCGTCCTGGGCGACGTTGTAGCCGTCGTCGAAGGTCGCTCGCCAGACGCCGGCCGTCCCATCGAACGCGATGCTCTGCGCACCGCGGCAGCCCGGCAGCACGACCAGGCGTCCGCCGACGTTGCGCGTGCAGACCGGCCCGCCTTCGAAACCGATCGTGCCCGGCTGGGTGAGGTTCCGGTTGGTCGTCGTCCATGTCGGTGTGGTGGCGGTGTACCCGTTGCGCCCCACCTCGCCCGTGCCCTCGAAGCCGGGGAAGGATTGCAGGATGGCGCTCGCCTCGGCGTTGAGCGCGTCGAAGCCGCCGCCGAAGCCGAATCCGAAGAACTGGTAGTTCCGGGCCTGCGGCGAAGCAGGGGTCGGGAAGATGCCGCCCGTACCGCTGTCGCAGCGCGTTCCGAAGAAGGGGCCGCAACCGAGCGCCGCGCGCTGCTCATTCGTGAGCGTCGAATCCATCGTCAGCCAATCCACCCGCTGCGGGAAGATGTCGACCTTGTTGATGAACGGGTTGAACGCCGTGATGATGCCGTCGTTTGCATCGACGTTCAGGTTCCGCACGGGCGTGAACATCGTGAAGGCCTGCTTCGTGTTGGATTCGATCACACGAAAGAGGTTCTGCGCCTCGGCGTCATGCTCGCCCGCGAACAACGTGCTGATCACCTCGGAGAGCGGAATCAGCGTTGCCGCGCTGAGCGGCTGCCCGCTGCCGAAGATCGACCAGGCGCAGGCGCCCGGATCGACGCTCGCCGCGATCGTGACGGTGCCGCTGCAGATGAAGGCGAAGACCTGCTGATTCGCCGATTGATTCTCGAGCGCGTTTTGCGGCGATGATCCGGGGAGGTCATAGAGAACCGGGAGCGGGTTGTTCACGGGATCGGCGTAGTGCGCCAGCAGGGCTTCGTAATCCGCGGGATCCCAGCGGTTCTCGGCAACGCCGCCAGCCGCAGCCCCGGCCTTCAGGCAGTCGGGATCGACCCCCATGCCGAGCCCGCCCTGCATCGGGATGTACGACTTGGGATTCGCGGCGGAAATCTCCTCGCCGAAGCCGCCCCGGAAGGCGCCGGGCGTCACGCAGCGACCCGTCGCCCCCGCGATGCGCGGGCGGCCGCTCTCGGGATCCACATTGCGCTCGTAGAAGTTGATCGCGTCGGGGTACGGAAAGTCGCTGTAGCCCCAGAAGTCGATGACGGCGAAGCTGAAGCGATCCCAGCGCCACTCGACGCGGCCGCCGATCTCGATCCCCTCGATCGATTCCCAGGGATCCGGCGGGCGATCGACGCCGGCGATGCCGATGCCGGTCATGCCGTGGAAGAACAGGCCCGTCGTGATGCCGCAAACCAGGTCGGGCGTGAAGGGCTCGCCGCAGGCGCCGAGGTCGGCCGGCTTGTACTCATCGAAGTTGAACGCGAACTCGGCGCGCACGTCCTCGAACGGTCCGACATCGTAGAGCGAATAGACGAAACGCCCGGCGAACAGTGCGATGCGCGATTCTTCGAGGCTCGCGAGCGAGGCCAGCGCGAGATCCTGCGGGTTGAACTGGTCGGTGGTGCGGAAGAGCTCCGTCTTGCCCCACACGATGTTCTGCAGGCCGAAGCGGCCCCAGAGGCGGCTGTCGAGCACCTCGACATCGACGTAGGCTTCCTTCACTTCCTTCGTCGATTGCTGGCTCTGGCCGCGGTTCCAAGCGCGATCGGTTTCATTGATGTTGAAGCCGATGCTGTCGAAATCCTGATCGAGCAGCGCCTGGCGCATGTTGCTGCTCGGGATGTAGAGGCCCTGCGCGACGTTGATGTCGAATTCCGCCAGGTTGCCCTTGTCCGGCGCCGGGCGCGCGGGCAGCTCGGTCACGCCCCCGATCGCGCGCACGTTCTTGTTCGGAAAACAGCCGGGATCGAAGTTCAAACCGTTGATCTGCCGCTGCGCCGTGCCGTTGGGCTGGATCGTGGGCGTCAGGCACGGGATGATGCCGTTGAAGTCTCCGCCGAAGCCGAACGACCGACCATTTTGGCCGTCGAGGCCCACGATGAAGTTCGGAAAGCGGGCCGTCGGCCCGTTCCAGCCGTAGGTCGGATCATTGAAGAACGAGAGGACCTGCGGATCGACGATGTCACCCGTGGGGCTGGCGTTGGGATACGGGGCCCCTCCGTTTGCCGGCGCCCCGATATTCGCAGCGCGCCACACCGGGGCGCGCGGCATCTGAATCTGGCCGCCACCGAAGTTGACTACGGCGAGACCGTTGCGTGTCGCCGGCTGGATTCCCCGAAACGGGTTCGCGCGGTCGGCGAGCGTACCCATGGTCTTGATCGTGTTCTTGGGAAGCCAGGGGCCCATCACCAGCGTGCGACCCGTGCCGCCGTCCGGGCCCTTCTTCGAGCGGAAGGTCCAGAGGTAACCCTCCACCGGCAAGAACGTGTAGTGCGCCGGGTCGTCGTTCACGCCGGTATCCGGGTTGACGCCGAGTTCGGCGTCGGCGCCGCGGTTGGCGAAGAGCGTGTCGAAGCCCGGGAAGCCCTCGCGCTTGCGCACGATCGTGATGAAGGGGCGGTTGTTCGGGGACTCGGCGAGGTTTGGATCGTATCCGAGGCCGTCGTTCTGTTTGATCCACGTCTTGTCGAAGCCGGCATCGCCGGTCGGCAGGTTCGGAATCACCTGGAGCACGGCGAAGGGAGACGGGCGATCGTCCTGGATGCGCGGGACATCGCGATCCGTTTTGATCACACCGGAATAGTCCTGATCCTTGGCGTCGCGCAGGCGCTGCGGCAGCCGCTTCGAATCGTTGCCGTAGGTGTTGACGGATTTCAGCATGCCGCAGCCGCTCGAGTAGATGCAGTCGTAGCGGGCTTCGAGGCGGACGTAGGTCTGGAGCAGGTCGATCGGCCCGAAGCCGTTCGGCGCGATGTCGGTTTCGAGCTCGAGGTTGAGGACGTTGTACCACTGCGCGAGATCGGCCTCTTCGTTGAAGCTGCCGTCGAGCACGCGCAGCTGCTCTTCCGCGAAGCCATGGAGCTGGACGCGGCCCTCGAAGGCTTCGACCGCGCGCGCGGCATCTGCCAGGACCAGCATTCCCCCCGCTGCCAAAAGACACGCCACCGCACGCCGAGTCAGACCGCCGGCCATGGAACCTCCTGCACCGCCACGAGCGTCGACGGAACCCGTCGAGAGCGTGTTTCCCCACAAGAGCGAGACCGGAGTCGAAGCCATCCGCGACGATGGGACGCATAGGTCTGGGCGCGCGTCCGCGGAGCTTCCCCGGGCACCGTCTTACATGTGCTGTTATATCCCCGAGCAAAACGCGAAAGCAACGGTTTTCCGGGGAAATGGCGACTGTCGGCGCCGGGCGCGCCGACGGTCGAGCAGCGCGCCCCCCATTTGGGGGATGTGACTGGGGGATGCGGAGGACGAAGCAGGCCGGGATGGCGCGGCGGCTTCGACGCTCTGCGTCAACGCTTCTTGCGAGGCTTCGAAGGCTCTTGCGGCGGCTGCTTTGCCGAGCGAGCCGGCTTTTTCGCCGCGGATCGCTTGCGCACCACCTTGGTCGTGAGGGGGCTCGGTTTGCGCGCGGCGCGGCGGCGCGGCGCGGGCTTCTTCGCGTCGCCCGTCGCGGCGGAGCCGTCGGCGGCGGGCGCTGCGTCGTCGGCGTCGCCCTTCGCGCGCCCGCGCGGCTGGAACTCAAATCCGTGTCGCCCCGTCGGCTTGAGCACGAGCGTCGCCGAGAAGGGCCGGCCGAAGCGCGAGGTAAAATCCGTCAGCAGCTCGGTCTTGGCACCGGCGACGTAGACGAGCGCTTCCTCGCGCGTGATCTCGCGTTTGCAGACCGTGCGCGGCAGCACGAAGCCGCAGCTCTTCGGCAGCGTCTCATCCTTGGCTGCAGCCTTCGCTGCATCCTTGGCAGCCTCTTCTTCCTTGAGCGTGCGCTCGCATACGAACTGCGTCGGTGATTCGACGACGGAGCAGCCTTCGCCCGCGGGACACGGGCCGAGCGGCTCGGTGTTCACCTCGTACTCCGGAACGTCGACGGCGGTGCCGCCTTCGTCCCAGCCGGCCGAGCGCACCTTGAGCTGCCAGGCTTCGCGATCGATCTCGATGTGGGCCTTGTAGGTCCGGCCGCTGCGCGCGGTGAAGCCATCCATCACCGGCGTCTTGCCGTCGCGCAGCAGCGTCTGCACGGTGTGGCGGTCGAGATAGCGGCCGGAAGTGTCCTTCCAGAAACGCATCTTGCAATCCAGCTCGGGCGCGATGTCCTTCTCGGCCTGGCAGCGGTAGAACCACGCCATCTCGATCACCGGGCGCCCGCACGAGGGGCACGGCCCGAGCGTCTCGTTCGCGTCGTAGAGTTCGTCGTACTCGAACGTTTTTGCGCGATCGACGATCTCGCTGGCGTAATCCGCGATCTCGCTCATGAACTGCTTCGCCGTGCGCGAGCCCTGCTCGACCTCGATCAGGTGGCTCTCGATCTCGCCGGTGAGTTCCGGCGAGGTCAGACGATCGATGTGGATGCGCTTCAGCGTGTCGATCAGCCGGATGCCCTTCACGGCGGGTCGCAAGCCCTTGTCGAGCCGCACGACGTAGCCCTTGGCAATCAGGTTTTCGATGATGTCGGCGCGCGTCGCCGGCGTACCGATCCCCTTCTCGTGAAGCACGGCCGCGAGATCCTCGTCCTCGATCTGCTTGCCCGCGTTCTCCATCAGCGAAAGCAGGCGCGCCTCGCTGATGCGCGGCAGCGGCTTCGTCTGCTCGGCGGAGGCCTCCGCGTTCGCGAGGCTCACGCGCACGCCCTTGGCGTCGGTCTCGCCCGCGATCAGCGGACGCAGCGTAACCTCGCCCGCATCTTCATCTGCGGCCGCGGGGAGCACGGCGCGCCAGCCCTTCTCCTGGAGGAAGCGCGCGCGGGTGCGGAAGCGTTCGCCCGCCACTTCGCTGATCCGCTCCACGCGCTCCCAGATCGCCGGGCCATGAAACGCCCCGAGGAAGCGGCGCACCACGAGATCGAACAGTCGCTTGTCGTCGCCTGTGAGGACCGTGTCGGGCAGCGTGCCGGTCGGAATGATCGCGAAGTGGTCCGATACGCCGCTGTCGTCGAAGACGCGCGCCTCGTTCTCGAGACCGGAGGCCAGCAGACGCGCGGCCGCGCTCGCCCAATCTCCGAAGCCCTCGCCCGCCTGCGAGCCGGCGCCCGCGAAGGCGCTGAGCGTCTCGCGCACGGTTTCGCGGTAATCGGTCGGCAGACAGCGCGAGGCGGTGCGTGGATAGGTGAGCAGCTTGTGCCGCTCATACAGGCGCTGCGCGGCCGAGAGCGTGCGCCGCGCCGACCAACCGAAGCGCCGGTTGCCTTCGCGCTGGAGGCTGGTGAGATCGAAGAGCGGCGGCGCAGATTCCTTCGAGGGTTTGCGGGTTTCTTCGGCGGTTCCGGGCTTGCCGGCAACGCGCGCCACGATCGCGAGCGCACGCGCCTCGTCGAAGATCCGATCGTCGCGCGCTTCTTCGTCGGCGCCCGCCGCAAAATTCGGGTCGTACCACTCGCCGGCGTAGAGCGCGCCCGCATGCTCGAAGCTCGCGCTGACGCGCCAATAGGGGCGCGGTTGATGCGCCAGGATCTCGAGCTCGCGCTCGACCAGCATCGCCAGGGTGGGGGTTTGCACGCGCCCCGCCGACCACGCCGTCTTCTCCTTGCGGCTCTTCAGCCGCTTGGTGAGCGCGCGTGTCGCGTTCATGCCGATCAACCAGTCCGAGCGCGCACGACAGGCGGCGGCGCTCGCCAGACCTTCGAGCTCGCTGCCAGGACGCAGCTTCGTGAAACCCGTGCGGATCGCGTTGGTCGTCATCGATTGCAGCCACAGGCGCCGGATGGGTTGGGTCGCCCCCAGATCTTCGACGATCTCGCGGAAGATCAACTCGCCTTCGCGCCCGGCGTCGCAAGCGTTGATCACCTCGTTCACGTCTTCGCGGGCGAGCAGCTTCTTGATCGTGCGAATGCGATCGGTCTGCCCCTTCTTGGCCTTGTACTTGAACTCGGTCGGAAGGATGGGCAGGACGTCGAGGGTCCAGCGCTTGTACTTGGGATCGATCTCCTCGGGCGGCAGCAGCTCGAAGAGATGGCCGACGGCGAACGTCACGACGAAATCGTCGTTCTCGAACCAGCCGTCCGCTTCGTGGAATCCGCCCAGCGCTGCGGCGATGTCGCGCGCGACGCTCGGCTTCTCGGTGATGACGAGAGACTTGGCCATCCGACTCCGGCTCCGATCCTCCTCCCCCCACGGGGGAGATCCGAGGCCTCAGGGTGATGGGGGCCCGATCCTTAGCCCGCACCTCCAGCTATGACAAGCCGGCCCGGCGCAGGGCTGCCTCGGGCGTCCGCAGCGAATCCTTGAGCCGGTGCGCGCTTCCCCGTGGGGTGGTTGCAGCTAAGTTGCCGTTCGGTCAGCCTGAACCGGCTCGAAACCGGCTAATAGATAGGCGGACGGAAAAGGGGAAGAAGGAATGGCGCAGACCATCTTCGGCCGGATCCTGAATGGGGAGCTCCCCACGAAGCGCGTCTACGAGGACGATCACGCGATCGCCTTCGCCGACGTCGCCCCCCAGGCCCCCATCCACCTGCTCGTGATCCCTCGCAAACCCCTCGAACGCCTCTCCGCCGCCGGCGCCGAAGACGCGCAGCTGCTCGGCCATCTACTGCTCGTCGCCCGCCACGTCGCCAAGGAAGCCGGCCTCAGCGACTTCCGCATCGTCGTGAACGACGGCGCAAGCGCGGGGCAGACGGTCTTTCATCTGCATCTGCATGTGATCGGCGGGAGAGCGCTCAGTTGGCCGCCGGGGTAAGTAGCGCTTTGTCGCTGACAGGTGTCACACCGCGGCCCCTCACGGAATCAGCTCCACCCCCACCGGCATCAAGTTCCACGTGAAGACCGGGCGGTCGTCGCCGCGCTTGTAGATCACCTCGCGCTCGGGCTTGCCGTTGCGCCAGGTGTAGCGGCGGACTTCCTTGTGCTGGTCGCTGGCGACATAGAGCTCGCCGGTGCCATTGCCGTCGAGGTCGGTGATCAGCGCCGCGTGCTCGAAGCCGGCGGAATCGGCATCGATGCGCTCGCTCGTCCAGGGGCCCTTCGGATCGGCGCCAGGGCGCAGCAGCCAGACGCCGCTGCTGAAGGTCGCGGCGACGAGCTCGGGCTTGCCGTCGCCGTCGAGATCGCCGGCGGTGAGGAAGCGGCACAGGCGGTCTTCGAAGCGGGCGATCACGGCGCCCTGGTCGGCGGGCGTGCCGGCGTCGTAGCGGCGGATCTCCACCGGGGCGATCAACTCCTTGCCGCCCTCGCCTCCCACTTCGCCCTCGATCGAGACATAGAGCTCGTCGCGGCCGTCGCCATCGACGTCGTCGACCAGGATCTCCTTGGCGTGACGCGCGCCGAGATCGGCCACCACGACGCGGCCTTCCTTCTTCCTGGGCACGTAGCGAACGACAACGCCTTTTTGCGGCGTGTCGTCGAGCCGGTTGGGCTCGCTCGGCGTGGCGTAGACCTCGAGCACGCCATCGCCGTCGAGGTCTCCGAGCTCGATCTCGTGGACGAAGGTGTCGGCCTCGTGGTCGAGCTCGATCACCTCGAAGGCGCCGTCGGGCTTGGGGTGGAGCAGCGCCACCACGCCCTGATCGTGGGTCGCAACGGCGATCGTGGCGCGGCCATCGCCCTCGATGTCCCCCACCTCGGCATCGCGCATGCGGCTGAACTTCCCGCCGAAGTCTTTCTGCCAGAGGCTCTTGGCGACGAGGCCCTGCGGCGTCTTTTCCCAGAGCTTCACGATCGCGGCGCTGCCAGCGAGGCTCAGCAGGCGCGGCCCTTGCGCGGTCTCGTAGACGAGCGCCTTGTGAAAGACGTTGCTCTCAGGATCCTCGAGCACGCTCATCTGCCAGCGCCCATCGCGGTAGCGGAGAAACTCGAGGCGCGCGGCGCCGGGCACCGGCTTGCCATCCTGCTTGGGGAACTGGGCGAGAGCGAGCACCAGACCCCTCCCGAGATCCGCGGTTGGCGCCGCCGGAGCCGGGGCGGACGCCGGAGCGGGCTCGGGAACCGCAGCCGGAGCGGCCGGTTCGCCGCTTCCGCAGGCGCAAACCGCGAGCGCAGCAACCAGGGCAAACGCACGAACCGGGAGCCGGAGCCTCATGGATCCTCCTGCGAACCTGATGGATTCCCTGCGAAAACGCGACGGGGGATGTAGCAGCTCGGGGCGCGCCCGACAGCCGCCACCGCGATGTGGTAATCGACTGCGCGTGAGCAAGCCCAGCCTGCAAGCCCCCCGCGGCACTCGCGACTTCTACCCCGAAGATCTGCGCCGCCGCGACTGGCTCTTCGAGCACTTCCGCACCGTCGCCCGGACCTTCGCGTTCGAGGAGGTGGATGCCCCGGTGCTCGAGTCCGAGGAGCTCTTCACCCGCAAGGCGGGCGAGGAAATCGTCGAACAGCTCTACCACTTCGAGCTGCACGAGCGCCGCTACGCGCTGCGCCCCGAGATGACGCCCTCGCTCGCGCGCATGGTGATGGCGCGGGCGGGGAGCCTGCGGCTGCCGCTGCGCTGGTTCACGGTCACCCAGAACTGGCGCTACGAGCGCACCACCCGCGGCCGCAAGCGCGAGCATTTCCAGTGGAACATGGATGTCTGGGGCGAGCCGGGCGTCGGCGCTGAGGCGGAGCTGATCGCCGCGCTGTTTGCGTTGCTCGATCGCCTCGGGCTGCCTCGCGAGGCGGTGAAGGTGCGCCTCTCCTCGCGCGGGCTGCTCGAGGAAACCCTGCGCGCGACGATCCTGGCGCGCCGGCCGGAGGTGTTCCCGGCGCTGTGCGTCGTCATCGACAAGCTCGACAAGATTGGCGCCGCGGCAGTGACCGAGCTGCTCGTCGCACCCGCCGGCCCGGTCGCTCTCGCGCCCGCCGACGCCGAGTTTTTGGTGGGCTGGCTCGGCCTGCGCAGCTTCGAGGAGGCCGCCGCCGCCGCACCCGTCGGCTCGCCGGCCGCAGCTTCGCTGCGCGAGCTCTTCGCGCTGCTGGCAAGCTACGGGATTGCCGATCGCGTCGTCTTCGACGCCTCGATCGTGCGCGGGCTCGCCTACTACACCGGCGTGGTATTCGAAGCCTTCGACGCCGGGCGCAGGTTGCGCGCCATCTGCGGCGGCGGCCGCTACGACGGCTTGAGCGAGGCGCTCGGCGGCCCGGCGCTGCCGGCGGTGGGCTTCGGCTTCGGCGACGTCGTGATCCAGGAGCTGCTCGCCGATCTCGGCCTGCTGCCCGAGATCCCGCGTCGGATCGACGCCGTCGTCTGCGCTCTCGGCCCCGAGCAGCGCGAGGCGGCCGTGCGGCTCGCGACGGCGCTGCGGGCGCAGGGCGAATCCGTCGAGCTGGTGCTCGGGCAACCGCGTTTGAAACGGGCGCTCGCCGACGCCGACAAGGCCGGCGCCCGGCGCGCCTACCTCGTGGGCCCCGAAGAGCTCGCGAAGGGCGTCGCACTGGTGCGCGACCTTGCAACGGGCGAGCAATCAACGCAGCCGCTGCCGCCCGAGCCCTAGATTTTCCTCAGCCTCGCGCCGCGTTTTCCGATGCGGGGAGCGGCGAACGCCTCTAAGATCAATTGCCGACGAGAGTCGCTTCGCGAAGGAGAGATCTGCGCAATGCGCCGCGGTTGGACGGTCCGAGACAGCCTGGAGCTCTATAACGTGCCCAACTGGGGCACCGGCTTCTTCGACATCAACAGCCAGGGACACATCGATGTCATGCCGCGCGGGGCCGACGGCGCCAGCGTCGACCTGCTCGAGCTGGTGCAGGATCTCGAGCGCCGGGGCCTGCGCACGCCGCTGCTGATCCGCTTCTCGGACATCCTGGCGAGCCGCGTCGAGGGCCTCTCGCGCGCCTTCGGCTCGGCCATCACGGAGTATTCATATCGGGGCCGCTACCGCGGCGTGTACCCGATCAAGGTGAACCAGCAACGCCAGGTGGTGGAGGAGATCGTCCGTTACGGAGCCGCGCTCGGCGTGGGCCTCGAAGCGGGGAGCAAGCCCGAGCTGCTGGTCGCGCTCGCGCTGCTCGACACCCCCAACGCGCTGATCATCTGCAACGGCTACAAGGACCGCGCCTACATCGAACTGGCGCTGCTGGCGCAGCGGCTCGGCCGCACGCCGATCGTGGTGATCGATCGCTTCCACGAGATCGATCTCGTGATCAAGACGGCGCGCGAGCTCGGCATCCGGCCCCATCTGGGCGTGCGTGCGCGGCACACCACCAAGGGCGCCGGGAAGTGGGTCGAATCGACCGGCGATCGCTCGAAATTCGGGCTCTCGGCGCTCGAGATCGTCGATGCCGTCGAACGCCTGCGCGCCGAGGACATGCTCGGTTGCCTCGAGCTGCTGCACTTCCACATCGGCTCGCAGATCACCACGATCCGCGCGCTCAAGGATGCCGTCAAGGAAGCCAGCCGGGTCTTCGTGGGCCTGCACGAGATGGGCGCGAAGCCTACGCTGATCGACGTCGGCGGCGGCCTCGGCGTCGATTACGACGGGTCGAAGACGAATTTCCACAGCTCGAAGAACTACTCGACCCAGGAATACGCGAACGACGTCGTGGCGCACATCCAGGAGGCCTGCGACGAGGCGGGCCTGGCGCATCCGGACATCGTGACGGAAGCCGGCCGCGCGATGGTGGCGCACCATTCGGTGCTCGTCTTCGACGTGCTCGGCGTGAACGAAATGCTTTCGGGCAAGAAGCCCGACCCGGTCTCGGAGGAGGATCCGAAGGTCCTCCAGGATCTCGCCGAAGTCTGGACCACGGTCTCGCGCAAGAACGTGCAGGAGTCGTATCACGACGCCTTGCAGCTGAAGGAAGAGGCTTCGACGCTGTTCTCGCTCGGCTTCATCGATCTTCGCGCCCGCGCGCGCGTCGAGCGCTTGTTCTGGGATTGTCTCGAGAAGATCCTGCGCATCGTGCGCGAGCTGCCGAGCGTGCCCGAGGATCTCGAAGATCTCGAGAAAGGCCTCGCCGACACCTACTACGGCAACCTCTCGATCTTCCAGTCCATGCCCGACCACTGGGCCGTGAAGCAGCTCTTCCCGGTGATGCCGATCCACCGCCTCGACGAGAAGCCGACGCGCCGCGGGGTCTTCGCCGATCTCACCTGCGACAGCGACGGCAAGATCGACAAGTTCATCGACCAGCACGACGTGAAGGACGTGCTCGAGCTGCACTCCTGGAACGGCAGTCCCTACTACATCGGCGTGTTCCTGGTCGGCGCCTACCAGGAGATCCTCGGCGATCTGCACAATCTGTTCGGCGACACCGACGCCGTGCACGTGCGGCTCGATGGCGAGGGCGGCTACACGGTGGATCACGTCGTCGAGGGCGATTCCGTCGACGAGGTGCTCTCCTACGTGCAGTACGATCGCAGCGGCCTGATCGAGAAGGTGCGCCAGACGATCGAGGCCGCGCTGCGCAAGAACGCCATCACGATCGAAGAATCGGCCCGCCTGCGCAAACGCTACGAGCAGGGTTTGCAGGAATACACCTACTTGAGTCGAGACGACTGACGAAGGCGCCGGCGCCTCGATGCCCGCTGCCCCGCTTCGAATCCTCTCCTGGAACGTGAACGGCCTGCGCGCCTGCGCCGGCAAGGGCTTCGCCCGCGTGCTCGCCGCCTCGCGCGCCGAGATCGTGGGGCTCCAGGAAGTTCGCGCGCTGCCCGCGCAGCTGCCGCCGGCGCTGCGCGAGCCGGCGCGCTGGCATACGCACTTTCACGCCGCGGAACGCCTGGGCTATAGCGGCGTCGCGCTCTACGCGCGACGCGCGCCCGATGCGGTCGAGACCGCCCTCGGCGTCCCCGAATTCGATCGCGAGGGGCGCGTCCAGCTCGCGCGCTTCGGCCGCCTGGTCGTCGCCAACGTCTATTTTCCAAACGGCAACGGCAAGGACCGCGACAACAGCCGCGTGCCGTTCAAGCTCGAGTTCTATCGTGCGCTCTTCGAAACGCTCGAACGTCTGCGCCGCAGCGGGCGCCGCGTGCTGGTGATGGGCGATTTCAACACCGCCCACCGCGAGATCGATATTGCGCGCCCGCGCGAAAACCGCGAGACGAGCGGCTTCCTGCCCGAAGAGCGCGCCGAGATCGATCGCTGGCTCGCGCGCGGCTGGATCGACACCTTTCGGCGTTTCGACCCCGCGCCCGAGCGCTACTCCTGGTGGAGCCAGCGCTTCGGCGTACGGGCGCGCAACGTCGGCTGGCGGATCGATTACGTGCTCGCCTCCCCGGCGGCCATGCGCTTCGTGCGACACGCCTTCTTGCAGCCCCACGTGCAGGGGTCGGATCACTGCCCGGTGGGCGTGGACGTGGATCCGGAGATCTTCGGCTAGCGCTGCCGCGCCGGACGCCTTGACCCGAAACGCAAGGGCGTGATTCAATGGGCGCTTGGATCGAATCCGGCAGACTGAACGTCCGCACGGCCCGCAACGCCCGAACGCGAGCGGGCTCGCCCAAGCCTTCGCCAGCAAGCTCGCGTGCGTCGCTCTCGCCTCGTTGATCGTCGCCTGCGCGTCCGACCCGCCGAACCAGATCAGCGAGGGGCATGCCGGCGCGCCGGGTGTGCGCCGGGTGCTCTTGTGTCCCCCGAACCTCGTGGTGGCGCTGCGCCCGGAAATCCAGAGCGGCGCGAACGCGATCGATCGCGAGATCGCGGCGTATTTCGAGAGTCAAGGCCGGGAGCTGGATCGGATCGGTCTGATCGAAGGGCGCAAGGCCTGGAAGCAGGCGGTCGCCGAGGCGAAGGCCGCGGGCGTGCTCACGAATGCGCCGCGGATCTTCGTGGATCGCCTCGCGCAGGATCACGAATTCGACGTCGTGGTGATGCCCTCGCTGCTCCTGCTCCAGACGCGGATGGATGCGAACAACGCCAGCTGGGATGGCGTGACCCGCCGCATGAAGACGGTCAACGCGCCGGTGCTCGCCAGCGGCAGGAACGACAGTCTGCTCAGCAAGGGCCTCGCCAGTGGCGGCATCTCCGGCCCGGCCTGGGTGACATCACTCCACGTTCTGGTGTTCGCGCGGGACGGCAGCCGCGTCTTCGAGGGGCGCGGCGGGATCGAGTTCGTGCAGGAGATCGACCACATCGATGCGGGCAAGAGCTTCCGGTATACGCTGCGCCCGAACAGCTCGATCTTCCAGAACCGCGAGATCCTGCACGAAGGCGTCGTGCAGGCATTCACGCCCTACCTGGTGCCTCCGGAAGCGTAGATGCGCGCGCGCGCCGCGCTGGCGCTGCTGCTCGCGCTCCTCGCCCCGGCGTGCGCTGGCTCCAGCTGGATCCCGCTGTCGCGCCTGTCCGGCTGGCACGCGGCGCAAGCCGGCAGCACGCGCCTGATCGGCGACGTGGCACCGGAGGCACTCGAGGGTCTGGCGCGCGATCTCGCCCGCTTCGACGCGATCTTCGCGAAGCTCGCGGGCTGGCCCGAGCGCGCCCTCACGACTCCGCTCACGATCACCCTCTTCCGCAACCGGGAGATCGGCGCGCGCTTCGGTCTGGGAAGGGGCCTGGCCGGCTGGGCGCTCGGCGCGCTCGACGCGTCCTTCATCGCGGTGCAAATCACGTCGGGGCGAGACGAAGATCGCAACACGCTCTTCCACGAGTACACCCACGTCCTGCTGCGCAGGAATCAACGTGCGCCGCTTCCGCGCTGGCTGGACGAGGGTCTCGCCAGCTACTTCAGCAGCGTGAGCGAGCGGGATGACGCCGTGGTGGTGGGAGCCGCCCCAGGCGCCTACGCGGCCCACATCGCGCGTCACGGGGCGTTGCCGCTCGCTCAGCTCTTCGCGGTTCCGAGCGAGCGCATGCGCTTCGCCGAGTTCGCCGATTTCTACGCGTCCTCCTGGGCACTTTCACACTACTTGATGTCGACTCCGGCGGGACGTCTCGAACTCGCCGCGTTCGTGAAGCAGCTCGCACGCGGAATCCCGAGCGATGAAGCGCAGCCCGCCGCATTCGGCCGCTCCAACGACCAGCTCGGCGAGGAACTCGCGATCCACGTCGCGCATCTCGCGCGCGGCGTCGCCATCGAAACGTTGATCGACGCACGTGCCTTCTCGGCGCCCGAGCCGGCGTCGGTCGTCGCGCTCGATCCGCGCGAAGCCGCGTATGAACTCGGCAACCTGGCGCTCGCGTTGGCAGCCGCCTGCGGCGACGAAGACAAGGGAAATTGGCCGGGCCTGGCGCGCAACTTCTTGACGCTGGCCGTGGCGAAGGGCGCACCCGATGCGCCGCGCGTCGAAGCGGCGCTCGGCGAGGCCCGGGCGTTGAGCGGAGACGTGGCTGGTTCGCTCTCCGCCGAGCAGGCCGCGCTGGCGCGGGCGCCGAACGATTCGCGCGTCCGCTTGCACGCCGCCCGCGCCGCGCTGCTGCGGGCCGAGCTGGAGAACTCGCCCGCAGCCTCGCCAGCCCTTGCCGAGGCGGAGGCGCAGTATCTGCAGGCGCTGACGCTCGCTCCCGAGTCGGCCTCCGCATGGTTTGGCCTCGGACAAACGCGGGTGAGAATGGGCCGCTCGGACGACGCCTTCACGGCCTTCGAGACGGCGAAGGGCTTCGGCTGGAGCGGCCCGCTCGAAATCGCACTCGCCCGAATCCATCTCGAACGCGGCGAGCGCGAACGGGCCGCCGAGCTGCTGCGGCCGATCGCGCAGGACACGCACGCAGGCCCGACACAAAAGGAAGCCGCAAAACTACTGGAGCAGATCCATCCGTGAACGCGTGCACGCGCGAGCTTGCGCGCCGCTTGCGGGCTGCGCCCCGCTGATCGCATCCGACGCTGGAAAGTGTTCGAACACGCTCGCGACGGCGTCGTTCAGTCGAGGGTCGATCTCGCCCCGCAAGCGGCCTTCGAACCCGCCCCGCCAGATCACCGCCGGGTCGCCGGGATCGCTGACGAGGATCGTGAGGTGACCCGTCTCGTAGCTTTCGACCCGTTGCTGCGTGACCTGAACCTCGTAGGAAGGGGATTCGTGCAGACTGGAGAGGCTCGAAGCCGCCGGGGTCTCCGCCCGGCTCACGAGCTGGCGCCGGACTTCTAGCGCGTAGCGGACGGTGAAGTCCGGCTGATCCGTCACCCGCGCGAAACCACGCTCGAGCAGGCAGCGGCCGATGAGCCACTGCAAGCTCGCGTCGAGCGCCTGCGCGTCGGCGGCCGGCGCGTGGACGCTTCCCGACTCCTGCGCCAGGAAGTTCCAGGTGCGGTAGCCGGCGAGGGCCTTTCGCTGATCGATGCGCACCGCCACCGTCGACGCGCAGGCCACGCCGATCGACGCGAGGATTGCTGCAGCGAGTTGGACTGCACCCTGCATGGCTTCCCCCTGCGGGAATGCTCGCCAGGAGCGTAGAGCTTTCCGGTGTCGAAGGCTGGGCTTCCCGGACGATCGGTTTCTGGTAGGGTGTTCGGCATGTGCAAGAGAACCTGGCCGAGAGCGCGCGCGATCTTCCTGCCGTGGATCGCCGGTTTCGTGCTGGCGGCGGGCGCGCAGGCCGAGACGCCGGCGCTGGCGCCGATCGAGCCCCCGAAAGCGAGCCGTGGGGCGGAGATATTCGACGTGTTGGTCGTCCGTCCGCTCGGGCTGGCCGTGCTGCCGGTCGGGGTGGCGGCTTTCATACCCACCGCGCTGCTGACGGCGCCCAACGGCAGGGACAGCGTCGAGGCGGCGTTGGAACTCTTCGTGACCGAACCGGCGAACTACGTCTTTCAACGGCCGCTAGGGGACTTCTAGCTCCGCACCCGCTGCGCCCGGCAACGGCGGCAGCAGCGGCGCAAAGGCCGCGGCGATGCCCTCGCGCACCAGCGCGCGGTTCTCGAAGATGTCGCTGCGCATCTCGAACTGGAAGGTCGGCAGGCCGGACGGGTTGGTCCCGGTCACGCGGATGCGGGCGAGCAGTTCGAGCCCCCCCTTGCCGTCGTGGATCTTTTCGCCCTTCACGTCGAATACGGAGATGTGGAGCGAGGCGGCGGGGGCGGCGCCCTCGATCGGTGTACCCGCAAGGTTCCGCGCTTCGAGGCCGCGCGCTCCGAATTCGAGCGCACGTTCGACGCCATCCCAACGCGCGACGCGATTCGCAAACGGCGCCTCACGAACGAAGAGGGATGGCGCGATCAGCGCGTCGAACTCGGCGTGTTTTCGGAGTTCTTGCGCCAGCACGCGAGCGGCATCGTCATAGCCTGCGCGCGGTCCCAGCTCGCCGGCGCGAACCTGCTGGATGCTTTTGAGCCAGAGATCGCGCGCGGTTTGCCGGGAGACCGTCTTGAGCTGCTTGCCCTGCGCCCGCAAGTAGAGCTCGAGTTCTTCCCAGATGGTCGGGCCGAAGAACGCGAGCTCGGGCGGCATGGCCGCCGCGATGTTGAGGGGCAGGATCAGGAAGATTTTGTGCTCGGCGCCCAACAGCACGGAGCGCTCGCGCGGAGGGCCGCTCGCGCATGCGAGCAAAGGACCGAGCACGAGCGCCGCGCTGAAGCCGCGCAGCGCGACGGTCGCTGCTCTTACGCTGGGCTTGGAGTTGCGGGGCTGTTTGAGAATCACGGGGCCGTGCGGGCGGAGGGGCTCGAAGCCGCGCTGTTGGCAGATGCTCAGTCCGGGCTTCCGAACCACAGGAAGCGGATTCCGACATTCCCTCGATACATCCAGGGGTCGACCTTGACCTTCCACGATGCCGTGTCGACATCCGTCCCGACTGCGTCGTCGAAGGCTTGCGTTGCATCGAAGGTGATCGTGCGATCACCGAGAACGCGGTAGGCGCGCACGCCCATCAGCAGCGAAACGCCGATCGGACCGTAGCGGCCCACATCCATCTCGAGGTCGACGCCCGGGCCGATTCCGTTGAAGAATTGCGAACCGTTGCCCGTGAGAGTCACCTCGCGCAGGAAACCAGGAGTCACGAATGGCGGCAACGGAGGGAACTCCGTAACGATGTCGGTGCACTGGCTCGGAGGACTGCATTCGCCGTCGACCACGATCCCGCTGGCGTCGATCTTGTAGTTGATCCATCCGATCGAGGGCTTGATCCGAAGCTGGCGCTTCCCAGCCTGGACGGGAAAGGCGACCCCCAGGTTCATGCCGAAGACGAGCGTATCGACCTGCGCGCTGGTGCGGGAACCTTCGCCATTGAGGGAATCCTCACCGAATGATCTTGCGCCGAACACCGTGACGTCACTCGCACACGGTGCACCGGCTTCGGGGCCTCGGATGCAGCTGGGATCTCCCTCCACGACGACCGAGCGGTCGGACGCGAACGTGGGCAGGATTTCGCCGGCCAGGAAGAATCGCGGACGTGTGGCAATCGGGAGCGCCGGCGCCATCAACTCCAGGCTGCCACCGACGAACGGAGAGACGCCGATATCGCTGCCTTCGAAGGGGCCGCGCAGGGGAACGGAAGTCGGACTCCCGCCCACGAAGCTCTCCGAATCCACGTAGCCATGCTGCTGCTGGATGGTGACTCCGCTGACGATCGCCAGCGAGGGAACCCATTGATCCTCGCCTTGCTGCCGGTCGGGGTCGACGCCCTCCGCCGCGCTCGCAGCGCCGGGAAACAGCGCCAGGCACGCAAGGCCGCCGCAAATCATCCGCAAAACGTTGGATCCATTTCGCATGACCGCATAGTATTATCACAGCGCGGTAGCCCTGCGTGCCCTCTTCGGTCAGTGGCATTCAGATCCGCCGCACTTCGATCCACCAGCTTCGACGACGGACGACCCGGCGGATGAGCAGCAGGACGCGATGAAGCATCGCCCGACCCGAGAGCAGTCGCCGACGGCCCCTATTAAGATGGGCGGAGCGCGGATCTGGCTGGCGCTCGTGCTCGGGTTCGGCTTCGCGTTCGCAATGCTTGTCGCCCCGTTGGCAACGGCGCAAGCACCGGACGAAACGGCTCCGGTGGAAGAACCCGCCGCCCAACCGCCCGCGCCGGAGCCCCCCGGCCGAGCCGACTCCCGAGGCTGCAGCGAAACCGAAGCTCGCCCCCACATCGGGAATCGAAGAAATCGTAGTGCGCGGCGCAGAATCGGAAGCCGCGAGCGATTTCGAAGTTTCCGACTCGGTGACGGGCTTCGGCGCCGAGGATCTCGCAGCCCTGGGCGCCAGCGACATTTCCGATCTCGCGGCCTTCACCCCCAACCTCGAGATCGTGACGGCGGGTGCGACCACGCCCACGTTCTTCATCCGCGGAGTAGGACTCAACGATTTCAACTCCAACTCCACCGGCGCCGTCGCCATCTATCAAGACGACGTGCCGATCAATGCGCCGGCGCTCCAGCTCTCCACGCTCTACGACATCGCCGATGTCAATGTCCTGCGCGGGCCCCAGGGAACCGGCCTCGCGCGCAATGCCTCGGCTGGCGCCATCAAGGTCTACTCGCGCAAACCGACCGGCGAGTTCGGCGGCTTCCTGCGCTCGGAGTGGGGAAACTTCAACGCCCAGGACTACGAGGGCGCGATCGAGGCGCCGATCTACGAGGACATCCTGGCGGGTCGCTTCGCGTTCCGATTCACCGAACGCGACGGCACCATGAAAAACCGCTGCGGCAATGCCCCTCCGTTCAGCGAGCGCGCCCCGGTTCCGAATTTCGGAGGCGTCGGTGGCCTCCGGCTGACGGGCAGGAAGGAAACCGACGCCCCCTGGTCGATTTGCGGCGAGCCCGTCGAGATCTTCAACTTCGGCCTGCCCAACGAAACTCGCGTCTCCACGATCCCGGAGGGTCTCGCGCCCTGGGTCAACAACCAGAACAACTGGGCCGCACGCGGAACCCTGCTCTTCCAGCCCACTCTCGACATGAACTGGCTGGTGAATGCGCACGGCTCGCGCCGCGACGAGCTGAGCCGTCTCGGCCAGTCCATCGGCGTGAGCGGCTTCACTTGCGCCGATGGCGACACCGCGAACTGCGGCTATCCGGGGAGCCCGGATACGTCGAGGGTGCTCGGTGTGCTCGGCGGAACCCAGGGCCGCATCAATGTGGGTTATCAGGCGCCGGAGATCCGGGCGCGTTTGCTCGAGCTGGCTCCCTGCTTCATGGGGGTCCCGTTTTTCCCGGGTGGCACCTGCGATGAGGTGGCGAACCGCGCATCCGGCAACGCCGCGAAGATCCAGGTGGCGAACGAGTTGGCTCGGAACCTCGATTCCGAGCCGTGGGCGGGCGATTTCAACCTGACCGGGCCGACGACGAACGACACCTACGGGGGCTATCTCAAGGGCGAGCTAGCACTGCCTGGGGGAATGCAGCTCACCACAATCACCGGCTACGACAACTACGACCGTTACATCAGCATCGACCTCGACATGTCGCCGGAAACCTTGTTCCAGATCGAAACCGACGACGACGGCTGGCAGGTCACGCAAGGCCTCCAGCTCCAGGGCCAGCTCGGCGACGAGTCTCCCGTGCGCTGGGACATCGGTGGCTGGATCCTGAAGGAGCAGCTCAACGTCACGGTGACGAACGACCTGGGTCGATTCACTGCGTTCGGAGTCGGGGTGCGCGACTACACCCAGGATCTCTTGAGCGCGGCGGGCTACGCGAGTCTTTCCTACGACTTCTGGGACGACTTCACCCTCGACGGCGGCATCCGTTACAACTGGGAGCAGAAGAAGCTCGACTACGCGCTCAGCGTGTCGAGTTCAACCGTGCCCCTCGTCGAGAAACTGAACGATCAGTGGCAGGCTCCGACGGGCACCATCCGTCTGACGTATCGATTTCGCGAGGACACCCAGGCCTATTGGAAATACACCCGCGGCTGGAAGCCGGGAACCTACAATGCCACCAGCTCACCGGATCAGGGCGTCTCGGTTGCAGACCCCGAGCAGATCGACGCCTTCGAAACGGGCATGCGCGGGAGATGGCTCGACGGACGCATTGGACTCGATCTCGCGCTCTTCTACTACGCGTACCAGGATTATCAGCTCTTCACGGCCCAGCAGTTTGCCGGCGGCCAGCCGGAGTTCGTGATCCTGAATGCGAACTCGGCCGAGGTGTATGGCGCCGAGGTCGACGCCGTGGCCCGACCGTGGGAGGGGGCGTTCGCCAACATCCGCTTCGGTTGGCTCGAGAGCCAGTTCCTCGACTTCGTACAGATCCAGCAGGAAACCATCATCGTTCAGGGCGCCCAGGTCACCGTCAACCGCGAACTCCAGAACAGCGGCAACCCGCTGCTCAACTCTCCGCGCTTCAAGGTCAGTCTCACCGGCGAGCAGACGTTTCCGCTCTGGAACTGGGGCTCCCTCACGGCGCGCTACGACGCCGTCTGGACGGATACGACCTACTACGACGCAACGCGTGGCTACGGAATTCCGAACCTCGACGACGTCCAGTTCCTGCCGAAGGAAACCATCTCGCAGCCGCCCTTCTGGCTGCACAACGTGAGACTCGGCTACCGCCCTCCCAACGGCCGGATCGAAATCGCCGGCTGGGTGCGTAACGTCGCGAACCAGTCCTATAAGACGTTCGCCTTCGACGCCAGCACGTTCAACGCCACGACGATCTACTTCGTCGGCGAGCCGCGAACCTACGGCGGCACCGTAACCGTCACCTTCTGAGCTCGTGAAGAGGCGATCTCGCGAGCGCACACGGGCAGCGGCGAACGCCGCCGCGTGTCAGGGGAGCTTGTAGCCCAATGCGCGCAGCAGGTTGAGTTCGAGTTCGCTGATCTCCCGTGTCGGCGCGTCGCCCCAGCTGGGTTTCTCCGCGACGTAGGCATCTGCCGCTGCTCGCAGCCGCTCGAACGTCTCCGGCTCGTCGTCAGCCCGGTTGCGCAGCTCGCGGGGATCTTCTTTCGCGTCGAAGAGCTGCTCGATGTCGGGTTCGCCGTCGGAGCGCTTCACTCGCACGTAGCGGAACGAATCCTCCACGACCGCAATCGCGGGCAGCGGCTCGCTATCTCGCTGTGCCCAGTTCTGGTCGAGATCGGAGATCGCAATTCGCCCCTTCTCGTCGGGCGCCTGCCCCGCAGCGCTCGCCAGGATTTCCGGGAGGAAAGATCGACCGTCGGTCTCCGGCAGCGCGAGGCCGAGCAGGTCGAGGATCGTCGGCCAGACGTCGACGTTCTGCGTGCGCGCCTGGATGACGACGCCGGGCTCGAGGCGCATGGGTAGCGAGAGCAGGAACGGAACTTCGGTCGTTTCGCGATAGACGTCGCGCGCGTGCCCCTCGACCCCCCGCTCGAGAAAGGCTTCGCCGTGGTCCGACACGACCGCGATGATCGTGTTGTCGAGCTGGCCCATCTCGGAGAGCACCACGAAGAGGGCTTCGAGAGAGCCGTCGGTCCAGCGAATCGAGTTGTCGTAGATGTCGGAATGCGAGGAGCCAAACAGCGCCGACTCGGCGTCGTAGATGTATTCGTGCAGATCCATCAGGTGCAGATACAGGAACCAACGCTTCTGGCCGCTGACGCGCAAGAACTCGATCGCGGCCTCGATCAGGCTCTGGTCGGTGCCCTTTTCGTTCAACGTCGGGTTCTCGCGCCGAAGGTTCGGCGGCAGCGGCGTCGAGATCGGGCGTTGATACACGTCGAAGCCCTGATCGAATCCGAACGTCGAAGCGACCCAACCATTGCGCCAGAGTCCGAGTGTCTGGAAGCCCGCATCGCTCAGGATCTCCGCCGGCATCCGCGCAACATCGGGGATCACGTCGTCGTAGCGTTCGATGCCGGTGCGCGCGGGGTAGAGCCCCGTCCAGATGGAGGCCATCGAAGACTTCGTCCACGTCGACTGCGACAGGTGGCGGTCGAAGCGCACGCCCGCGTTCGCCAGCCGATCGAGAGCCGGGCTGGTGTCGCGCTCATAGCCATAGCTGCCGAGGCGATCGGCCCGCAGCGTGTCGACCAGGATGAACAATACGTTCACGTCCTTGCGTTCGCGCAACTGCTCGATGTCCGCGACGCTCCCGCTCGCACGACGATCCCAGTCGCCCGGCCGCCGGAATTCGACGAAGATCGAGAGCATTGCGACGAAGACGACGCCTGCGGCCACGAGCCACGGCCAACGCTGAGCGAGCAGGTGATTTTTCACGGCAGGCAAACTAGCGCAGCGCACCCTGGTTCGCGTTCGGCGCCGTCGTCTATATTCGCAGGATGCAACCCATCCACCGCTCGCCTTCGCATCAAACGCTGCCCGGCTGCCTGCTCGCGGCCGGGTTGCTCGCCTTCCTCGTATTCACCGGCTGCAGCGAGGTCGACCCCCTCGACGCCATCCGCAAGCAGATGACCGCCGGGGATTACGCGGCGGCGATCGAGCCCCTGCGGGAGCTGCTGACGACGCGCCCGGACGACCCGGAAGTCAACTTCCTCTACGGACAGGCGCTCTCGGCCACGCAGCCGAACCTCGCCGTGTGGTCGCTGCGCAAGGCCATGGAAGACCCCGAGTGGCTCGTCCCGGCTGGCTCGCAGCTCGCCTATCTGGCTCTCGTCGGCCTCGATTTCAACGAGGTCGAAAAAATCACGGGACGCATCCTCGAGCGTGACCCGGAGAACACGCGGGTCCTGATGATGCGCGCCAATGGGCGTGCGCACTCGAAGCGGGATCCCGAGCGGGCGATTGCCGATGCTCGCCGCATTCTCGAGATCGACCCCGACGCGAGCGAGGCCTACGAACCGCTGATTCTCGGACTCCTCGGCCTCGGCCGCTTCGAGGAAGCCAGCGCGGAACTCGCGAAGGTCGGGGAACTGATCAAGAAAATCGGGATCGACGAGGGCATCCTCGCCTGGCACTGCTCCACCACGGCGGCCTTCGAGCAGGAAAGCGGAGATCTCGAGGGCGCACGCAAGACCTGGCTCAAGTGCCTGGAAGCGTACCCGACCGATGTGGATGTCGTGACGAGCTCGATGAAGTTCTACGACGCGCAGGGCGAGCCGGATCGTTCGCTCGAGGTCGTACGGGCGGCCTTCGCGATCGAGCCCGACTCGACGTTCTTCCGGACCACGCTGGCGCAGCGGATTCACGCCACGGGAGACGCCACGGGAGCCGAGGCCGTGCTGCTAGAGGCGACGGAAAACAAGAACCCGGAACTCGCCGCGGACGCCTGGATGGACCTCGGAAAGTTCCGTCAGGCGCTCGGCGACTACACCGGCGCGGCGGATGCGCTCGAAAAAACCGTCGCGTTGCTGCGGGAGACCGACTCCGCCACCCCGCAGGTGCTGTTCGAGTACGCGGATGCGCTGATCATGGCCGACCGCCTCGAGCTTGCGCTGGAAGTCGCTGAAGACCTCACGGTTCCGGCCCACCGCCACCTGATCGTCGGGCGCGTGGCGCAGGAGCGGCGCGAGCCGGCCCGTGCGCTCGAAGAATTCGGCGAGGCATTGCGCCTGTGGCCCGATAACCCGTGGGCCCGCTACTCCGCCGCGCTCGCAGCCGAGGAGCTCGGGGATTTCGAGCGCGCGCTCGCGGAATTCCGGGACGCCGTTCGCATCGATCCGAGCGCGACCGACGCGCGAACCCGCGGCGCCTCGCAGCTGGTCGCCGACGGCAACCCGGGCGCTGCGCTCGTGATGCTCCAAACCGCCATCGGCGAAGCCCCGTTGGAAATCGAAGGCCAGCTGCTCGGAATGCGTTTGTCGGGCCTGATGGGCAACACGACCGGAGTGGCCGACTTCTACGCGATGATCGAGCAGAGGCATCCCGCTCGCACCGGCCAGGGTTTGGCCGAGGCGGCCGAAGGTCTGGCCCAACACAGCGGACCGGCTCTGGCGGTGAGCATGTTGAAGGGCGCGCCGAGGGTCGATTTCAATCAGCCCCGCTTTGCGCCGGCGCTGCGCGCGCTCGTGCGGTTTTCGTACGCGGCCGATCAGAGCGCCGAGGCACGCGCTGCGCTCCAGAAGACGAGAGCTTCGCTCCAGAAGATCCTCGACGCCCACCCGGATGCGAGCGCCTTCCAGGAAATTCGCGCATTCGATCTCGAGCTCTCGGGGGCCCCGGCTGATGCCGTGCAAGCGGCCTATGCGCGTGCGCTGGAACTCGGCCCCCAGAATGCCCAGGCGCTGGCGGGCCTCGGCCGGCTGGCCACCGACACGGATCCCGACGCGGCGCTCGGCTACTTCGATCTCGCGGCGGCCGCAGACCCCAGCGATCCGGATCTGAAGCTGGCAGCCGCCAGAGCCCTGATCGCAAGTGGGAAGATCGCCGAGGCCGAGAAGCGCCTCGACGCATTGCTGCTCGAGCACCCGTTGGAAGCCGCGGCTGCGGCAGATCGCGCGGAGCTCGATCTCCGCCAGGGGATCGCCACGCCGCAGACGCTCGAACGGGCTCGCCGCGCCGCGCGCTTTGGGGAGGACCCGACGCGCTCGAGCTACTCAGCAAGGTCCTCACGGAGCGGAAAGAACCGGAACTCGCCGCACGGGCCGCCAAGGAAGCCGAAACCCAGCGCGCAGCCGCCGCTGCCGGGAGCTAAGGCGATCGGCGCCAGCCTCTGGCCTTTTGGGAAGTGCCTTTCCTCAGAAGCGGAAAACTGTTTCCCCATGTCCTCGCGAAAGATCCGTCGCAAGCCGCCATCATTTCCTCAACCTATTGATTTTAATCGCTTTTATAAGATCCGTTCGGGCGGCTGCGAGAAGGCACGAAGATTGCTGTTCAATACGGCGGGGCATCCCTGCGCGTGGCCCTGCGACTAGCTTCACTAAGGGACTCAAAGAGGAGAATAATTCATGCTGTTCAAGCGCTTCGCGGTGGGCATCACCGCAGTCTCACTGTTATTGGTACTTGGCCTGACCACAGAGGCTCAGGCAAAGCGATTCTCGCTCACAGGTGGTGGCGCTCAGCTTCACATCGGTAACGGCCTCGCGCTGCCGATCAAGGGTGCTGCGACCGCCATGACCACGATGACCGTATTCCCGACGCTCCTGGTTCCGGTCAAGGGCGTCCCGGTCATCCAGGGCACGACGGCCCTCGGACTGAAGACCGCGATGGCAACGACGATGGGTCCCGTGACCAAGTCGGGCTACCAGCGACGGCTGCAGGTCCCTGCTGGCGCGCTCTCGAAGGTCGGAGCCCAGAAGACAGTCGGCGTCAAGTTCTCGAACCCGACGGTCTTCGCGGTGGGCACGAACATCAACTACAAGTGGCCCGCCGCTCCGTCGGTGTTGTCGCTTGGCGCTCCGCTTGGAGCGGCGGTGGTTGCCGGTTTCGGTGGCACCATGACCTACTCGAACACGCTTGGAGCTAGGTTCGGTGGGCCGGCCTCGTTCGCTCTGGCCTCCGGCGGCGCAACTGGCCTCTTCCCCGCCGCGCCGGTAACGATCTACATCAAGATCAATGGTACGACGCCCCCCTGTACGCACCCGGCTTTCGCGGGCGCCAAGGCAGGCTGCGTCGCCGGCATCATCCTGGCCAAGCCGACGGGCTTGGCGGGTGTTGGCGGCATTACGACCATGACGGTGATGACTCCCGGTCTTCCGATCGTCGGCATGAACATCGCCGTAATGAAGATGGGTGCTGCGCCGCTCGGAACGGTCCTTGCGAAGGCCCTCGGCGCAACGGCCGTTCTGCCGACCAACATGGCGACCAGCCAGCCCGGTCCCTGGACGACTGGCAAGGTCATCATCTCGAACCCGGCCGCTGGCGGGGGGGGGGAGAAGTTCACCCTCTCGGGCATGGACTCGCGCACCGCGATGGGCAACGGAACCATTCAGTTGGTTGCGGGCTCCCTGAGCAAGCGCGCTGCTTCGGGCCCGAACGCGAACCGCGGATGGCTCCGCCTGGTGCTCGGCGCTGAGCCGGCAGCGGCGGTGCCGTCGATGTCGCTCGGTGGACTCGCGGCAACGGCTGCGCTGATCCTGCTCGGATTCGGCTTCGTCATGCGACGTCGGATCTTCGCTTAGGACCACAGCGATTCTCGCTCTAGAGCCGGGGCGGGTCGATTCACATCGACCCGCCCCGGTTTCTTTTTGTCCAGCTGCAACCCTCGGGCAAAGCCGCGTCGCCGCCGCGATCGCCGTCCTGCTCCTGGCTTGTGCGTCCGATCAAGCCGCTCCGAACCCCGATCTCAGCGCTGCCTGGCGAGACTTCCTGGCGCTGCCCAATGAACGTGCGCTGGCGATTGCTGGAGATCCCCGGCGAGGCCCGTGGGTAACGGGCGCCTCCGGCGGCCATGCCACGCGCGACGAAGCCGAGGACGCTGCGATTTCCCAGTGCCGGGTGCGACGGGCGGCGCGTCGCATGCGCGACGAGTGCGTGCTCTATGCCGTGGGGAACGAGATCGTGTGGCGGGGCCGCTAGCGGCCCCCTCAACGGGTCAGAGGTTCGGCTGCTTTCCTTCCGGAATGGGAGCGCGGATACTCGCCAGCGCCTCCTCCGAGAACGGCGACTGGGCCAGCCACTTCTCAGCCGCAGCTTCGTCGAGATGTCGCCACACCCGCGCGACGCCGATCATGGTGACCTCGCGCTCCCGCGCTTCCTTGATTCGCTCCGCGTACTTCATGGCTTCGGCGGGCGCGTCGCCAGCGAGCAGCCGCGCATAAACCGGAAACGCCGGCTGGAGCCATGAATCCAGTTCCGCCGCAGGCGTCTGGGACGCCATCCAGGCCATCGCCTCCTTGCGAGCCGTCCGAGACCACAGCCCGTAGCTGACAAACACGCAAAAATCCCGCTCGGTTCCCGGCCTTGCGGTCGAGAGCCATGCCATCGCGGCCGGGCCATCGTAGAGCACCCAGTTCCTGGCGATCAGGCTGCGCATGTCCGTGCCGAAGGGATCGCTGCAGTGGGTGTCGCACCAACGAATGGCGGCCTCGATGTCGAGCTGCGACAGGATGTCGACCACCCTGCGGAACGCGGCCAGCTTGAACGCCTTGTCGTCGTCCTCGCCCTCACCGTCGGGCAGCGACTCCGCCCAGCGCTGTGCCGCTTCGGTCCCCTTCGTTTCGATCACGACGCGGATGTAGGCGGCGATCGCGCGCTGCCCGAGAATGTCCGCGGGGATGCTGCGGAGGTACTGCCGGAGCTCCGGGGGGTCGTTCGAGGCGTACCAGCCGCGCACCAGCGCGACGGGCACGACGCTGTCGAAGTTCGGCATTTCCGCCCACGCCCAGGTGGCGTCGATCGCCGCCTTCGGATCGGCCTCGGCCCACTGCGAGAGCGCCGAGTAGAGAGCCGCAGAACGATAATTCAGGGGCGAAACGTCTTTGGCCCAGTGCGCGGCAGCCTCGGGTTGGAAGGTCGCCCAGCGCCGCACCAGCAAGTCGATATCCGTAGCCTTCAGGTCGACGACCAGGTCATCGAGCGTCTGCGTCAGCGCCGGA
>JANNIY010000154.1:0-3919 GCA_031405455.1 Deltaproteobacteria bacterium | reverse complement strand
GGCATCGGCATCGCCGCGTTGCTCATGAAGACTCGCCGAGAGGCGCCAGGCGCGCGCCGTCGGAAACAGCCAGGACGCGCGCTCGTATTGCGCGAGCGCGCTCTGCGCGTCGCCAGCCTCTTCGAAAAGCTTGCCGAGTTGGATGCGCTGCTCGGCGCTCTCGAGGCCCACCCAGGTCAGATGGCGCAGCGCGCTCTCCGCCCGCCCTGCATCTGCGCGCATCAGGCTTTGTCGCAGACGTGTGTCTTCCACGAGGTGAACGAACGTGATCGCCAGCGAAGCGGCTCCGGTCGCCCACAAGGCCGCGCGCCACGGCGTCCACACGCGCGGCGGAAGGATCGGCGCGGCGCCCGGCTCCACTTCCGGCTCCGAACGCACGAGAACGCGCGCAATCCGGCCGTCGCGCAGCTTCCAGATGGCTCCGTCGAGGATGAAGTGGTGCAGATTCACGCTGGCCGCCACCAGCGCCCCGAGACCCATGTCGAAAGGAAGTTTCCCGAGCAGGTTCGGCGCAAACAGCAGCGCCGGCAGCGTCCAGATCGCCGTGCCGGCGAACAGGGCCTTCCAGAGATAGCGGGAATAGCCCTCGAAGCCCTCGCGGCTGCGCGCGAAATAGCACGTCACCCAGACGTACTGAACCGAGTGCCCCAGCGCCGCGAAGTAGAAATAGTAGATTCCCTGGCTCTCCGAGAGCGGATCCACTCCCTGGAACACACCGAAGAAACGGCACGCCAGGGGAATCGTGAACCACAGCGCCTGCGTCCCCGCCAGCAACGCGGTGGGGAGCAGGGTTGCAGGCGGCGCGCGGCGCAGCAGCCGGACCGCCGACACCGCGAGCGAGATCGCATAGGCGACCAGGCTCAGGAAGATCAGATTATCGGCCCACAGGGACGGAATTCCGAGCGGCCGGAAGCGATAGGAGTGCTCCGCGTAGATCAGCGGCGAGTAGGCTGCCGTCCCGTCCTGACGGTGCAGCACCAGGAACGTGAGCAGCACCGAAAGCACGAAGGACGCGTAGTACCAGCGTTTGGTTGCCGCATCCAGGGCGACACCGCGGCGCCGCAGAAACATCACCCCAAGGCCGTAATTCTGACCCGCGTAGTGCCAGGGATTCCAGGTGATGTAGACGGTGAGCAGCAGGGATCCAACCCAGGCCGAGCGGGTCGCCAGCACGAAAATGCCGGCGAGCGCGAGCGACACATAGACGGCAAAGAAGGTATAGGCGCGGCGATCCGCCCGACGCTCGTACACGCGCAACAGCGTGGCGCCGTAGTGCGGCGCGCCGACCAGCAGCGTCAGAAAGGGCACGAGTCCCGCCGGCATCGCCGTCCGGATGTCGCCTCCCACGAAGCAGAACACCACGAACACGCACGCGTAGCCGAGACCGCAGCCGAGCACGAGATCCCGCGCGGGGTCGAAGAGCCAGCGGTTGGAGGGAATCGCTGCGGACGTCACGCGAAGATTCTACGACAGCGGACACGACGCCCGATACCCCGGCCTGCATCCGCCTGAGGATGCCGCGCGTGCGGGCCGGCGCCGGCTGGAAGGCTCAAGGCGCCGGAGCGAGGATCGCGAGCACCACCAGCCGTTGCCGCGCCGTGTTGCGGATGCCGTGCGGCACGCCTTCCGGGGCGACGAGCATCATGCCGGCGCGCATCGGAAGCTCCCGGTCGGCGAGCACGAAGACGCCTTCTCCCGAAAGCACCTGGTAGATCTTGTCGAGGCCCGGGTGGGCGTGGAGCTTGTGCTCCTGCCCGGGCTCGAAGCAGTTGAGCCCGAGCATCAGGTGCGGCGACGCGAACAGGGTTGCCTTGCCCATTTTCGTTGCGTCGAACACGGCGTGCTCTTCCGGTCGGAATGCGCAGGGATGCTGCATGGGGACCTCGTGGCCGGGTTCGCGTTGGGCCGCCGAGGATACCGCGCTGCGCAAGGGCAAGGCGAGCCGCGTGGAGTAGAATGCGCGCGTGTTGAGACTGCTGCGTCCCCGGCAATGGACCAAGAACGCGCTGCTCTTCGCCGCCCTGGTGTTCGCGGAGAAGCTGTTCGTGCCCGACGCGCTGCTGCGCGCCAGCCTCGCCTTCGTCTGCTTCTGCCTCGCCGCGTCTTCCGCGTACGTCGTGAACGATCTCGTCGACGCACCGCGCGATCGCGAGCATCCCGAGAAGCGCCTGCGACCGATCGCTTCGGGAGAAGTCGGGCGTGGGCCGGCGCTGGTCCTCGCCGTGGGCCTCACGGCGGCCGCGCTCGCGCTCGGGGCGGCGCTCGGTGCGCGGTTCCTGGCGGCCGTGCTCACGTATATCGTGTTGACGCATTTCTATTCTTTCGTGGGCAAGAACATCGTGATCCTCGACGCCCTGCTCGTCGCCGCGGGTTTCGTCATCCGGGCGGTCGCGGGGGCGCTCGCGATCCACGTGCCCACCTCGGATTGGTTCGTGCTCTGCACGCTCTTCCTCGCCCTGTTCCTGGCGCTCTCGAAGCGCCGGGCGGAGCTCTCGCGCGCAGGCGCCAAGGCGAGCGCCGCGCGCCCCGTGCTCGCGGCCTACACGCCGGGAGCGCTCGTCATGTTCACGACGACGTCGATGACGGCCGCGCTGATCACGTACGCCATCTACGTGCATGCGGTGCTCGAGAAGGTTCCGTGGCTCGGGCTCACGCTCCCGTTCGTGATGTTCGGGCTGTTCCGCTACCAGCTGCTCGTCGAGACACACGGCCTCGGCGAAAGGCCCGAGGACGTCGTTTTCGAGGACCGCCCCTTCCAGGTGTGTCTGGTGGGATTCGCCGTAGTGGCGCTCGCTGCGCTCTACTTCGGCTGAGAAGAACGCGATGGCTCGAACCCTGAAGGATTTCGTCCGCGAAGCATTGGCGCAGATTCGCGAGCTGCCTCCGGAAGAGGGAGCGCGCCTGCTCGCACAGCCCGATCAGGCGGGCTGGAGCTTCATCGACGTGCGTGAGCCAGAAGAATTCGCGGCCGGACACGTCCCCGGCGCACGCAACTTTCCACGCGGTTTCCTCGAGGTAAAGGCGGATCTCGAGCACCCGAAGCGTGACGTCTGGCTCGCGCAACGCGATCGCCCACTCGTGCTCTATTGCGGCGGCGGCCACCGCAGTGCGCTGGCGGCCAAGACACTGCAAGAGATGGGATTCACGCAGGTCGTCTCGCTCGCCGAAGGCTGGACGGGCTGGACGCAGCGGGGCTACCCGGTCGAGCGCTGACTGCAACGCCCGAGCAGTCGTCAGAAAGGCGTGCCGTCCTTACGGCGGTATCCGCCCCTGCCGGAGTAGCGCCCCGGCAGGAAAATCATTTCGACATCCGAATATTCCCCATGATCTTCGTCATCGTGAAGGACTGCGGGTCGGCGGGATTCGCGACGAGCGGGTCGGGCTGTAGGAAGCGTCCGGTCTCGGGATCGTAGACGCGAGCGCCGAGCAGATAGAGACCCGTGCCCTCGAGCAGCTGCAGGCGCAGGGCCTGCCCCTCGTCCTGCCATTGCCACTCGGTCGCGAGGCGTTCGGCCGGCCGCCCGGACCAGTCGATCGCCACCAGCGGCTCGGCGAACAACGAGTCGGCGATGACCCTTGGCGCCTCTCCGTTACCTTTGGCGCCGATTCTCAACGTTTCTTCCACCGGCGCGGTGCGCGCGCCGGAGGAGGAGCTGCAGCCGCCGACCCACGCGAACGACAGGATCACGGCGAGAAGACACCTTGCCCCTGTTGGCGGTGACGCCCACCAGGAACGGCTTCCCGCTGTGCCGAGGCCTCCGCTGCGCATGAAATCAAGCTTCCGCTCCCCATTATCGGCTCGGCTTGAGCAGAACCGCAGCGGCGATTACAGGGAGGCGGAAACCCCCTACTACTTGACTACTTGCGTGGCTCGGGGAGCGCGTCGATAAGCCAGGCGCAGCCGCCGGATCCGTTGGGC
>JANNIY010000153.1:0-11630 GCA_031405455.1 Deltaproteobacteria bacterium | reverse complement strand
CCTCATCCAGATCAAAATACCAACCGTGATGAGCGCCCTTCACGGTATCCCAGGTCTGGTCAATAGCTGCCAAATTATTCTCAATCTCTACGAATTTGGGGTTATCCCCACTAGTCAATCTTGGATAAATCTTACCCATATTAAACTCCTGTACTTATAGCCAGAAAACATTAAACCCCGGTTGGGTTTAGGCCCACCGAGGTTTATTCAGATCCAAATCAACGGTCACCAGGTCACCAGGACGGTTCATACGATTGAAATGTACATGCCGTACTTCCCGTCCAGCTATAAAACGCTGGACCTGGGCCGAGACCGGCCGCGTCGGCGTCGCGAGCCGTCGCTGCTCGAGGAATCCCGTGGGCTTACCCATCGCCACTCCCCGCCCGGAGCCGATCGCCGAGGGCGCGCTTGTAGTCCATCGGGAAGACCTTGACGAAACTGCCCGCCTTGGTTTCCCACTTGCGCAGGACTTCGTCGGCGACTCGGCTGCGCGTGTATAGGAAGTGTCGCCGCACGAGCCGCAGGATCGTCTCTGCATCTTCGCCGTCGATGCCCTCGAGTTCCACCATCTCGAGATTGCAACGGGCCGGAAACTCGCCCTCTTCATCGAGCACGTAGGCGATTCCGCCGCTCATTCCGGCAGCGAAGTTGCGTCCGGTCGGCCCGAGGATCACGACACGGCCGCCCGTCATGTACTCGCAGCCGTGATCCCCCACGCCCTCGGCGACCGCATTCGCGCCGCTGTTGCGCACACAAAAGCGCTCGCCAACGACACCGTTGAAGTACGCCTCGCCACCCGTGGCACCGTAGAGCACGACGTTGCCCGCGATGATGTTCTCGGCGGGATCGAAGGGCGACGACGGCGGCGTCTTTACCGCGATCTTGCCCCCCGAGAGCCCCTTGCCGCAGTAATCGTTCGCATCCCCTTCGACGAACAGCGACATCCCATGCGGCACGAATGCGCCGAAACTCTGGCCGGCCGAGCCCGTGAAGTGGATCCGGATCGTGTCCTCCGGAAGACCTTCGAGTCCGTATTTCCGCGACACCTCCGAGCCGAGGATCGTCCCGACCGTCCGCTGGATGTTGCGGATCGGCAGGCGGATCTCGACGGGCTCGCCGCGCTCGAGCGCCGGCCGCGCGAGTTCGACCAGCTGGTGGTCGAGCGCCTTGTCGAGCCCCGAGTCCTGGCGCGTGACCCAGCGGATCGCGTGCCCGACGTCGGGCTTGTGAAGCAGATCCGAGAGGTCGAGGAACTTGGCCTTCCAATGTCCCGAGGCATCGCGCACATCCAGCCGATCGACCTGCCCGATCATGTCGTCGACGCGGCGGAAGCCGAGCTGCGACATCAGCTCGCGCACTTCCTCGGCGATGAAGTGGAAGAAGCGCACCACGTCTTCGGGTTGCCCGGCGAACTTTTCGCGCAAAACGGGATCCTGCGTCGCGATCCCGACAGGGCACGTGTTCAGATGGCAGACCCGCATCAGGATGCAGCCCATCGCCACGAGCGGCGCGGTGGCGAAGCCGAACTCGTCGGCCCCGAGCAGCGCGGCGACGACGACATCGCGGCCCGTCTTGAGGCCACCGTCCGTCTGAACGCGGACACGCCCGCGCAGATCATTCTTGACCAGCGTCTGTTGCGTCTCCGCGAGGCCGATCTCCCAGGGCGAACCCGCGTACTTGATCGAGGTGAGCGGGGACGCGCCGGTGCCGCCGTCGTGACCGCTGATCAGCACCGCGTCGGCCTTGCCCTTCACCACGCCCGCTGCGACGGTTCCCACGCCGCTCTCGGCCACCAATTTCACGCTCACGTCCGCGCGCTGATTCGCGTTCTTGAGATCGTGGATCAGCTGCGCGAGGTCTTCGATCGAATAGATGTCGTGATGCGGCGGCGGCGAGATCAACCCGACTCCCGGCGTCGAGTAGCGCGTCGCCGCGATCGTCGCGTCGACCTTGTGCCCGGGCAGCTGTCCGCCCTCCCCCGGCTTTGCGCCCTGCGCAATCTTGATCTGGAGCTCGTCGGCATTCACGAGGTACCAGCTCGTCACGCCAAAGCGGCCCGAAGCCACCTGCTTGATCGCGCTGCGCTGGGAATCGCCGTTCGGCAGCGGCGTGAAACGGCGCGGATCCTCGCCGCCCTCACCGGTATTGCTCTTGCCCCCAATGCGATTCATCGCCACCGCGAGGGTCTGGTGCGCATCGAGAGAGATCGAGCCGTAGGACATCGCTCCGGTGCAGAAGCGACGCATGATGCTCGCCGCCGGCTCGACTTCGGAGAGCGGCACCGGCTCGGGCGCGAACTTGAACTTGAGCATCCCGCGCAACGTGCACAAGCGTTCGGCTTCGTCGTTGGCTGCCTGCGAGTATTCCTTGAAGGTCGCAAAACTCTCGCTGCGCACGGCGTGCTGTAGTTTCGCCACGGTGTCGGGGTTGAAGGTGTGCCGCTCGCCCCGGCGCCGCCATTGGTAGAGACCGCCCGGGTCGAGTTCCGGGTAGACGAAGGCATCGTGCGCGAACGCGCGCTCGTGGCGCATCAACGCCTCGCGCGCGATCACGTCCTCGCCCACACCGGATACGCGGGACTGCGTCCCCGTGAAATATCGCTCGACGAGCTCGCGATCCAGCCCGATCGCCTCGAAAATCTGGGCGCCGCGGTAGCTGCGCAGCGTCGAGATCCCCATTTTCGCGAAGATCTTGAGCAGCCCCTTGTCCGTCGCCTTGAGATAGTTCTTGACGGCCGCCTCGTAGCTGAGATCCTCGGGAACGAACGCTCCCTCTTCCACGAGCTGCGCGATCGTCTCGAAGGCGAGATAGGGATTGACCGCGCCGGCGCCGAAGCCGATCAGGAGCGCGAAATGGGCGACCTCCCGCGCCTCCCCGGTTTCGACCACGATGCCGCAGCGGGTACGCGTGCCCTCGCGGATCAGATGGTGGTGCACCGCGCCGGTCGCGAGCAGCGCCGGTAGCGGAGCGAGCTCGGGCGAAATGTCGCGATCGCTGAGTACGAGCAGGTTCGCACCCGCCGCGACCGCCTCGGAGGCCTGGCGGCACAGCCGATCGAGGGCCGCCCGCAGGCCCGCAGCGGCCTCGGCCGCCTTGAACGTCGTCGAGAGCGTGCGCGCTTCGAACCCGGGAAGCGAGATATTCCGGATCCGCGCCAACTCTTCGTCGGTGATCACCGGACGGTCGAGGCGCAACAGCCGGGCGTGTTCCGGAGTCTCGGCGAGCAGGTTGCGCTCCTCGCCGAGCGTGGAAAACAGCGACATCACCGGGCGTTCGAGAATCGAGTCGATCGCCGGATTCGTCACCTGCGCGAAGAGCTGCTTGAAGTAGTGGAAGAGCAGCCGCGGGCGATCGGACAGACACGCGAGCGCCGCATCCTCGCCCATCGATCCGATGGCTTCCTTGCCGTCGCGGGCCATCGGCGCAATCAGCACCCGGAGATCCTCGCTCGTGTAGCCGAAGACCTGTTGCCGCACGAAGCGCGTCTCGGGGTTGGCGTGGTGATCGACCTCGGCGCGCGGGAGATCGCCCAGCTTCACTCGCTGGGTCTCGACCCAGGTGCGGTACGGGCGACGAGCGACGAGCTCCTCCTTGACCTCTTCGTCTTCGATGATCCGGCCCTGCTCGAGATCGACGAAGAAGATCCTCCCCGGTTGCAGCCGGCCCTTGCGGAGGACGTTCTCGGGCGGCGTATCGAGCACGCCGACCTCCGACGCCGTGACCAGGAATCCGTCCTTCGTCACCATGTAGCGCGACGGCCGCAGACCGTTGCGATCGAGCACGGCGCCGATCTTCGTGCCGTCGGTGAACGCGATCGACGCGGGGCCATCCCAGGGTTCGATCAGGCCGGAATGGTACTCGTAGTAGGCGCGTCGATCTTCGTCCATCAGCGCGTGGTGTTCCCAGGCTTCGGGAATCATCATGCTGATGGCGTGCGGAAGACTGCGGCCGGAGAGAATCAGGAACTCGAGGGCATTGTCGAACGAACCCGAGTCGCTGAGCCCCGGTCGGATGACCGGATAGATCTTCTTCAGATCGTCGCCGAACAGCTCCGAACGCAGCGTTCCCTGGCGCGCGTTCATCCAGTTCACGTTCCCGCGCACCGTGTTGATCTCGCCGTTGTGACACAAGTAGCGGTAGGGATGGGCAAGCTTCCAGCTCGGGAACGTGTTGGTCGAGTAGCGCGAATGCACGAGCGAAAGCGCGCTCACCAGCGTCGGATCCGCGAGATCCTTGTAGAAGCCGTCGATCTGGTGGGCGAGCAGGAGGCCCTTGTAGACGAGGGTCCGGCTGCTCATGCTCGGAATGTGGAAGGAACTGCTGCGCGCGAGCACGCGCGTCTCGATCACGCGGCGGATCACGTAGAGCTTGCGTTCGAAGGCTGCGCCCTCGAGGCCGGGGGCGGCCCCGATGATCACCTGGCGGATGCTCGGCATCGCTTCGCGAGCCATCTCGCCGATCTGGGCGGGATCGACGGGCACCTCGCGCCAGCCCAGCAGCTGTTGCCGCTCTTCGGCGATGACGCTCTCGATCGTCGCGATCTGCCAGCTGCGTTCGGTGGCTTCGGCCGACAGGAAGACCATGCCGACGGCGTACGTACCCGCCGCAGGCAGGCCGAACCCGAGTCGATCCGTCTCCTTGCGAAAAAAGGCGTCCGGCACCTGGATCAGCACGCCGGCGCCGTCCCCTGTGCACGGATCGCAGCCGGCGCCTCCGCGGTGATTCAGATTCTCGAGAACCTCGATTCCGCGGCGCACGACCTCGTGTGAAGCCTGGCCCGCGATGTTCGCAACGAAGCCCATGCCGCAGGCGTCGTGCTCGTTCGCGGGATCGTACAGACCTTCCTTCGGCGGAAGTTCCGCTCGACGCTTCATTTCGCTCGCCCTCCCTTGCCGCGCACGACGCCGGCGCGGCGCGGCGCACGCTCCTCGTTCACATCGCCTTCGTCGAGCGGCACGCGAACGCGCTCGACGTACGTCGACAACACGACCATCGTCTCCGTGCGGGTCACGTCATCGATCGATCGGATGCGGTCGATCAATCCCTCGAGCGCCTCCGTGTTTTCGGCCTTCGCCTTGAGGAGCAGCGTGTGTGCACCGGTCACGTGGTGGCACTCGAGCACCGGGTCGATCGCGGCGATCTGGCGTTCGATCGCAGCGATCGCGCGCGGATGCGCAGTGGAGACACCGATGAACGCCGTGACATCCTTGCCGAGCAGACGCGCATCGAGCAGCGCGACGTAATCCGTGATCACCCCCGCCTCTTCGAGCTTGTGGATGCGCTCGACCACCGAAGGCGCGGAGAGACCGACCTTCTCGCCAATCGCAGTGAGGGGCTGCTTGCAGTTTTCCTGAAGCAGATCGAGGATCGCGAGGTCGGTCGCGTCGAGGTCGGGCAGGTCGCGGCTGAATTTCATTAGGCGATCCTGGGTTGGTGCCCGAACTTATAGAGTAAAATCCGGCAAGGAGTCAAGTATATCACGACTAAAACATGGTTTTAGCCGCTCTATATTCGGACTGGACGCGTTTATCCCCCCGGGGGTCCCAAGAGGGTCCGCATGCGCTCCGGGAAGTTCGTGAACAGCCCGTCGACCCCCAGGGCGAGCAGCCGCTCCATCTCGGCCACTTCATCCACCGTGAAGACGTAGACCGCCAGCCCTTCCGCATGCGCCGCCTCGACCAGCTCGCGGTTCACCAACCCGCGCCAGGGGTTGATCGCCTCGGCTCCCAGCCGCCGCGCGCGTTCGATCGGCCGCTCGGCGTCCTGCGGCGAGAGCAGCAGCGCGATGCGGGCGGCGGTCGAAAGCGCGCGCAGGCGAGCGAGCACGGGATCGTAGAACGAAGAGAACAACGTGCGCGCCAGAATCCCGCGGTTCTCCGCAGCGGCCAGCGCTTCCGCCTCGACCTGCGGATACTCGCCCCGCGTGCCGCGCTTGAGCTCGAGGTTGAACGCGATGCGCGGGCCGAAACGATCGAGCACCTCGGCGAGCAGCGGCACGCGTTCGCCACCGCCCGCATCGAGCGCACGCACCTCGGCCAGGCTGGCGTCGGCGATTTCCCCGCGTCCCCCCAGCCCGGCGAGATTCTCATCGTGGGTGATCACCACGGCCGCGTCGCGCGTGCGGTGGAGGTCGATCTCGATCATGTCGGCGCCCTGCGCAATCGCGAGTTCATACGCCGGCAGCGTATTCTCGGGAAGCTGACCCGACGCGCCGCGATGGGCAATCACGAGCGGCCGCGCCGGCCTCATTCCGGCAACCAACCGCGCGCGCGCTCGACCGCCCGCTTCCAACCGGCGTAGAGCGCATCACGGCGTTCGGCCGACATGGCGGGTTCGAAGCGGCGGCCCCCGCTCGCGTGCGCCTCGAGCTGGGCTGGATCGCTCCAGAATCCGACGCCCAGCCCGGCGAGCATCGCCGCCCCCCGGGCGGTCACCTCGAGCACCGCAGGCCGCTGCACCGGAGCGCCGAGCAGATCGGCCTGGAACTGCATCAGGAAATCGTTCGCACAGGCGCCGCCGTCGACGCGCAGCGTCTCGAGCGCGAGGCCCGAATCCTCCTGGATACACTCAACAACGTCGCGCGTCTGGTAGGCGATCGCCTCGAGCGCGGCGCGCACCACGTGGGCGCGCGTCGTCCCGCGCGTGAGACCCACCAGCGCTCCCCGCGCCCGCTCGTCCCAGTAGGGGGCGCCCAGCCCAACGAACGCCGGCACCAGGTAGACGCCGCCCGTGTCCTCGACCGAGCGCGCAGCGGCTTCAGAATCTCCCGCGTGCGTGATCAGCCCCAGGCCGTCGCGCAACCACTGCACCGCCGCGCCCGCCACGAACACGCTGCCTTCGAGCGCGTACTCGACCTTGCCTGCGAGCCCCCAGGCGATCGTGGTGATGAGCCCCGTTCGCGAGCGCGGCGCAGAGCTCCCGGTGTTCATCAGGAGGAAGCAACCGGTGCCGTAGGTATTCTTGGCGCGTCCCGGAGCGGTGCAGCCCTGGCCAAACAGGGCGGCCTGCTGATCCCCGGCGATGCCGGCGATCGGGATCTCGGCGCCGAACCACTCCGGATCGGCGCTAGCGAAGACGCCGCTCGACGGACGCACCTCGGGCAGGATCTCGCGCGGAATGCGCAACTCGCCCAGCAGCAGATCGTCCCATTCGAGTGTATGGATGTTGTAGATCAACGTGCGGGCGACGTTCGAGTACTCGGTTGCGTGCACGCGGCCGCGGGTCAGCTTGTGCAGCAGCCAGCTGTCGACCGTGCCAAAGGCGAGTTCCCCGCGTTCGGCGCGCTGCTGCGCCCCGGGGACCGCGTCGAGGATGAAGCGGATCTTGGTCCCCGAGAAATAGGCGTCGATCACCAGTCCCGTGCGCGCCGCGACCTCCTCGGCGAGCCCGCGCGCGCGCAAGCCGTCGCAGATCGGTGCGCTCTGGCGCGATTGCCAGACGATTGCCCGGTGAATCGGCTCGCCGCTGCGGCGATCCCAGACGACCGTCGTCTCACGCTGGTTGGTGATCCCGAGCGCGGCCACATCAGCGCCGCGGACGCCGGCCTTCGCGAGCACCCCGCGCCCGGCGCGCAGCTGGCTTTCCCAGATCTCGGCCGGATCGTGCTCGACCCATCCGGGTTTCGGAAAATGCTGACGGAATTCGTGTTGGTCGACGGCGACCAGCGCCCCGCTGCGATCGAAGAGGATCGCGCGCGACGACGTGGTCCCCTGATCGAGGGCCATCACGTACCGGCTCATGCTCCACCTCCTCGCCGCGGGGCGCGCGTCACGTCTCGAACAGGGCCTCGACGAACTCCTCTGCCGAAAAATCGCGCAGATCCTCGATGGCCTCGCCGACCCCGACGAAACGCACCGGGATTCCGAAGGCATCCGCGAGCCCCACGATCACGCCGCCCTTGGCCGTACCGTCGAGCTTGGTGAGCACGAGGCCCGTCACCGGGGCCACCTCGGTGAAGAGCGCCGCCTGCGAAAGCGCATTCTGACCGGTGTTGGCGTCGAGCACGAGCAGCGTCTCGTGCGGCGCGCCCTCGAGTTCGCGGCGGATCACGCGCGTCAGCTTGCCCAGCTCCTCCATCAGCGGTCGTTTGGTCTGGAGACGCCCGGCGGTGTCGATGATGACGACGTCCGCGCCCCTCGCCTTCGCCGCCTTCAACGTATCGAAGGCCACCGCCGACGGATCGCTGCCCGAGGTTCCCGCGATCACCTCGCAGCCGATTCTCTCTCCCCAGATTTGAAGCTGCTCGCTGGCGGCCGCCCGAAAGGTGTCGCCCGCGCCGAGGATCACGTGGCGACCCTCGCGGTGGTAGCGCGCGGCGAGCTTGCCGATGCTGGTGGTCTTGCCGGAGCCATTCACGCCGAGCACCAGGATCACGTGTGGCTTTCCGTGCAGCGCGAGGCCGGCGGGGCCTTCGACGCGCCGCAACTTCTCGAGCATCTCCGCGCGCAGCACACGACGAACCTCCGCGGGCTCGGCGCCGGCGGCCTGCTTGCGCACGCTGGCCAGCAGGCTCTCCGCCGTCTTCACGCCGAGATCGGCGCCGAAGAGCAGCTGCTCGAGATCCTCGATCAGCGCCGCATCGAGCCGGCGTCCCGCCAGCAACGACGTGAAGCGGCCGACGAGGGCATCGCTGGTGCGCTTCAGTCGCTCGCGCAGGCGAGCTGGCGCGTGGGTTTCGGCCGCGGCTTCGCTCGGCACCGCGAGCGGAACCGGGGCTGCGATTGCCGTCGCGGCCGCGATCTCCGGCGCGGGCGTGAGAGGCGCGATCTCGGGGGCGCTCGCCGCCGCCGCTGGCGCCCGACGGCGCGCGCGTATCAGCCCGATCGCGGCCGCGAGCAGCAGCAGGGCCGCCAGCGCCACGAGCAAACCGGCGAGCGGATTCTCACGCGCGAGAGCCGCGACCGCGTCGAGCCACTCGAGCGCCTGGGTATGCATGGATCGCGGAGGATAACAACCGAGCCCGGCGCTCGGGAGGCCGCGCGCAGCCTGGCGCGCTGGGCGCGGGACGGCCCGCGGCCGACTCAGTGCAGCTCGACGGAGACCAGCTTGCTCACGCCCTTGCGTTCCATCGTCACGCCGTAGAGCACGTCGGCGACTTCGATCGTTCGCTTGTTGTGGGTGATCAAGACGAACTGGGAGTCCACGGCGAGCTCGCGGACGATCTCGTTGAAGCGGCCGACGTTCGCATCGTCCAGGGCGGCATCCACTTCGTCGAGCAGGAAGAAGGGCGAGGGCTTCACCTGGAAGATCGCGACCAGCAACGCGATCGCCGTGAGCGTCTTCTCGCCGCCGGAGAGCAGACTCACGTTCTGAAGCCGCTTGCCGGGCGGCATCGCCAGGATCTCGATCCCGGCTTCGAGCACGTCCTCGGATTCGGTGAGGGTGAGACTCGCCTTCCCGCCGCGGAACAGACGCGGAAAGTTCTCCGAAAAGTGCTTGCTCACCGCCTCGAAGGTCTCGCGGAAGCGTTTGCGGCTGGTGCGGTTGATGCGCTGGATCGCTTCCTGGAGCGAAGCGAGCGTCGTGTCCAGATCGTGTTTCTGCTCGGAAAGGAAGCGGAAGCGCTCCGCGAGCTCCTCGTGCTCTTCGATCGCACCGAGGTTCACTTCGCCGAGGGCCTGGATGCGCTTGCGCACGTCGTCGAGTTCCGTGCGCCGCTCGCTGCGCGGAAGCCGCGCAAGCCGCGCATTCGCGCGCGCATCACGCGCCGCGTCCGGGGCGGGTTCCTCCTCTTCGAGGCCTGCCTGCGCGGGCTCGTCGCCTGCCGTTTCGAGCGTGTCCGCCGCCGGCGGCTCCGCTTCGAGCGGAGGCAGCGTCCAGCTCGCGAGATCCACATCCCATTTTTCGCGCACGCCGTCGTGCAGGTGCGCGAGACGCAGCTCCGCTTCCCGGACGGCCAGCTCCGCCTGCCCTGCGGCCTCGCGCTGGGCGCCGATCTCGCTGCGCGCCGCACGAACTTCGGCCTCGATCTCGGTCGCTGCGGCACCCACGCGATCGTAGGCTTCGCGCTTCGCGTCGAGCCCCGTGCGCGCAGCTTCCTCCGCAACGAGTCGCGCCTCGAGCGTCACCTGCGCCTGGCCGATCTCCCGCGCGAGCTCTTCGCGGCGCGCTTCGGCGCTTGCGATCTCCTGCTCTCGCCGCCCGATCCAGGCCCGCGTCTCGGCCGCCGCCGCAGCGGCCCGTTCGCTGGTCACACGCAATCGGTCGCGCCGTTCCGCGCGCCCGGCGTGCTCTACGCGCCGCTCGGTCGAGATCGTCTCCAGGCGCAGCCCCTCGCGGCCCGACGAACCGATGCGCAGGCCGAGCGCGTCGAGGCCGCGCTGACGCGCACTGCGATCCTGGCGTGCGCCGGCAAGCCGCTGCTCGAGATCCGCGCGCTCCGTGACGAGGGATTCGCTGCCCGCGACCAGCTCCGAACGCTCGATCACACGGCCTTCGTGCGCTTCGCCGAGCGCCTTCACCCGTTCGCGGCTGCGCTCGAAATCCTTTTCGTGATTCGCGACGGCGAGCGCCGCCGTATGGTGTCGGTTGCGCAGATTGTCGAGATCGTCCGCGTTGCGCGCGAGCGCAACTTCCGCGGCCTCGTGCGCGGTCTCGGCCGCGGCGACGGCGGCGTCGAGCCCCGCGACCTCGGACTCGAGATCGCGCACCTCGCGCACGCGCGAGAGCAGGCCTCCGCCCGCCGCCGGCTCTTCGCCGCCGCGCAGCATGCCCTCGGGCGTGAGCACGCAGCCATCCGGCGTGACGAAAACGGCCGGGATCCGGCCGGCGCCGTAGACCTCGAGCACCTGTTCGAGGGAATCGACGAGGTTGACGCCGCCGAGCAGGCGGCGCGCGAGCGCCTCGAATCCGGCCCGCGCGCGCACGCGCGAGAGCAGGGGCTGCCCGAGCGGGACGAAGCCCAGATGCTCCGGTTCGGACGCCGGCAGCGCCACGAAGACGCCGCGCCCCGCCCGCGCTTCGCGCAGCAGGGCGAGCGCCGAGACGGCGCCTCCCATGGTCTCGACGACGACGGCCTCGGCGCGCTCGGCGAGCACGGCCTCGACGGCGATCTCGACCTCGCGGTCCATCTCGAGCACGTCGCGCACGAGCCCGCGCGCACCCACGGCACGCTGCGTCTCGGCATCCTGGGCGAGCAGATAGCGCGTGCCGGCGCCGACATCCTCGCGCCGTTCGAGCAGCTCGCGCAGCGAATCCAGTCGCGCGCGTTTGGTTTCGCGCGTTTCGCGCCGCTCGCGCAGCCACAGGCCCGCCTCGCGCGCCTTCGCAACGGCCTGCTCGTGCCCCTCGAGCGCAGCGCGCAAGCCGCTCATCAGACGGTCGCGATCGTTCAAAAGATTGCGCAGGCCCTCTTCGAGCAGGCGCTGCTCATGATCGGCGCGGCTCGCCTCGACCTGTCCCACCTCGAGGTTCTCGTCCGCGCTGCGCAGGCGCGCGTCGATCGCGGCGCGCCGATCGTCGACCGCGGAGAGCCGGTCTTCGGCGCGCGCGATGCTCGTCAGCACCTCGACCAGCGCGGTGCTGCCCGTCTCGCGTTCGCGCTCGAACGCCTGCAGCTCTTCGCGCGCCGTGCGCGCGGCGGCCTCGGCGAGCGCGACACCCTCGCGCTCGGATTCGACGGCCGCTTCCAC
>JANNIY010000152.1:0-5185 GCA_031405455.1 Deltaproteobacteria bacterium | reverse complement strand
GATCGCGGCTCTCGCGCAGGCGGGCTTTCGTGTGATCGCGCCGGATCAACGCGGCTTCGGGCGCTCGGACAAGCCGCCGCGGATCGAGGATTATCGCATGCAGGAGCGAAGCGCAGACATCGTCGGGCTGCTCGACGCGCTTGGACATGAGAAAGTGTATCTTGCCGGGCACGATTTTGGCGGGTTCGTCGGCTGGGATCTCGCCATCCATCACCCCGAGCGCCTGCGAAAGTTCGTGGTCTTCAATGTCGCGCATCCGGAGGTCTATCGTTCACCGCCGCCGAAGGTACCTGGGCGCGAGACGACGAACTGGTTTCGGACCTTCTTTCAATTGCCTTGGCTGCCCGAACTCGTGGCGCGCAGTGGCAACTGGTACCTGCTCAGCCGGAACCTGGTAGGGACGAGCCGCCCCGGCACCTTCGCCGAGTCGGCGCTTGGGTATTACAGGGCCGCCTGGGCGTACGAGAATGCGATCCACACGATGATCCATTGGTACCGTGCGGGCTTCCGCTTCCCGAAGACGAGCGCAGCCAACCCGCGCGTCCACGTGCAAACGCTCGTCGTATGGGGTGAGCTCGATAGCTTCAATGACGCGAGCCTTGCGGAGCCGAGCCTCGCCTTCTGCGACGATGGCGAGATCGCGCTCTACGGGGATGCCGGCCATTGGCTGTTGCACGAGAAGCCTGCCGAGACGAGCCAGCTCCTGATCGAGTTTTTCGGCGCGCCCTAGCGCGCCGCAGTCCCAGGCGGAAGCAGATCCGCGAGCGAATCCATGATCGCGCCCTGGACTGCGGGCTCGTGCAGGTTTCCGAGGTGGCCTCCCGTCGGAAAGAAGGCGACCCGCTCGGGCCCCACCAGCTCGGTGAGCCACACGACGTCATCGGCGCTCGTGAGGAAATCATTGCGGTTGGCAAACACGCGGAGCCGCTCGTTCCCGCGCAGCGGCTCCGCGATCGCGTGCAGATCGTTTTCGCGCACGAGTTCGTCCGCTGACATCTGCAACCCCAGGCGATCCCGGTAGTAGGGCAGGACGAAGCCGTACAGATACTCGGCGTACGAGTAATCCGAAATTTCCTGGTAGGCCGCCCAGCGCTCGAGGCTGCTGCGACGCGTGCGCAGGATGCCCAGATCCTCGCGCGTCTGGCTCATCCAAAGCAGCGACTGAAGCGTGCGCCGGAAGGCGAGGCCGATCAGATACTGGGCCTCGAGGTTCGTGAACGGGAGGGCGATTGCTGGCGCCAGGCTGCCGCCGCCGAAATCGATGGCGTCGAGACGGCTGTAGGAGGGTGATCCGCCCTTCTCCGCGAGCGCCTGCTTCGCGACGTAGAGGGCCTTGCGCAGGATGCGTTGCACCTGCGCGGCACGCTGCTCTTCAGGGTAGACGAGGGGCGCGTTGTAGAAGCCATCGAGCCGCTCGAGCCCGTGCACGAGACGGACGGGCGGGTCGAGCAACACGTAGCGGTCGAAGCGAACGAGCGGATTCCCGGGTTCCGCGTCCGCCGCCGCCATGAAGAAGCCGTGGAAGGCGCCGAGCGAGTAGCCCATGAAGACGCGCGCGCCGATGCGGCCCGGGTCGTCGGCGTCGAGCTGGCGAGACACGGCGTCGAGCGCCGAGTGGACGTCGCGGGCGTCGACGGGAGCGTGGCCGGGAACGCTCACCGACGCGCCAAATTCCATGAACTCGAAGGACAACGCGCTGCTGACGATTGCGACCGAGAAGCCGCGCTCGTAGATCATCTCGGCGAGTGCGAGGGCCGAGGATCCGAGCCGGTGCGTGCCGAGGCCGGGCACCAGAAACACGATCGGCGCCTGCCCGGGCTGCAGCCGGTACGAGTAGGGCAGCTGCCTGCCGGAGGTGGGGACGATGACCTTCCCCGTGTCCAGGGACTTCCAGAAATCGGGATCGCGCGGAGCCAGGAAGGCCAGCTCGAGCGTCTGAACCGCGCCCGTGTCATCGCCCCTGATCTTCTTCGGCGGCAGGCCATCGGAGACCTCTTCGTCGCGATTCAGGCTCCACAGGATGCGTGCGTCGTCGTAGGGATCGAAGCTGCTCGCGACGAAGAGTTCGTAGGCGTCGATCGAGTCGACCATCTCGTTCCACGCGAGCACGTAGCTGGCCGGAAAATAGTGGCTCGCCGGGTCGAGGTAGGTATCCGGTATCAGACCGATCGCATCGCGCACCGTGCTCGGCCCCACGAGCGGCAACACGATGAACGTCGAGGATTTCCAGCCCCAGGTGCCGAAGACCTGACCAAAATCTTCGGTCGAAGGCTTGATCGACCACCAATGCCATGCCGGATCCCAGAGCCCCGCGATTCCGAGGGTGGTGTTGATTCCGAAGCGAGCCGTCTCGGTCCCGGCCCCGCGAAACTTCGCCTGGAGCAGATTGGCAACGAGATTGCGCGGCCAGATCAGGTTGGCGCCGAAGTCGCGAACGCGTTCGCGCACGAAGTGCGGAATCACGAAGCGGTAGACGGTTCCGAGCGGGCTCGCGACCCAGGTGATGAGGCCGTGGTTCGCGGCCGAGATCGCGCGATTCGCGGGTTCGAGCGGATCCGGAAAGGAGGGGGGCGCGATTTCCTCGGCGTGAAAATACCGCTCGCCTGGGCCCGTGTAGCCACTCCAGTCGTGGCGCTCGACCGTGTGGGTGCAGGCCACGCCGAGCGCCGCGGCGAAAACGAGGGCCGTGATTTCGAGGGGTCGCCGCATGTCTCGGCGATTCTACTGGGGATTGCCGTCGCCTGCCGCGCGCTCGGGCTCCGTCCGTCGGAGCGTGGCGCTCGCGTGGTTGCGGACGCTCGGATCGGCGTCCGTGGCGAGCCGCTCGAGCGTCTCGCGCGATAGCTCGGGGTGCCTGGCGATCCACATGCGGACACTTTCTTCGGGGTCGTTCGCCAGGCTCTCGGCGGTCGCGGCGGGCGTTCGCGGGTTCAGCGCGACGCGCGAGCGGATCGTGCTGTTGGGGAATTTTGCCAGGCTGCTGAGCAGCTCGGGCGTCGCCGCAGACGACCCCGCGAGTCCGACGAATACCGAATAACACTGCGCCACCTGCGCGCCTTCGAGTTCATCCTTGCAATGCGCCGTGAGCCGGCGGGCGAGTTCCGCGTCGAGCGCCGGGTTCGCAGCCAGGCGCTCGAGGGCTTCGAAATCATTGGCGGCGAACGCCTGCTCCGCGATCCCGGAAAGCCGCGCCTGGGGAGTTTGTGCGGAGGCGGCCGCGCCGAGCAAGCGGAAGCGGTGCCAGGCGATTGCGCCCGCGCTCGTCAGCAGCGCCAGGACGACCGCCGCTCCGAGGGTCGCCTTCCAACCCGTGCTGCCGCCGCGTGCTTTCGCGAGCAACGTGAGCAGCGACCCACACGCCGCGAAGCTGAGCAACGCGACTGCGAACGAGTACATCGGGAGGAAGAGGAACGCGATCGAGGCCGTCGACGACGTCGAGGTCCAGATGGCGACGACCATCCCGATGTTGCAGAGCAGCGTCAGTAGCGCCGAACCGATCAAGCTGTGCGCCAGCACGCTCGCGAAGCGCTCGGGGCTCCGCGCTTGTGCGCGCAGCAGCAGAAAGTACCCGCCGATCAGGACGATCCAGGGAACGAAGCTGTAGATCAGCAGCGAGGCGGCGATCTCAGCCCACCGGTGCATGGCGCCTCCCGCTGCTCGCGGTCTCGCCGGGCCTGCCGGCCGCCGGTGCGAGACCTACGGCGTGCCAGAGACCTTTGCATAGTCGCGGCGCGCACTCGCGACCAGCTCGTTGCTGGGGCCGAGGCGCGCCTCGAGCACCTGCACGGCGCGCTGGAGCGTACGCTTCGCATCGTTCGTCTTGTGCTGCGCGGCGTAGACCTGTCCGAGCTGAAGCAACGTCTCGCCGAGCGCCACCGGATCCGCGTTCGCGGGCAGCTGTTCGCGGATCGCGAGCGCCTTCTCGTAGCCGACCTGCGCGAGCGGAAGCTGGTTCAGCTCCTCGTAGGCTCCGGCCTGCTCGAAGTAGAGGCGGGCGACCACCAGGTGATTGGGGCCGTAGGCCTTGCTGAGGATGTCGATCGAGTGGCTATAGAGCGGCCGCGCATCCGCGTGTCGGCCCTGCGCCGAGAGGATCGAGCCGAGATTCCCCGTCATCGCGCCGAGCTCGCGCAGGTTCGTCTTCTCCTGGCTCTCGAGCAGCGCGATGCCGCGCCGGTACAAGGGCTCCGCCGCCGCGTACTGCTTCTGGGAGACGTAGCAGTCGGCGAGTCCGCCGATGGCAAATGCGAGTCCGCGCGTCTCGGGCGGATCGACCTTTTCGAGCAGGGCGATGGCGCGCTGGTACATGGGCTCGGCCTTGCCATAGAGGCCCATTTCGAGATTCACGGTGGCGAGCCCGATCAGCGGCCGCGCGAGCGCCGGGGAATCCGAGCCGTAGGCGGCCTCCTCGGACGCGAGCATTTCTTCGTAGCGGCGGATCGCGACGCTGTAGTTCCCCATGGCGGCGTAGCTGGCCGCCACGTTGTAGCGCGCGCGCAGCGCGTTCGGGTGGCGAGAGCCGGCGGCCGCTTCGAAGCGACCGATGGCGCGCTCATAGAGCGGCGCCGCCTCGGCGTAGCGGCCCTGCGTCTGCTTCACGAGCGCGAGATTCGCGAGCGCCTCGGCCTCGGGCAGCGGATCATTGGCAGGCGTCAGCGCCCAGATCGCGAGCGCGCGGTCGAGGGTCGACTCGGCGAGCGTGTATTCGTTGCGAGCGGCGTAGAGGGCGCCGAGCACGACCAGCGTCTCCGCGACGGCGGGGTGCTTCGGCCCGTAGGCGCGCTCCTTGATGATGAGCGCCTGGCGCAGCAGCGCCTCGGCCTCCGGATAGCGCTCGGACGGAAGAATGGTGTCGGCGAGGTTGTGCAGCGTCATCGCCAGTTCGGGGTGATCCGCCGGGAGCGCTTCCTTCTGCATCTCGAGCGCGAGCCGCAGCTCTGCTTCCGCGGCCGCGGGATCGCCCTTCAAGCGCATCAGCGAGCCCAGGTTTTGGTGCATCGACGCCACTTCCCGGTGACGCGGTCCCAGCAGGCGCTCGCGAATCGCGAGCGCGCGGCGCATTTGCATTTCGGCTTCATCGTACTCGCGGCGGTACTGGTGCACGAGCGCGAGGTTGTTGAGCGTTGCTGCGGTTTGCGCGCTCTCCTGCCCGTAGGCTTCGCTGCGGATGTCGAGTACCCAAAGG
>JANNIY010000151.1:0-64482 GCA_031405455.1 Deltaproteobacteria bacterium | reverse complement strand
CTCGCGGATCGCGATCTCGCGTCGCCATGGACGATCGACTGGATCGCCCCCGATCTCGCGACCGCGGTGACAAAGGCGCAGCAACTGCGCGCGCTCCCGACCGTGAAGCGCGCCCTCACGCTCGCGGATTTCGTTCCCAGCGAGCAGGACGAGAAGCTCGCGATCCTGGCGGACCTCGAGCTGATTCTCGAGCCGATGCAGCGCGAGGGCGAGAGCACGCTTCCCGAGAGTCCCGACGTACAGGTCGCCGCACTGCGGGAGCTGCGCGATTTTCTCGAGAGGTCGCTGGTCGACACGAAACGCTCGCCGCTGCGACGCAGCATCCGGTTGCTGAAACACAAGCTCGATGAATTCCTCGAGCGCGTCGATCGCGAGCACGATCCGGCGGGCGCACTCGCGCGTCTCGAACAGATCCTGCTCGGAAGCTTCCCACAGCAGATCACGCGCCTGCGCGGCGCGCTCGCCCCAGGCCCGCTCGCGTTCGCCGATCTTCCCGCGGAGATCGTGCACCGCATGCGCGCGCCCACTGGCCAGGCGCGCGTCCAGGTATTCGCCAGCGAGAACCTCGAGAACCAGGGCTCGCTCGTCCGCTTCGTGGATTCCACGAGCGCGATCCTTCCGCGGGCGACCGGCATGGCGGTCGATCTGGTCGAGTTCGCGCGAACCACCGCGGCTGCACTGCGACAGGCCCTCCTCGTCGCGTTGCTGGCAATCGCAATCATCGTTTGGCTGCTCTGGCGAAACCTCGGCGACACGCTCTTCGTGCTGCTGCCGCTGCTGCTCGGCGCGCTGTTGACGCTGGGGGCGATGGCGCTGTTCGGGCTCTCGTTCAACTTCGCAAACATCGTCGTGATCCCGCTGTTGCTCGGCATCGGAGTCGACACGGGGATTCATCTGATGCACCGCTCGAAGACGGTGACGAGCGGTGATGAGCTGCTCGCCACGGTGACGGCCCGCGCCGCATTCTTCAGCGCTGCGACGACGATCGTGAGCTTCGGGAACCTGGCGATCTCCGGACACCGCGGCATCCGCTCGCTCGGCGTCTTGCTCGTCCTATCGATGTGCATCATGCTGCTCGCGAATCTGGTGTTCCTGCCAGCGCTGCTCGCCGTGAGAGCGCGGCGTGCGGGGGGACGCGTGCCTCCCGTACCCGAGGAGCGTTTGCCTTGAAGGTGGTCCGGCACGCGATCTGGGTTGCCGTGGCGATCGCGGGCGCCAGCTCGCTCGCCATCATCGCCACGGCGCGCGGCGAGAGCCTCTCGAGCGTCTGGTTCCTGGTGGCGGCGCTGTGCACCTACGCACTCGCCTATCGCTTCTATGCAGCGTTTCTCGCCGCCAGGGCCTTCGCGCTCGACGACGCGCGCATTACGCCCGCACACCGTCTGGCCGACGGCAGGGATTTCGTCCCCACGAATCGCTGGGTCGTGTTCGGCCACCACTTTGCCGCCATCGCGGGTCCGGGTCCGCTCGTCGGCCCGATCCTGGCGGCGCAGTTCGGATACCTGCCGGGGACGCTCTACATCCTGATCGGCGTGGTGCTCGGTGGCGCCGTGCAGGATTTCACGATCCTCGTCGCGTCGACGCGCCGCGATGGCAAGAGTCTCGGCCAGATGATGCGGGATGAAGTGGGCCCCATCGGCGGAACCGCAGCGCTCGTCGCGATTCTCGCGATCCTCGTGATCCTGATCGCGGTGCTCGGTCTCGTCGTCGTCAACGCCATGTTCGGCAGCCCCTGGGCGACCTCGACCGTCGCTGCCACGATTCCGATTGCCGTCGCCATGGGGATCTACCTGGTGCGGATCCGCCCGGGTCGTGTGCTCGAGGCGAGCCTCGGCGGCATCACGCTCGTGATTCTCGCAGTCTTCGCCGGTCGCCTGGTCGACGCGAATCCCGATCTGCGCATCTGGTTCGATTTCGATCGCCGCACGCTCGCACTCCTGATCGTGGCCTACGGCTTCATCGCGAGCGTGCTCCCGGTCTGGCTGCTGCTCGCGCCGCGCGATTATCTCTCGGCTTTCGTCAAGATTGGAACCATCGCGCTGCTGGCGGCCGGATTGCTCATCGTACAGCCGGATGTCCAGCTTCCAGCGCTCACCCGCTTCATCGACGGCACGGGGCCGATCTTCGCGGGCAAGCTCTTCCCCTTCTGCTTCATCACGATCGCCTGCGGCGCGATCTCGGGCTTCCACGCCTTGATCTCGAGTGGCACGACGCCCAAGCTGCTCGATCGCGAGACGGACGCGCGCTTCATCGGCTATGGCGGGATGCTGATGGAATCCTTCGTGGCCATCATGGCCCTGCTCTCCGCGGCGGTGATGGACCCCGGCACCTACTTCGCAATCAATGCGCCTTCGGCCTTCCTCGGCGACACCGCCCAGACGGCCGCCGTCGCGATCCACGGTTGGGGCTTTGCCTTTGATCCCGACGCCTTCGAATACCTCACGCGCGAAGTCGGCGAGCACACACTGCTCTCGCGAACCGGCGGCGCGCCCTCGCTCGCCGTCGGCATGGCGGAGATCTTCTCGAGCGCTCTCGGTGGCTCCGCCACGAAAGCGCTCTGGTATCACTTCGCGATCATGTTCGAGGCGCTCTTCATCCTGACGACGCTCGACGCCGGCACGCGCGTCGGGCGTTTCCTGATGCAGGACTTTCTCGGGCAGCTGCATCCGGCCCTCGGACGCACGGCGTCGCTGCCGGCGAACGTGCTCGCTTCTGCGCTGATCGTCGCCGGCTGGGGCTATTTCCTGTATCAGGGTGTCGTCGATCCGCTCGGCGGCATCAACTCGCTCTGGCCCCTGTTCGGCATCGCGAACCAGCTGCTGGCGACGACGGCGCTGGCGCTCGGCACCACGGTGCTCATCAAATCGCGGCGGCCGGCGTTTGCGATCGCGACCGCGATTCCGCTCGTCTGGCTGCTCATCGTCACCATGACCGCCGGCTGGCAGAAGCTCCTCGACCCGGATCCGCGCATCGGTTTCTGGACGCAGGCCGAGCTGCTGTCGGCGAAGCTGGCAGCCGGCGGTGTAGCCGCCGAAAAAGTGGCGCAGACGCAGGCGCTGATCTTCAACAACCGTCTGGACGCGGCCCTCACTGCGGCGTTCATGCTGCTCGTCACCATCGTCGTGGCCGATGCAGCGCGCGCCTGGTGGCGCGTGCTCGCGGCGCCGCGCTCCCCCGCGAACGAATTGGAGTTCCGTACATGAGCCAGCGACTGCGATCCGCGGCGCGCGCCCTGCGATACTTCCTGCGAGGATTCGTCGGCATCGCGCCCGTGCGGCCGCTCGCAAAAAAATCGGACGCCGGAGAACAACGCCCGTTCTGCTGCTAGCTCCCGTGCACTGCCAACCCCCTGTGTCGAAACCGCCCGAGCGACCGCAGCGCCTCGTCAGGGTTGCGATGCCGCGACGACCTCGACCGCGCGACCCTCGGCGAGACCCTCTGCATCGCCCACTACGAGCGCCTCGCCTCCCGCGAGTCCCTGCGTGACGATCGTCTGTCCCGAGCCCGCTTCGCCGCCCGTCTCGACCACCTGCCGCCGCAAGCGGCTTTGCGTGACGATCCACACATAGGAAGCGCCGTCTTCGCTGCGCACTGCCGAGCGCGCAGCCAACACGGAGCCGCCGCCGCCCGGGTCGGCCTGCGCCTCGCGCAGGAAGGTGATCCTCACGCTCATGTCCGGGCGCAGCTTCGCATCCGGCTCGAGGATCTTCACCTCGACCTTGAGGGTGCCCTTCTGGCGGTTGATCTGCGGATACAACTTCACCACGGCAGCGCGGTACTTGTGATCGGAGTAGGCGTCGGGAACCACCTCGGCGGGCTGACCGATCTCGATCTTCGAGAGATCTGATTCGTTGACGTCGATCTCCGCGCGCAACTCGCTCATGTTCGCAAGTCGGATCAGCTCGCCCGAACCGGCGAAACCGCCGGGCACCGCGATCTCTCCGACTTCCTTGAACTTCTCGAGCACCATGCCGTCCGCCGGCGCGCGCAGCACCGCATCATCGAGGTCGAGCTCGAGCTGCGCGATGCGCGCGGCGAGCCTCTCGATCTCGGCCTGCGCGACGCGGAGCTGGTTCTGCTTCACGTCGAGGTCGGCTTGTGAAGCGACGTTGCGGCGACGCAGCTCCTCGGACCGCGCCATCTCCTTGCGGCGCAGATCGAGGTTCGCGCGCGCGAGGTGCAGGCTCGCACGCGCCTCCCGAAGCGCGGCGGCGTAGTTGCGGTCGTCGAGTCGCACGAGCGGCTGGCCCGCCTTCACGAGTTCGCCCTCGTCGACGAGATACTCCTCGATGCGTCCGGGCACGCGCACGCCGAGAGAGATGTAGCGATCGCCCGTGACCACGTAACCAGACCCCGTGAGCACCGCGCCGGCCTGGCTCGCGCCGGGAGTCGTGCGCGTGGCATGCGCGACCTGCACTCGCGGAGTGTGACCGATCGTCGCGCGCCAGATGAACGTGCCGGCGAGCAGCAGCACCAGCGCGAGTGCGCCCGCGACGACGGGTTTCACCCAGGGCGGTCGCGGCGCAGGGGTGCGCTGGCTGCGATCGAGGCGCAGCGCGGAAAGCTCGTCGCGCACCGAACGCTTCTGCTCGTTCTCCATGCGGCTCAAGCCTTCCGCAAGGCTTCGACGGGCCGCAGCCGTGAGGCGCGCAACGCGGGGAAGATTCCGCCGACGAGGCCGATGAAGAGAGCCAGGCCGAGAGCCATCGCGAGGTCCGCCAGGCCGACGCGGAGCTGGATCACATTGGTCGTGAATGTTTGTGACGCGAACCCCACGCCGCCGAGAAGGTACGAGAGCAGGCGGCCGAGCCCCCAGGCGAGGGCACCGCCCAATACGAAACCGAGCAACGCGACGCTCAGCGACTCGATCAGAAACGATCCGAGAATCGTCGCGCGGGAGAAGCCGAGCGCGCGCAGGGTGCCGATCTCGGCGGTGCGCGCCTGGACAGCGGCATACAACGTGTTCGTCGCGCCGAAGGCCGCGCCCGTTCCGGCGAGCACGGCCAGCGCCACGACGATGAAGTAGAGCACGCTCGAAGATTCCGTCTGCTTCGCGTAGTACTCCCGCTCGGGTGTCGCTTCGAGGGCATAGCGCGGGTCGTCTCCGATGCGCCGCGCGAGCGCGTCCATGTCGGCCTCCGGCGCGACGCGCACGCGCAGCCCCGAATATGGCACCGAGCGCTTGGCGTCGTTGCCGAGCATGCGCACGTCGCACCAAACTTCGCTCTCGGTCGAGGTGCCGCCGCTTTCGAAGATGCCCACGACCCGCCAGGTGCCGCGCCCGAATTCGAGCGCCGAGCCGAGCTGTGCGCCGACGTAGCGGCCTGCGACGCTGCGACCGACGATCACTTCGTTGCTCGAGGGTTCGAACATCCGCCCTTCGACGATCTTCACTTCATCGTGCACCGCGAGCGCAACCGGCTCCACGCCGCGCACCAGCACGTTCTCGCGTCCGCTGGGGGTCCGGAAGAATGGCTGCACGACGAGCTCGGGCGACACCAGCGGGTTACCGGCGGCATCGCGCGCGATGCCCTCGAAATAACGCACGGTCTGGTAGGCGTCGAGCGTCACCGCGCTCGAACCGTCGTTGGTTGCACCCTTGCGCATCACGATGAGATTGCGCTCCGAACCCGTCGTGACGAGCGTGCGGTCGAGACTCGAGACGAGCCCTGCGAACAGCGTGGTGGCGAGCACCACGAGCGCGATCACGCCGACCGTGAGACCCGTGCGCAGGCGGCGCGCGGCGAGATTGCCCAGCGGATAGCGCAACGGGAGCACGTCTCAGAAAACCTCGCGCAGCGTCGCCGCGACGTTGCGGCGCGCCGCGCCCCAGGACGGCACCACCCCCGAGACCATCCCCACGAAAAGCGCGAGAAAGAGTCCCTGCACCAGGATCGAGCGCGTCACGATGAAGCTTCCGAGCGGACCGAGCTGCGAGTTCCAGCTTCCCTCCGCCAGCGTACGCATGAGGAGCGTGAGGCCGAGCGACGCAAACGCGCCCACGACGCCGGCGAGCGTGCACAACAGCATCGCCTCCACGACCAGCGTCGAGAAAATCAGGCGCCGGCTGAAACCCAGTGCCTTCAGGATCGCAATCTCTCCATAGCGCTCGCGGACGGCCATGCTCGCGGTGTTCGCGGCGATGAAGACGATGCACAGCGCCACGACCCCGGTCACGAGCAGGATCACGACGACGAAGCCCTCGAGCAGCGTGAAGAAGCTCTTGAAGTAGCTCTTCTCGGTTTCGGACGCCGTCTCCGCCTCGCTGTTGCGGAACATGGCGTCGATTTCGCTCATCAAAGGATCGACGCGCGTGCGATCGTCCACCCGGAGCCAGATGGTTCCGAGCACATCGAGGCTCGATCCCGCAGCGCGCAGCGCCTGCTCGAGGTACTCGCGCTGGAACCAGAAGTGGGGCGCGCGCGCACTGGGAATCTCTCCCACGATCCGGAAGCTCAGATCGATGGGGTAGAGCGTGCCCTTGAGCGTCACGAGATCGCCGACCTTCCAGCCGTACTTTTCGAGCGTGCCGCGGCCGACGATTGCGCCATCGCGGTAGCGCCGAAAATCTTCGAGCGCCTTCGGGTCGATCTCCCAGTCGGCCCACACGATGCCGATCGCATCGGGTTCGACCGCGAAATTCGGGAAGGTGACGCCCTTCTCGATTTCGAAGACGCCGCCGAACCAGGTCCAGCTCGCCGCGCCCACCACTCCGGACAGCGCGCGCACCTTCTGGAGATAGGCGTAGGGCAACGGGTAGACGAGGCCGGCTTCGTTGTGGACCACGACGCGCGAGTTGGAGGCGACGTCCTCGACCAGGCGGTTGAGCCCCTCCGGCATCGTCTGCAACAAGCAGACGAGCGAGATGGCGAGCGCGATGGCTCCGCCGGTGAGAAAACTGCGAAGCTTGTTGCGGGTGAGGTTGCGCCAGATGAACGGGAAGAACTTCATGAGCCGGTCAGCGCGACGCCGCCTGCGACGGAATCGATCAGAAGCCCCTTGTCGAGATGGTGGATCTCATCGACGTAGGCTTCGCCGCGCGGATCGTGCGTCACCATCACGACGGTCTTGCCGAACTCGACCCTCAGGACACGCAGCAGCGTGAGCACATCGACGGCGTTCTTCGCGTCGAGATCCCCCGTCGGCTCGTCGGCCACCACGATCTCGGGATCCGTCACGATCGCCCGCGCGATCGCCACGCGCTGTTGCTCACCTCCCGAAAGCTGGTTCGGCATGTGATCGCCACGCTCGACGAGCCCCACGATCCGAAGCGCCGTCTCCGCCCGCTCGCGCCGCTGTTCTTTCTTGAGCGATGTGAGCAGGAGCGGAAGCTCGACGTTGGCTCGCGCGGACAGCACCGGGATCAGGTTGAAGAACTGGAAGACGAAGCCCACGTGCTGCGAACGGAACTTGGCGAGTTCGTCCTCGGAGAGATCATTCAGGCGCCGGCCGGCCACCGTGACGCTGCCTGCGCTCGGCCGATCGAGCCCCGCCAGCAGATTGAGCAGGGTCGATTTGCCCGAACCCGAGGGTCCCATCAGCGCCACGAAGCGCCCGCCCGGTATCCGGAGCGTCACGTTCTGGAGCGCGTGCACCTCGTCGGCGCCGCGTCGGTACACCCGAGAGACGTTCTCGATCTCGATCAATCCAGCTCCCGGTGGCGCGCGCGGTGGGAGTCTACGCCACTTCCGGCGAGCGCGTCGAGCCATCGGGCTCCGTCGCCGGGCGCCAGCCGAGTTCCGCTAGAACTCCGCCGATCCCGGAACGCGCGGAAAGGGAATCACATCGCGGATGTTCGTCATTCCGGTCATGAACTGGATCGCACGTTCGAAGCCCAGGCCGAAACCCGCATGTGGAACGGAGCCATGCCGGCGCAGATCCAGGTACCAGGCGTAGCGATCCTCGGAGAGCCCCACATCGCGCATGCGTTCGCGCAATACGTCGAGCCGGTGCTCGCGCTGCGAGCCGCCGATGATCTCCCCCAGCTTCGGAACGAGCACGTCCATCGCACGCACGCTGCGGCCGTCGTCGTTGCGATACATGTAGAACGCCTTGATGCCGATCGGATAGTCCGTGACGATCACCGGTCGGCGCACGTGCTCTTCGGCGAGCCAACGCTCGTGCTCACTCTGGAGATCGCGGCCCCATTCGACGGGGAACTCGAACGCCTTGCCGCTGCGCTGGAGGCGTTCGACCGCCTCCGTATACGTCATCCGCTCGAAGGGTTCCTCGATCACATGGCGCAGCGTCGCGAGCACGCTGTTGTCGATGCGCTCGTCGAAAAAGGCCATGTCCTCCGGGCAGGCTTCGAGCACGTCGCGGAACAGCGACTTCAAGAAGGCTTCGGCGACTTCGACGTTGCCGGCGAGATCGCAGAAAGCCATCTCCGGCTCGACCATCCAGAACTCGGCCAGATGCCGGCTGGTATTCGAGTTCTCGGCGCGAAAGGTCGGGCCGAACGTATAGACGTTGCTGAGGGCGAGCGCTGCGATCTCGGCTTCGAGCTGACCCGACACGGTCAAGAACGTCTCGCGACCGAAGAAGTCCTGCGCGAAATCGACCTGCCCGCTCGCGTCTCGCGGCGGCGCGTTCGCAGCGAGCGTCGTCACGCGGAAAAGCTGGCCTGCGCCCTCGGCGTCGGCGGCCGTGATGATCGGCGAATGCAGCAGCACGAAGCCGCGCTTGCGGAAGAAATCGTGGATCGCGTGCGCTGCGGCGCTGCGCACGCGCAGCACCGCCCCGAGCGTGTTCGTGCGCGGGCGCAAGTGCGCAATCGTGCGCAGGAACTCGAAGCCATGGCGCTTCTTCTGGAGCGGATAATCGTCGCCGACGTCCCCCACGCACGTGAGCGTCGCCACGCGCAGCTCGACGCTCTGCTCGCTGCCCGGCGACTCGACGAGCGTCCCGGTCGCCGCAACCGCGCAACCCGTCCGCAAGCGCCGGATCTCGGACTCGTAGTTCGCGAGCTCCGGCGCCGCCACGAGCTGGAGTCCGGCGAGGCAGGAGCCGTCGTTCAACTCGAGGAACGAAACCTCCTTCGCATGCCGCGCCGTGCGCAGCCAGCCCTGCACCCGCAACGTTCCGCCTGCTGACTTCTGGGCCAGGATCTCCCGGATCGGCGTGTTCATTGCGGCGTGCGCACGATCATGAGACGGATCTCCGTCATGTCTTCGATCGCGAAGCGCACACCCTCGCGGCCGAGACCGCTCTCCTTGACGCCTCCGTAGGGCATGTGATCGACGCGCCAGGAGGGCACGTCGCCGATCACGACGCCGCCCACCTCGAGCTCATTCCAGGCGCGCTGTGCCTTGTAGAGATCGCGGGTAAAAATGCCAGCCTGCAGCCCGTAGACGCTCTCGTTCACCTGCGCGAGCGCCGCATCGAAATCGCGGAAGCGCGAGAGCACGGCGACCGGCCCGAAGGCCTCCTGACACACGACGTCCTGATCGGCGGGCACATCCTCGAGCAGCGTCGCCTCGTGCAGCGCTCCCTTGCGCTTGCCGCCGACGAGCAGCTTGCCGCCCGCATGCAGCGCCGCGGCGATCCAGGCCTCGAGGCGCTTCGCCTCCGTCTCGGAGATCATGGGCCCGATGAAGTTCTCCGGATCCTTCGGGTCGCCCATGCGCAGCGCTGCGGTCGCCGCCACGAGTCGACCGCGCAACTCTTCGTAGATCTCTTCATGCGCCAGGATGCGCTGGACCCCGATGCAGCTCTGTCCGGATTGATAGAAGGCGCCGAAGATGATCCGGCGGGTGGCGTCGGCGAGGTCGGCATCGCAATCGACGATCACGGCGGCGTTGCCGCCGAGCTCGAGCACCACCTTCTTGCGGCCGGCCTTGGCCTTGAGCGCCCAGCCAACCCCCGGCGACCCGGTGAAGGACAGCAGCTTCAGCCGCTCATCCGTCGCAAAGCGATCGGCCTGGTCTCGGGGCACGGGCAGAATCGAGAAGGCGCCGATCGGGAGATCGGTCTCGGCGAGCACCTCGCCGATGAGGATTGCGCCGACCGGTGTCAGGCTCGCGGGCTTCAAGACGAACGAACAGCCGGCGGCGATCGCCGGCGCGATCTTGTGCGCAGCGAGATTCAAGGGAAAATTGAAGGGCGAAATGAAGGAGCAGGGCCCGATCGGCACGCGCTTCCACATGCCCGTGTACCCACGGGCTCGCGGGTTGATGTCGAGCGGAAGTACTTCGCCCGTGATGCGCACCGATTCTTCGGCCGCGATACGGAAGGTGTCGACGAGCCGCCCGACCTCGCCGCGCGCATCCTGGATGGGCTTGCCCGCCTCGATGCACAGCGCCATCGCGAGCTCTTCGGCGCGTTCTGAGAAACGGGTAACGCAGTGCTGGAGCACCTGTTTCCGCTCGTAGGCGGCGAGTTCGCGCATCGGCTTCGCAGCCTGCACCGCGAGCTCGATCGCCCGATCGATCGCGGCGGCATCGGCCATCGCCACCCGCGTGGCGATTTCACCAGTGAACTTGTCCGTGACGGCGAGCGTCGAATCCGCCAACACCGGACGGTTGCCGAGATAGTAGGGGTAGTTCTTCTGTAGCATGTCTCTCCCACCGAAGAGGAAGGCACGGACAGGAGGAGCAGGATGCTGGAAAACGCGCGTCACCGCATGTCCGGCGTGTTTCAGTGGCGAGTCGCCCGCGTGGCCGGCCTGCTCTGCGCATGCCTCGCCGCGGTCGCGGGCGCCGAGCCGCTCACGCCCGAGCGCGTCCCCGAACCGCTTCGCCCGTGGGTCGACTGGGTCCTGTACGGAAACGAATCCGAACGTTGTCCGTTCTTGCACGGCGGGCAGGGCGGCCGCGAATGTGTCTGGCCGGGCCGCCTCGAACTCGCGCTCGGTGCACGCCAGGGCAGCTTCGTGCAGCGCTGGCGCGTGCACGCCAACGCCTGGGTGCCGCTGCCGGGCGATGCGAAGCACTGGCCGCAAGCCGTCCAGGTGGACGGCCGGCCAGCCCCCGTGATCGAATACGCCGGGCGCCCGAGCGTTCGCCTGCTGCCTGGCCTTCGCGACGTGCGCGGCGAGTTCGCCTGGGACGCGCCGCCCGAGTTGCTCCAGATTCCCGCCGAGACCGGCCTGCTCGCCGTTTCGCTCGCAGGGGAGCCGATTGCGTTTCCGAGGCGCGATGCGCAGGGGCGCGTGTGGCTGCGCACGGCGAGCGCCGGAAACGTGGGCGCCGAGAGCCATCTCGAAATCAGCGTGTTCCGCCGCATCGTCGATGAGATTCCCTTGCGCATCACGACGCGAATCCGGCTCGAGATTTCGGGCCCGGCGCGCGAGGTCGTGCTCGGGCGCGCCCTGCCCGCAGGCGCCGTCGCGATGTCCCTGTCCGCGCCGCTCCCGGCGCGGATCGACCCGGACGGAAAACTGCGCGTGCAGGTGCGACCCGGCACGTACTTCGTCGAGATCGAGGCGCGGCTGCCGGGTCCCGTCGATTCGCTCTTGCTGGCGGCGCCCGACGGGCCGTGGGACGAGCGCGAGGAGTGGGTCTTCGATGCGCGGCCGAGCCTGCGCCAGGTCTCGGTCGAGGGCGCGGCTGCCATCGATCCACAGCAGACGGAGCTCCCCGACGACTGGCGCGCGCTGCCGGCCTTCGCGCTCGAGCCCGGCTCGGCGCTGCGCTTCGTGACCAAGCGCCGAGGGGACGCCGACCCCGCGCCGGACCGGCTCGAGCTCGTGCGCAGCTGGTGGCTCGATTTCGATGGCCAGGGTTACACCGTATCGGATCGCATCCGCGGAGCCGTCGTCCGCAGCGACCGCCTCGCGATGGCGCCCGGCACCGAGCTCGGCCGTGTCGCGGTGAACGGCCGCGACCAGTTCATCACGCGCCTCCCCGGCGAGGAGGGCACGGGCGTCGAGATCCCGCGCGGTGAGATCTCGGTCTCGGCCGACAGCCGGATTCCGGACGCGGGCTCGCGCGTCCCCGCCGTCGGCTGGGACGCGGACTTCCAGAGCGTCTCGGCAGAACTTCAGCTCCCGCCGGGCTGGCGGCTGCTCTACGCCTCGGGCGTCGACGTCGCGTCCTACACCTGGGTGACGCGCTGGTCGCTGCTCGATCTCTTCGTCGTGCTCGTGGTGGCGATGGCGTTCCTGAGACTTTTCGGCCCCGGCTGGGCAGCACTCGCGCTCGCGGGCCTCGCGCTCACCTACACCGAACCCGGAGCGCCGCGCTGGGTATGGATCGCCGTGCTTTCGGGCGAAGCGCTCCGCCGTGCGGTCGTGCGCGGGTCGCTCGCCGCAGCGGTGCGCACGCTATGGCAGCTCGCGCTCGCCGTGCTCGTATTGCTCGCCCTCCCCTTCGCACTGCTGCAACTGCGCAGCGGCTTCTTCCCTGCGCTCGAAAATCCTGGATTCGAGGCGCCCCGCCCCGCGATCGCCGGGCACACGGAGGAAGGGTCGCTGGCGGGCGAAGTCGCACCGGCGATGGACCAGGCGGAAGCGCGCGAGTTTCAACAGCCGGCATCGCAGCCACTTCGCGCGCTCGGGTATCTCGCGAAAGAGCACGAAGCCCGGAAGCGATCGAACGCCATATCGAGCTACGCCTCGAGCTGGGCGCCCGATCCCAAGGCGCGCATCACCACCGGCCCGGGGCTTCCGACCTGGAGCTGGAGATCCGTCTCGCTGCGCTGGCGCGGACCCGTCGAACGCGGCCAGACCCTGCTGCTCCTGCTGGCACCGCCGTGGCTCAACGGGCTGCTCGCCGTGTTGCGCGTGGCGCTGCTCGCGGCGCTGCTCCTGCGCGTTCTACGGCCCGCGCTCCCGCGAGCGGTCTTCCCGTGGCAGAAGGCGGTGAGCGCGGCCGCTGCGCTCGCGGGCGTGCTGCTCGCGGCTCCGGCTCCGCCTGCGCGCGCGGATTTTCCGAGCGAGGAACTGCTCGAGCGATTGCGCGTGCGGCTGCTCGAATCACCGGCATGCCTCCCGGATTGCGCTGCGAGCCCGCGGCTGCGCCTCGAGGTCGAGCCCGCCAGGCTCGTGCTGCGCTTCGAACTCGACGCGGCGGTTGCGACGGCCGTCCCGCTCCCCGGCAGCGCGCGCGACTGGGTGCCCGAGCAGGTGATCGTCGATGGCGAAGCCGCTGCGGGGCTGCGCCTCGCCCAGGACGGCGTCCTGTGGCTCCAGCTCGAACCCGGTGCGCATCAGGTGGTGATTTCGGGCGCGCTCCCCGAGCGCGACACGATCGAATTACCCCTGCCGCTCAAACCCCACCGCGCGGAAGCGATTAGCCGCGGCTGGATCGTGCAGGGCATCGGCGAAGACGGTGTGCCGGAGGATAATCTCCGACTCGCACGTATCCGCGACGTGAACACCGCGACACACCCGACTCTCGAGGCTTCCTCGCTGCCGCCATTTGCGAGCGTCACGCGCACGCTGCGCCTCGGCATCAGCTGGCAGATCGAGACGACCGTCACGCGGCTCACGCCTTCCGACGCGACGCTGGCGCTCGAGGTGCCGCTGCTCGCGGGCGAATCGGTGACGACGGCTGGCGTGCGCTCCGAGAACGGCGCCGCGTTCGTGAGCCTCAGCCCCGGCGTCTCGCAGGTGACGTGGATCTCGGCGCTCGCGATCGCAGCGAGCATCGAGCTGCGCGCGCCCGACGCCACGAACTGGATCGAGACCTGGATCCTCGACGCGAGCCCCATCTGGCACATCGAGGCCGAGGGCATCCCGGTGATTTACCAGGACGCGAGCGGCACGCGCCTGCGCGTGTGGCGGCCCTGGCCGGGCGAGCGCGTGAGCGTACGCGCGACGCGGCCCGAGGGCGTCGAGGGCCCGACGCTCACGTTCGACGGCAGCCGCATCGAGATCTCGCCGGGACTGCGCGCCACCGATGCTTCACTCGAGTTGCGGCTGCGCAGCTCGCTGGGCGGTCAACACGCCATCGCGTTACCGGAGGGCGCCGTGCTCGAGCGGGTGACGATCGACGGCGCCGAACAACCGATCCGCCAGGAGGGGCGCGAGGTGACCCTGCCGCTCGCGCCGGGGACGCGCACCCTCTCGCTCGCATGGCGCGAGCCGCGCGGGATCACGACGCGCTTCGAAGCACCGGAGGTCGATCTGCGCGCGCCGAGCGTGAACGCGGAAACGGCGCTTTCCCTGTCGCCGGACCGCTGGGTGTTGTGGGCGAGCGGGCCGCGCCTGGGCCCGGCCGTCTTGTTCTGGCCACTGCTCGCGCTGTTGGCCGCGGTGGCCGTGGGGATCGGCCGTACGCGCTACACGCCATTGCGCATGCATGACTGGTTCCTGCTCGGGCTCGGCCTCACGCAGGTGCCGTTCGAGGCAGCCGCGATCGTCGCGGTCTGGCTGCTCGCGCTCGCCTGGCGAGGCGAAAACGGCGCGGGCGTACGCGGCCGCTGGTTCGACGCGCTGCAGCTCGCGCTCGCACTTCTCACGTTCGCTGCCCTCAGCGTGCTTCTCTATTCGATCCAGCAGGGACTGCTCGGACAACCGGAGATGCAGGTCGCCGGCAATGGCTCGTTCGCGAACGAGCTGCGTTGGTACCAGGACCGCGCGGACGCGACGCTGCCGCGGCCGTCGGTGCTCTCCGTTCCGCTGCTGGCGTACCGCGGGTTGATGCTCGCCTGGGCATTGTGGCTCGCCATGGCGCTGCTGCGCTGGCTGCGCTGGGGCTGGGCACAGTTCAGCCGCGGCGAACTCTGGCGCGGGCGACGGCGCATCACGACGGCGTAGGCACACGAGGCACGAGTTCGAGCGCGAGATGCGCGTTGCGCCCCGCTGGCGTGGTACCGTCCGGCGCATGCTTTCAGCCAGTGAAGCCTTCGAACGGTTGCGCGAGGGAAACATCCGGTTCGCCGCGAACGTGCGCGGCGCCGATTCGTTGCTGACGCACAACCGTCGCGCCGAGCTGGCGTCGGGCCAGGAGCCCTTCGCGATCATTCTCGGTTGCTCCGATTCGCGCGTCCCCGCGGAGATCGTGTTCGATCAGGGCCTCGGGGATCTGTTCGTGATTCGCGTCGCCGGAAACATCGTGGCCCCCTCTCTCGTCGGTAGTGTCGAATTCGCCGCGGCGCGCTTCGGCACGCGGCTGGTGATCGTCCTCGGCCACTCCCAGTGCGGGGCAATCCTGGCCACGCTCGAAGAACTTCAGCGGTCGACGGAGAGCCAAAGCGCGAACATCCGGGCGATCATCGACCGCGTGCGACCCTCCGTCGAAGGCCTGCTCGCGACCGACGTCCGCCACGATCCGGACGCCCTGACGCGCCAGGCGGTGCGGGCCAACGTGCGCGCCTCGGCGAACCACCTGCGGCACGGCTCGCAGCTGCTCGAACAGCTGATCCGTGACGATGGCCTGCTCGTCGTCGGGGCGGAATACTCCCTCGAGACGGGGGTCGTCGAGTTTTTCGATGGCGCGCCGCGCGCGGCCGGAAAGCCGGGTGGCGTGACGTGAAATGGGTGTTCCGAATGCCGGCACACGGGCCGCGCCGCGGAGTTGGCAGCACGTGAATCGACGCCACGGCCTTGCGTTCCTGCTCGTGCTCGCCACCTGCGTGGGTTGCGATCACGTCTCCAAGCGGGCCGCCGAGGCCCTGCTGACCGGCACGAGCGGGCTCGCGCTGGCAGGCGACACGATCCAGTTACAACTCGCCTTCAATCAGGGAGCCTTTCTCAGCCTCGGCGCGAGCCTTCCGGAGCCCGTGCGACAGGTGCTCCTGATCGGAGTGGTCCCGCTCTTGATTGCATTTGTGTGTCTAAGCTTCGCAACGTCGGAGCGAACCTCGCGCGCCCAGCGCTTCGCGCTCGCCCTCGTCGCCGGCGGCGGCATCGGCAATTGGCTCGACCGTGTGCTCAACGACGGTGCCGTCACCGATTTCGTCAGCATCGGCCTCGGCAGCTTCCGCACCGGCATCTTCAACGTCGCCGATCTGGCCGTCGTGGCGGGCGTCTGCACCCTGCTGATCGCGAGCCGGCGCCCACGCGAGGAGCGGACGGCGCCCACGCGGAGTTGAGCCGCGCGCCTAGCTCCGCAGCAACCCGCTGACGCGTCGCGCGCGTGCGATCCAGAATCCGCTTGCGAGCAGCGTCAACGCCAGCAGCCAGGCCGTGCTCGCAGACAGCGGCACGGCCGGCAAAGCCGGCGCGGCATCCAGCTGGACGTCGTCGAAGTCGACCTCCAGCCCCCGCACGCCGGGCACGTCGGCTTCGTTGCGATTGACGAGCCGAATCCCGAGAGCCTGTCCGAGCTGGGGCGGAGCATCACCCGTCGTCAGCTGGAGGCTGGCCCGCTGGAACACACCCTCGCCCGGCAGGATCGATCCCGTGTCCTCGGCGATCACCTGCCCAGCGGCGAGAAGCTGGAGGCGGTAACCCGGAAAGCCAGCGAGATTGAAGAACCCGAAGCCGAGGAAAGGCTGAACCAGCGCCGAGCCGCTCGCGATGTTGCCCACTTCCACCGAGAGCGTGTAGCGGGTGTTCGCCGCGAGCGTGGCTGCGAGCTGTTGCACGACGCCGAACTCGTTGCCGCCGGCGTCGCCGTCCATGTAGAGGAGCACCGCGTTTTCAGCCTCGGGAGCACCCGCCGGGAACGCCGCGGGATCCGGGCCGTAATCGGCCTGGGTGCCTGGATTGATCACGCCGATCGAGAGGCCGGCGAAGGGGCTCCCGCCCTCGTAGTAGGCGGTCCAACCCGCTGGCGGCGGGCCGAACGGAAACGCGCCCGGCGGCACGTTGCCCGCGTACTGGGCGGGGAGATTGCTCCCGAAGTAGAGGTCCTCGAACCCCGGGTTGGTGATGGCGAGCGGGGCGGCCGACGCGGCGCTCGCGACCCCCAAAACCAGCAGGAAGGCCAGGGCAATCGACCGCATTGGACTCCCGTCCCCCATCGACGACGCTTCGAATCGCTTCGGACCCCTGAAGCTATCGGCCAAACTCAAGCTCGGGCTCCGCTCGCCGACTCAAAGCGTAGATGGAAACGCGACACCCGGGCAGCGAGATACGCAAGAGTGGGGCGCAAGCCTCGTTGGGAACGGCGATTCCGCTCGAAACCCTCGCTGGCGATGCGCGCGGGCTCTCGCCCGACGCGTTCGCGGAAAAGCACGGCAACGGCTTTCTGCTGTTCACGGCCAAGCGCCTCGACGGTCCCGAGAGCACGAACAGCACCAAGCTGCTGCTCGATGGGGACGATGACGAGCCGGCCGGGCGCACGGCGAACCTCGCGGTGGTGGTGTTTCCGATGCGGCCCAAGGACGCTGCCAAGGGGAACATGATCACGCTCGGCCGCGAGCCGCGTCAGGACGTCGTGATTCCGGACATGAGCGTTTCGCGTTTTCACGCCTTCGCCAAGCCGGGCCCGGACGGCGCGCTCCTGCTTCAGGATGCCGGCTCGACCAACGGCACCACCGTGAACGCTGAATCGGTGCTGACCAGCGGCGCGGGACCGTCGCGACGTCTCAAGCCCGGCGACAACGTACGGCTCGGGCACGTCGAACTCACGTTCACCGACGCGCGCGCGCTGCGCGAGTACGCGCTCCGGACTTCGCGCTAGCGCTTTCGCTTTCGATTTCGAATCCGCGTGCACCTCAAGCGATGCGCACGACCGCGCCTGCGTGCAAGAACCACAGTTCGAAGCGCGGTGGAGATGCGAGCGCGAGCGCTTCCTGGATCGCGCGCCGGTAGTGCGCCGCCTGACCGGCATAACGCCGTGCGTACTCCGCGAGTCTGGCGTCAGCCTCGACGCGGTCGGTCTTGTAGTCGACGATCACGAGTTCACTCGTCGCAGCATCCCGATACAGCAGATCGATGGCGCCGGCGACGAATCCAACCGGGCCCTCCCCGGCGGGTTCCGCCGGAAGCAAGACCGGAAGCTCGCGCGCGATCACGCTGTCGCACAAACCGGCGAACCGCGCGGCCAGCGGCCCCTGCGCGAGGCGCTCGAGCAGCGACCTCGCGCGCTCGAGCGCGGCCGGACGCGCCGGCGGCGGAGCGAGACGCTCGAGCAGCGCGGGGAGCCGCGTGAAGTGTGCGGCCAGATCCTCGCGCCAGTCGTCGCCGAACCGCAACGACTCGAGCACTCGGTGCACCGCCGTCCCGGCCGCCTTCGCGATTTCGGCGTCGAGACCGCCCGGGTTCCCGGATCTGGAAGCGTCGGAACCCGCATAGCGGCGCTCCGCGTCCTCTTCGCGCGCGCCCGCGTGTGAATCCGCCGAAGCCGCCGCGCGAAACGGACGCGCCATCCGCCGAGAAGCCGCCGCGCGCCATTCCGCCAGGCGCGCCGCTTCCGCCTCGAGCACAGCGACACTCGGAAGAGACGCAGCCGCTCGCGGGCCGGACGCTGCGGCTTCCGGTTCACTCCGCAGCGCCGGGAATGCCCAGCGCACCCCATCGCCGCCCCGCTCGCCGTCGCGCCCCTCGCGCCGCGCGCGCTGCATCGCGGCCGCGAGTTCGGGACGCTCGCCGCTTCGCGCCGCCACGAGCTGCGTGTAGGTGGTGGCCTGCTCCGGGGGCGTGAGCTCGGACCCCTCATCCCCCCAATTTCCCAGCAAGACCAGACGATCGCGCGCGCGCGTCATGGCGACGTAGAGCGAGCGCACCCGTTCCGCCGCGCCGACGCGATCTCGGTAGGCTGCCAGACGTGCAAAGCCGAGGGTCGCGGCGCCGCAGACGCGATACTCGAGCACGCCGTCGATCTCCCGCGCCTCGAAAGCAGGCTGCGCGACCGAACCGGGCGGGGACTTGTGGAGCTGCACCAGATAGCAGTGTCGGAACTCGAGCCCCTTCGCCTGGTGGATCGTCATCACGCGCACGGCGTCCTCGGCGGCTTCGCGCGGGCGCGCATCCTCGGCGGCGCGCGCGCTGACGACGTCGCTGCGCAAGCGGCGCAGCAGCGCCTGCACGTCGACGTCCTCGGCTTCGAGATCCGCGCGCAGATCCCGGAAGAAACGCTCGAGATTCGCGAGTCGGTAGGCGCCCAGATAGCGCGCCGACTCGGTCACCTCGATGAGCGTGAGCGAGCGGAGCTTCTCGACGAATTCATCGGCCGCGTCGACCGTGAAACTCGCGCGCAACGCGGCCAGCCCCGCGAGCGCGAAACGCAAGGCGCGCTCCCAGCCAGCGATACGATCGAGCCCCGGGACGTCGCTCGGCAGCAGCGCCAGGGCCGCGTCGATCGCACGGTCGAGTGCGGCGAGCGGCTCCGGCTCCTCGCTCGTGAGTGCCGACACCAGCGCGGGGAACTGGCACGCCCAGAGCGGCAGCAGCGCCGCGTCGGGCACGCCGACCGAAGGCGACCGCAACCAGGTGAGCAGGGCGAGGGTATCGGCCGGATCGAGCACGCAGCTCACGAGCGCGCTCGCATCGATCACCTCACGACGTCGGTAGTAGCTGCGATCACGCTCGACGGCATAGGGGACGCCCGCCGCGCGCAGCGCTTGCAGATAGACCTCGAGATCGCCGCGCGAACGCACGAGCACACCCGCATCGCGCCACGCGAGCGACTCGCTGCTCCGGAGCCTGGCGAGATCCTGCGCCACCGCCCGCGCCTCGAGACGCGCGGCATCGCGCGCCAGCGGACTCCGGGCCGTGCCGCCCTCCTCGTCCCAGAGCCAGGAGATCCAATGCTCGACGGCGGCTCGCCCCTCGCTCGCATAGCCGGGCTCCGCCTCGCGCTTCTCGCTCGCGACCAGCGGTTGGAATGCGGGTTGCAGACCGCCGCGCTCGACCATCACCGGCGCAATCACGCGCGCGACCTCGGCCAGGATGGGGGGCGTCGAGCGTCGATTCACGCTGAGGCGCTCGGGTGGATTGCCCGCGCCGAGCGCCTCGCGCACGAACTCCTCGTAGGCCTCGAGATCGGCCTCGCGCCAGCCATAGATCGATTGCTTCGGATCGCCGACCAGGAAGAGGCCCGGACGTTCGGGGCCGGGTCCAGCGAGCGCGAGCCAGCGCAGGATCTCGCACTGCACGCGGTCCGTATCCTGGAACTCGTCGATCAGCAGCTGATCGAGCCCGCCGCGCACGCGCGTGCGCACGTCCGGGTGATCGCGCAGCAAATCGCGCGCACCGCGCAGGAGTTCCATGTAGCCGACTTCGCCGCGCACCCGCATGCGCTCGCGGGCGGTCGCCAGCAGGGGCCCGAGCACGCGACGCGCGTGATCGAGACGCCTGGGCTGAAGCTGCGTCGCATGCTGGAGCGCGCCGCGAAGCGCACTCGCGGCCTGCGCGGCGCTCGCACCGGCTTCGCCGAGCGCGGTTTGCTCCGAGGCTCCATAGTCTTCGCGGCTCCACTGAGCCAGCCGAGCGAAGACCTTCGGGTTCCACACGTCGCGCAGATCCGCCGCGAGGCTCTCGAGCGCTTCGACGTCCTCCGCTCCAGCTGCCACGAGCCGCGCCGTCGCCGCGAGCGCGGCGAGCGTCTCATGCGTCCGCGCGGATCTCTTTGCGGTCGTCGCGAGGCGTTCGCCCGCGGCAGCATCGAATCGACGCAATAAAGCGTCCAGCTCGGCGAGCCAGGCGCGGATCGCCTTCGCGCCGAACGGATCGGCCGTGAGCGCAGCCGGAGCGAGCCCCGAGGCGAGCAGCGCCGCGAGCGCCTCCTCGAGTTCGGGCGGCCCGAAGCCGTCGAGCGCGAGCGCGAGCAGATCCGGATCGCCCGGATCGCCGTAGCCCACGGCCACCGCGGCCTCGACTGCGGCATGCGCAGCCGTCTGGCAGCCGCGTTCATCCGCGTCGACCTCGAAATCCGGGTGCAGCCCGGCTTCGATCGCGTACTGCGCGAGCAGCCGGCGACAAAAGGCGTGGATCGTCCGCACGAGCAGCCGGTCGAGCGCGCCGAGCAGCGCGCTGGCGCGTGCGGATCGGAGCGCTCCGGATTCCGGCAGCGCTCCGGCGTCGATCCCATCGGGCCAGCGGCCATCGACGACCGCCGCGAGGGCGACCCCCACCCGCTCCGCCATTTCGGATGCCGCGGCCTCGGTGAAGGTGAGCGCGGCAACGCGCGAGAGCACTTCTGCTGCGATGCGGTCATCGGCGGCTTCGGGCAACCGCCGGACTGCGAGATCCCAGCCCTCACCGAGCGTCCAGGCGAGGCAGCGGGCCACGAGCAGCGTCGTCTTGCCGGTGCCCGCGCCCGCCTCCACCACGAACGGTCGATCGAAGACACGCAACGCGCGTTCCCAGACGCCGGCGTCACGCTCGCGAAGCGCTTCACTCGTGAGCGCCGTGCTCATTCGGCCTCCGCGGCGGGCTTCGCCGCGCTGGCACCCAGGCTCAGGGACGCACGCAGCGCCTGCTCGCCAGCGGAAAGCCCTTCGCCCGTTTCCGCGAGCCAGGCGGCCAGGCGCTGACGCGATCCAGTGTCACCTTGCAGGCACGCCTGCGCAACCTCGCAGCGCTCGCACACGTCCGCCGCTTCCTCCGAATCTGGCTTCACCAGCCGCGGCCCGAAACTGCCGGCGTCCCAGGCGCCGAGCAGCGCATGCACCGCGGTTTCGAAGGCGCTCGCGAGCTCCGGGTCTGCGCGCCGCGCAATGAAATTTGCAGCCTCGCCGTCCGGAGCGAGATCGGGATCCAGATAGAGAAGCCGCCCCGAGCCTTCATCCCCGGCCGCGAGCGCATAGGCGACGGGCTGAAGCGCCGTTCCGCTCGCCACCGCGCTGCGAAAGCGCCGCGCGCGCGTCTCCGCCTTGACGGCCGTCGACAGCGCTCGGCCGGTCTTGAAATCGGTCAGCCGCTCGACGCCGTCGAGCCGTTCGCTGCGATCCACGCGGAAGTGCAGCTCGCGCGCGCGTCCCTGCGAATCCACGATCGTGGCCGAGCGCAGGCTCTCCGCTCCCGTGACGCGCAGCTGATCGCCTGCGAGCGCGTCGAGCTCGCGCGCGCGTTCGAGCAGTGGCAGCGCCTGCAGCGCGAGGACGCGCGCGAGCCCGGGCAGGAAGACCTTCTCGTCAGCGAGCACGCGGGCGGCTTGCGCGCGCGCGAGCGCTTCGAGCCCCGCCCTGTCGGGCCAGGAGAGGGTGACACCGACCGTCGGATCGCAAGCATCGGGAACCAGCGCAGCGAGCACGCCGTGCACCGTCGTGCCGAGCAGGCGCGCGTCGCTACCCGGCAACATCCGCTGTGAATCCGGTTGCGGTTTGATTGCGAGCAGCCTTTCCACGAAGGTCTGCCAGCCACAGCGCGCCAGCTTCTCAAGACTCGTGATGTAGAGCGGGCGCGCGCGCGGATCGGTGGACGTGCGGGCGGCGCCCACGAAGCCGAAATACGGACCCAGCCGCGGGACCGGAGACCCTCCGGATTCCACCTCGCGAAGCACTTGCAAGCGCGCTTCGGCCAGGGCTTTCGGATCGGCGCTGGCCACGCGGAGCGGGATCTCTCGCAACGCGAGCGGCAGCACCTGCGCCAACCGGCGAGGCGAAGCCTGCAGGGCGGCGACGAGCGCGTGCTCGCTCAGACAACGAACGGGAATCTCGGCCTTCGGTGTCGACGCATCCGGCAACGCCAGGATCGAAAGCGCGCGCACCGGCTCGAACGGCGCGGCGCCCCAGCGCAGACGCTCGACGAAGCTCGAACGCGAGCGGGGACGCCCGTCGTCCGTCGCGATCGGCCAGCACAGCGTCACACGCGGGCTCGCAGCGACGAGCTGGGCGAACAGGAAACGCTCTTCATCGTGGCCGCGCAGCTTGAGCGGAACGTCCGGAAGAATGGCCCGCAGGCTCTCGCGCACGAAATCCGGGAGCAGCGATTCTTCGCGCACACTGCGCGGGAAGACGTCGCGCGACAGCCCCAGCAGGAAGAGCGCATCGAAAGTCCGGGCGCGCGCCTGCGTCGCATCGAGAACCTGCACGCCGCCGCCGCCGCCGCCGAGCGGCTCGGCGAGCACCCGTGCGAAGCGGCGGCGCAGCAGCAGCGCGAGATCGTCGATCGCCAACGGGAACTCGGGAGGCAGCGCCGCCCGCAGGCTTTCGATCTCGCGCCATAGCGGCGCGAGCTCTTCGGACTCCGGCTGCCAACCGAGGCCGGCTTGCAGCAGAGCCTCGAGCGCGGCGAACGACTCGCGCCCATCCCGCGTGTCGGCCATGCGCTCGAGGGCCGCACGCGTCGCGCGCGCCGCCGTTACGCTGTCGCGAAGCTCCCCTCGCTCGGGCTCGTGGTTGGCGAGATCCCGCAGGCGCAGCAGGCCGCCACGGCGCAGCGCAACCCGCACCTCGTTCACGGCCTGCGCCTTTGCGGGCGCCGCCGACGCAGCGAGCCAGCGATCGGCGCGGCAAAGCACCCCTTCGCGCAACAGCGCGTCGAGCGCTCCCGCGCGCCGCGCGAGCGGACCGACGCCACCGGGGCTGTCTCCGGAGAAGGGAATCCCGAGTCGGCGGAAATGCAGGCGCAACGCGCTGCGATAGCCCGAGAGCTCGCGCGCCACCACGCCGATGCGCTCTGGCGGCATGCCGCTCGCGAGCGCCGTGCGCACACGCGTCGCCACTTCGCGCACTTCGGCGTCGGGATTCACGGCCTCGACCCACGCGATCTCGCTCGCGGGCGCCGTGCCGGCTGTGATGACACGCTCCGCCGCCACGCCGAGCAGGCGCGCGCGCAGGCGCTCGGTGAAGCGGCGCCCGGCATCGGGCTCGCCGGGCCTGGCGGGATCCGGCGGTTCGTCCATGAAAACCGTGGCGCGGCGATAGCGGGCGAGCGCCTCGATCAGCTCCGCACGCAGGCCCGTGGCATCGGCAAAGCCGTGGATGAGAACCGCGCGCGCGGGGAGCGCTGCGTCGGGATCGCGCAGCAGCGCATCGCGCGCCGCTCCCAACAGCAGCGCGCGATGTCCCACGCCCACATCCGCCAGCGCCGCGAGACAGCGCTGCGCCACGCGCGCCACGGCGAGTGCGCGCGCCAGCGCCGCCGTGTCGCCGGGTGCGGCGGCGAGCGCGTCGATCACCGCCTCCGCGCTGCCCGCGTCGAAGCCCGCGTCGAGCAGGTCCGCGACCGCCGCCTCGATCCCGGCGTAGCCATCGACGAGCCCGGCGAGGGCATCGCGCAAGAGCGGCTCGCCGGCTGCGAGCCGGCGCACGAGCACGGGGAAGAACGCGTCGTCGGCGGGCAAGGGCTCGCCGACGCGTTCGAGCAATTCGAGCGCGAGCGCGTGGAGCGTCTGCACGAGGACGCCCGCCAGCGAATGTCCGGCGTGTGTCACGAGGCGCTCGCCGACGTGATCCGCGAGGCTGCGCGATGGAACGATGATCCGGATCGGAAGCGCGAGACGGCGCGCGTCGCCGCGCGCCTCGGCGACGTGCCAGGCGACCCGCTCGAGAAGCTGCGCCTCGACCGCGCGCGGGCCCCGCGCCGTCATCACGGCGACGGCCAGATCGGCGCTCTCCTCGACGGTCTCGACCACGTCGCCTCCCCCACCTGTCGGGTCGGAGGCATTCTACGGGGCCAGCGCGTCAGCGCCGGTCACGTCTCGAGGCACGGCTCGAAAATTTACGGAAAATCAAGAAATGACTTTAATAACGATTACTTACGGGAATAACTCGCGGCCAGAAGCGCTTTCGGCCGCGCCCCGACCCTCAAAATGAACTTGAACTTCATTTTCAGATGAGTAGAATCGGCGCACAGTCGCAGCCTGGCCAGCGGGGCCGGCGCGTGCTCGAAGGAGCCGGAAAGTGATCGTCTGCCACTGCCAGGCCGTCTCCGAGCGCACGATCCGCAGCGCCATTCGCGAAGGCGCCCACTGCCGTCGCTCCATCGCACGCGCGTGTTCCGCCGGCCGCAGCTGCGGCGGCTGCACGCTCGCCATCGACAAGATCCTGCGTAGCGAACTCGAGCAGGCTGCCGCCCCGGCGCTGCAAAGCCTGCCCGACCTCGCCACCGCGGGCTGACGCGCCGCGCAGCGCGCGAGTCCCGCTGAACTTCGAGTTCATTTTCGTTTCGCTGGCCGCTGCGCCGCTCGCGGTTAGGCTGTAACCCATTCGAACGCCAAGGAGATTCCGATGCAGGGCGACCCCCAGATCCTCGAGCTGCTGAACGCCGTTCTCACCGCCGAGCTCACCGCGGTGAACCAGTATTTCATCCATCACAAGATGTGTGAGAACTGGGGCTATGCGCGCCTTTCGCACAAGAAGCGCGAAGAGTCGATCGGTGAGATGAAGGATGCCGACGCCGTGATCGATCGGATCCTCTATCTCGAGGGCGTCCCCAACATGCAGCGACTGAACCCCGTCGGTGTCGGAGAGGACGCGATCGAACAGCACAAGCTCGATCTCGCGCTCGAGCGCGACGCCATCGATCGGCTCAACAAGGGCATCGCGGTTTGCGTCGCGAAGGGCGACAACGGCACGCGCGAGCTGCTCGAGAGGATCCTCGCCGGCGAGGAGTCGGGCGCCGATTGGCTCGAGAGCCAGCTGCACATCGTCGGAGAAATCGGCAAGGAGCGCTACCTCGCCGAGCAGATCCACGAGTAGCACCCGCGCCTGTTTCAGGAAGCTCCGCTGCCGAGCCGCTTCGTGCGGCGGCGCGCAGCAAACTCCGGCGCTTCCGTCAGGCAGGTGAACAGCACGCCCAGCGAGGTCAGGAAGGCGGAGAACCCCGAGCGCTGAAGCTCGGGCGTGACGTCGCCCAGATCGGCGAAGCCGCGCTCGTCGGGCGTCAGGTTCTCCCAGCTCGCGAAGAGCCGCCCCCAATTGCTCGCGAGCACCTCCCGCATACGGCGCTTCGCGACGAGCGGGTACCAGAGGCTGTCGTGGTAGGCGACGCTCGCCAGATAGGCCCAGGGCGCGAGCACCGTCTTCAGCGACCATTCGATCGGCTTCTTGAGCGGCCCCCAGTAGATCAGGTGCTGCATGCGCGAGGCGAAGGTCATGCGCTTGAAGGGGCCGACGAAGTTCCAGTTCTCGCGCGCCGCGTCCTCGTCGCCAACGATCTCGATGTCGCGCGGATCTCCACAGCCGAGCCCGCGCTCGTGCGCCAGCCGGATGTAATCGATCGACATCGGGTCGAAACCCATCAGCCTTGCCGCGGTGGCATCGATCGCCACCTGGTCGGCGCTCGCGAGCAGCACGTTCTTCACGTGCGGAATCATGCAACGCGGCCCGGGGCCGTCTCCCGCGAACGTGCCATCCATCACGGCAAAGATGCCGGAGTGGATCTTCTTCTGGACCATCAACAGGTCGACGAGCGTCTGGTGAATGACCGGGTGGGTCCAGTGGCGCTTCTCGTTCAGCAACCCCCCGAAGGCGTTCTTCATCGCGCCCGTGGTGGTGGTGAAGACGTGCGTCTTCACCGTCGGCAGATGCAGGATGTTCTCACCGATGAAGCGCTTGGGGATCGAGAAGCCTTCGGGATAGACGTCGTTCAGGCATAGGAAATCATCGGCGAGCGACCCCACCGCGTCGCGGATGTGGATCCATTCCTCGTCGCCCTCATAGAGGTGGATGTTGCGCAGACCATGGGCGCTCGTCACGTTGATCTGCTTGTTCTCGCGCTCGCCCAGGTGGGCGTCGATCACGACCGTGCGGTTGTGGCAGCCGTGGATGCGATCGCGCGAGTAACCGTCGCGCAGCAGCGCGCGGATGACGCCATCGAGTTGCCAGGGCGTGGTGGAGCTGCCCGGGTAGAAGAAATGCCAGGAAATGTTGATCTTGAGGGCCGTCTCGGCGCTCTTGGGAAGCGCCTCCTGGTAGCCGCCCAGATTCATCACCCGGTGGTAGTCCTCGAACACCGTCCGGGGGGACGTCCTCAGTACCGCGACCTTTGCTCCTGCCATGCGCCGAGGCTAGCGAATCCGCCAGGATTCCCGTCGCGCCGGCGGGACGATTCGCTAAAGTCCGCCGCCATGAAAAAGCTCCAATCCCGACTCGTCTCGCTCGTCCTGTTGCTCGCGTTCGCGGCGCTGCCGGCGGGCGCCCAGTCCGACGCGCAGCCCAAAGCCCCAACCCAGCCGGAGGCGAAGAAACCCGTGGTGATCCTCGTAACCTCTCTCGGCGAGATCCAGCTCGAGCTCGATTCCGCCAAGGCCCCCGTCACGGTGGCGAACTTCCTGTCCTACGTGGACAGCGGCTTCTTCGACGGCACGATCTTCCACCGCGTGATCCCCGACTTCATGATCCAGGGGGGAGGCTTCGCGACGGACATGTCGCAGAAGCCGACCCAGCCCCCGATCAAGAACGAAGCGGACAACGGCCTCGCGAACGACAGCTGGACGATCGCGATGGCGCGCACTTCGGTGAAGGACAGCGCCACGGCGCAGTTCTTCATCAACCTGAAGGACAACGATTTCCTGAATCACAGCGGCCGCGATTTCGGCTACGCCGTCTTCGGAAAAGTGACCGGCGGCGTGGATGTGGCCAAGAAGATCGCAGCCGTGCCGACGCTCACGCGCGGCGGCCACCAGAACGTGCCGACCGAACCGGTGCTGATCAAGTCGGCGCGCCGGAAGTAGCCGCGCCGCGCCCGGGCGCCGAGGCCACGATCGAATACTTCGCCTTCGGGTCGAACCTGCCGAGTGCGCGCCTGCGCGAGCGCGCGCCCTCCGCGCAGACGCTCGGCGCCGCGCAGCTCGCGGGCTTTCGACTCTGCCTCGACAAGCGCTCCGTCGACGGCTCGGGGAAGGTGAACCTCGCGCGCGAGGCGGGGGCGAGCGTCTGGGGCGCCGTCTTCCGAATCGACGAGGCGGAGATCGCGGCGCTCGACCGCTTCGAGCCGGGCTATTCGCGCATCCCGGTATCGGTGAATCTGCGCGCGGGCGGCGCTTGCGAGGCGCAGACCTATCTCTGTGAGCAGCGCGAGACGGGCCTGCGCGCCGCGCCGTGGTACAAGGCGCTGATGCTGGCAGGCGCGCGCGAGCACGCGTTGCCCGACGCTTGGATCGCGTTCCTCGCAAGCCTGCCGGTGGGCCACGGCTAGCCTGCGCGCTCCACCGCGACGACGGCCGACGGCGGCCCGGTGGAGGCTCAGCGCAGCCGCTTGGCAAGCTTGCGCGCTGCCTCGAGCACCGCATCCGGCGGCGCAGCCGTGTAGCAAAGGCGCACCCAGCCGGTGTAGGCCTCGCCGCACGAGGGGCCGGGGGCGAGCGCGACGCCGTCGTCGAGGCAATCTTCGAGAAAGCCCCAGATGCCGCGCGCATCGAGCCGCGCGCTGACGTCGACGAACAAGAACGCGCCGCCCTCGGGCGCGGGGATGCCCAGCTCGGCGGCGACGCGCTCTCCGATTTCGCGGTAGGCCGCGCGCGCCTGCTCGACCCAGGCCGCGCCCGCTGCGAGCGCGCGCTGGGCCGCCTGCTGGCCGGCTGTTGGCGCTGCATAGAAAGTGTGGGTCGAGACTTTCAGCGCCTGCGCCACGGCCGCAGGGGGGCCCACGAGGTAGCCCGTGCGATGGCCGGCCATGCCGTAGGCCTTCGAGAACGAGAAGGCCGTGAGCGTGCGCTCGGGCGCGAAGCGCGCGATCGAGACGTGCTCGCCGCGGAAGACGTAGTCCTCGTAGACCTCGTCGGAGATCAACCAGAGACCCTCGCGCTGCGCGAACGCGGCCAGCGCCTCGAGCCAGCTCGCCGGCAGCACGCGGCCCGTCGGATTCGAGGGAGTCGAGACGTAGAGGGCGACGCTCTTTGGCGTCATGCGCGCGCGCACGGCCGCCACGGCCGACTCCGCGGAATCCACGCGGTCGTAGAACGGAACTTCGACCGGCGTCGCGCGAAAGGCCTGCACGATCCCGCGGATCAGCGGCCAGAAGGGCGCCAGCACGAGCACTTCTTCGCCGGGCGCCGAGCACATCCCCACGGCCGCACCCAGCGCGCCGGTGGCGCCGGCAGAGACGAGCACGGATCCGCGCTCGCAGGGAATCCGGTTGCGCGTGCGGACCTTTTCGAGCAACGCCGAAACCAGGGCCGGCTGGCCCTGGGTCTCGCTGTAGCGATGCAGATCCGGATGCTCGGCTTCGAGCAGATCCTGCATGCGCGAGCCCGCGAAGGGTTGCAGCCAGGTATCGCCGACGTGGAGCGGGCACACGGAATTGCGTAGATCGGCGAGCCGATGCGCAACCGGCGCGAACACGGCGCCCGGCATCTCGGACACGGCCGGCGAGCAGAACGGCGGACGCGGCAGGCGCAGATCCTCCGCGGCCAGTCTACACGGGCGGGCCGCGCCGCCGCTCAGACGGGTTCGGCGAGGATCGCCCGATAGCCGTCGCGGAAGCTGGGGTAGCGAAACGCATACCCGCTCGCGAGCAGGCGGTCGTTGCGGCAGCGCTTGCTGCCGCCGCGCCTGCGCGGGCCGCGCGCGCCAGCGGCCGCCGCGCGCGGTTCGGGAGCGCCGAGCACCCCCGCGAGCCAGCACAGCACCGCCGCCTCGTCGGCCGGCTCGCTATCGACGCCGAGATAGAGCGGCTCGGGAGCTTCGTGCAGCATCAGGTGGCGCAGCACGCCGACACAGTCGTCGCGGTGGATGCGGTTCGTAAAGTGGGCTTCCGCGCGCAACACGGCACGGCCCGCGCGCACGGGCTCGATCAGGCTGCTGCGCCGCGGGCCGTAGATGCCGCCAAAGCGAATCGTGACGCCCGGAATGAACGCGGCGTTCGCGAGCAGGGACTCGGCCTCGAGCAGGCGACGGCCCCGAAAATCGGCGGGCTCGGTCGGCGAGTTCTCGTCGAGCCACTCGCCGCCCTGCTGGCCGTAGACCGCCGTGCTCGAGGCGAAGAGCACGCGGCGCGGCCGCTGGCCCGCGTGCGCGAGCGCCTCATAGAGGTGGCGCTGCCCGGCGACGTAGGCGCTGCGGTAGAGCGCATCCTCGGCGCCGCCGGGCGACGCCAAATAGAAGATGAAATCGAGGCCGTCGGGCAGATCGCCCAGGCTCGCCGGAACGCCGAGATCGGCTTCGAGCGGCACGATCCCCGGCGGCGGGCTCAGCACGCGGCGTCGCAGACCGAACACCGTGTGCCCCTCGCTGGCGAGCCGCACACCGAGGGCTTCTCCCACATAGCCGCAACCGGCGATCAAGCATCGAGCCATGCTCGCCCCTCCCCTCTCGGCGCTCGACCTCGCGAGGGTATACTCGCGCGGATGCGACCGCTCATCGGCATCTCGCAATGTCTCGATGAGCGGGGCCGTCGGCACCCGACACGCGAATACGCCTACCTCGAGACGACGTATGCCCGCGCGCTCGCCGAATCCGGTGCCATACCGATCCTGCTGCCGATTCAGGAGGACGTCGCGGCGCTCGTCGATCGCCTCTCGGGACTGCTGATCCCGGGCGGCGATGATTTCGCTCCCCCGCGCGAATATCCCGCGCAGATCCGCTTCGAACTCGTACCGCAGCGTCAGCTCGCGTTCGACCAGGCGTTGCTCGCGGCTGCGCTCGCGCTCCGGCTGCCCGTGCTCGGGATCTGCTATGGCATGCAGCTACTGGCCCTCGAACGCGGCGGCAAGCTCATTTTCGACATCCCGACCGACATCCCCCACGCGGGCCCCCACCGTCTCGCGGGAAGCGACGAACGCCACGGCCTCGTGCTCGAAAAAAACTCGCAGCTCGCCCGGCTTTTGGGCGACGCCGCCGGGCCCGTGAACAGCCAGCACCATCAGGGTGTCGCCGAGGTCGGGCGCGGGCAGCGGGTCTGTGCGCGGGCGGAGGACGGGCTGATCGAAGCCTTCGAGTGCGACGAGCCGAGCTTCTGCATCGGCGTGCAGTGGCATCCGGAACGGATGCCGCCCGAGCATCGCCAGCGGCTCTTCAGCGGCTTCGTCGCGGCGGCCCGAGCCCGGGCCGCTGGTGGCGCCGGAAGCTCCGGGGAATAATACGCCCATGTTCCGTTGGACGGCGTCGGCGCTCTTCTGGGCCTTCCTGACGCTCAGCTCGTTCGTGATGTTCCCGATCGCGGTCGTGATCTGGGCCGTGACGTCGCCCTTCGATCCGCGCCGCCGCCTGTTGCACCAATTCACCAGTGTCTGGGGCTCCCTCTACACCTGGTTCAATCCCGCCTGGCCGGTGACGCTCACCGGCCGCGAGAAGATCCGCGCGGATGTCACCTACGTGATGGTCGCGAACCACCAGTCGCTGCTCGACATCCTGGTGCTCTTTCGCATCTTCGCGCACTTCAAGTGGGTCTCGAAGCTGGAGAACTTCCGGTTGCCGCTGATCGGCTGGAACATGTCGCTCAACCGCTACATCAAGCTCAAGCGCGGCGATCGTGCGAGCGTGGTCCGGATGATGCAGGAGTGCCGAAAAACACTGGCGGACGGCAACTCGATCATGATGTTTCCGGAAGGGACGCGTTCTCCCGATGGCCGCCTGCGCGCCTTCAAGCCGGGCGCCTTCGAACTGGCGAAATCCGCTGGCATACCGATCCTGCCGATTCTCGTCGAAGGCACGGCCAACGCGCTGCCCAAGCGCGGCGTCGTGCTTCGGGGCCGGCATCGGATTCGCATCACGATTCTCGACGAGGTGCCGCCTGCTTCGTTTGCCGACGAATCCGTCGAGGATCTCACGGCGCGCATGCGCGAGCTGTTCGCGAGCCATCTCGAGCCGGCGGAGAAGCCGAACCCACTCTGATCTGAAAATCGAGCTGCGAACGGAGGCAGGCGGCGGGGGGTGGGCTCCCTCCGAAGGCTTGCACTTCCGGATTCGGACCTCGCTCTCAACACCGCTGGCGGTAGAGATCGGGGTCGACGCAGGCCGCCATCGCGACGGCATCGAGGCCGCCGCCCAGGAAGTGATTCATGCGCGCGGCGGCGAGCGCCGGCTCGCGTACGAGTTCGGCATGCTCGACGCTGAGCCAGGCGACGTCCTCGCGCGCCGCGAGATCCCGCTCGAGGCGGGCGAGCTGCGCCTCGAACGCGGCCAGCAGCCGCGCATCCTCGGCGGCGTCGGAGGCCTCGCCCCGGCGCGCGAGCATGACGCGCTGCGAGGCGAGCACCTCGACCCCGCGTCGCCGGACGATCAACACACGGAAGAGTAGATCTGGCGGAAGCGCCGTCACGAGCGTGTGAACCAGCTTCACGGCGCGGCCCGCAGCGAGCGGAAGCCAGCGGGCGTCGCGCGCCAGCCGCATGGCCGGCGCGTACTCGAAGTAGCCGCGGGGGTTGTCGGCGTCGGGGCCGCGTTCACCGTCGCAGAGGACCGGGAGCCCGCCAGCCGCGAGCATCTGCATCACGAGCGAGGTGCCGGAGCGCGGAACTCCGGTCACGACCGTCACGCACTGCGGCGGGTTCGTTTGCATCTCGAGCCCGAGCGTATCGAAGACACGGCCGCGCCTGAAAGCGCCTGCGCGCCCACACATTCGCAGCGTCAGTTGCACGCAGTCTGCGCAAGCGCCCTTCGCGAGCGCGCGTCACCTGCGCTCTGCGTCGGGGCACTCCCTGGCGAGGCTCGCTGCGAGCCGTCGTCGAGGCTGCTGCACATGACGCTCGAGCAGGCGGTGAGTTGGCTGCGGCAGGTGGGCGGCGAGCTCTATCAGAGCCCCGGCAAGGGCAACACCGCCTGGGTGGCCGTCGTGCGCACGCCGCCGCTGGCCACGCGGCGCGGCAAGCTCATCATCGCGCTCGGCTCCAGCATGCAGGAAGCGACGGCCGCCGCCGAGAGCCAATGGCAAAAGCTCTGGCAGGATCTCGACCCCGCGCACCGGGCCTGAGGGGGCCTTGGTTCAGACGCCCCGAAACCAGCGGCGGGGCGAAGGCGAACAGTCTAGTCCAGGAAGCGGCGACGCTCCGGTGCGTCGGGAATGCGGCAGGCTTCCAGCGTTCCGAACCAGCGATAGCGGTTGCGCGCGAAGACGCCGTAGCAGAAATCGCTGACGGCGCGTGGCAGCCAGCGCAGCCAGGCGAGCCTTCGCCAGGGACCCGTCAGTTCCGCAAAGGTCTGCCACACGGCTTGCGAGCGCAGGAATACGCGGGAGCCCCGGGCGTCCGACGCGACGAACACCATCGTATCGATGTCCTCGGGGATTTCGGGGTGCAGCCGCCGCAGCCGGGCGGCCGTCTCGCCCTGCAAGGGCGCGAAATGCAGCCTGCCGGCGGGATCGTGCGCGAGCAGCCACTGGACGGCGTCGTCACAGAAGCCGCACACCCCGTCGAAGAGGACCAGCCGCGGCGGAAGCTCGCGCGGCGCGGATGCGATGGCCTCGGCCATCTCGTGAAGATAGCGAAGCAGGCCCGCCGCGAGTCACGGCGACGCGAAGGCGAGAGCGCTACGCCGGGCTCGCGCTCGCGGCGTAGAACTGGCGGCCCCAGCGACGCAGCGCGGGGATCGGACCATCGCCATCACACAAGAGCGGCCGCTCCAGGTGGATCTTGTTCTCCCAGATCGGGATGTCCTGCGTGAACTGCCGCGTCACCTCGGCGATGAAGGCCGCGCCGACGCCGCGCGTGGCGTCGGAATTCGCCAATCGGCGCACCGAGAAGCGCAGGTTCAGGTCGATGCGCTCCGCGTCGATCGGCGTTCCCGCGGTGACGAGCAGGGTCTCGACGATGCCGGTGAAGCGCGTGTAGCCCCAACCGAAGGCGTGCGCCTCGATCCGGATCGTGCCCTCGACGACACCCTGCGGCGTCGCCATGCCCGAGCGCGAAACCACGCGGAAGATGTGTCCGTCGGCTTCGATCTCGGCTTCGGGCACCGTCACCGTTCCGTGCACGTAACGGAAGTGCGCCGGATCGACGACGTTCTCGGCCATCTCCTGCTGGCGCGTCTTCACCGTCCATTGCAGACGCTCCGGCGGCGTCCAGTCCGGCGACGCGAACTCCGGCAGCTCCGGCACTTCCCATTCTGGCCCGCGCCCGTCCTCGGCGAACCAGACCATCAGGAGCCCATTGCGTTCGCATACGGGCCAGCTGCGCAGACGCGCCGCGGGCGGGATGCGTTTCGCGTAGGGAATCCCCACACAACGGCCCTCGCCATCGAAGCGCCAGGCGTGAAATGGACACTGGAGCGTGTTTCCGACGACGGTTCCGCCGTGGCCGAGATGGGCGCCGAGGTGGGGGCAGTGGGCATCGAAGACCCGCGCCGCGCCGTCTTCGAAGCGCGCAGCCACGAGCGGGCGACCGAAATAGTCGAGCCGCAAAACGATCCCGGGAGCGAGATCGGCGCCGTCCGCGACCCGATACCAGCCGCGCGGGTAGGGTGAGAAGGGAAACTCCCGTTGCATGCGCCCTCACCGTCGCGGTAGCGGCTTCCGAAGCCCTCGGGTGCGTCGCGATCGGGGTCGTTCTCGAGCATTCACGTCGCCGCCCGCGAACCGTGGATTCTAGCCTCTCCGGCGCGGCGCAGGCTCAGTCCCGCAGCTGCCGGGAAAAACGCTGCAGCAGCGTGGCTCCGTGGGGGCTGTCGCTCACACCGCGCAGCAGCGCATCGGGATCGAGCCCCTCCGCGCGCACCAGATCGCGGCGCGCGGACAGGTACGCGCGCACCACGTCGGCGTCGAACTCGGGATGGAACTGCACGCCCCAGGCGTGCTCGCCAATCGCGAAGGCCTGGTGCGGATCCCCCGAGCTCGAGGCCAGCAGACGCGCTCCGACGGGCAGCTCGAGCACCGACTCGACGTGGGTCACCTGCATCCGAACGCTCGCGGGCAGCTCCGCGAAGAGCGCATCGTCGCGCGCGGCTGCGTGTACTCGGACCTCGACCGTGCCGATCTCCCGCCCGCGCGGATTGACACCGACGCGGCCTCCGAGGGCATGCGCGAGCAGCTGATGTCCGTAACAGATGCCGAGCACCGGCGTCCCGGCGAGCGCGGCCGAAGCGAGCCAGGCTGCCGTCCGCTCGCTCCAGGCCTCGCGATGGCTCACCATCGCGGAAGAGCCGGTGACGACGATGCCCGCGAGCGAAGCGGGAGCCGGCAGCGGGGCATCCGCGTAGACGGGCGCCACGCGAACGCGCGCGGGATCGAGCCCCATGCCGGCGGCAATCCAGTCTTCGTAGTCGCCGCGCCGCGCCGCGAGCGCGGGCAGCGTCGTGCCGGACTTCACGATCAACAACGGCCGCATGCGCCCTGCCCCCCCGGCCGCTCGAGTCTAGACTACGCCCTCGCTTCGAGCCGGAAGCAGCGGTCGATGCTATGCGACAGTGCCGCAGGCTGGAGGCCGGATATGCAGTTGCGCGGAGCCAAGATCGCGGTGACGGGAGCCACGGGCTTCCTCGGCCGCCACCTCGTCGAAGGGCTGCTGCGGCGCGGAGCGCATGTGATCGGAGTCGTGCGCAACCCCGACCGTGTGCCCGAGCTGCGCGCGCGCGGGGTCGAGCTGCGCCGCGCCGATCTCGCCGAACGCGAGCGCCTCGCCGAGGGCTTTCGCGGCGCCGACGCCGTGGTTTCGAATGCGGCGCTGCTGTCACTGCGCAATCAACCCTGGGCTGAATACGTGCGCACGAACGTCGATGGCACGGTGAACGTGTGCGAGGCGGCGGCAGCGGCCGGCGTCCGTCGCATCGTGCAGATGTCGTCTGTCGGTGTCTACCGCGGCCGCCAGCAGCGCGTGCTCGACGAGGATCACGAGCAGTACGGACCGGGTGTCCGGCCCGGGCGGATCACCGCCTATCCGCTCTCGAAGGCGCTCGCCGAGCAGGCGGCCCTGCAGCTCGCGCAGCAGCACGGCCTCGATCTCACGATCCTGCGTCCGAGCGGAATCTACGGAGCCTTCGACGGCACCTTCATGCCGATCTTCCGCGCGCTGATGTGGCCGAAGCTGACGTTGTATCCCGCGCTCTTCCGGCTGCCGCTGGTGTATGCGGGGGACGTTGCGGATGCGCTGGCGCTCGCGCTCGAGAATCCGGCCGCGATCGGGCGCGCCTACAACATCACGGGCGCGAATCTATCGGCGTGGGATTTCGCACGCGCGTGGCGGCAAGCCGGCGGCCGCAGCCCGTGGCTGATGCTGCCCATCCCATTCCCGTATCGGCGGGTCTACGACTCGGGGCGCGCGCAGCGCGAACTCGGCTGGCGCTGCCGGCCCCATCTGGACGGCCTGCGCGAGACCCTGGCATTGGAATGCCAGGGTCTCGCGCGCGGCGTTGGCGCTACTGGGTCTTCAGCTCGACCCGGCGGTTGAGGGCCCGACCCTCATCCGTGTCGTTGCTCGCGATCGGCTGCGACTCGCCGTAGCCGATGGCGGTGAGCCGCGAAGCCGGGACACCGCGATCGGCGAGGTGGTTCAGCACGGCATTCGCGCGGCGCTCCGAGAGGCCCATGTTGTAGGCGTCGGTGCCGACCGAGTCCGTGTTGCCTTCGACGCGCACCGCCACGTTCGGGCAGTTCCCGAGCTGCTCGGCAGCCACGTCGAGCACGCCCGCCGACGCCCCGTCGATGTCGGACTTGTCGAACGCGAAGTTCACACCGCGAAGCACGATGCGACCGCAGGTGTCAGGGGCCGGAGCCGGGGCCGGAGCGACCGGGGCCGGAGCCGGGGGCGGCGGCGCCGGGGCATCGCACGTCTGGTTGTCCCCGAACAAATTGCACTTGGGTCGACCGTTGCTCGCGCATCCAGCGGCGAGCGAAACCATCAAGCTGACTACGACCAGGCGAAGAGCGAGCATCGGTTCTCCTTTAAAGCGAGCGGCCGCTCCGCTCCCGCGGGCGTGCCAAGCGGTCGCAGAGTATCGGAGACCGCGGCGGGCTACCAGATGGAATTGCGAGATTTGCCGTCCCCCGATCTCATGGCTCGAAACCGCCTCCTTCCACCCGGCGCCAGCCCCCAGCCGCGAAACCGCCCAGCTACGTGGAGGGTCGCTCCGGTCACGAACGGGGAGAGATCGGATGCCAGGGACACCGGGGCGCCTGCCACTTCGCCAGCACAGCCGCTCACGGGGGGGGGTGTTTACCCGCACCGTAGCGATGCCCGGGGTGGGGATCCGGTCAGGGGCGATGCAGTCGACGCGAAGCCTGCGCTCGCCGAGTTCGAGCGCGAGACTGCGCGTGAGGCTGGCGACGGCCGCCTTCATCGCCGCGTAGGTGGCAGATCCCGGGGCAGCTCGGTGCGCGTCGATCGCGGCGTGATCGAGGATCGATCCGCCAGCGGGCGGCAGCAAGGGCACCGCCGCGTGCACGCCGTGCGTCACACCGAACGCGAGCGCCGCGCCTCCGGCCCGGCTCGAGAATTCTCCAGCCTTGTGCGCCCGCGAACGGCTTTCATACACTGCGCGCATGCAACGACGAGCCCGCTTCGGAGTGACGCTGCCCCAGATCAAACGCAGCTGGGAGGAGACGCGCGCCACCGCGACGCTGGTCGATGCGCTCGGCTTCGATTCGCTGTGGGCGTGTGATCATCTTTATGGCGTTCCCCTCCCGACCCTTCCGATCTTCGAAGCCTGGAGCCTGCTCGCCGCCGTGGCGGCGGTCACCGAGCGCGTCCAGCTCGGCACGCTCGTCACCCCGCCCTTCTTCCGCAATCCCGCCGTGCTCGCGAAGCAGATCGCCACGATCGATCACGTCTCGAATGGCCGCACGATCGCGGGGCTCGGCTCGGGCTGGTTCGAAGCGGAGTTCCGGGGCTATGGCTGCGCCTTCCCGCCGCTGCCCGAGCGTATGCGCGCGCTCGAAGAATCGGTGCAGATCCTGCGCAGCTTGTGGAGCGAGGAGAAAACGACCTTCGCAGGGAAACACTTCTCGGTGAAGGATGCCGTATGTGAACCGAAGCCCGTGCGGCGCCCGCCGATCCTGATCGGCGGCGGCGGCGAACGCGTGCTGATGGGCATCGTCGCGCGACACGCCGACATCTGGAACAACCTCGCCGTGTTCCAGCCCGTGCTCGCAGCCAAGATCGAAGCCCTGCGACGGCGCTGCCACGAGCTCGGGCGTGATTTCGACACGCTCGAAATCTCACAGCAATGCGTGGTGGTGATCGACGAGACGCAGGACGCCGCCCGAGCCTCGCTCGAAAAGGCCAAGAAGATCTATGGCGGACACATGGGCGCGGGCCTCGAGGAGCATGGAATCTGGGGCGCGCCCGAGCAGGTGATCGAGCGCATCGAGCGCCACCGCAAGCTCGGCTGTAGCCTGTTCGTGATCGAGTTCTTCGGCCGTGACACGCGCGTTCCCGCCCGGCTGTTCGCCGAGAAGGTGATGCCCGCGTTCTAGCGGAGCGGCCCCGCTGCTAGAGTGGGAGCATGGGCCTCGCGCGACTCGACGGACGCACCTGCCTCGTCACCGGCGCAACCTCCGGCATCGGACAGGAGACCGCCCGCGGCCTGGCGGCCCTGGGCGCCCACGTCGTGATCGTTGGACGCGACCGCGAGCGCGCCGAGAGCGCGCGCAAGGCGATCATCGAGGAGACCGGCAATCCGCGCGTCGACGTGCTGCTCGCCGATCTCTCTTCGCTGGCGGGAATCCGCGGGCTCGCGAACGAGTTCCTCGCAACCTACCCCGCGTTGCACGTGCTCGTGAACAACGCCGGTATCGTCGAGTTGAAGCGCACGACGACCGTCGATGGCTTCGAGAAGACGTTCGCCGTGAATCATCTCGGCTACTTCCTGCTCACGAACCTGCTCTTGCCGAAGCTGCGCGCGAGCGCACCGGCCCGTATCGTCAATGTTGCCTCCGAGGCGCACCGCCTGGGACGGATCGATCTCGCCGATCTCCAGAGCGAGAAGCGCTACGCGGCGATGCGCGTCTACGGCACATCGAAGCTGCTCAACATCCTGTTCACGGTGGCGCTCGCCGAGCGGCTCGCCGGATCGGGCGTCACGGCCAACTCCCTGCACCCGGGAGCCGTCGCCACGCGCCTGGGCAAGCAGAACGGCGGCTTCGCGAAGCTGCTGATCGGGCTGTTGCGGCCCTTCTTCCTGACGGCCGAGCAGGGCGCAGCGAACTCGATCTTCGTCGCGGCCTCGGACGAGCTCGCGGACGTGAGCGGAAAATACTTCGTGAAGCAGCGCGCCGTCGCGGCGTCGCACCGCTCGCAACGCCCGGGGCTCGCGCGCCGCCTCTGGGTGCGCAGCGCCGAGCTGGTGGGGTTGCCGGAATGAGCGCCGGCGGAAAGGACGCCTCCTCCTCTTCGGCGGTGACGCACGGCATCCGCGTCGAGGTCAACGCACGCTACTCGCCCGAGCATTCCGAGCCGCAGCGCAATCTCTGGTTCTTTCTCTACACGGTGCAGATCGCGAACGAAGCGACGGAAACCGTGCAGCTGCTCTCGCGCCACTGGATCATCACGGACGCCACCGGGCGGATCGAAGAAGTGCGCGGCCCCGGTGTGGTGGGGGAGCAGCCCGTGCTCGAACCAGGCGACGCCTACGAGTACACCTCGGGTTGCCCGCTGGCGACGCCTTACGGCTCGATGCACGGCAGCTACCAGCTCAGCAATCCCAAAGGCGAGGAGATCGAGGTCGAGATCGCCCGCTTCGAGCTGCGCGAATCCGGCAGCCTGCACTGATCCCCGAGGGGGAGACCAGCGGACCGCGCCAGCCCCGATTGACATTTCGCTAAAGTCTGGAACACTCCATCCGCATAAACAGATGGAGCTACCATGACTGCCGATCGCAGCCCCGCCTACAAAGTCGCTGACATCCAGCTCGCCGCCCTCGGCCGCAAGGAAATCCGGCTCGCCGAGCACGAGATGCCCGGCTTGATGTCGCTGCGCGCGCGCTACCGCGGACAGCGCCCGCTGGCTGGTGCCAAGGTCATGGGCAGCCTGCACATGACGGTGCAGACCGCGGTGCTGATCGAAACGCTCACCGATCTCGGCGCCGACGTGCGCTGGGTCAGCTGCAACATCTTCTCGACACAGGATCCGGCCGCGGCGGCCGCCGTCGTCGGACCGACCGGAACGCCCGAGAAGCCCAAGGGTGTTCCCGTGTTCGCCTGGAAGGGCGAGACGCTCGAGGAGTACTGGTGGTGCACGGACGTCGCCCTCCAGTGGCCCGATGGCTCCGGCCCCGATCTGATCGTCGACGACGGCGGCGACGCCACCATGCTGATCCACAAAGGCGTCGAGTTCGAGAAGGCCGGGAAGATCCCCGACTTCAACGCCGAGACGGATCCCGAGGAATGGGGCGTCGTGTTGCAGCTGTTGCGCCAGGAGCAGAAGCGCAGCCCCGGCCGCTGGACGAAGATCGCGCCGAAGGTCCGCGGTGTCTCCGAGGAGACGACGACCGGCGTGCATCGCCTCTACCAGATGGAAAAGAACGGCAGCCTGCTGTTCCCCGCGATCAACGTCAACGATTCCGTCACCAAGAGCAAATTCGACAACATCTACGGTTGCCGGCACTCCCTGCCCGACGGCCTGATGCGGGCGAGCGACGTGATGCTCGGCGGCAAGGTCGCCGTCGTGTGCGGCTTCGGCGAAGTCGGCAAGGGCTGCGCGCAGGCGCTGCGCGGACAGGGCTGCCGCGTGATCGTCGCGGAGATCGACCCGATCTGCGCGCTGCAAGCGGCGATGGAAGGCTACGAGGTGAACACCCTCGACGCCGTGGTCGCAACGGCCGACATCTTCGTGACCGCAACGGGGAACTTCCAGATCATCACGGCCGAGCACATGGCGCGCATGAAGGACAAGGCGATCGTCGGAAACATCGGCCACTTCGACAACGAGATCGACATGGCCGGCCTGCGCAAGGTGGCCGGCATCCGGCGCGAAAACATCAAGCCGCAATACGACGAGTGGATCTTCCCGGACGGCCACGGTGTGCTGGTGCTCGCCGAAGGCCGGCTGCTGAACCTCGGCTGTGCGACGGGACACCCGAGCTTCGTGATGTCGGCCTCGTTCACCAATCAGGTGATGGCGCAGCTCGAGTTGCATCAGAACGCCGGGAAGTATGGGAAGAAGGTCTACGTCCTACCCAAGCATCTCGACGAGGAAGTCGCGAGGCTGCACCTCGGGCAGCTCGGCGTAAAATTGACGCGGCTCACGCCGGAGCAGGCCGAGTACATCGGCGTGCCCGCGGACGGCCCCTACAAGCCCGATCACTATCGCTACTAACCCTGGCTGGGGGGCGCGCGGCCGAGCAGCCGCCGCCTCACCGCCGGGTGGGCGAGCGGTAGCACCAGGGCCGCGCCCACCAGCGCGGCGGCCACCCAGAAGCCCGGCGACCGCGGCTCGACGAGTGATGCGCCGAGGGTCGAGAGCAGGAACGCGCGGGCCGGGCCGGCGATCCCCACCACGGCGAAGAAGATCAACCAACGCATCGAGGCGAGCCCGGCGCCCCAATGAACCGGGCTCATCGGGCCGAGGGGATGGGCCGTCGCGAGCCCGACGACGAGCGGCCCCACACGTTGGCTATGCCGCTCGAGGCTCGCGAGCCGCTCGCCCATGCGCAGGCGCAGCCACTCCCGCCCGAGCGTGCGCGCGAGCGTGAAGCCCAGCAGCGCCGAGAGCACGATACCGACGCCACCGAGCAGCGTTCCGAGCGCCGCACCGAAGGCGAGCCCACCGGCGGCGAGCAGCAGCGACGACGGCACGAGCAGGAACTGCCGAAACGTCACGAGCCCGACATAGGCGATCGGGGCGGCGACGCCGAGGCCCCGCACCCAATCGCGCAACGAATCCGCGGCGAGCTCGACGCCCAGTCCGTTGCGTACGTAGTGACCCGCCACGAACAGGGCGCCGACGACGACGAACAAGAGCCACGGCGCGCGGGGGGGCATCCGGACAGGCTAGCGAAGCGCTGAATCCGCCGGCCGAAAGCGGCAGCGCTCGGCGCGCTCCCGCGCGACTGGCCGCGGGGCGCTCGCCGCCTAGAATCCCCGCCGCATCCGGAAGGGGCCAGCGGAGGTGAGGCGATGGGCGAGCTCGGGTTCCGCTCCGCCAGCGCGTTGCTCCGAGCGCTGCGCGAGCGCGAGATCTCGAGCCGGGAGCTGCTCGCGCACTTCCTCGCACGCATCGAACGCGTGAATCCGGCGCTGCGCGCCGTCGTGAGCCTCGACGTCGAGCGCGCCAGCCGCCGCGCCGACGAGGCCGATGCCGCACTCGCACGCGGCCAGACGTGGGGCCCCCTGCACGGGCTTCCGATCAGCGTAAAGGACTGCTTCGAGACGCAGGGGCTGCGAACGACCGCGGGCGCGCCGAGCCTCGCCGAGCATGTGCCCGCGCGCAGCGCCGTCGCCGTCGAACGGCTCGAGGCCGCGGGTGCGATCGTCTTCGCGAAGACGAATACCGCGATGCTGGCGATGGATTGGCAGACCCACAACCCGTTGTTCGGAACGACCTGCAACCCCTGGGATACATCGCGAACACCCGGCGGCTCGTCGGGAGGCTCGGCTGCCGCCATCGCCGCCGGCCTCTCGGGGCTCGAGTTGGGCAGCGACATCGGCGGCTCGATTCGCATCCCCGCGAGCTGGTGCGGGATCTTCGGCCACAAACCGAGCTGGGGCATCGTGCCGGTGCGCGGCCACATCCCCGGTTGGCCCGGCGCCCTGCGCGAGGACGACATCAACGTCGCGGGTCCGCTCGCCCGCAGCGCAGCCGATCTCTCGCTCGCGCTCGCCGTGCTCGCGGGGCCGCTACCTGGGCCCGCGCGCGCCTGGAAGCTCGCGCTTCCGCCCGCGCGTCACGCGACGCTGCGCGGGTTCCGGGTCGCCGCGTGGCTCGACGATCCGGCCTGCCCCGTCGAGTCGGATGTGCGCGAACCGCTCGAGGCCGCCGTTGCGGCGCTACGCGGAGCCGGAGTGACGGTCGCTGTGCAGGCCCGCCCGGCTGTCAGCCTCGAACGAGCCGTCGGACTCTACCGACGGCTGATGCTCCCGATCGCGGCGACGGTGATGCGCGACGCAGACTTCGCGGCTCTCAGCGCGCGTGGCGACGCGCTGGGACCCGACGCAGGCGACGAAATGTCCCGCTCCTTGCGCGAGCTCGGCCTGCGGCATCGCGATTGGCTGTTGCTCCACGAAGAACGCGAACGCCAGCGAGCGGCCTGGGCCGACTTCTTCGACGGCTTCGACGTCCTGCTGTGCCCCGCCGCGCCCGTCCCGGCGATTCGACACGACCACCGTGAGCCAATGCTGCTCCGCAAGCTCGAAGTCAACGGGGGCGCACGCCCCTACACCGACCTGTTCGCCTGGCCGGGCCTCATCGGCGTGGCGCATCTGCCGGCGAGCGTCGCCCCCGTCGGCCTCACCCGGGACGGCCTGCCCGTCGGAGTCCAGATCGTCGCGCCCCACCTCGAAGACCACACGGCGATCGCCTTCGCCGCCCACCTGGAGGCGCTGCTCGGCGGCTTCGAGCCCCCGGCAGGTCTCGCGAAGCTGGGGTAAAGGTATGGCTTGGCGCTCCCGAACCACCTGACATGACCTCGAAGACCTTCTCCGCGCTGATCCGCTTCGCTCCGATCCTCGCCGCCGCGACGCTGCTGGCCGGGCCGGCCGAGGCGGATCTGCGTTGCGACATGATCCCCAATCTGATGCGGGGGTATTTCCAGAACCACGTCCGCTTCAACGAGCGCAGCGACGAGATCGAACGCCGCACGTTCGAGATCTACGTGCGGCGTCTCGACCCGTCGCGGACGCTGCTGCTCGCGTCCGAGGAAGCTGCGATGCGCGCCTCGCTGCGCGGGATCTTCGACGACCTGGCGAAGGGCGATTGCACGCGCCTCACCGATCTCCAGAAGACGCTGATTCGCCATCACGAGGCGGCGGCGAAATTCGTGCGCGCCACGGTGAGCGATCCCGGCTACACGATCGACACCAGCGTCGAACTCGTATTCGATCCGGAGAAGCGCGGCTATCCGACGACTCCCGAGGAGCGCGACAAACTCCAGCGCAGCCTCATCCACTTCCAGATCTCGAACTACGTCGCGGCCGACACCGCGCTCGACGAAGCCAAGCGGCGACTGATCCAGCGCTACGAGCGGCGACTCAAGCAATTGATCGACGTTTCACCCGCCGAGGTCAATTCCGTCTTTCTCGATTCCTTTGCCGCATCGCTCGACCCGCATTCGAACTATCTCTCGAGCGACGTGCTCGAGGATTTCCGGATCAGCATGACGCTCTCGCTCGAGGGCATCGGCGTCGCGCTCGCGGAGCGCGATGGCTATGCGGTGGCGGAGCGCATCATTCCGGGCGGGGCAGCGGACCGGCAGAAGGAACTCAAGGCCAAGGACAAGATCATCGCGGTCTCGCAGGCGGACGGGAAGGCGGTCGACATCATCGACATGCCGCTGCGCGACGCCGTGGCGCTGATCCGCGGCAAGAAAGGCACGAAGGTCGGGCTCACCGTGCTGCGGCAGGGCGAGAAGACCGAGCGTTTTTCGATCGAGATCATACGCGACACGATCGATCTGGAAGACCAGGCGGCGAAGCTGAGCTTCGAGACCCGCGAGGTGGACGGCAAGAAGCTGAAGCTCGCCGTGCTGGAGCTGCCCTCGTTCTACGGCGATTCCGATCCGACGAACCGGCAATGCACGGACGACATCGCGCGTCTGCTCGCGCAGGTGAAGCAGGAAAAGGCCGACGGGCTGCTGCTCGATCTCTCGCGCAATGGCGGCGGACTCCTGCAACACGCCGTCGAAATTTCGGGCTTCTTCGTGCGCAAGGGTGAGGTCGTCGCCATCGAGAACGGACATGGCCAGAAACAGGTGTTGCGGGATCCCGATGGGTCGATCCACTACGCCGGACCGCTCGTCGTACTGATCTCGCGGGCGAGCGCCTCGGCGGCGGAAATCGTCGCTGGCGCGCTGAAGGATTTCCAGCGTGCGGTGATCGTGGGCGACGATCACACGTTCGGAAAGGGCACGGTCCAGACCGTCTCGACGCTGCCGCCGGGCGAGGGCGCGCTCAAGGTCACGACCGGTCTGTTCTTCCGGCCGGGCGGTCAATCGACACAACACGCGGGAGTTCCTTCCGACGTGCCGATGCCGTCGTACCTGTCGGGAGCAGACGACGATTTCGGCGAGAAGACGCAGCCCTATTCGTTGCCGCCGGAGAGCATCTCGCCCTTCCTCGGCGATACCGCGAACGCCGCTGACGGCCCCGATCATTGGAACCGCATCACGCCCGGCACCGTGGCCGTGCTGAGCGAACGCTCGAAGCGCCGCGTCGCGACCAACGCGGAGTTCATCGAGCTGCGCGAAAAAATTGCTGAAGCGAAGGCCAATGACGGCGTCGTCCGCCTCTCCGAAATCCTGAAGCAGCAGCAGGAAGCAAAGGCCGGGGCCGCCGCGACGCCGATCGGCGAGAGCGCCACGCAGCCGGGTGCGACGGGTGTCGTCGGCGAAGGCGCTTCGGCGGGCAACCTCACGCCCGATGCAGATGCCGACAGTGTCGGCCCGGATGACGAAAGCCAGTCGCCGCAGTTTCAGGAAGCCCTGCTGATCCTCACCGATCTGGTCACGCTCTCGCGCTGAGGTGCGCGCGCAGCTCGCGGCGCGTCATCAGCCGGCCCATCCCTCCGAGCGCACCGCAATTCAGGGCGGCCGCGTGCGCGGCGAGATCGAGCGCGGCCGCGAGTTCGAGCCCCAGGCACAAGCCCGCCGCGAAGGCGCCGTGGAAAGCGTCGCCCGCCCCGGTCGTGTCGACGACGGGTACCCGGTGTGCGCGGTAGCGCCGCACGCGATCGCCCTCGAGATAGATCCCCCCGCGCGCACCGAGCGTCACCACGGGGATGCCTCGGGTTGCGGCGCGCAATCGCCGCAACAGACGCTCCGGATCGCCGCCCGCCCACCGCGCGCCGAATTCGAGGGGAACGATCGCGTAGTCGACGTACGGCAGCAGCGCGAGTGAACCCGGTCGCGGGCGGTTCAGGTCGGCGATCACCTTCGCCCCCACGCGCCGCGCACGCTTCACGGCCCGCAGGGCCTGCGCGGGAAAGTGTCCGTCGACGAGCAGCAGGCTGCGGGGATCGAGCAGCGAGAGATCGAACGGCGGCGCGCGGCGCTCGAGCTCGCGACGGTCCGGCACCAGGAACCGCCGCTCCCCTCCGCGTCGTTCGACGAGCACCACGGCGACGGTCGTGCTCGCGTCGCGCGAGCGAACGATCCGGGCCGTTTTCACGCCGGCGGCGCGCAGCGCGCGGCGCACGAAGCGGCCCTCGGCGTCTTCGCCGTGCAGGGAGAGCACGTGCGCTTCGCAGCCCAGGAGGGCGGCTTGCGCGAGCGCCGTCCCGATCATCCCGCCGCTGCTCACCAGGCGCTCGCCGTAGCGCAGCCGCGTCTCTTCGAGGCGCAGGTGTTCGACGACGTAGAGATGGTCGATGACACTGAGCCCGAGCCCCACGACGCGGCGGTAGTGCATGCGCATCCGGTTGGGTCACTTACCCGAAGGACTTGGGATCCGCTAGGCTCGGCCGTCCCTGGCGTCAGCGGGTCCCGCGCAGCCTCCGCGCAGCCGCCGCCGCGCCCGCTTGCATGCATGGTTCGCGCGCGCATCCCGCCTGGGATCGATCCACGGGAGGGTCGCGCTCGGAAAGGGCTAGCCCGTGAGCGTGCTACCGCTCATCACCATCGTCGCGCTGGCCAGCGCGCTCGGGGCCGCGCTGCTGCTGTTTCTCCGCAGCGGGGAGTTGCGCGCCGGAATCCTCGGCGCCGTGCTCGCGCTGCTGATCGTGCACCCGGCGCTCGAACTCTGGCAGGGGCCCGCGCGCAGTCCCGGCTTCGATCTCGCGACGGCGGCCGATGCCGCGTTCCTGCTCTCGAGCCTGCTCTGCTTGTTGGTCGTCCTGGCGCTCTGGCGCACGCTCGGCGAACGCGACCGCATCGAATCGCTGCATTGGGATGCCATGGAAGGCGTGCGCGCACTCGGCGAACTCGGCGACGCGCCGACCGCGGCCTTCGACACGAAGCTGGCCCGGCTGCTCGAGATCGGCTGCGCATGTTTCGGTGTCGAGGTGGGGATCATTTCGCGCGTGGGCGGCAAGCGCTACGAGGTGGTCGCAATCCGCGCGCCGGCGGGCTTCCCGGTCGCCAAGGGTGCCGTCTTTCCGCTCGCCGAGACCTGCTGCGCGGGCGTACTCGGCGCCGCTCGCACGCTCGCGTTCGCAGGCGGACGCTCGGCGCTTCCGCCCGGAAACACCTTCCGCTTCCAGGCCTATCTCGGGACCGCGGTTGCGCGAGGCGAGGGCAACTACGGAACGCTTTGCTTCGCGAGTCTCGCGCCGCGCAAGCACCCCTTCACGGCCACGGACAAGGATCTGCTGCGCGTGATGACGCAGTGGCTTTCCGCCGAGCTCGCGCGCCGCGACGCACCGCACAAGCCAGCGCTGCGAAGCACGCGACCTGGCGCGTCCGAGCGCCACGGCCCGGCGCGGCGACGCGGGCTCGCCATCGCGCGCAGCGTCGATCTGAATGCCGTGCTCGGGCGCGTGCGCCGACAGCTCGAAGTGGCGGCCGGACCGGCCATCGAACTCGAGCTGCGCACGGCGCCGGATTTGCGCGAGGCCCAGGACCCGCGCCTTCCGCTCGATGCGATCGTGCTCTCGCTCGTGCGCAACGCCGTCGACGCCATGCCCGAGGGCGGCAAGCTGACACTCGAGACCGCGAACCTCGAGGTCGCGGCCGGAGAGCCCGGTATCCTCCCGGCCCTCGAGCCCAACCGCTACGTGACGCTGTCGGTTCGCGACACTGGCAACGCGCTCGACGCCGCCGCGCTCACACGCGTGTTCGAGCCGCTCGCCGACGGCGCGGATGCGGAGGGCCGGCTGACGCTCGCCACCGTCTATCGCCTGCTTCAGCGCTGCGGTGGCGACCTTTCGGTGAACGTCGAGCCGGGACGGGGCACGGATTTCACGGTCTTCCTGCCGCTCGCCGAAGCGACGCCGTCGAAACCGCGATCCGAAACGCCGCCGCCCTCCCCTGCACCGGGCGCGCGCTGACGACGATGCCTTGAGTCGACTGGGACGACGCACCGCCGGCGCACTCGCGATCGCGCTGCTCGCCGCCGCGTGCCGCAGCCACGCGCCCGGTTTTCCAGCGAAAGAGCCGTTTGCGCCGGAGCCCGGCTGGGCGAAGGGAAGCGTCTTCCACGATCTCGACGGCGACGGCGAACGCGCGGCGAACGAGCCCGGAATCGCGGGCGTCGCGGTCTCGAACGGCCGCGACGTGGTGCGCAGCGACGCGGCGGGACGCTACCGCCTCGGGGTCGACGACGACACGATCCTGTTCGTCGTGAAACCGGGCGGATGGCGCACCCCGCTCTCCCCAGAACGGCTGCCGCGCTTCCATTACATCCACAAGCCGGCGGGCTCGCCGCCCGGCCTGCATTTTCCGGGCGTCGCTCCCACCGGGCCGCTGCCGGCCTCGATCGATTTTCCGCTCACACCGCAGCCGGAGGGCGACGCCTTCCGCGTGATCGTGTTCGGGGATACCCAACCCTACGACCTCGAGCAGATCGACTTCCTCTCGCGCGACGTGATCGGCGAATTGATCGGAAGCGACGCCGCGTTCGGCTTCACGCTCGGCGATCTGGTGGGCGATGATCTCGCGCTGTTCGAGCCGCTCAATCGCGCAATCGCCCGCATCGGCGTGCCCTGGTATCCCGTCATCGGCAATCACGACCTGAACCGGGACGCCGCCGACGACGCGGGCTCCGACGAAACCTATGAGCGTGTCTACGGCCCTGCGACCTATGCCTTCGAGTACGCGCGCGCGCATTTCGTGGTGCTCGACGACGTCCTCCACGACGGCGCTCGCGGCGACGCTGCGACACTCCCGAGCTACCGCGGCGGATTCACCGCCGACGCGCTCGCCTTCGTGCGCGGCTATCTCGAGGGCGTGCCGCGCGACGCCCTGGTCGTGCTGCTGATGCACATTCCGCTCGCGGGACCGGAGCCTTTCGGCTTCGATCAATCTCGCGAGCTGCTCGCGCTGCTCGCTGGCCGCCCGAACACGCTCTCGTTTTCGTCGCACACCCACATGCAGTATCTGCTCCGGCTCGGCCCCGAGGCCGGCTTCACGGGTCCGACGCCGCACCTGCACGTCAATCAGGCCGCGGTTGCCGGCAGTTGGTGGCTGGGCGCCCGCGACGAACTCGGCATCCCGCATGCGACGATGCGCTGCGGGGCTCCCAACGGCTGGTCGATCCTCGAAATCGACGGCGAAAGCTTCCGGCTGCGCTTCCAGGCGGCGCGGCGACCGGCGTCCGAACAGATGAGCATCCACGCACCGGCCGCGGTCGCCGCCGCGCAGGCGGGCGCCAGCGAGATCTTCGTCAACGTCTACGCGGGTTCTACCGACTCGCGCGTCGAGATGCGGCTGTCCGACACCAGCGCGTGGCAGACCCTCGAGCGCGTGGAGCGGCCGGATCCGTTTTACGTCGAGCTGCTCGCGCGCGAAGCCGCGCTCGGACCGACGCTCGGCCGGCCCCTGCCCCCGGCCGCCGCTTCCCTGCACTTGTGGCGCGGCACGCTGCCCGCGAATCCGCCGCCGGGCACGCACACGCTCGAAGTGCGCAGCCGCGACGTTTTCGGGCAACGCTTCACGGCGCGCCGCTTGATCCGGATCGAGTGAGCGCGGCCTCGCGACGCTTTTCCTCGCCGACCTCCGCGTAGACCGCGAGCACGCTCTCGAGCTGGAGCGGCCAGGCGTGCTTCTCCGCCTCGCTGCGCGCGAGGCGACCCGCCGCGTCGCGCAACGCTGGATCGAGAATGGGTCGGATCGCAGCCGCGAGGGCGGCGGCGTCCTCCGGCGCAGCGACGACCGCGCCGGTCTTGCCCGGAATCACCAGCTCGGCGCTGCCCGCATGACGACTCACCACCACCGGCAGGCCCGACGCCATCGCTTCGAGCACGGCGTTGCCGAACGCGTCGAAGCGGCTCGGAAACACGAGACAATCGGCCGCTGCGAGCAGGCGCTCGGGATCGGGGCGCAGCCCGGCAAAGTGCACGCGTTCCCCGACTCCGAGAACGCCCGCGAGCGCGCGTTGCTTGGACACGCGCCCGGGGTGATCGCTTCCGAGCACGAGAACGTGAGCGCTGGGAAGCCTCTGGAGCGCGGCCAGCAGGAAAGGCAGGCCCTTGCGCCGGAAATCGCTGCCGACGAAAACCAGCAGCGGCGCCGCGGCGGGGAGCGCGAGTTCGTCGCGCAACTGCCTCCGCGCCGCCGGAGCCAGCAGCGGCGTGAAGCGCTCGGTATCGACGGCCGGGTAGAGCACACGCACGCGTTCGGGCGGGAGGTCGTAGCGGCGCAGGATTTGATCCCGCACGAGCTCGGAGATCGGAAGCACGAAGCGGCAAGTCCCCGCTCGGTAGCGCTCGCGCTCGATACCCGCGACGACGCGCGCATACAGACTGCGGTGGCGCCACGCGCGCCGCCACGACCCGTCGCGACCCTCGCCGGACCAGGCCTGGGAGTCGGCGAGACAACCGCTCCCGTCGCGGTAGACGTCCTGGCGCGAAGTCTTGCCGAAGCCGTGCACGACATCGAAGGGCCCGAGGCGTGCGAGCGTGCGCCGGGCGAGACGATCGAACAGCGCGACACGCAGCGCGCGCAAGAATCCCGGCGGCTGCGGCAGGCGGTGGCAACGGATGCGCGCATCGACTCGCGCGTCGCGCGTCGCGCAGATCCAGTGCACTTCGTGGCCGGCATCAGCGAGGCGCGCGCCGAGATCGTGGATCTGGCGCTCGACGCCGCCGACGAGCGCCGCCCGGGGATGCAGCAGGGCGACGCGCATCAGGCGCGACGATCCGGCGCCGGCCGCGAGGCTTCGCGCTTCGCACGCGGGGCGAGCGGAAACTGGCGCCGCTCGCCGCGATCGCGTCGCGACCATTGCGCGATCCGCCGCAGCGCCCACGCAACGGCCGCGCCTGCTAGCCGGTGACGCTGTGCGTGCAGCGATGGATTGCGAGCGAGATAGGCGCGCAACACACGCATGCGATCCGTGCGTGAGAGCCAGGGATGCAGGTCGCGCGCGTAGGCCTCGAGCTGGCCGAGCGCGCGCACGCGCCGGCGCCAGGTGAGGCGGCGCGGCGGCACGAGCGCGTCGAGATCCAGCAGCGCGAGCGCTCCTTGTGCGCCGACCAGCAGGTTGCTCGGCTTGAGATCCGGGTGATCGACACCCGCCGCGTGCAACGCGCCGACGAGGTCGCCGACCGCCGCGAGCAGCCGCCGACGACGGCGCCGCTCCAGGTTCGCGTCCGCCAGCGCCACCGGCAGGGGTTGCGCATCGGCGCGGAACTCCGAGAGCACCCAGCTCTCGAGCACGAGACCCGCGCGCCGCCGCTCGGCGATCGCCACCAGCGCGGGGCTGTCGATGCCGCACGGCGCCAACCGCGCGAGCCCCGCGCGGGCGCGCACAGCGCGCGATCCGCGCCAGCCATCGGAGAGCACCCCGCGCAGGCCGCGCCAGCGGTGGAGCTTGACGGCCAGCTCGCACGCTTCAGCTCCCTGCGCGAGCGCAACGCGGCTCACCGAGGAGCCAGGGCCCCACTTCTCGCAGGCATCGCGGCCGAGCCGGTCATGCGCCTGGTGGCAGGCGATCGCTTCGACGACGTGATCGGCCGTGACGTCCGCGCGATGTTCGATCGCGAGGTCGCCGCGTCGGGCCCGTCGGGCCGGCGCCTCTGCCCCGTTGCCTGCGTGCCCCGGATTCATCGCTTCGAGTTCCGCGTCCGCCGCGGCGAAGGCCGCGACGCAGTATAAGGGCCGGCGGCGGCGCCGGCTCAAGACTCGCGCTCGCTGGCCGATTCAATCCGTCACCGGGGAGCCTGCCACTGGCTCGCCCGGACCGGAGCATCGCCGTGGAGTATCTGCGCTGGATCGGCTTTGGGGCCTTCTTCGCCTCGAGCACCATGATCGGCGTGCGCCTGCTCTTGCTCGCGCGCAAGTCGGGCAAGCTCCCGGAGTTCCTGATCGGCATCAGCGTTCTCGGCATCGGGCCGTTCGGCTACGGGCTCTCGATGCTCGCCTTCAACCTGGCGAGCCACTCGCTCGTGCTGAGCGCCACCCTGATGGGAAGCGCGTTGCTCGCCATGAGCATCGGATCCATCGCCCAGTATTTGTTCGTCTGGACGGTCTTCCGGCGCACCGCGGTATGGGCCAGGGCACTGTTCTGGATGGCGGTCACGTTGCTGCTCATCGGTTACGTCGGCGACCTGGTCGAGAATGGCCTCGTGAATCGCCGCAATTCGGGGGGCTGGTTCTGGCTCGGCGCCATGATGCGCCTCTCTGGGCTCGGCTGGTGCGCTCTCGAAGCGCTCCGTTATCACCGGATCATGCGCCGCCGCCTGCAGCTCGGACTCGCCGATCCCGTCGTGACCGAAAGCTTCCGGCTCTGGGGTCTCGGCGCGGGCGCCGCCTTCTCTGGCTCGCTGCTGGCCGCTGGAGTGCGCCTGCTCACGGGCTACGGGGCAGCGGAGATCCCGACCCTGAACCTGGTCGTGAGCCTCTTCGGCTTGATCGCCGCAATCGCGATGTGGCTCGCATTCCTGCCGACCCCCGCCTACCTGCGTTTCGTCGAATCACGCGGCCGCCGAGCGGGCGCGTTACCCTCTGCGCCGGGCTGAGTTCGCCCGGAGGCTTCCATGCAGGATCGCGTCACCGTCTCGCTCGCCCACGGCATCGCCGATGTCCGCCTGAATCGCCCCGACAAGATGAACGCCCTCGACACCGCCATGTTCGAGGCGCTGTTCGCCACCGGCCACAAGCTCGCCGCCGAGCGCAGCCTGCGCGCGGTCGTGCTCTCGGGCGAGGGGCGCGGGTTCTGCGCGGGTCTCGACGTCGCAAGCTTCATGGGCGCGGGCGTCGGCCGCTCCATGTTCGAGAGAAGCGCCGAGAGCCCTGCCAACTTCGCGCAGCGCGCAGCCTGGATCTGGACCGAGCTGCCGGTTCCCGTGATTGCCGCGATCCATGGTGTCGCCTTCGGCGGCGGGCTTCAGATCGCGCTCGGCGCCGACATCCGGTTCGTGACCCCCGACGCGCGACTCTCGGTGATGGAGATCAAGTGGGGCTTGATTCCGGACATGTCCGGGAGCCAGACGCTGCGCCGGCTGGTTCGCCTCGACGTGGCGAAGGAGCTCACCTTCACGGGCCGCATCGTCTCCGGCGAGGAGGCGGCCGCGCTGGGCCTTGCGACCCATCTGAGCGACACCCCGCGCGAGGCCGCGTTCGAGCTCGCCCGCGAGATCGCCTCGAAATCTCCGTCCGCGATCCGGGCTGGGAAACGGCTGCTCGATGCGTCCGGCGTGATCGCTGTCGAAGCCGGCCTGCAGCTCGAAGAGCAGCTCCAAAAGACGCTGCTCGGCAAGCCCAACCAGATCGAAGCCGTGCGCGCGAACGCCGAGAAGCGCGATCCCCGCTTCGTCGACCCCGACTGAACCTGGCCGCGGCGTGGGCTGCGTGCGCCGTCGCACGCGGGCCAGGCGCGGCGAGCGCCGCTATTTCAGCTCGATCGAACCGCTCACGCCGGTGACGATTTCGCTGGTCCCTGCCTCGAGGGCCGGGGGCGCCATGCGCGCGGAATCCATTTCCATCGCGGCGCGCATCATCGGTACCGGAGGCGAGCCGCCGGACGTTCCGATCGAGATCTGCACGATCTCGTAGCCGCTGCTCGCCAGCCGCGCGCGCACGCGATCGGCGCGCGCGAGAAACGCCGTGAGCGCTTCGTCGATCAACTCGTCTTCGACCTTGCGTCGCTGTGCGGGCGACACCGTGAAGTCGATCGAGCGCAGCTGCACGCGGCTCTGGAGCTCGCCGAGCAGATCGCTCAGCGCGCGCGGATCGGCGCCCTCGAGCAGCAGGTCCTGGCTCGCGCGCCAGAAGCGCCGCTCGCCCTTGCGCGGATCGTCGACCGGATACGTCGTGTAGCCGCCGCTCTTCGCCGTGATGCCGGCGCGCGTCCGGGATCGTTCGAGAGCCCACGTCATCGCCTGGTTGACGCGATCGGCGAGCTTGGCCGCGTTCTCGTCCTCATCCGTCACGCCGACGACGGCTCGCACCCAATCGTTGGCGACTTCGCGCGAGCTCTGCACGCTGAAATCGACGCGCCGCATCGGCGTCGCATCGTCGTCAGCGCGCGCTCCCGACACGCCCAGCAGACACGCTGCCAGCGAGACCGCGAACATGCCACGAAGCCCTGCCTCGAAATCCGTCATTTCGCCTCCCTGCGGTTTCCCGGAGCAGCATTGTATCCTTCTCCGCCGGCATGCCTACACTGCCCGCGAGGTGTTCCCTTGACCGACATCGGCATCCTGCTCTTCGACGGCATCACGGCGCTCGATGCCATCGGCCCCTATGAAGTCCTGCAGCGCCTGCCCGGCGCGCGCGTGCGCATGCTCGGCGCGCGCCGAGGTCCGGTGCGCACGCACGAAGGCAGCCTCTCGCTGATCGCCGATTTCGCGCTCGCGGAGTGTGAGCATCCCGAACTCGTGCTGATCCCAGGGGGCTTCGGTGTCGAACGCCTGATGCAGGACGAAGCGACGCTCGCGTGGATCCGCGGCGCGCACGCGGCCTCGCAGTGGACGACCTCCGTCTGCACGGGCTCGCTCCTGCTCGGCGCCGCGGGCGTCTTGCGCGGCTTGCGTGCGACTTCCCACTGGGGCTCGCTCGAGCGTCTGCGCGAGTTCGGCGCCGATCCGACGCCCGAGCGTGTCGTCTTCCAGGGCAAGGTCGTCACGGCCGCCGGCGTATCGGCCGGCATCGACATGGCCCTCGCGCTCGTGGCGCGCCTCGCCGACGCCGAGATCGCGCAGGCGATCCAGCTCAGCATCGAGTACGACCCCCAGCCTCCCTTCGACGCGGGATCGCCGAGCAAGGCGCCGCCGCACATCGTCGAAATCGTGCGCCGCGCGCAGGCCCGGGTGCGCGCGGCGGGGACGTGAACCAGAGCCCGGACACGACCCGCGGAATGATCTTCGCGATCGCAGCGTATGGCCTCTGGGGTTTCGCGCCGATCTATTGGAAGCTCCTGCGCGCGCTGCCGGCCGGCGAACTGCTCGCCCATCGGGTGCTGGCCTCGCTCGCGGTCGGCCTGTTGCTCGTCGCCGCGACGCGGCGCGGGCGGGTGTTTTGGACGGTATTGCGATCCCGCCGACACGTCCTGCCGATCGTCGCGTCGAGCCTGCTGATCGGTCTCAACTGGCTCGTCTTCATCCATGCGGTCAACACCGGCCGCGTGCTCGCGACCTCGCTCGGCTACTTCCTGAATCCGCTCGTGAACGTCCTGCTCGGTGTCGCGTTCCTCGGCGAGCGACTCACGCGCGGTCAGCTCGTCGCCGTCGCCATCGGCGCTGCCGGGGTGCTTTCGTGGGCCATCGGTCTCGGCGAGGCGCCCTGGATCGCGCTCACGCTCGCCGCGAGTTTCGGCCTCTATGGCCTGGTGCGGAAGCTCGCAGCGGTGGGGCCGCTCGAGGGCTTCACGCTCGAGGTGCTTCTGCTGGCTCCGGCGGCCGCGCTGCTTCTGGTCCATCTGGGATCGGGCGACAGGTTGGCGGCGCCGCAGCTGAGCGCCGGCGTGCAGGCGCTGCTGGCGGGCGCCGGGGTGATCACCGCGGCGCCGCTGCTGTGCTTCACGAGCGCAGCGCGCAGGCTGCCGCTCTCGACGCTCGGATTCTTTCAATACCTCGCGCCGAGCATCTCGTTCCTGATCGGGGTGGGCCTCTACCACGAGCCCTTCGGGCGGGGCCAGGCCAGCGCCTTCGCGTGCGTATGGGCGGCGCTGGCGCTGTTCACGCTCGCCACGCGGCGCGCCACCGGAGCTTCCGCGCGCCGATAGTCCGGCGCAGCGACTCCGCGGTACACTGCCCTCCCGCGCGCAGGAGGCAGCATGATCGATCTGCACTATTGGCCCACACCGAACGGCTGGAAGATCAGCATCGCGCTCGAAGAGATGGAGCTTCCCTACCGCATCGTGCCGGTGAACATCGGGCGGGGTGAGCAGTTCGAGCCCGAGTTCCTGACGATCAGCCCGAACAACCGCATGCCCGCGATCGTCGATCACGATCCGGCCGACGGCGGCGCACCGATTCCGGTGTTCGAATCCGGCGCGATCTTGCTCTATCTCGGCGACAAGACGGGGAAGTTCCTGCCGCGCGACGTGCGCGGGCGCACGGCCGTCAGCGAATGGCTGATGTGGCAGATGGGTGGTCTCGGGCCGATGCTCGGCCAGAACCATCACTTCCGCATGTACGCACCGGAAAAACTCCCCTACGCGATCGATCGCTACACCAAGGAAGCTCACCGGCTCTATGGCGTCCTCGATCGACGCCTCGCCGACCGCGAGTACATCTGCGGCGACTACAGCCTGGCCGACATGGCCGCGTGGCCGTGGATCGTGCTGCACGAGCGGCAGGCGATCGACATCGATGAGTTCCAGAACGTGAAACGTTGGCACGAGAAGCTGAAGACGCGCCCCGGCGTGCAGCGCGGCTTCGACGCCGCCAAGGAGCTGCGCCAGGCGTCGTCCGCCGGCCCGGACGAAGAGGCGAAAAAGATCCTGTTCGGGCAGACGGCAATTCGCTGACACGCGGGAGCAGAAGCTGAGGCGCGGGAGCTTCGAACCCGAGGCCAAGGAGCGGAGCGAGAGCCTGGACCACCGCGCGGTCATCTTCGATCTCGGGGGCGTCGTGCTCGGCTCGCCGCTGCAAGCGATTGCCGCGCTCGAGCGCGACGAGGGCATCCCGGCAGGCTTCGTGAATCGCGTCGTCGTGACGAACGGGGCGGCGGGCGCCTGGGCCCGGCTCGAGCGCGGAGAGCTCGCGATGGAGGCCTTCTACGCGGCCTTCGACGCGGAGTGCGCCGCCGCGGGACACGCGCTGTCGGCGCAGCGATTGATGCAGCGCATCGCGCTGGCATCGCAGCCACGGCCGGCGATGCTCACCGCCGTGCGCCGGATCCGCGAGCGCGGCTTGCGCGCCGCGGCGCTCACGAACAACTGGGTGGGCGAAGGCGACGGCAGCGCGGTGCTACGCCCGCATTTCGACGTCTTCGTCGAGTCGACGCGGGTCGGTCTGCGCAAGCCCGATCCGCGCATCTACGAGCACGCCTGCCGCTGCCTCGAAATCGAAGCCCGCGAGGCGATCTTCCTCGACGACATCGGCAGCAACCTCAAAGCCGCGCGGGCGCTCGGCATGACGACGATCAAAGTGGCGGCGCCCGCGCAGGCGCTGGCGGAACTCGAAGCCCTGCTCGGGTTCGCGCTGGCGGACCGGAAGACTGACCTCCTCTAACCCCCCAGGGGAATTGATCATTCGTATATCAATGCCCTTATTGAGATAAGCTGATCATACGATAGACTGCTCGGATCGTCGGTCCCGAAACCCGCCCCCGGAGCGAGCGAGTCATGCAATCGAACTCCGTGCGAAGCCAGCTCGATCGCCTGCTCGCCGAGCGCATCCTCGTGATCGACGGCGCCATGGGCACCATGCTCCAGGCCGCGCGCCTCGAAGAAGCGGACTTCCGCGGCGAGCGCTTCCGCAGCCACCCGCACGACCTGAAGGGCAACAACGAGATCCTCGTGCTCTCGCGTCCGAGCGTGGTCGAGGACGTGCACCGCGCCTATCTCGAAGCCGGCGCCGACATCATCGAGACCAACACCTTCGGCTCGACCCGCATCGCGCAGGCCGACTACGGCACCGAAGACTGCGTGCTCGAGCAAAACCGGATGGCCGCCGAGATCGCGGTGCGGCTCGCCGCCGAATACACGGCGCGCAATCCCGCAAAGCCGCGCTTCGTCGCCGGCGCCATCGGCCCGACGAATCGCACGCTGTCGATCTCCCCCGATGTGAACGATCCGTCGCTGCGAAGCGTCACGTTCGACGCGCTGGCGCGCGCCTACGTCGAGCAGGTCCGCGGTCTGATCGACGGCGGCGCGCACCTGCTGCTGATCGAGACGATCTTCGACACCCTGAATGCGAAGGCCGCGATCGTCGCGGTGCAGGAGGTGTTCGCCGAGCGGGGCATCGAGCTGCCGTTGATGATCTCGGTCACGATCACCGATCTCAGCGGGCGCACCCTCTCCGGCCAGACGATCGACGCCTTCTGGACCTCGATCGCGCACGCGCGGCCGTTCTCCGTCGGCATCAACTGCGCCCTGGGCGCCCGCGAGATGCGCCCCTACCTGGCGGAGCTCGCGGCGCTCGCGCCGACCTGGCTCAGCTGCTACCCGAACGCCGGCCTGCCGAACGCCTTCGGCGCCTACGATGAAACCCCGGCGCAGACGGGCGCACTGCTGCGCGAGTTTGCGGAAAGCGGCCTCATCAATCTCGTGGGCGGCTGCTGTGGCACCACCGACGCGCACATCCGCGCCATCGCGGACAGCGTCGCTGGCGTCGCGCCGCGCGTCCCGCCCGCGCCGCCGAGCGGCATCTCGCGTTTCAGCGGGCTCGAGACCTATTCGATCCTCCCCGACTCGAATTTCACGATGATCGGCGAGCGCACCAACGTCACGGGCTCGCGCCGCTTCGCGGATCTGATCAAGCGCGGGGACTACGGCAAGGCGACCGAGGTCGCGCTCGATCAGGTGCGCGCCGGCGCCAACATCCTCGACGTCAACATGGACGAGGGCATGCTCGATTCCGAGCAGGCCATGACGACCTTCCTCAATCTGATCGCCACCGAGCCCGAGATCGCGCGGCTGCCGATCATGATCGACAGCTCGAAGTGGTCGGTGATCGAGGCCGGCCTCAAGTGTGTCCAGGGCAAGGGCATCGCCAATTCGATCAGCCTGAAGGAAGGCGAGGACGAGTTCCTCGAGAAGGCCCGCCTGGTGCGGCGCTACGGCGCCGGCGTGGTCGTGATGGCCTTCGACGAGGTCGGCCAGGCCGACACCACCGAACGCAAGGTCGAGATCTGCGAACGCGCCTATCGGCTGCTGACGCAGAAGGCGGGTTTCGACCCGAGCGACATCATCTTCGACCCGAACATTCTCGCGATCGCAACCGGGCTCGAGGAGCACACGAAGTACGCGATCTACTTCCTCGAAGCGACGCGCCGCATCAAGGAGGCCTGCCCGGGCGTCAAGATCAGCGGCGGCGTCTCCAACCTTTCGTTCTCGTTTCGCGGCAACGATCTCGTGCGCGAGGCGATCCACACGGCGTTTCTCTATCACGCGATCCGCGCCGGCCTGGACATGGGCATCGTCAACGCCGGGCAGCTCGGCGTGTACGCCGAGATCCCGGCGGACCTGCTCGAACACGTCGAGGACATCCTCTTCGATCGCCGGCCGGATGCGACCGAGCGTCTGGTCGAGCTCGCGGAGACCGTCAAGGGCAAGGGGCGCAAGAAGGAACTCGATCTCAGCTGGCGAGACGCCCCGGTCGAGGAGCGCCTCGCTCACGCGCTCGTGAAGGGCATGCTCGACTTCATCGAGGCGGACACCGAGGAAGCGCGCCAGAAGTTCGCGCGCCCGCTCGAGGTGATCGAAGGCCCGCTGATGGACGGCATGAAGATCGTGGGGGACTTGTTCGGCGCCGGCAAGATGTTCCTGCCGCAGGTGGTGAAGAGCGCGCGTGCGATGAAACGTGCCGTGGCCTACCTGAACCCCTTCATGGAAGCCGACAAGGCCGGATCGTCGGGCTCGAATGGGCGCATCGTGATGGCCACCGTCAAGGGTGACGTCCACGACATCGGCAAGAACATCGTCGGCGTGGTGCTCGGCTGCAACAACTACGAGGTGATCGACCTCGGCGTGATGGTGCCGTGCGACAAGATCCTGACGACCGCAGTCGAAAGAAAGTGCGACCTGATCGGGCTCTCGGGCCTGATCACGCCGTCTCTCGACGAGATGGTGAACGTCGCCAAGGAGATGCAGCGCCGCGGGCTCGAGCTGCCGCTGCTGATCGGCGGCGCAACCACCAGCAAGCAGCACACGGCGGTGAAGATCTCGCCCGCCTACGCGGCGAGCACCGTACACGTCAACGACGCTTCGCGCGCCGTCGGTGTGGTGGCGAGCCTGCTCGATCCGAAGCTCGAGCCAGCCTTCGACGCGGCCAATCGCGGCGCGCAGGAAGAGCTGCGCGCCGTGTACGCCAGGAAGCTCGAGCGCCCGCTGCTCAGCCATCCGCAGGCGCTCGCCAACCGGCTGAAGATCGAATGGCGCGCCGAGGACGTCCCCCCGCCCGCGTTCATCGGCCGTCGCGTCGTCGACGAGGTCTCGCTCTCGACCCTCGTCGATTACGTCGACTGGACCTTCCTGTTCTCCGCCTGGGAGCTCAAGGGGAAGTTCCCGAAGATTCTCGATCACCCGAAATACGGCGAGGCCGCCCGCGATCTCTATGCCCAGGCGCAGAGCCTGCTGCGCCGGATCATCGACGAGAAGCTGCTCACCCCGCGCGGCGTCTACGGCTTCTGGCCCGCCGTGAGCCACGACGACGACGTGATCGTGTATTCCGACCCGGCCCAGGCGCACGAGATCGCGCGCTTCTGCATGCTGCGCCAACAGGCGCCGAACCCCGCGGACAAGCCGAATCTTTCGCTCGCCGATTTCATCGCGCCCGCGGGCGCCGGTGTCCGCGACCACATCGGCGCGTTCGCGGTGACGGCGGGAATCGGAGCGGACGCACTCGCCAACGAGTACGAACGCGCGCTCGACGACTACTCCGCGATCATGGTCAAGGCGCTCGCCGATCGGCTGGTGGAAGCCTTTGCCGAATACCTGCACGAACGCGCACGACGCGAATGGGGCTACGGAGCGGAGGAAACGCTCACGAACGAAGACCGGATCGCGGAGAAGTATCGCGGCATCCGGCCGGCGTTCGGCTATCCGGCCTGCCCGAATCATCCCGAGAAGCGGACGTTGTTCGCGCTGCTCGACGCCCCCGCCGTGGGGATCGAGCTCACCGAAAGCTGCGCCATGGCCCCGGCCGCGAGCGTGAGCGGCCTCTATTTCGCGCATCCGCAGGCGCGCTATTTCACCGTCGGGCGCATCGGCCGCGACCAGGTCGCGAGCTATGCGAAGCGCACCGGGATGAGCCTGCCCGAAGCGGAGCGCTGGCTCGCGCCGAACCTGGGCTACGACCCCGAAGCCTGAGCGCGCCAGCCCGCCCCCCGCCCGCCTCGGCACACGCTGCGTAGGTCGGGCTGTGCGCGCGAAGCCGCCGGATTCGCGGCTCTTTTCGCGTTCCCGGCCGAACCGGCGTGAACGCCCCGAACGCGCGGCTTGAATCCCCGCGCGCATTGCTGCATCTAACCCCTGCGCAGCATGCGCAGCCGCGCGGGCCATCCCCCGCCGGCATCACCCGAGGAGGTGTCTACGTGAAGACCCGATCCTATGTCCTGGCTTCCGCGGCCGCGGCGCTGTTCGTCGCCGGTGCGGCCGGCCACGCCCTCGCGGAATCCGAAGCCGGCAGCGAAGCGACGGTGAAGTGCGAGGGCGTGAACCAGTGCAAGGGCCAGAGCGCCTGCAAGACCGCGCACAACGCCTGCTCCGGCCAGAATGCCTGCCAGGGCCAGGGCTACGAGATGATGACGCCCGACGAGTGTACGGCGGCGAAGGCCGCGGCGAAGAAGTAGATCGCGTTTTTCCGGGCGGAGCGGGCGGCGCGGCCGTCCGCTCCGCCGCGCATCGGAGCCGCATGCCGCCGTTCCCGCCGCGCCCGCATGACGCCCCGTTCCTCGGCTTTGGCGTGGGACTGCGGCCCAGGCACTACCCCGACGTGCTCGCGCGCGCAAAGCGCGGCGAACTCGAAAGCGATTGGTTCGAGGCGATCAGCGAGAACTACATGATCGCTGGCGGCCGACCGCTGCGCGTGCTCGCCGAAGTGCGAGCGCACGCGCCGCTCGTGCTGCACGGCGTCTCGCTCAATCTCGGCTCGACCGATCCCCTCGACGCCGCCTATCTGCGCGAACTCGCGGCACTCGCGGCGCGCTTCGAGCCCCTCTGGATCTCGGACCATCTGTGCTGGACGGGTGTGCAGGGTGAGAACCTCCACGATCTGCTCCCGCTTCCCTATACGGAGGAAGCGGTCCGCCACGTCGCCGCGCGCGTCGCGCGCGTGCAGGACGCGCTCGGACGCCGCATCGCGATCGAGAACGTCTCCTCCTACGCGTCGTTCCACGCCGACGCGATGCCCGAATGGGAATTTCTCAGCGCGATCTGCGAGTCGGCCGATTGCGGCCTGCTGCTCGACGTGAACAACATCTTCGTGAGCGCGCACAACCACGGCTTCGACGCCAATGCGTATGTGGATGGCGTGCCGCCCGAGCGCGTGTTCCAGATCCACCTGGCGGGACACAGCGTGAACGGCGCGCTGTTGATCGATACGCACGATCACCCCGTGCGCGACGAAGTCTGGGATCTCTATGCGCGCGCGCTCCGCCGGCTGGGCCCCGTCTCGACGCTCATCGAGTGGGACGATCTGATCCCCGAATTCGACGTGCTGGTGCAGGAGGTCGCACGTGCGCGCACGGTCGCGGCCGCAGCGCTCGAGGGAGAGTATGGACGCGAAGCGAACGAGTCCGGATCCGCCGCTGCGCGAGCTGCAGCAGCGGTTGCGCGAGCTGATCACCGCACCTAGCGCCACGGGCGCGGGGGTTCGGGAGAACGAGGTCGCCTCGCTGCTGCGCGGCGATCCGCAGCGGCCGGCGGCTGCGCGGCTCGAGATCTACGCGCACGCCTGGTTCCAGCGCCTGCGCGAGGTGCTCGCGGACGATTTCGGCACACTCGCGCGCGTGCTCGGCGAGCCGGCCTTCGACGAACTCGTGAGCGCCTATCTGCGCGCGCACCCGCCGAATCAGCCGTCGCTGCGCGACGCGGGCGCGCGGCTGCCCGATTTCCTCGCCGTCGCGCCAGGGGCCTGGCGGCGGGTTGCGTTCGCCGCTGATCTCGCGCGCCTCGAATGGGCGTTGATCGAAGCCTTCGACGCCGCCGACGCCCCGCTGTTGTCGCAGGCGACGCTCGCCGAAGTCGCACCGGAGCGCTGGGCGGAGCTTCGCTTCGTCTTTCAATCCGCGCTCGCGCTCCTCACGCTGGCCTTCCCCGTCGATCGCGTGCGCATCGCGTACGATCGCGAGGCTGCCGAGATCCCCGGCGAGCTCGCGCCGGAGTCGACATGCATCTGCGTCTGGCGAACGAACGAGCGCGTCTTTCATCGCGCGCTCGAGCCGATCGAGGCGGAGGCGCTCGGGCTCGCGCGCGCGGGCTCGCGCTTCGGCGAGATCTGTGAGGCGCTGGCCGCGCGGCTCGGCGAGGCGCAGGCGCCTGCGCGCGCCGCCGCGCTGCTGGCGCGTTGGCAACAGGCAGGCTGGCTCGCCGCGCTCGCGTGACGCGATCCCGCCACGGCGGCCATCTGCTAGCCTCGCCCGCCCCCTCATGGGTTGCGGGAATCCGGACATGAAGCGCAAGCAGGAGCCGGTCGGAAAATCAGTGCGTGCGAGCGAGAATCCGCGCGCCGCGACGCGCACCCGTTCCCAACCGCCGCGCTCCCGCCGCCAAACCCTCGCGGCACGAGCGAACGTCTACGAGCTCTACCAGGAAAGCGTCCAGGAGCCGGAAGCCGACTTCCGGCTGATCGATCGCGTCTTTCGCCGGCACTATGGCCGTCTGCCGCGTTCGTTTCGAGAAGATTTCTGCGGCACGGCGGCAATCGCCTGCCGCTGGGTGGAACGCCACGCCGAGAACCGGGCGTATGCGATCGATCTCGACCCCGCACCGCTCAGCTGGGGCCGCGAGCACAACCTGACGCGCCTGCGGCCGGATCAGGCGGCGCGCATCAAGCTGATCGAGGGCGACGTGCGCGACGTCGGCCACGCGAAAGTCGACGTCACGGCGGCCCTCAACTTCTCCTACTACCTCTTCCAGCGGCGCGCCGAGCTGCTGCTGTACTTCCAGCGAGCGCGGGCCACGCTGCTTCCCGAGGGCATGCTGCTGCTCGATGCCTACGGAGGCGCGGACGCCCAGCGCACCATGCGCGAGGGGCGACGGGTGCGAAATTTTCGTTACGTCTGGGACCAGCACGTCTTCGACCCGATCACGAACCGCGTGGTCAACCACATCGACTTCGAGTTCAAGGACGGCAGCCGGATCCGGCGCGCCTTCAGCTACGACTGGCGGCTGTGGTCGATTCCCGAGATCCGCGAGCTGCTCGCCGAGGCCGGCTTCTCGCGCTCCGAGGTCTACTGGGAAGGCACGGATTCGGACACCGGCCGCGGCAACGACGTCTTCACGTGCCGTGAACACGCCCCCGACGATCCGGCCTGGATCGCCTACGTCGTCGGGCTGGTCTGAACCCGCCTAGAGTTTCTCCGCCGCCTCGAAGCGGCCGCGCATGTGCTCCATCCAGGTGGTCATCAGCGCGCGGCGCGGGAGACCGAGGGAGCGCAGTTCGGCTGCAATCCGGCCGCTCCCGAGCGTCAGCTCCGCGCCGCCGAAGCGCACCCCGAAGCCATCGGCGCTCGACGAGAACGCCGTGCGGTGCAGACTGCCGTCGATGAACGTGTAGGTCGTGAGCTGCTTCTCGGGCAGCGTGCGATCACCACCGCGGGGGAGCGAGAGCGTGAACGCGAGCTCACCGTCGTACACGAGCCGGCACGTCACGCGCTGCGGGCTGGAATCGATCTCGATCTTCTGGACCGTCTTCGGGAAACCCCAGATCCGGCTGCCCGCCTCGCAGGTGAAGGCCTGGTCGACGGGTAGATGGACGATGTAGGTCCCGAGCTGGCCGCGCGCCATGGCGAGCGCATCGCCGAGGTACGGCAGCGCCGGCGCGCTGCCGCGCGGGCGCACGAATAGAGCGATCGAGACTTCGTTGTAGTCGCCGAGATCGTTGTCGA
>JANNIY010000150.1:0-29704 GCA_031405455.1 Deltaproteobacteria bacterium | reverse complement strand
CTCTACCTGGCGCTCGGAATCGCTGCCGCGCTGCTCGAGCGCGAACGCACGGGTGTGGCGCGCGTGCTCGATCTCTCGAACCAGGATGCGATTTTCGCGATCACCGATTCCGCCGCGACGATCTTTTCGGGTATTGGCGTCGCCATGACGCGCGTCGGCAATCAGCATCCGTTCAGCGCGCCCTACGACTGCTTCGAAACGCGCGACGGCCACGTCGCGATCGCCACGGCCAGCAACAAGCTGTTCCGAAAATTATGTGAAGCCATCGGGCAGCCGTCGCTCGCGAGCGACGAACGCTTCCGCAGCCACCGCGGTCGCGCGCGCGACCGCATCGAGCTCAACGCGATCTTCGGCGCCTGGGCGCGGGAGCGCACCAACGTCGAGGTCGTGGCTGCGCTCGGCCCGCAGGGCGCAGATCTTCCGTGCGCGGCCGTGCAGCGCCCGGACGAGCTGCTGACAGATCCCCAGTTGCTCGCCCGCGGCATGCTCGAGCGCCACCCCCACCCGACACTGGGCGAGGTCGTCTTCCATGGCAACCCGCTGCAATTCTCGGATGCGCAGCCACGCGAACGCGCCCTCGCGCCGAATCTCGGCGAGCACAATCGCGAGATCTACGAGGAACTCGGGCTCAGCGAGCCGGACCTGGTGCGGCTCCGCGGAACGGGCGTCATCTGAGCCTGGGCGCGGGTTTCGCGCTGCCGGAGGCGTTTCCGATTTGATGCTCGTTGCTCGTCGATTCTGATATAACCTGCCGACGGGGCGATCGTCAGCGACCCCCGTGCACGGGCCTACAACGAGAAGTCAGAACCAGAGGTGAACTCCATGGGCGACAAATCTCCGAAAGCGAAAGAGAAGGCGAAGAAGCAGGGCTCCTCCAACAAGAAGCCGAACCAGCCGGCGGCGCAGCCGGCACAGGGACCCGCGAAGAAGGGTAAGTGACACAGGCAGGCGGACCTCGTCCCCGACCTGAAAAGGATCGAGCGGGTGCCGCCGTCCCTCAGCCCGCGATCCGGATCGCGAGCAGCGCGCCGATTGCCGCGAGACACACGAGATGGTCGCGGCAGATGGCGCGGGCGAGGCGGCTCTGCTCGGCGGGCGGGTCGCGGCGCGCGCCGAGGCGCACCGCATTCGGGAGCACGCGCAGCCCGGCGAGCGCGACGGGCGCGGCGGCGAGCGCCAGCGATGCGAAGCTCGACCACGCTGGCGCGTCGCCGCGCAGCCACTCGCCGAGCAGCGCGCCGAACGTGGCGAGCATCACGACGCCGATGGCGCGTCCCATCGGTGAAGCCTCGGTCGTGACGCGCCGGTAATAGCCAGCGATCGATGCGAGCACCGGTTCAGGAAGCGTTTGCGCGCCGTCGCGGTGTCGCAGCACCTGCACGTCGAACATCAGGTCCATCCACAGCACCGCGAGCAGGAAGCCGGCGCCGGCCGTTGCGAGCGCGGACATCGCGTTCTCCTTGGCCGCCCCGGGGGAGCGGAGTTGACGCCGGGTGGCGAGTGCTTACCTGTTCTTTGTCGCTGCCACCGGGTTCGTGCGAGTACGCAGGATACCCGCTGGCTGAAGGAGGTAAGTACGATGACGTTTCATTCCCTGATTCCGCGTAGGTCGGTTTTCCGGGCGCCGGTGGCGCATCCCGGGCTGCGGGCCTTCTGGCCGCAAGAGATGGACCGCTTCCTCGACGAGGCACTCGGCAACGCTCCAGCCGCGCAAGCCGCGCAGGGCTTCACGCCCCGCATCGACGTCGGCGAAAGCGACGAGGCCTATGTGGTGAGTGCGGATCTGCCGGGTGTCGAGGAGAAGGACATCCAGATCTCCCTCGAAGAGGGCATTCTCACGATCCAGGGCAAGCTCGAGTCCGAGAAGGAAGAGGAGCGCAAGGGCCTTCGCTATGCCGAGCGCGTGCGCGGCTCGTTCCAGCGCACGATCGAGCTGCCGGGCGAGCTCGACGCGACGAAGGTGACGGCGAGCTACAAGCAGGGCGTGCTGACGGTGACGCTGCCGAAGCTGCCCGCGCCGAAGCCGCAGGTGCGTTCGATCCCGATCTCGAGTTGAGTGATCTCCGCTCGGCTGCGCCTCGCTGCGCGCGCGCTTTGCGCGCTTGCGATCGCAGCTGCCTCACTCAGCGTCGTGGAAGATGATCCCGAGCGTGGTGCGCTCGCCTGAGCGCACCACGCTCACGCCATGCCGGTGCTGCGCGCGCGCTGCTCCGCGCGCGCTCGCCACGGGCCGCTCGCGCGTCGGAAACACGATCCCCTCGCCGAGCTCGAGCGCGATGGCATCGGCGCGCGCTTGCATGCGCGCGCGCTGCTCGACGAGCAGGAACTCGCCGCCCGTGAAGTCCACCCCCGGTGCCGAGAGCAGACACGTGAATTGCAGCGGGAACGCGATCACCCCATAGAGATCCTGGTGCAGGCGGTTGTAGCCGCCCGCCCGGTAGTGAAGCAGCAACGGCGTCGGCCGCGTCTGGCCGCGTGCGTGGCAACGTTCGAGAAAGGCTGCGTGCGAGTCGGGATGGCGCTCGCGCGAGCCTAGCCGTGCGAGCCAGGCGTTGGCGATCGGCGCGAGCCGCGCGTACAGACCCATGCGCAGCGTGCGCACGAGCGCCGGCAGCGGATACGCGAAGTACTGGTACTCCCCCGCGCCGAAGCGATGCTGCTCCATCACGACGCGTTTTCGAAAGCGCCGCGGCTCGGCGTAGAGCGCCGCCAGCTCGCGACACTCGGCTGCGCCGAGCAGCGCCGGCAGGCGGGCATAGCCGTCCGCGTCGAGATCGCGCGCGACCTTCGACCAGTCGATTCCGGAGAGCCGTGAGGCGCGAGGCACGATTCCCAGCTTAGGCCAACGTCGCCACACGCAGCTCGCCCCACAAGGGCGCGTTCCTTCTGGCCTTGCCACCACGGCCCGCGGGTTGCGTGGAAGCACCCACGCCGACGTTCTAGAGTTCCGCCCACTCAGACGGGGCGGATGACGCATGAATTTCGGATTCAGCGAGGAGCAGGAGCTGCTGCGCGCCGAGGTGCGCAAGTTCCTCGACCAGAATTGTTCGCTCGAAGAGGTCCGCAAGATCTCGGCGACCCCGGAGGGCGTCGCCAGGCCCCTCTTCGATCGCATGGCCGAACTCGGCTGGGTGGGCCTCACGCTGCCGGATCGACACGGCGGCATCGGTCTCGGCTGGGTCGACCTCGTCGTCGTGCTCGAGGAAACCGGCCGCACGCTGTTCCCTTCGCCGCTGCTGGCGACGGTGCTCGGCGCCACTGCGATCGCGCTCGCCGGCAGCGAGGCGCAGCAAAAGCGTTGGCTGCCGCCGATCGGCTCGGGCCAGGCGATCGCGACGCTCGCGCTGCTCGAAGCGAGCGATCGTCTCGATTCCGCTGGCATCGCCCTTCAGGGCAAGCGTGACGGCGAGCGGTTCCTCTTGCGCGGTGAAAAGCTCTTCGTGATGGACGCGGGAACTGCGGATCTGTTCGTCGTCGCCTTTCGCTCGGGATCGGCCGACGACGACGTCTCGCTCGCGCTCGTCGAGCGCAGCGCGCCCGGCCTCACGATCGAGAACCTCGAGACGATGGATGCCAGCAAGCGCGCGGGACGCGTGCGCTTCGATGACGTCCCGATTGCGCAGGACGCCTGCCTCGGTGCGCCGGGCAGCGCCTGGCCGTTGATTGCACGGCTGATCGATTGCGGTGCGGTCGCCGTCACCGCGGAAGCCATCGGCGCGGCCGAGGGCGCGCTCGACCTCACGGTGCGTTACGCGAAGCAGCGGATCCAGTTCGATCAGCCGATCGGCCGCTTCCAGGGTGTGAAGCATCCCCTCGCCGAGCACTACGTCGCCATCGAATCGGTGAAGTCGCTGCTCTATTACGCCGCCTGGATGCTCGACGAGAAGCCGACCGAGGCGAGTCTCGCGGTTTCGCGCGCCAAGGCCTGGGCGAGCGACGCGTTTGCGAGTCTCGGGATCGACACCGTCGGGTTGCACGGGGGCATCGGCTACACCTGGGAATACGATGCGCAGCTCTACCTGAAGCGCATGAAGTGGGTACGTGCCGCGTTCGGCGATGCGAGCTGGCATTACGAGCGGATCGCTTCCCTCGGAGGTCTGTGATGGATTTCAATCTGTCCCCCGAAGAGGCGGCCTTTCGCGACGAGGTGCGCGCGTTCCTCGACGCGAACCTGCCTGCGGAATCCGATCAGGGTCCGGGCGCCAACGCAGAGTGGAGCCGCAAGGTGCGCGAGAAGCGCTGGGTCGGTTTCTCGTGGCCCACGGAGGTGGGCGGCGGCGGCGGCTCGCTGATGCAGCAGGTGATCCTCAAGGAAGAAATGGCCAGGCGCAAAGCGCCGCCGCTCGGCACGAGCTTCATGGGGCTGGCGTGGGTGGGCCCCGCGATCATCCAGTACGGCAGCGACGAGCAGAAGCGCCGCTTCATCCCGGACATCCTCGATGGCAAGTTGCAGTGGTGCACCGGCTACTCGGAGCCCGGCTCCGGCAGCGATCTGGCTTCGCTTCAGTGCAAGGCGGTGCGCGACGGCGAGCACTACGTCGTGAACGGTCAGAAGATCTGGACGTCGGTCGCCATGTGGGCGAAGTGGATGATCCTGCTGGTTCGCACGCAGAACGACCCGGCGGCCAAGCACGACGGCATCACCTGTCTGCTCGTCGCGATGGAAACGCCGGGGATCAGCGTGCGGCCGATCAAGAACATGTCCGGCTCGTCGATCTTCGCCGAGGTCTTCTTCGACGAGGTGCGCGTCCCGCTCGAGAACCGGCTCGGAGCCGAAGGCGAGGGCTGGAAGGTGACGATTTCGGCGCTCGCCTTCGAACGCTCGAGCATCTCCGAAGTCTACGGCCTCGCGCGTCAGCTCGACGGCATCAAGGATCTCTCCCGGCGCTGCATGCGCGGCGGACGGCCGGCGTGCGAGGAGCCCGGAATCCGCCGCCGGATCGCCTGTGCGGACGTGCGCATCGAGGCGATGCGTCTCAACGGCATGCGCTTTCTCACGAAGCAGCTGCGCGGCGAACCGCTCGGCAGCGAGACTTCGATCAACAAGCTGCTGCGCGCAGGCCTCGAGATCGAGCTCGGTGAACTCGCGATCGAGATCCAGGGCAGCCGCGGCGCGCTGATGAAGGGGGAGGGGCTCGTCCCCGACGAAGGCCGCTGGCAGCGCTTTGCGCTCTCCTGGCCGGAAGTCGTGATTGGCGGCGGCACACCGAACATCCAGCGCAACATCATCGCCGAGCGCGTGCTGGGCCTACCGAAGGATTAGCGGCGCATGGCCCAGTCGGCTCTCGAACGACGTTCGCGGATCGAATCCCTGCTGCGCGAGCGGCTCGCTGCGCAGTTCGTCGAGGTGATCGACGAATCGCATCTCCACGCCGGTCACGCGGGGGCTGCGGGCGGCGCAGGTCACTTCCGAACCGTCGTGGTCTCGCCGCGCTTCGAGGGCAAGAGCCTCGTGGAGCGGCAGCGCCTCGTCTACGCTGCGCTGGGCGAGATGATGAGCGCCGAGATTCACGCGCTCGCGATGCGCACGCTCACGCCCGCGCAGTGGCAGGCGGTTGCCGCGGGAGCCTGAGGCGCCGCCGCCTCGCGCGCGGCTCAGACGAACTCTTCGAGCCATCGTTTCAGCGTGACACTGAAACCCGACGCGTTGGCGTGTCCGCCGCCGCCGTAGGACTCCGAAATTTTCGCGACATCGAGATCGCCGATCGAGTAGAGCGAGACGTCGACGCGCTGTCCTGTTACCCGATAGACGGCGCCCCACGGCAGCTTGAAGGTTGCACGTTGTGCGAGTTCGTGGCCGATCCGGCTGCGGTGCGCGCTGGTGTTCACGGCTTCTGCGCGCCGTGCTCCGATCGAGATCGGGTGCGCAGCTTGCAACGCCCGCTCGATCTCGATGCGGTTGGCGCGCAGGATCGGCGCGCCTTCATCCGCGAGCGAGGGGATCGGCCGCGACGCGAGTTGCTCCCAGGTTTCGAAGTCGCGCGGGTAGGAGGCGAGCGCAGCGTTCACCTCTTCCGATGCCGGGAGCTTCCAGGCCCAGAGATCCTGATCCTCGACGTAGCGCAGCAGATCGGGTGCCGGTTCGTCCGGGTGAAAGTAGTTCCAGGCGAGCATCGCACCCGAGTGCGAGAGATCGAAGTGGATGTGGTGGCCGCGCCCGGCGATTGCATTCTGGACGCCGAGATCGTTCTCGAAGCGCTCCCGCGCCGTCACGTGGTGGTCGAGCACGATCAGTTTCGCGGCCCGCTCGGCGAGCGCGCGCAGCTCGTCGCTGCCGGGGGCGATGTCGACGAAGACGACCAGGCTCCCCTCGTGGGCGCTTGCGTCGACGACGTCGTCGTGGCCGCGCGGCAGATAACGCCCGGCGGTGCCCCAGGCGCGCCAGACCGACCAGGCGGCGCCGAGCCCATCCGGGCAGCCGGCGTGATAGAAGCAGGTTCGACGCACGCGAAGACTCTATCAGAGTCCGGGTTCGCCGGCGTCGCGCGCCCGCGCAAGCAGGCTCGATTCGTCGCGGTGCAGCGTCTGCATCGCACGCCACAGGAAGGCGACAGCGACCAGGTTCACCAATATCGATAGGCGCATCGCCAACGACAAGTCCCCCAACCCGTCCGATAGCTGGCCGATGCAATACGGCCCGAGCGCGAAGCCCACGAACGTGATCACGAGCAGGTAGAACGCCGAAGCGACGGCGCGCATGCGCGGGAGCACGAGATCCTGCACCGTCGAGGCGCCGACGCCGATCCACATCGAGGTGAGCACCGAGACCGGGAAGTTGAGCAGGTAGGCGGTGGTCGGGTCGCGCGTGGAAAGCATCCACCAGGCGAACGGGAGCGGAAGGATCGCTCCTGCGAGCGCGATGTAGAGGCGACCCTCGGGCCGCGTCGCGCGCAGGCGATCGGCAAGCAGGCCGCCGCACGTCACCCCGAGCACGCCGGCGACGGCCGCCGTGAGTCCGACGATGGTCCCGACCTCCCCGGTCGGCTGTTCCAGCACGCGGCGGAAGAACACCGGCGTCCAGCCCCCGAGTCCGTAACCCGTGAACGCCAGCAAGGCGAGACCGAGGGAGACGTTGCGCAGTGTCGGCGTGTGGAAGAGCAATGCCGCGGCGGGCCGATCCCGCAGACCGAGCGTGCTCATCCACGAAAATGCGGCGTAGATCCCCAACGACAGCGCGAGCCATTGCGGGAGGTTCCCGGTCACGTGCACGAGCACGCTGCAGAGGGCGGCCAGGGCGGCCGCAAAGGCGAGGTTGCGCGCGATCGCCCGTGCGCCCGCGCCCTCGCGGACGAGGTGCCACAACGTGAAGGGCGGCAGCACGGCGCCGAGCTCGTGCCAGAACGCGTGAAACGGATGCGGCTCGACGGGAGCCACGACGCCATCCGCCTGACCGCGCACAGGCTCGCGCAGCGTGCGCACCCAGAGGGCGAGCAGCAGCCCCGGAATGCCGACGAGGAAATACGCGACCTGCCAGCCCTTCAGGCCGTAGGGGGCCATGCCCGGCGCAAACGCCGCGTTCCAGCGATCGACGACTTGTCCGCCGATCATCAGTCCGAGTCCGCCGCCGATGTAGATGCCGCTCGAGTAGATGGCGAGCACCGTCGCACGGCGGCGCGGCGGAAACGTATCCGAGAGCATCGAGAAGGCCGCCGGCGAGGCGCTGGCTTCCCCGACACCGACGCCGATCCGCGCCGCAGCCAGGGAACCGAAGCCGCGCGCGAGGCCGGAAACCGCCGTCATCAGGCTCCAGAAGCCGAGGCCGGTCGCGATCAGCGTACGGCGGTTCCAGACGTCGGCGAGCCGCCCGAGCGGAATTCCGAAGATCGCATAGAAGACGGCGAACGCCGTGCCATAGAGAAAGCCGATCTCTGCGTCGCTCACGCCGAGATCGGCTTTGATGTCCTCGGCGAGGATCGTGATGATCTGGCGATCCAGGAAGTTGATGACGTAGACGATCACGAGGACGGCGAGCACGTAGTTGGCGTAGGCGCCGCCGACGCCCGCGGGCTTGGCGGCTTTGCCCGTGTCGGGCGCGTGTGACGGGGGTGTTTGCGACAAGACCGCGGCATTGTAGACGTTGCGCGGCGCGTTGTGTGGAAGTCTGTGCGTGTCGTGGGTAGCTTTCACGTCCTGGAGGCGCGAAGCTCGTGCTGCTCCCCCCCGCACGTGCGTTCCTCGAGGCCTGCGAGCTGCCGGCCCAGCCGGGCCTGCTCGCGCGCTTCGCGCGCCTGCGCGGCCGGCGCTATCCCTGGCTGCTCGACAGCTCGCTGCCCTCCGCCCGCCTGGGACGCTGGTCGTTCGCCGGCGCGGATCCCTATGCGGTCTTGCGGGTGCGCGCAGATCACTGCGAACTCGAGTGCTTGCGCGCCGCGCGGCGCGGACTCGCCGTCGGCAGGCAGATCCTGCGCGCGGATCCGATCGAGCTGTTGCGGGCGCTCGCGCCTCCGATTCCGGAGGGCCTTTCCGCGGCCGCTCCGCCGTTCATTGGCGGAGCCATCGGCTATTTCGGATACGAGCTGGCCGGGCGCTTCGAGCGGCTCGCGTGGCGCGCCGAGGACGATCTCGGCCTGCCCGATGCCACGCTGCTGCTCGTCGACCGAGTGCTCGCGCACGATCTCGCAAGCGGCACGACCGTCGCGCTCGGGCTCGGCTTTGGCGACGACCTCGCGAGCGCGCAGTCGAACGCCGCGTTGGCCGCGCGCTCGTTGGCGAATGCGAGCGAAGCCTCGTTCGTGTCGCAGGCGGGCGGCTGCGAGGAGGCCTCTGGCGAGTTCGGTTCCGGCCGCGCGCAATCGCGCGTGCGCCGGGCGCCGTCGATTCCCGACGAGAGTCGCTACGCGAAGGCGATCGAGAGAACACGCGAGGAGATCGCCGCGGGCAACGTCTACCAGGCTTGCCTCACGCATCGTCTCGAGCGGGATTTCGCGGGCGACGCCTTCGCGTTGCATCTCGCGTTGCGCCGCCGCAACCCGGCTCCCTTCGCGTGCTTCCTCGAGCTTCCGGAAGCGACGATCATCGGCAGCTCGCCCGAACGCTTTCTCGGAATCGATGGCGAAGGTCGCGTCGAGAGCCGGCCGATCAAGGGCACGCGGCGCCGCGGGAGCGATCCCGTCGACGAGGCGCGCGAGCGGCGCGCGCTGCTCGCGTCCGAAAAGGACCGCGCCGAGAATCTGATGATCGTCGATCTCGTGCGCAACGATCTGGGCCGCGTCTGCGAAATCGGCAGCGTCGCAGTGCCCGAATTGATGGCCGTCGAAGAATACGCATCGGTGTTTCATCTGGTTTCGACGGTGCAGGGCCGTTTGCGCCCCGGCTGCGACGCGCTCGATGCGCTGCGTGCGGCCTTTCCGCCGGGATCGATGACGGGCGCGCCGAAGCTCGCGGCGATGCGTCTGCTCGATCATCTCGAACCCGTGCGGCGGGGGATCTACTCGGGCGCGATCGGCTACCTCGACGCGCGCGGCGGCGCAGATCTCTCGGTCGTGATCCGCACGATCGTGCTCTGCGGCGGGCGGGCTTACTTCCACGCCGGCGGCGGCATCGTGGCGGATTCGGAACCCCACGCGGAATGGCTCGAGACGCTCGCGAAGGCGCGGCCGTTGCTCGAGGCGCTCGCGGAGGCGGACCCAGCCGACGCGGGCTGAGTTATCTTCGGCCCCTTTCGAACCGCCGCAGATGGAAGGAGGAAGCCGTGGGCCCCCTGGATGGCATTCGCATCATCGAGATCGCCGGCATCGGTCCGGGCCCGTTCGCGGGAATGATGCTCGCGGACATGGGTGCGGAAGTGCTGCGCATCGATCGCGCCCAGAACGTGGAGGGCGGCGATCCCGCGAAGCCGTCGCTCGATTTCCTCGCACGCGGGCGGCGCTCGGTCGGCGTGGATCTCAAGCGCCCGGACGGTGTCGAGACGGTGCTGCGACTGATCGAGAAGGCCGACGGCCTGATCGAGGGCTTCCGGCCCGGCGTGATGGAGCGCCTCGGTCTCGGGCCGGACGTCTGCCTCACGCGCAATCCGCGCCTCGTCTATGGGCGCATGACGGGCTGGGGGCAGGAGGGGCCGCTCGCGCGTGTCGCGGGCCACGACATCAACTACATCGCGCTCGCCGGCGCGCTCGATTCGATCGGCCGGCGCGGAGAGCCGCCGCTTCCGCCGCTCAATCTCGTGGGCGATTTCGGCGGTGGCGGCATGTACCTCGCCTTCGGCGTCGTGTGCGCGCTCGTCGAGCGGGCGACCTCCGGCCGCGGCCAGGTGGTCGACGCGGCGATGGTGGACGGCGCGGCGTCGCTGATGGCGATCATCCACGGCGCGCACCAGTCCGGCTGGTGGAAGGAAGAGCGCGGCGCCAACATGCTCGACACCGGCGCGCACTTCTACGAGGTCTACGAGACGAGCGACGGCAAGTACGTGTCGATCGGCTCGATCGAGCCGCAGTTCTACCGCGAGCTGCTCGAGAAGCTCGGGCTCGCGGGCGAAACCTTGCCGGGCCAGATGGACCGCTCCCAGTGGCCGGCGTTCAAGGAAAAATTCGCGGCGATCTTCAAGCAGAAGACGCGCGCGCAGTGGTGCGAGCTGCTCGAGGGCAGCGACGTCTGCTTCGCCCCGGTGCTTTCGCTCTCCGAAACGAAGGAGCATCCGCACATGCAGGCGCGCGGAACCTTCGTGACGGTGGCTGGCGCGCCCCAGCCCGGTCCTGCGCCGCGCTTCAGCCGCAGCCAGGCAGCGATCCGGCGTCCGCCGCCGCATGCAGGACAACACACGGACGAGGCGCTGCGCGAATGGGGTTTCTCTGCCGATGCGATCGGCAAGCTCCGCGAGGCGAAGGCGATCGCCTGATCGTCAGCCGAAGAGCACCGGAAGCCGTGTCGGCGCGCGGAAGGTGACGCCCGTGACGGCGACCGGGCCGGCGGCGGGATCGAGCCGCAGGTTCGGCAACCGATCGAAGAGCGCTTCGAGCGCCACCGTCGTCTCCATGCGCGCGAGGTGCATCCCGAGACAGCGGTGCGCCCCGAACCCGAAGGCCATGTGCTGGCGGGCCGGGCGGAAGATGTCGAAGCGATCCGGTTCGGTGTAGCGCCCGTCGTCCCGATTCGCGGCCCCCATGCTCACGGAGAGGGTTGCGCCCTTCGGCACCGGGACACCGTCGATCTCGGTGTCGCGCGTGACGCCGCGCAGGATGCCGAGCAGCGGCGGCTCCCAGCGCAGCCCCTCCTCGATCGCTTGCGGAATCAGCGTGCGATCGCGTCGAACCTGCTCGAGCTGGTCCGTGTGCGTGAGCAGACCGAAGATCAGATTGCTCGACGAGCGGTAGGTCGTTTCGGCTCCGGCCGGCAGCAGCAGGCGCAGGAACGCGACGATCTCCGCATCGGTGAGGCGCGTACCTTCGAGTTCGGCGGTGGCGAGCACGCTGATCAAATCGTCGCGCGGTGCATCGCGGCGCGCAGCGATCAACGGCAGGAAGTAGCGTTCGAGCGCCTGCGACGCCTGGATCCCGCGCATCGGATCGATGCCGATGCTGATCAGCTCGACCGCGCGGCGATGAAATTCAGGAAGATCCAGCTCGGGAAGCCCGAGCATGCCGGCGATCACGTTCACCGGAAACGGAAACGTGAGCTCGCGCACGAGATCGGCGCTGCCGCGTTCGACGAAGCCGTCGATGCACGCGGTGACGATCGGCCGCACGAGATCCGTCTCCCAGTGCGCGAGCGCCTTCTTGCTGAACGCCTGTTGGATCAATCGCCGGTAGCGCGAGTGCTCGGGCTCGTCCATCTCGAGGATCGTGTGGCCCATCACGAGGCCCATGCTGTTCGCATAGATCGTCGAGGTGAAGGTCTCTCCGTCGCGCAGCACCTGCGCCACGCCCTCGTGGCTCAGGACGGCGAAGACCTCTTTGACGCCCGGTAGGGTGTGCTTCGCCTGCCCGCCCGTGAGAAACGTGGGGTCGACCTGCTGCACGGGGCAGCGGTCGCGCTTTTCCTTGAACTGGCTGTAGGGATCCTCGACGCTGCCGATGCCCTGGGCGCGATTGAATTCTTCGAAGGGATCGTAATCCGCTTGCCCGGCGGCGACCGGACAGCCCTTGGCGGCATCGTCGTTCATGTCATTCCTCCCGATTCGGGCGCCTGGATTTCGCGGCGCGAGGTTGGCGCGGACCCGAAGTGCCGAGCAGCCGGCGCACGATGCGCAACACCTCCTCGCGATGCGCCGCGAGATGCTCCGGCGAAAGCGGGTCGAGGGCGAGCTGCGGGACCAGCGCCGGCATCGCAGCGACGAAGAAGACGGTGGCGCCGGCGATCGTGCTCGCGAGGTGCACCGGGTCGATCGGCGCAAGACGTGCGGCCTCGCCCCGATCCCCATCGCGTTCGAAGACCTGCTTGCGCACGAGATCGAAGAACGGCCGCGTGTGTTCGAGCAGCGCGGGCTGGTGTCCCGGCGCAGCGTCGGCGACCTCGCGCAGGAGCAGGCGCGCGATCGAAGGGCGCGCCCCCACGTAATCGACCCACGCGCCCACCCCGGCTTCGATGCGAACGGGCAGGGGGTCGGGGCGCGCGAGGGCGGCCTCGATCTTCGCGAGCAGACCCCCGAAGACACCGGCCAGGACTGCGTGGTAGAGCTCTTTCTTGTCCTTGAAGTAGTAGACGATCGAGGCGCGGCGGATGCCCACGCGATCGGCGACGTCCTCGAGCCGTGTCGCTGTGAAGCCCTTCTCGGCGAAAATCGCCTCCGCCGCCTCGAGCACGGCGGCGCGGGTGCGCTCGGCGCGCGAACGTTGCGGGGCGACCTGTGACATGAACAAAATCTACCTGCGCGCAGGTAGAACTGTCAACCGAAACCGCGTACCCTGCTGACGCGCGGGCCAGCTGCCTCGGGCGCCGGGTCCGTCGCAGCGGAGGCGGCATGGCGTTCGGGGTTCGCATCGACAAGAACAGCTGTCAGAGCGCCGGCAACTGCGTCGAGGCTGCGCCCGAAGCGTTCGGCTTCGACGACGACGGGCTGGGCGACGCCGGCCCCGAAGCCGGCCAGCTGGCGCGTGCGCGCCTGCTCGAGATCGCGCGGCGCTGCCCGGCGCTCGCCATCACGATTCTCGACGCGTCCGGTCGCGAAATCGACCCTGCCTCGGGCTAGGAGCCGCCTCGATGCAGTTCGGACTCTTCTGCGAAATCCCCGTGCCGCGGCCCTGGACGCCCGGGAGCGAGCGCGCGGCCTACCAACACACACTTGCGCAGGCCGTGCGCGCCGACGAGCTCGGTTACCACAGTTTTTGGACGGTGGAGCACCACTTTCTCGAAGAGTTCTCGCACTGCTCTGCACCCGGCGTGCTCTATGGCGCCGTCGCCGCGAGCACGCGCCAGATCCGCATCGGCCATGGCGTGCGTCTGCTGCCGTTTCCGTACAACCACCCGATTCGCGCCGCCGAGGCCGCCGCCGTGGTCGACGTGATCTCGGACGGTCGCCTCGAGTTCGGAACCGGGCGCTCGTCGACGCGCACGGAGCTCGAGGCCTTCGGTATCGATCCGGACCAGACGCGAGCGCTGTGGGACGAAGCGCTCGAAATGATCGTCGGCGCCTGGACGCAGGAGGTCTTCGAATGGCACGGCCCGCGCTTCGATTTCCCGGCGCGCCGCGTGATTCCGAAACCGATCCAGCAGCCTCATCCACCTCTCTGGGTGGCTTCGACGAGCCCGGAAAGCCACGAGATCGCCGGGCGCCGCGGCCTCGGGCTCTTGTCCTTCACGCTCGGCGTCCCTCCCGAGGATCTGGCCGAGCGGCTGCGGCTCTACCGCAAGGGTCTCGCGGTCGCGAAGCCGGTCGGGAAATTCGTGAACCAGCGCGCAGCCACGTTCACGATGGTGCATTGCGCGGAGACCACGGCCGAGGCGATGGCCACCGCGCGAGCGTCGTTCGAGTGGTACGCCCAGACGGGAGTCCGCCAGATCCAGACGCTGGGCACGTGGCAGGAGGAGCTGAAGCGCGATTACGCGAGCTATGCCTACACCAAGCCCATCGCGAACATGGATGCGAGCTTTCTCACCTTCGACTACCTGACGGCGACGGGTTCGTGCATCGTCGGCGATCCCGATCGCTGCATCGAAATCGCGAAGCGCTACCAGGCCGCGGGCTGTGATCTGCTGCTGTGCATGATGCAGCCCCACGCGATCCCGGAGGAAAAGGTCCTGCGCTCGATCGAGCTGGTGGGCCGCTACGTGATGCCCGAGCTGCGTTAGCCGCGCCTAGGCCTCCGGCGCGCGGGCGATCCGTTCGGCCAGCAGCGACGCGAGTTTCCGCTTGTCGATCTTGCCGCTGTCCGTGAAGGGCAGCTCCCCGTCGCCGAAGAAGAAGCAGTGACGCGGAACCTTGTAGGCCGAGAGTTCGACGCGCAGGCGTTCGCGCAGCTCATCCCAGCCCAGTGCGCTGCCGGCCTTGAGAATCACCGCCGCAGCGACGTTCTGACCGCGAACGGGGTCGGGCACGCCCACCACGAAGGCCGAACGCACCTCGCGCTGGCTCTCCATCACGATCTCGACCTCGCGCGGCGTCACGTTCGCGCCGGCCGTCTTGATCATGTCGCCGATCCGCGCCTTGAAGAAGAAGACGCCGTCCTCGTCGAAGTAGCCCGCGTCGCCGGTGTGATAGAAGCCATCGCGGTCGAAGACGTCCTCGCGCTCGAGCTTGTAGAGCCCCTGCATCACGCTGTAGCCGCGCACGCAGACCTCGCCGAGCTCGCCGGGCGCGAGCAGCCTGCCGGTTCCGGGCTCGATGATCTTGTGTTCGGTGCCGGGGACGGAGCGGCCGAACGAGCTGCGCAGGGCTTCGGGGCGATCGACGTCCATGCGGTCGATCGTGTGCGGGCCGCAGGTTTCGGTCATGCCCAGGGCGTTCGAGCGCAGCTCGGGGTCTCTGGGCCGCACTTCGGGCGGCAGGATCTCGTACAGGTTGCCCGAACGAATCGACGAGAGATCGCGGCTCTTGAAGCTCGGGTGCTCCATCATCGCCTTCGCATAGTGCGGCCAGCCGGCGACGATCGTCGCCCGTTCGCGCTCGAGCAGCGCGAGCGTTTCGCCGGGCTCGAACGATTCCTCGCAGAGCATGAAGGCGCCGGCGTGCATCGCGGCCATCAGTGTGAACACGAGACCGCCGACCCAGAAGAACGGCATCGGGGAGAACATGCGATCGTCGGCCCGCAGATCGCGGAACGAATTCAAGTTGAACGCATGCCGGATCAGGGCGCCGTGGGTGTGGAGCGCGCCCTTCGGGTCGGCGGTGCTGCCCGAGCTGTAGATCACGATCAGCGGGTCGGCGGGAGTCACGCAGCTCTCGATCTCGCGCAGGAACGCCTCGTCGATGGCGAGACTTGCATCGGCGGCAGCGTCGAGAACGTCAACGGATCGCGCCCAGGCCCGATCGCTGCGCCCGAATACGTAGACGTCGCGCAAGTAGGGCAGCTCGCGCACGTGAAGCGGGCCGGCTTTCTGCGCAATCAATTCGGGCGCGACCGCTTCCAGACGCTCCAGATAATCCGCATTCAAGAAGCGCGGCAGCGTGAACAGCAACTCGACGTCGGCGTGCCGCATCACGAAGCCGAGCTCGCGGGCCTTGTAGAAGGTGTTGAGCGGAATCACGACCGCGCCGATGCGCGCGGCCGCGAGGAAGGCCACGATCCAGTCGGGCCCGTTCGGAAGCCAGATGCCGACGCGGCTGCCCTTGCCGAGGCCCGCCGCGAGCAGCCCGCGCGCCAGGCGCGCCGAACGCGCGTCGGCCTGCGCGTACGTGATGCGCTCGTCGCGCAGCAGGATCAACGGCCGTGCCCCGAAGCGCTCGCTGCGCGTGCGCACGAACGTCGGGATCGCAGGCGTGAAATCCGGAAACGGCATGCCGCGTAGGTACACCATGCGCGGGTTCGATGGGAAGCGCTTTTGAAGCGGAGTCGGCGCGAAATCCGATTGCCCTGGCAAACCATCTGATATACCGTCAGATTCTCCGTTTCGCGCAGGAGGCGGCGTGGAATTCCGCTGGTCCGACGAGGACGTCGCCTTCCGCCGCGAGCTGCGGGAGTTCCTCACGGAAACGCTTCCCCCCGATTGGGCAGCGCTTTCGAAACACGGTCCGGGCAGCGACGCACAGGCGGAGTTCTCGAAGGAGTTCTGCCCGAAGCTCGCGCGCAAGGGCTGGCTCACACAGCATTGGCCCGCGGAGTATGGCGGCCGCGACGCTTCGCCGTGGCGCCACGCGATTCTCGGCGAAGAAATGTGGCGGATCGGCGAGCCGCGCAGCTCCCAGTACATGAACGTGAACTGGGTCGGCCCGACGATCATGATCTACGGCACGCCGGAGCAGAAAGCCTTCCATCTTCCGCGCATCAGCGCAGGCAACGCGTTCTGGTGTCAAGGCTTCTCCGAGCCGGAGGCCGGCTCGGATCTGGTCTCGCTGCGGACCCTCGCCGTGCGCGATGGCGACGAGTACGTGATCAACGGCTCGAAGATCTGGACCAGCTACGTCAACTACGCCGAGTATTGCTTCCTGATCGTGCGCACCGATCCGGCCTCGAAGCGCCACCAGGGTATCTCCGTGTTGCTGGTTCCGATGAATACGCCGGGGATCGAGGTGCGCGAGATCCCCTCCGTCGTCGGGGACAAGTACTTCTTCGAGGTGTTCTTCAGCGATGCGCGCGTGCCGGTCGCCTGCCGGCTCGGCCCCGAGAACACGGGGTGGGAGGTCGTGCTGTATGCGCTTGCCTTCGAGCGCGTCGGCGCTGCGCGCTACGCGCGCGCCGCCGACATCCTCGACGAGCTCGCCGAGCTGGCGCGGGCGCGCGGAATGCTTTCCGATCCGACGATTCTGGAAAAGCTCGGCGAGGCGCGTGCGATCTGCGAAGCCTCGCGGTTGCTGACCTACCGCGTGATCGACGTGCGCGCGCATGGCCAGCCGCCGTCGGCAGATACCAACCTGGCACGCGTCGCGGGCACGCTCGCCGAGCGCGCGGTCTCCGAGCTCGCGCTCGAGATCTTCGGTCCCGAGGCACTCGAGTACGGGCATGTCGCCGAGTCGCACTTCCGGCTCGCCATGACGGCCGGGGTGGCCGTGGGAACGACGGAGGTGAACCTGAATCTGGTCGCCAACCGTTTCCTCGGCCTGCCCCGCGAGTAGCGCCGTGGATTTCGAACCGAATGCGGATCAGCAGGCGATTCTCGAGGCGGTGGCCGGGCTGCTCTCTCAACACGCGGGCGCGAAGCGTGCGATCGAGCTGAATCGGAAATCCGAGTACGACACGGCGCTCGATGCGGCGCTCGCTGCGGCGGGTTTCCAGGCGGTTGCGCTCGCGGAAGGCGCGGGCCTGCTCGAAGCCGCGCTGGTCGTCGAGGCCGTCGCGAAAGCGGGCGGCGTGGTGGGAATCGGCGCCGCGGCGATCGTCGCGCCGGGCCTGACGGGAGAAACGTTGCCCGGCCCGATCGCGCTCGCAAGAGCCGGCGAGACGGGCCCCGTGCGCTTTGCCGCGCAGGCTCGCACCTTGCTCGTCGATGCGGGTGCGGAGGCCCGCCGCATCCCGCTCGCCGCAGGCGATGCCCTGCCGATTGCCTCGAATTTCATGCTGCCAATCGGCCGTCTGCGCGTGGCGCAGGATCGCGGCGACTCGCTCGGCCAGGGTTCGGGAGAACGCCTGCGCAGTCTCTGGAGGCTCGCGCTTGCGGCCGAGACGCTGGGGACGATGGAGGCTTGTCTCGAGGTGACACTCGAATACGTGAAGCGCCGCCGCCAATTCGGCCGCGCGATCGGCTCGTTTCAGGCCGTGCAGCATCGTCTGGCGCAAGCCGCCGTGCTGGTCGAGGGCAGCCGCTGGCTCGTCTATGAAGCCGCGTCGCAGGACGCGCCGAACGAAGCCACCGCCGCGGCGGCCGCGCACGCGGCTGCCGCCGCCAGTCTGGTGTTCTCGGATACGCATCAATTCACGGGCGCGATGGGTTTCACGCGCGAGCACGGTTTGCATGTCTGGAGCATGCGCCTGCAGGTGTTGCGCCTCGAGGCAGGCGGTGTGGCGGGACACCGCCGCGCCGTGGCCGAGGCGCGCTGGTGCCGGAAGTAGTGGGCCTCGATCTCGCGTTCGACGATGCGCAACAGGCGATTCACGACGCGGTGAGCCAGTTCTGCCGCGATCAGTGCAGCGATGCGGTGGTGAAGGCAGCCTGCGATCGCTTCCCGTCCGGACTCTGGAAGTCGCTGGCGGAGCTGGGCGTGCTGGCCATCGCGACACCCGAGGGTGAAGGCGGCGCGAGCGAGCTGGTGGCGGCCGTCGAGGCGCTCGGACGGGCGGTCTTTCCCGGACCGCTCCTCGGCAGTCTGTGCGCGGCGCAGCTTTTGCCGAAAGACGAGCGCGCGGCCGTCACGAGTGGCGCCGCCATCGTTTCGTTGGGATGCCCGCCGCTATTGCCGTGGGCGTCCGAGGCGCAGATCTTCATCGAGATCGTTGGCGAGCACGCCCATCTGGCGCGGCCGCGAGGCGCGATCGAGCGCATCGAAACGCTCGGCGGCGAGCCCTGGGGCCGGCTCGCGCTCGAGCGCACGGCCGCCCTGGGTGATGCTCGCCGCGCGCTCGTGCTCCACGATATCGCGCTCGCCGCCTACCTGAGCGCCGCCGCGAACCGTCTCGTCGAGGACACCGCCGAGCACGCGCGCACGCGCAAACAGTTCGGCCGCGCGATCGGCGAGTTCCAGGCCGTGGCGCATCCCCTCGCCGATTGCTGGACGCAGCTCGCCGCTGCCGCAACGCTCGCGCGCGCTGCGGCCTTCGCATTCGACCGCGACGGCCGCGAGCCAGGGGCAACACCGGCGAGTGCGCCTTCCGCCGCGGCGCGGCTCTCGGCGGCGCGCGCGGCGCTGGCCGCCGTTCACACCTGCCATCAAGTGTTTGGCGCCATCGGCATCACGCTCGAGGGCCCGGTGTTCCACGTCTCACGCCGAATCCGCCAGCTCGCGTCGCATTTCAGTGGCGATGCGCCAGCGCGCGCCGCCGTGCTGGCGCCATTCGACGCGTAGAGGAGATCCCATGGCTGGAGTCGATCTCACGAAACCGCTCGCGGGCCTGCGTTATGAACGGCGCCCCGATGGCATCGTCGTGATCACGCTCGACCGCCCCGCGCAGGGCAACTCGCTCGCGCCGGGAATGATGACCAGCTTCCGGGCGATCTGGAGCGAAGTGCGCGACGACCCCGCGATCCGCGTGGCGATCATCACCGCTGCGGGCGAGCGGCACTTCTGCACGGGCCTCGACGTCTCCGAGGCTTCGGGCGAAGACGCGAAGCTCGTCTTCTCGGATCGTCCGCTCGCAGAAGCCGTTCACTGGTCGCCTCACCAGAACCAGGTCTGGAAGCCCGTGATCTGCGCGGTGCAGGGTTTGTGCGTCGGTGGCGGTCTGCACTTCGTGGTGGATTCGGACATCGTGATCGCTTCCGAGAATGCCGCCTTCGTCGACGCGCACGTGAACGTCGGCATGGTGGGCGCTCTCGAGAACGTGGGTCTCGCGAAGCGGCTGCCACTCGGCACGGCGCTGCGCATGACGCTCGTCGGCCGCGATTATCGGCTGCCCGCCGCGCGCGCCCATCAGCTGGGGCTCGTCGACGAGCTGGTGGCGACGCCCGCCGCCGTGTTGCCCGCGGCGCTCGCGATGGCGGGCGCGATGCTCGCGAACTCTCCGCAGGCGATGGCGCTCTCGAAACAGGCCGTGTGGGGGAGCGTCGAAAACGGCTACCGCGCGGCGCTCGAATCTGCCTGGGCTTTGCTGCGTTCGCACTGGAGCCATCCGGATTTCCTCGAAGGCCCGCGCGCCTTCTCCGAGAAGCGCGCGCCGCGCTGGAACCCGGATCCGAAGGCCCGTCACGAGGAAGAGACGTGAACTTCGAATTCGCGCCCGAGCAGGAAGCCTTTCGCGCCGAAGTGATCGCCTTTCTCGCCGACTGGCGGGATCTCGACGCCTTCTTCCTTCAGGGACACAAGTGGCAGGAAGTCGCGCGGCTGTTTCGGGCCATGGGCGAACGCGGCTGGCTCTCGATCGGCTGGCCAGAGAGCGCGGGCGGCGCCGGCTTGCCGCTCGCCTACGAGTACATCCTGTGGGATGAGGTCGCCCATGCGCGCGCGGCGCGCAATCCGCTCGCCTCGGGCATCGTGGCGAAGACGATCGCTCGCTGGGGAACGCCGGAGCAGCGAGCCCGCTGGCTGCCGCCAATCCGCGCGGGCGAGATCCATTTCTCGCTCGGCTATTCCGAACCCGAAGCGGGATCGGATCTCGCGAGCGTGCGCTGTCGCGCCGAGCGACGCGGAGCGGAGTATGTCGTCACCGGGCAGAAATGCTGGCAATCCTACGCACAGGACATGGACTATCTGTGGCTGCTATGCCGAACGGGAAGCCAGGAGAGCCGCGGCAAGGGGCTGTCGCTGCTGATCGTCGATTTGCACGCACCGGGCGTGCGCGTCGGCGCGCTGCCGACCCTCGATGGCGATCAGCTGAACGAAGTGACGCTCGCAGCTGTCCGCGTGCCGGAGGATCAGCGCATCGGGCCCGAAGATGGCGCCTGGTCGCTCATGAGCGCCGCGCTGGCCGACGAGCGGCACATCCAGTTTCCCCCCAAGCGCGTGCGGCGGGATCTCGAAGAGGTGTTCGCCTGGGCGCGCGCGCAGGGTCTCGCGGAGGATCCTTTCGTGCGGCGCACGCTCGCCGATCTCGCCGTCGAAGTGCTCGAGGTCGAGGCGCACGCGCTGCGTGTGCTCGACGCGATGCAGCGCGGCCGCCCCGCGATCGTGGAGGCAGCGGCGAACAAGGTGGTTCACAGCCTGGCCTGCCAGAAGATTGCGCGCGCCGCTCTCGATTTTGGAGGCAGCGAAGCCCTCGTCCACGGAGCGCGCGTCGAGCTGCTCTGGCGACAGAGCTTGTGGGAGACGATCGGAGGCGGCACTTCCGAGGTGATGCGCGGCGTGATCGCCAAGCAGGGGCTGGGCCTTTCGGGCCGCAGCTGAAGAGGCGGTCCTCTCAAGGGCCGACTGGCAGTTACCGATGACCCTTCACGAGGTAGACACCGCGTGGAACCTTCGGTCAAGGGCAGCCTCATGTTGGGTGTAGTGGTGACCGTTCGACGTCACCGCGAGCAGGGCCGCGTCGCTGCCGCCCAGCTCGAGGCGCGGCTGAGCGGCCCTGCCCTCGAATTGATCGATCAGAAGATCGACATCGGCCGTTGGTACCCGATCAACGTTTTTTGCGAGCTGATCGAAGTCGACTGGGACGTGGGCGGACGTCGCGACCCGGCCTACATGATTCGCGAAGGGGAGCTCGCGGCCGACCGACTCTTCGGCAGTGGGATCTATCAGCAGCTCCATTACGCCGACCGTGCCGGCCAGGCGCAGACTCGCGCCAGCCTCGTGCGTCAGGCGAAGCTCATCACGACCATCACGGCGAATCTCTATAGCTTCCTCGAGTTCGAGGTGCGGGTCGCTCCGGAGCGCCCCGATCACATCGAGATTCTCTATCGCAATGCCAGCGCATTCACCGAGGCGCTGCGTTACTCGACCGAGGGTTTCATGAACCAGATCAATGCGCGGCAAAAATCGTCGCGCCGCTGGATGAGCGTGCGCGTACGCCCCGATTTGGTGACCTTCAGCCTGGCCCTCCCCTTGCGCTTTAAGGGCGAGATCTAGCGCTCAGCGATTCCCGCGGCCCCGCCGCCGGTCGGGACCTTCGCGACGCAAACCGCGGCAACGCGCGCCGACTCCCGCGCGCTCTACGCCGGATCGAGAAACGCGAACGCGGCCTTCAAGGCCTCGTGCCCGCCGTGCTCGAGCACGGCGCCGTGCGTGACGATGATCCGGTCGAAGTCCCAGGCGAGGATCTTTGCGAGCGAGCGCCGCGCGGCCTCGCGATCCCGGGTCACGGCGCGGATGATCCGGTGCGGTCCGAAGCCGCGTGTGGCGCCGACCAGCCAATGAAAAATCTTTGCGCGGTTGCGAGCGCCCGGCTTCACATTGAAGGCGAGGTCCGTGAGCACCAACGTGCGCGAGGCCCGATGCAGGAACACGACCTCGTTCAAGCGCGGCGCGCCTTCGAACAAGTGATACGACACGCGACCCTCCCAGAGCGGCATGGGCGCGCCATTGAGGACGCGATGGAAACGTAGATCAGGCTTCTTTTCGGCGAGCCCGGGTGCGCCCCAGAGCTCCGCGGTGGGGTAGGCGCTGGCGTACTGCTGCAAGAAGAGGTGATGAACGAGGCTGGGGCCGACGATCCAGCGAACCCGCCCGATCCGATCGAGGGCCGCGCGCAGGGCAGGGTCGAGAGGCACCGGCGAGTGGAGGAGAAGATCGTCTCCCTCCAGACGCATCACGGTCATGCGGGTTCCGATGTCACCCACCCAGAGACGCAGCGGCCGCGACGCGATCCAGAGGCCTTCGTCGACTCTCTCGAGTGTCTCAGGCATGGGCATCGGCGACCAGCGTCCAGGCGCCGCCTACCTGCGATTCAACGACGCACATGCTCGCCACGCCCTTCGCGCCACCCGCCGTCATGCAAGCGCGGCTGCCTTCTGGAACGCGGGCCGCGCCTCCAGGCGGGCAAGATAGCGATGAAGCCTCGCGCGGCGTGCGCCGCGAGGCGATCGTTCATTTCGAGGCGAGCAGCCATGCGTAGCCCTGGCGCAGCGCCTCGTGGCCGCCGCTTTCGAGCACGTCACCGTGGGCGACGATGACGCGATCGAAATCCCAGCGGAGGATCTTTTCGAGACTCTGGCGCGCCGCCCGACGATCTCGGATCAGCAGGGGGTCGAGCTTCGAGGGGCCGAAGTGGCCGTAGCTGCGCAGGAGCCACATGAGCAGGCGGGTGGGCGCAGCCGCGCGCGGACCAAAGTTGAAGGCGAGGTCGCACAGAATCAGTGTGCGGCTCGCGCGATGAAAAAACACGACCTCGTTTTCGTAGGGTCGGCCGCGAAAGAAGACCTGCTCGATTTCGCTCTTCCACGGCGCGGGTGCTTCGTCCGTGAGCACGTCGACGAACACCAGATCGGGGCGCTTGCGCTCGAGACCTGGCGCCACCCATAGCAGCGCGCCCGGATAGGCGTCGGCCACTTCGCCAGCGTGAAGATGATGGACGCGGTTGGGCGCCACGGCGAAGCCGACGCGGCCGAGCGCAGCGAGCTCTCGGCGCAGCTCCGGATCCAGAAAAACCGGGGAGTGCAGCAGCAGCCGCCCGTCGGCGAGCCGCATCACGGTCATGCGCGTTCCCACCTCGAGCCCATAGAAGCTCTGGCGCCGCTCGGCGATCCAGAGGTTCTCGGCCAGCTCACGCAACCCCGTTTGCGGCTCGCTCATCGGCTGTCTCCGGGTGATGCACGCCGGGTTTGGTTATGCTCGAATCCGTATTCCGCGCGCCGCAGGAGGATACCGTGTCGAAGATCGCCCGCTTCGTGGCCTATGCAGGAGCCTTCGAGAAATCCTTTGCCAGCGACGATTGGTCCCATGTCGAGCCCTTCTTCAGCGAGAATGCGGTCTACGAAGTCGATCTCGAGCCGCCGATGGGCGGGTTGTTCGAGGGGCGCAAGGCAATCCTCGCCTACTTCAAGGAAGTCCTCGACAGTTTCGACCGGCGCTTTGCGAGCCGCGAGATCGCGCTTCTCGAGGGACCCAAGGAAGACGGCGATTCGGTCTGGATCCGCGGGAGCGCAACCTATCGGGCTCCGGGCGTTCCCGAGTTCGTGTTGACGCTGAAGGAAGTCGTCCGCTTCGAAGGCGATCGGATCTACCGGCTCGAAGATCACTACGAGCCTGCGATGAAGAAGCAGATCGCCGAGTACTTGCAGGCGCACGGTCCGAAGTTGGGGATCAGCATTTCGTAGGCTCATGCCTCGGGCGGCAGGAAGTGCACGTAATCGAGCGCGTGCGAGAATCCCATCCGAGTGTATACCGGGCGCCCGAATTTCGAGGCCTGAAGACTCGCGACTTCGCAGCCGAGCTCGTTCCCGCCGCGCACGGCCGCCCACGTGACCGCCTCGCCGAAGCCGCGCCCGCGCTGATCCTCGAGCGTGGCGACCCAGTAGATCCCGGCGATGGAGCCCGTCGTGATCAGCATCGACGTCGCGACGACCACGCCGTCGACGCGCCCCGCATACAGGCGCACCTGCGGCAATGCGACCAGCTGGTCCGTGAGAAACAGGTGCGCGATGGCCGCGGGATAACCGAAGCCGCGGAACGCGACTTCGCGGAAGGCCACCAGCTCTTCGAGGCTGCGCACCTCCTGGATCGCGAGCGAAGCCGGAGGCTCTGGGATCGCTGCCGGTAGCGCGAGCGTCATCCCCGGCGTGGGATCAAGCTTGCGACGCCAGCCGCGTGCCGCGAGCGCTTCGACCACCCCTTCGGGTTCGGCGCTGCGCAACGCCAAATTGAACGGCAGCTTGCGGTCGGCGAAGTAGGCTTGAACGGCGGCAGCCGATGCCTCGAGATCGTCGTAGGGCGGCTTGAGAAATCCAAAATTGAGCGCCTCTGCCGGCAGCCCGCAACAAACGATGGCGACGTCGCGACGCTCGCGATACTCCCCCGCCTTTGCGAAAGCCACGAAGATCCGGCTCGCTTCGAGATAATTGAAGTCGAGTGCGGACAAGTCGTCTCGGCGCATGGGCTCCTCCCGTCCTGGTTTCGTCGAAAGCCGAACCTACCTGCACCGGACGCCCGCTAGCCGGAACCCGAATCGGCTCCGCATTTCCAGCACGATCCGAACTGCGCTTCATGTCGCTCGCCACAACCCCGGCAGACCCAGCTCAGCGACGAGCGGGAATCCGATTTTGCGAGCCACTGCTTCGCGAGCTGGTCCGCCTTGGGGAATTGTTCGTCGTCGACGACGCACACCCGATACTCCGCCGATGCGCCCGTGGGAATTTCTCCGTGAATCGCCGTCAGATGCTCGCCCTGCACGATCGTCGCGACCCCCTGCGCTTCGAGGGCGCCGCGCAGGAGTTGTGCGCGCGTTCGACTGGAGGTCTGGTGGATGCACTTCAAGCGACGAGCCTGTTCCGGGTGCGGCAGTCTAGCGAATGGGTGTCGGCTCTGGCGCTTCACGAGAAGCCAGCGTCTCAGCCGCGAGACAACGTCGCCAATCCCGCACCAGCGGCCACGAGAAGCGCGCCTCCCACTCGCTCCGCGATCAAACGAAAGCGCGGCGCCACACGCTGACCAGCACGGGAGGCGAGGGCGGCGTAGCCGGAAAGAACCGCGAACTCGATGACGAACGAACTACCGGCGAGGATCGCGATCTGGCCCATCAGCGGGTGAGCGGGATCCACGAATTGTGGGAGGATGGCGGTGAAGTAGACGAGGAGGTTTGGGTTGGCGATCTGGGTGACGAAGCCCTGCGCGAACGAGCGGCGAGCCGACGAAGCAAGCGGCGCGTTCGCGTCGTAGGAAGGCGTCCGAAAGGAACGCAGGACCATGCGAACGCCGAGCCAGATCAAATAGGCCGCGCCGATCCATTGGAGGACGAGAAAGGCCTCGGCAGAAAGCGAGTGGACCGCCACCAGGCCCGATGCCGAGAGTGCAAAATAGAACGCGTTGGCGACGAGCACGCCGAAGGTCGCGAGAATGCCCGCCGTCTGCCCGCGGGTCAGGGCGAGAGAGATGACCAGCAGCGTCGATGGACCCGGATTGAGACACAGCAGCGTCTCGGTCAAGCAGAACAGCGCCCAGGCCTCGGCCGTCATTCGGCTCTCATGATGCTCGCCAAGCGATCGCGCTTCAAGCTCGAGCGTTGGCCGCCGGAGCGAGTCGCCGGGTCGCAGCCATCCGGAAGAGGGGATTCAGTTCCTGGGAGCCGGCGTGCTGAGTCGGAAATGGAGAACGCAGCGGTTGGCCCCGTCATTCATGCATTCGCTCTGCGTCACGTCGAGAGATTCTGCGTTGTGGCGCGCGACTCCCAGCGCCAGGTGAGAGCCGAAGGCGACGAGAAACTCGTGCTCCGACTTGCCCGAAAGCTGGGTTGCCGCGCAGATGATGGCGACGACTTCCTCGTCGGGATAGGTCGAAATGGGCATGAACAAGCGGGGAGCAATCCCGGCCGTTCGCAGCATCTGACAGCGGAAGTCGCTTCCGAAAGTTGCGCCGACGTAACTCAAGAGCTCAGCGATGATCGCACCGTGCATCGCGGACCTTCCAGGTGATTCCCGATTTTTCGCCGTGAGGCGCCAGCGATGCATCGGAAGCCAGGGGATGGTTCCGGATCGCCAGGCGATGGCCTTCGCCCCGTCGGCGAAAATAGGGGCGTTCCATCGCGAGTCGAGCGTCTTTCGATCCGGGGAATTACCTAGTCGCGATCGCCGGTGCGAAGCAGGCGCTCCTGCGGAACTTTCGGTTCGTTGCCAGGCCGACGCCGACGAGAACGACGGCGTATGCCCCGATCTACGTGTTCACGATCGCCCGATCCAGGTGTTCACGTTGGTCCGAAACGCGCACTTGCCACGATTGGCGCGCAGCTGGGCCGCGCCAGCTGCTTGCGCCCGTCATGCTGCTTCAGGCTTCGTGGCAATGACCCACGTAAAAGCACGCCAGAGCTCTTCGGACGCGACGGGGATGAAACCGGCCGCCTCGAGTCCGGCGAGAAAACCGGACGTGTCGAATCGGTCGGTGAGCGGGTGCTCCAGGACTCGCCGCGTGATGGGATGGATGATGAACGGCTCGAGAACCTCTTCCGCGTAGAACCGGCCGCCGGGCTTGAGCACTCGCTGCACCTCTCCGAGAGCGCGACGCCAGTCCGGGATGTGATGGATGATTCCGAAATCGAAGACTGCGTCATAGCTCTGGTCGGCCGCGGCAATGGCACTCGCATCTCCAACCCACTGCCGTACACGTGACGACTGGAAAGTCAGGCGCCGTCGGGCGAGGGCAATCATCTGCGGATCAAGGTCGAATGCGTCTACCGCCTCCGCGCGGAATACATCAAGGATCAACTCCGTGCCGACGCCTCGCCCGCATCCGATCTCGAGAGCCTTCCCGCCCTGCATGGGACCGCCCATCCGTAGCAGCCGCCGTGCCTCGAAATGCCGCTGGATCGCGGCGCGCACAGGATTGTTCATCAGCACGAACTCGACGTGATTGAGAAGCATCGCCTCTCCTACGGTCCAACGGACCGATGCTCGGCTGCGTTCGTAGTAGCATTCTACTCGGTGGCACGCTCCTGCGAGACGCGCGCAAAGCTAGCCGTGGTCATCTGCTTGTCTGGAAAGGATCACCAGCGCCAATCCGAGAAGCGCCGGCGCCGCTTGCACGAACAAGATCGAGGTCTTCGCGGTGAGCGCACCGAAAACCCCGGCGACGATCACGCAGGCGAGAAAGAACACCTTGAGCGAGAAGGCGCCCCGCCGTCGAGCCAAGCTCCAGATCAGGCCAGCGGCGAGAAAGCCGTTGTACAGGCCCTGATTTGCGGCCAGCACGGCTGATGCCTGAGCGAACTCCGGCGTCAATCCGAATGTTCGCAATCCGAAGGGCGCGGTCCAATAAAACATCTCTAGCACGAGAAACCCAAGATGCTCGAGCGCGATGATCACGACGAGGGCGTTCGCTGCCAGTGCCACCGCACACCTCCAGACGGAAACCTGTCAGGCTTGGAGCGCCACTGGGCCGTGTCGGGCGCTCAACCTGCTGGCCACCGGCGTGCGCACCTGGCTCCCCAGCCCCTCGGTGGACACCTGAAAACCGGCCATGTGTCTAGCGCACGGCGCCGCACAGGCAGCCGCCTTTGGTCTCCAACATCCTCTCCTCCATCTGATTCGCCTCGGCCAATTCTCTCGACATTGCGTCGCCGCCTTTCTTGGCCGTATGACGGATCAGCGCTCAGCTGCAGCATGCAACGCTGACTGCCTACGCTTCCTGCGGCGCAACGACTCTGTCAGACGACGACTTTCAGCCCATGGCGGGCGCCAACTTCTGCGAGCTTTTTCAGGTCGGGATTCACCGGCGCGATTTCCCGAGCCATGTCGGTGAACAACCTGGAGGCGCCAAGGCGCGACGTGATCGAGACCATTTCGCCACCGCCTCTGCCGAAGCGGAACCAATGCACCGTGCCGGCGGGAAGATGCACGAGAGTTCCCGGCGATGCCGTCTGCGACTCGGGGCCGATGCCGAAATCGATCTGCCCCTTTACGACGAAGAACGACTCGTCCCAGGGATGACAGTGCGGGGGCGGACCACTGCCCTCGGCGCCACGCTGGAGGAAGATCTCATAGCCTTCGGTGGCGTCGCCTGACGCGAGCACGGTGACGTGTTCGCCGACGATGTCGAGTGCAGGCGCGTAATCCTCGGGTGCGGTGACGAACGGTCTTACAGCCATCCCAGTCTCCCTTCATCTGGGGCGTGATGCTAAGCGATTCAACTCACCCCTTCGCCAGTCGCAAGCCAACGAGCCTACCGTGGCTCGACTGAAAGGCGTTCCTTCATCGAGTTGCCTGCGGACGAAGCGCTCGGGCTGGGATGCGAAGCCGGTAACGCTCGATCGAAGAGGCGTTCCAGCGGATGGCATCCGTGGTCCGGTGGATTTCGCGGATGCCAGAGCGATCGAAGATTCGCAGATAGAGATCAGGCCGTGATTCGCCTACGTCACGGAAATCATCGCGGTTGAATCGGATCTCGAATCGGCCGTCGTCGTCGCTGGTGGCAAATCCGACCTTGTCGTCGAAGATGAGATCGCGATCGAATGCTCGGACGATGAGATTGGCGAGCGGACGGCCTGTCTCCTCTTCTTCGATCGTACCTAGAACCCGGAAGTCATCCTGATTGAATTTCTCCACCACGTCGCTCCGGCGCCCAACGGGTCGGCGTTCAGCTGCAAGCCCTCGTTGGGCCGGCAGATTATAGCTAAAGTCTGGCTAGAATGAGATTCGAGATCGTGCTGGCGCCGCAGGCGGCTCGGGAGTTCCGCAGGTTGCCAGCCCGGCTCCGTTCGGAGGTGCGTGATGCGATGGAAACGCATCTTCGGCACGAACCGACGAAGGTGAGCAAGAGCCGGATCAAGCGGTTGCGAGGTATTGCCAAACCGCAGTACCGCCTACGTATAGGCGAGACGAGGGTTTTCCATGACGTCAGGGACGAAACCGTTGAAGTCCTCGCGATCGTCGCGAAGCGGCAAGCCCAGAAGCGGCTCGCGACGCAAGGCACGCCCGACCAGGACGGTGGCACTCGCGAAGGTGAAGGATGATTTTTCGCGTTATCTCCGACTCGCGAGCAAGGGTGAGGTTGTGATCACGCGGCACGGGCGTCCGGCCGGAGTGCTGATCGGCTTCGAGGACGAAGACGCCTGGGTGGACTACCGAATCGAGAACCATCCCGACTTCCTCGAACGAATAGCTGACGCACGCAAGGCGTTACGCGAGGGTGGAGCCCTTCGGCTCGAGGAGCTGTGAGCCACGCTTTCCGGCGGCCCAACGGATCGGGCTTCAGCTGCAAGTGATGAGATGGACTCCTCCCGCGACTTGCGCGGCATCAAGCGCCAAAGTCGCCTTGCGCCCCGGAACGCTCCGGGGAGGAGGAGTCCAGATACGCCGTGTTAGACGGCCAGCGGGTACGGTCCGGGCACATCCTTTACAGAAGTCCAGGCACATCCTTTACACCGGAAGGATGCCCTGGATGGAAACCGACTCCAAGAAGCAGCGTCAGCAGTTCTATCGCGACTACGTGAGTGGCCAGTGGTCGATGAGCGAG
>JANNIY010000149.1:0-32547 GCA_031405455.1 Deltaproteobacteria bacterium | reverse complement strand
CCGATCGACCCGATGATGATCATGCCGGCGATCACCAGGTCGTAGCGGTTGCCTGCGTTGCGCGAGTCGATGATCAGGTAGCCGAGCCCCGATCTCAGGGCGATCATCTCCGCCGCGACCACCACCAGCCAGGCCACGCCGAGGCCGATCCTCATCCCTACGATGATCTGGGGCAGCACGGCGGGGATCACGACCTGACTGAAGAGCGTCGAGCGCGAAACCCCGAAGTTCTCGGCGGCCCACAGATAGCGCCGCTCGATCGTGTGCACGCCGGCCGTCGTCTGCACGACCATCGGAAATACCGATGAAATGAAGATCAAATAGATCGGCGACGCATTCCCCACGCCGAACCAGAGGATGGCGATCGGGATCCAGGCGATCGGCGAAATCGGCCGGAGGATCTGGAAGATCGGGTTGAGCGTGTTGTAGGCGCCTCTCACCCATCCCATCCAGAGGCCGAGCGGAACCCCGACGGCGACGGCCAGCAGGAAGCCGGTCGTCACCCGAAGCAGCGACGCGCCGATGTGCTGCCAGAGGGTTCCGTCTTCGATCAGCTCGACCGTGCCGGTCACCACCTGCCAGGGCGTGGGGAAGATGGCGCTTGCGGTGGCCCGGACCAGCACCCACCAGACGGCGATCAGGAGCGCGATCACCGCGACGGGCGGAAGCGCCTTTTCAACCCTGCTCATGTCGCAAGAACTCCCGTACCTGCCAGCGAAGCCGCGCCCAGGGAGTCGCAGGAAAGGGCTCGACGGTGATGGTCATCTGCCCGCTCGCATGCGCCGTGCAGGCAAACTGATAGCTTGACGCCACCGCGAACGGCAAGCGAAAGCTCTGACCGGGCATCATCAGGGTTGGGCCGAAGATCTGCGGCACCTCGTCCAGGTTTTTGAGCACGAGGACGTCGCGGACCCCGAGCGTGAGGCGAATCTCGTCGGGCAGGATCTCGACCGCGTCTCCCGCCATCCGGCGGGCAAAGGTGCCCTTCGGAATCTCGAAGATCTCGTCCCTCGACGCCGAGCGGATCGGCATCAGCGCCGCCCACCCCGCCACGACGAGCGTAGCGCCCGCCAACAGGAGCAGCACCGGGCGCGCGGCAGGCCGCGTCACGGCTTCAGTAGGAGCTTGACGTCGTGCACGTAATCGTCCGCGCTCTGCCCATACGGCATCAGCGCCCGCAGGCTTCCCTCGCGATCGATCAGGTAGGTGTACGAAGAATGGTCGAACGCGTAGCTCCCCCCGGACACCCTCCGGGAAGCTGCGATCCCGTACTCCTTGCGCACGGCGGCCAGCTGCTCGTCGCTTCCCGTGCCGCCGATGAAGCTCGGGTCGAACGCCGCGAGGTACGTCTGCAAGCGCTCGACGTCGTCCCGCTCGGGATCCACCGTGATGTAGATGATCTGGACCTCGCTGGCATCCGCGCCGAGCTTTTTGCGCGCCTGCGCCAGCGTCGCGAGCGTCGTGGGGCAGACGTCGGGACAGGAGCTGAAGCCGAAGCCCAGGATCACCAGCTTCCCGCGGTACCGGCTGAGCTTCAGCTCGCTGCCGTCGGATCCGCGCAGCGAGAATTCAGGCGCCGCGCGAGCGGGGTTGAAGACGCCGGCTTTGAGGTCCGCAGCTTCCACGGCGCTCGCCGCCACCGCGAGCAGCGGAAGCAGCAGCAGCACGGCGAGGGCGCGACGCCCGAGCCTTGCGCCGATATCAGAGTGCGATCGCGGCCGGCTGTGCATTCTTCACGAAGCTCTCGTCCATGTAGCGCTCGTACGGGATGGGGTGCTGGATCGTGCCGGCTTCGATCGAGAGCTGCATCAGCTCCTCGAACTCGGGCCGGATCATGCGCAGGTCTCCGTACGTCACCCGGTCCGTCGGATTCTCCATCACGAACTTCAAGATGTTCGGATCCTGGTTGAAGAAGCTGCGCCCGGCGGCGATCGAGACCGCTTTGTCGCGGTTCTCCTGTCGGGCGTCCAGCCAGACGCCCGCTCCCAGCACCTGGTCGACGAGGTCCTGCACCAGGGGGCGATGCTCCTGGATCAGCTCCTCGCGCACCGTCAGGACACAGCAGATGTAGTTGCGCCATTCGTCTCGCGTCATGCGCAGGGGCGTCGCGTAGCCGGCGCGCTGTGCAGCCGCACCGAACGGCTCGCCCGTGCAGTAGGCATCCACCGCGTCGGCGTAGAGCGCGGCCGGCATGTCGGGAGGAGCCATCTCCACGATTTCGACGTCGCTCGGTGTCATCTTCTCCTGGGCCAGCATTTTTCTCAGGAACAGGAAATCGACGGCAAACCGGCTGGGAATCGCGATCCGCTTGCCAGCGAGATCCTTGAACCGCCGGTACGGGGAGTCGGTGCGGACCATGATCACGGCGCCCGAACGATGCCCGAGCGACACGATCTTCACGGGAATCCCTTTGTCCGCCAGATCCATCACCAGCGGCGCCAGCATGTAGGCCGCCTGGATCCGCCCCGCCATCAGGGATTCCTTGATCTCCGGCCAGCCGCTGTACTTGCTGTACTCGTACTCGAAACGGGGCGCGCCAGCGCCGGCGGCGCGGTTGCTGAGAGCCTTGGAAGCGCAGGCGACGGGAAGCGTGAGGTTGCATGTCACGGGCAGGCCGCCCACCTGCAACGGCCCGGCTGGCTTCCCGCCGGAACACGCGAGCGCTCCCAGTGGCGAAGCCGCGGCAGCGGCTGCTATCGCCCCCCGGAGCAGCTGCCTGCGCGTCAGCGAATATCGGGTCGTACGCTTCCCGGGTCTCATGGTCCGCAGATCATATAACGCGCTGCGGCCGGCTACGACCCGTCGGGGTCCGGAAGCTGAAGAAGACGGCGCCACGATGCAGAGCGCCGCCGCCAGCCAGCCGCGGTGCGAGAGGTTACGCAGGTGCGCGTACCATGCGAACGTCATGAAGACGTTCGAAATCACGAGCAGGCCGGTGGTCTGGAGCAGGACGGATGCGTTCACCGCGAGAATCGAATGCGCCCTCGCAGGGGACCAGCGACTCAGCTTCTGTCAGGTCTTCATTCCCTGATCCAGACCAGGCGCCGGGCGCGGGGGATCCTCTCCCCGCAGGCCTCAATTCTCGCCGGGCAGATAGGCGGGCACGCTGTAGTCGCGAAGCAGGCGTTCGAGAGCATAGTCGGGGTAGCGATCGCGCATCGCGTCGATGGCTGCGCTCGGATCACCGAGAGCGACGGCAGCTTCGAAGTCGTTCAGGTATCGATTCATCGAGTCGATGGCGCTCAGGTCCGTCATTGCACCGTGCCCGGGATAGATTCGGTCGATCCCTCCGTGGTTCTGGATCCACGCCAGGTTCTCGCGCCATCCCTGGATGTCGCGCTCGCGCAGGAAGAGATGCGAACCCTCGAAGACGATCGCTCCGGGGAACAACGCGGCCAATGACGGCAGGTAGAGTGCAGCGGCATTGGGACATTCACCGCCCGTGAATCGGTAGACACGAACTTCCCGGCCTTCGATCTCGAAGGCTTCCGCGTCGAGTGGCTGCGGCACCACCAGCCGAGTGGCGATCCGATCCCCCCAACGCGCCCGCAGGCGTTCGAGGTATTTCGGGCCTCGTTCGGCGATCTCGGCCGCGACCTCAGGCGTAGAGAGGACCCGCGCTTCCGGGAACCGCTCGGTCAGCAAAGCCAGCCCGAGATACTTGTCCGGCTGGGAGTTCGTGATGAAGATGGTTTGCAGGCGCCGGCCAGAGCGATCGATCCGATCCGCGACCTCGCCTGCGTCGGCGAGGGTCATCGTCGCATCGATGAGCAGCGCATCGACCTCGCCAAGCACCAGGTGGGCGTTGACGTGAGCGGAGATCTCCGAAGCCCGGTAGGTCTCGACTTCGAGGTCGTGCGAGCAAGCGACGAACGCCAACGCGAGCACGGACGACACCAGCGCGAGCGCTGACTGGCGGTGGAAGGCCATGCTCCGAAGGTGTCACACCCCACGGAAACTTGCAGGCGTGGAGCACCAGCGCGATGCTGCGGACATGGGATCGAAGCGACAATTCGGCGTGGCAGCTGCGTGCTTGGCGCTCTTCGCGTGTATCGATCCCGAGGATCGTCGGCCGGGGCTGTGGCTCTCAGGAGAAGTCTTCCACGGCGAAGTCGAAGACTGGTCCCTCTCCGATGCGTACCCCGAGATCTTCATCGAGACCCGAACGTCCCATGGGATACCGCATTCGACGACCATTGCTTGCGCGGCAGACGGAGCGTTGCTCTACCTGGGCGCGCGCAGTCCGACCGGGAAGCGCTGGGTCGAGAACGTCACGCGCGATCCCGACGTGCGACTCGAAATCGGTGAGCGGATCTACGAGCGGCGCCTGCTTCGCATCGAGGACCCCGAAGAGCAACGGGTTGCCTACCGCAGCTTCGCCGCGAAGTACGGCTGGCCGGAGTCACCGCCCGCGGATGCCCCGGAGGTCTGGTACTACCGGGTCGTCGCGCGCGACTGACGAACCGCGGTGCATGGCGCAGGCCCGGCAACCCCTGAGGGCAGGCAGTGCAGGCCGCGCGCGGGTATCGACATCCCGAGACGAGAATCCGCGCATCGGAGTTTTTCTCGCGTCGACCGAGAGTGCCGGTAGACTCTTTCGTGTGTCTAGCGCACTCAGCTCGCCGGGCTCCCGGGGCGCGGCAGTGGCATATTCTGGCTTGATCTAATGCTTCTCGGCCCGCCGGTGCGCCCACAAGCTTGCGATGCGGCGGCGGAATGCTTTCGGCTTTTCGGCGAACAGCCGGCCGGCGAGCCGCGCCGCGCTTTTGACATGCGCGGTCCGCCGCGCCGCGATCGGCGGCGCCAGCCGTGAACGCCACGGCGCCAGCGGCTGGTGCGGGGCCGCAAGCCGTTCGAGCACGGCGAGATCCTGGTAGGCGCCGAGCCGGTTGCGCAGGCGCTGCGCTTCCTCGGCCCAGACCTGGCCGAGCCGGGGCCACAAATGCTCGATCAGGTCGATCTGGTGGCGGTGCTCGACCACGCGCCGCCGCAGGTCGTGCAGATGGTCGGCGTCGGCCTCCGTCCAGTCGTCGGGAACCAGCTGGCGGGCGCGGCGGTAGGTCGCGGCCAGCGAGCCGGCGATGCTATCGAACTCGATCTCCGCCAGCGGCCAGCGTTCCAGCGACAGCAGCGCGTAGTCGAGATAACGTGTCAGCCGCTCCCGCATCACGTCGCTGAAGCTGCGCTGCTCCGCCAGGTTCTTGATGTCGTCGAGGCGGCGCTGGATGCTGTCCCACGATGTCGCCGACAGCTCGACCTCGCTTTTCTTCAGGTCACTCAGCGCATCGAGCGCCGATTGCGCGTCGCGCGCGCCGGCGAGATCGCGCATCAGGTCGCGTGCTTCATGCCGCATCACATCGGCCTGCTTGCCGAGTGCCGGCTCGAGCAGCCGCATCAGCGCGCGCCAGCGCTTGAGCGCCTTGCGAACCTCATGCACGGCTTGCGACGGCGACAGTTCAGGCGCATCGAGCCCATGCCGGGCGTCGGCAATGATCGACAGCCCGACGGCGGTCAGTGCGCTGCCGATCGTGTCGTGAGACTGTCCGGACTCGTCCCCCGTCATGCCGGCTTGTCCCGTGTTTTCGCGAAACATCGATGAAATTTGGCCAATTGCGCTCTTTTCATTGCCGGCTGTCGTTGCTGGATACTGGGCCGGCCGCGCGGGGGCAGGTTCCCGCGCGGCGTATTTTGGCGCACTTTCAACCACAGCGTCGCAGCCGCGCGGGCTGCGCCCGTTGAATGAGCTGAACGATCCGAGCTTGCGCGCTGCCTGCGCGCCCGAGCTGCTCGCGCACCGCGATCTCGTCTACCGCGAGCACCCGGAGCTGCCGGTCGAGCTGTAAGGCGTCCTGGCGCGGCGCCCGGGGTGCACGGGTTAGAATGGCAGCTGCGGGTTTCCCGAAGGATCGACGAAGGAACGCGAGGCGAGCGATGGCCGCGACGAATGACTTTTTCGGGATCGAGGCGCTGCTCGCGGAGGCGCGGACTGCGACGGGGCTTTCGGATTTCGGCGCCGACGATTTTCGCGAGCCGCTGCGCATGCTCTGTCAGGCCTACGACCAGGCGCCCTTCGACGAGCGCGGGCGCAAGCGCAATCGCCGGCGCGTGCTCCAGCTTCTGTCGACGCGCTTGCGCGTCGAGGACGCCCTGCGACGGCACCCCGAAATTCGTGAACGCGAGATCCGCCGGCCGATGCTGCTGACGGGGCTCCCGCGCTCGGGCACCTCGGCGCTCTTCAATCTGCTCGCGGCCGATCCGGTCGCACGTCCGCTGTTGCTCTGGGAGACGCAGTTCCCGGATCCTGCGAAGGATCTCGCAGCGGGCGCTCCGGACCCCCGCTACCTGGCGGTGAAGGCCTACTACGAAGAGTCTCATCGGAAGAACCCCGGGTTCACGAAGATCCACTACGCGAGCGCCGACACACCGGAGGAGTGCGTGCTGCTCCACGCGCTTTCGCTGAACGGCGTCCACTACGGCGTCGAACCGCTGCTCGAGCCCTACGCCTCCTGGTATCGCAAGCAAGATCTGCTTCCGATGTATCGCTACTACCGGATGCTGCTCCAGATGCTCGACTGGCAGCGGCCCGGTGAGCGCTGGCTGCTGAAGGCGCCGGCGCACATGTGGGCGATCGACGCCCTGCTCGCCGTGTTCCCGGACGTTTCGATCGTCTGGAGCCATCGCGACCCGCTGCTCTGCATCGCCTCCATTTGCAGCATGACCCACGCCATCACCGATGGAGCGCTCGCGCTCTCGAAGCGCGAGCTCGGCCCGCTCGTGTTCGATTTCTACGCCACCTCCCTCGAGCGCGGCCTCGCGGTGCGCGACCGCTGCGACCCGGCGCGCTTCGTCGACGTGACCCACGACGATTTCGTGGCGGACTCGCTCGCCGTGGCGCGCCGCATCTATTCTCACTTCGAGATGGAACTTTCGCCGGCCACCGAGGCCGCCGTGCAAGCCCACATCGATGCCAACCCGAAGGGCAAGCACGGCAGCCATGCCTACGCCCTCGAAGAGTGGGGGATTTCGGCGGACGCGGTTCGCGAACGCCTCGCAGGTTACATCGAGCGTTTCGATCTCGGATCGGACGCAGGAGGCGATGACGAATGAGCGACGATCCGATCCAGAAGGTGGACACGGCGCAGGCGTGGTCCGATTTCTGCGAAGTCCTGAAGAAGGCAGGCGACACGCTGCTGCGGGACGGCCTCGCCCGCTCGAGCTTCGATCGCGCCGAGGGGCACCGTTATCTGCTGCGGCTGCTGCGCGCAGGCTCGCAATCCTTCGGAGAGCTGACGGGGCCGCTGCACCCGGTTTTTCGCGCGATGCCCGAGCTCGTGAAGATGGGCCTCGACAACCCCGACAACTACTACCTCGGGGCCTCGATCTCCGGCAAGTACACGTATCGAATCCGTGGGCGGCGCGGCAGCATCCATTACATGAGCTTCGCAGCGCAGAACCAGAACTTCGCCGCCAAGGATCGCATCACCGGCGGCGCCGGACACTTGAACGACGCGGAGATCGAATACGCGCCCGACGGTACGTTCGAGATCCTCGCGAGCCAGAAGCCGCAGCCGGGCAACTGGCTCCAGCTCGCTCCCGACACGAGCCAGGTATTGCTGCGCCAGACCTTCCTGCACCGCGAGCGCGAGACGCCGGTCGCCGTCTCGATCGAGTGTCTCGACGCGCAGGGCCCCCCGCCGCCGCTCGACCCGGCCCGCCTGCCCGGCCAGCTGATGGGTGCGGCGATGTATGCGATCGGCTGCGCCACCTGGTTCGCCGATTGGGTGCTCGACATGCGCAAGCACGCGCCCGTCAATTCGTTTCACCTCCCGAGCGAGGGGCAGCATCGGCTGGTTGGCGGCGATCCGAACATCCGCATCTGGTTGGGGCTCTGGGAACTCGCGCCGGACGAAGCGCTCGTCGTCGAGGCGACGCCGCCGCGCTGCGACTACTGGAACTTCCAGCTCGCCAATATCTGGGCCGAATCCCTCGACTACGAGTTCCGTCGCGTCCACATCAACAGTGGGCAGGCCGCCCTGAAGCCGGACGGCTCCTTCCAGCTCGTGGTCGCGCACCGCGACCCGGGCCACCCCAACTGGATCGACACCGCCGGCCACGATCACGGCACGATGTGCGTGCGCTGGGTGCGCGCGGATGCGCATCCCGAACCGCGCTGCCGGGTGGTGAAGCTCTCGGAGTTCGAACGCGCCTAGACACTCATTCGCGTTGACTCAGAGGCGGTAGCGCTCGCCGAGCACGCAAAGGCTCGCGAGCACGATCCAGGTGGCGAAATAGGGGCCTCGCACGTCGGGCCCGCCTTCGGGCGGGTTCGCGACGAAGCGCCGCACGGCCGCGGGGTCGAAAAAGGGCAGCGCTTCGAGAGCGGGCCCCGCAACCATATCGAGGACCAGTTCGCGCATGCGCGTCTTGAGTTCCGGGGGCGCCATGAAGGGGTGCTTCTGGCGCTTGTAGACGGTTTCGGTGATGTACGGCTTCGCGGCCTCCCGCAGCACGAACTTCTCGGTCATGCCGTTGATCTTCATCCCGACGGGCATCTGGCACACGGCTTCCGCCAGATGGTGATCGAGGAAGGGTGTGCGCCCCTCGATCGAGTGCGCCATCTCGGAGCGATCGCCGAGGAAGTTCAGGAGCTTGTTCGGAAAGGTCGACTTGAGCCAGAGCCACATCGACTGGTTGAGCGGGTCACGCGGGGCGCCCTCCGGCAGATCGAGCCGGTTCAGGAACATCTGATAGGGGTCGCGCCCCGCGAATTCCTGCGCGAAGCCGGCGGAGAGCAGCGGCCGGACGCGATGGCCAGCGATCGCGCGCGTGCCGATCCAGGTCGGTACGTAGCCGAGCACACGCTGTACCGAAGCGGTGTCGATCGCCGCGCCCGAGGGAGCACCAAAGGCGCCGTACTGGCGATTTGCAGCGCGCAGCGCCGCGACCTGCGCGCTCGTGGTCGAGGCATCCGCGCCGGGATTCCCGAACTGGAGCATGTCCTGGCGGAAGAACGGATAGCCCCCGAGCAACTCGTCGGATCCCTCGCCGGTGAGCACCACCTTGAAGCCGAAGTCGCGAACCTTTTCGCTGAGCAGGTATTTGGCGACGAAATTCGAGTTCCCAGTGATCGTCTCGCAGTGCCACACGGCGTCGGAAAAGTGATCGGCCAGTAATTCCTCGGGCATCCGGAACATATGAAAATTCGCGCCCGCCTTCTTCGCCATCTCCTCCGCGATCGGGCCCTCGTCGAAGATGCCCTCCTCGAAGGCGATCGTGAACGCCTCGAGCGGCGCTTCATGGAGCGAAGCCGCGAAGCCGAGTATCGCGCACGAATCCAGCCCTCCCGAGAGATACACACCGACCGGCACGTCGGCACGCAGCCGCAAGCGAATCGACTCGCGCATCTCGTGGTGCATGCGCTCGATGTGCTCCGCTTCGGTGCGCACTGGCCCAGGATTATCGGCGGTCGGATACTGGAGATCCCAATAGGGAACGATCTGGACCCGCTGATGCGTGGCCAGCAGATAGTGCCCCGGCGGCACCTGATAAACACCCTCGAACATCGTGCGATCGCCGTCGGCGATCATGTGGAGATCCTGGTACACCGATTCGTGATCCCAGCCAGCGGGAACGCCGGCTGCGAAGAGCGCCTTCGCCTCCGAGGCCAGATAGAGCGTCTCTCCGACGTGCGCGTAGAAGAGCGGCTTGATCCCGAAGCGGTCGCGCGCAGCAAAGAGCATTCCATTGCGCTCGTCCCAAAGCGCGAAGGCAAATTCGCCGCGCAGCTCGCGCAGGCAGTGGGTGCCGAGATCCTCGTAGAGGTGCGCGAGGATCTCGCTGTCCGAGCCCGTGCGCAGACGGTGGCCGCGCTGCGTGAGATCCTTTTGGTAGCGCTGGTAATCGTAGAACTCGCCATTCACCACGATCTGGATCGATTCGTCCTCGTTGGCGATCGGTTGGTCGCCGGTCGAGAGATCGATGATCGAGAGCCGCGCGTGCCCCATCCCCACGCGCCCGTGCGGAGCGATCCATTGTCGTTGGCCATCCGGACCGCGGTGGTGGAGCGCCTGGGTACCCCGACGCAGGGAGTTGGCCGAGACCGGCCGACCGTTGGAGAAGACAGTGACGAACCCGCACACGTGAGTATCCCCCGAAAGTGAGAGATACATCTTGCCTGAACGCGAAGCAGCGAGGCGTAAAAAAACATCACTCGCGCGCCATGGGCGCCTACTCGAGGTGGCGCACGGGAGTGGCGACGAAGGCCCAGCCAACCGCGAGAATCATCGCGGCCGCGGCCACGGCGCAACCGGCCTGCGGCGTCATTCCATGCGCCAACACGCCCGCAGCGAGGTTCGAGAGCGGTGCCATTCCCATGAAGGCGAGCGAATGCACCGAAAGCACGCGCGCGCGCAGGACCGGCGGCGCACTCTCCTGAAATAGCGTGCGGCTCGTGTTGAAGAAGAGCGAGTGAAATACTCCCCAGGCGAAGATCGCCGCCAACAACCCTGCGAAGGGTGGGCGCATCGCAATCACGAGCAGGCAGACCGAAACGCCGAGCAGCGCGATCAGGAAAACCAACCCCTTCCGCCTCACGCCTCCGCGCAGCAGCACGACGAGCGAGCCGGCGATCGTGCCGAGTGGAAGCGCCATCATCACGGACGAAAGCGGACCAATCCCGCTGCCGTAGAAATCGCGCAGCAGCAGGGGGACGAGCACGGCAAAGGGGCCCATGAAGAAGAGCCCATCGCCGGCTACCAACAACGCCACCGGAAAGAGTCGCGGCGAACGACGCACTTCCCGCAGCCCGTCGCGGATCGCCGAGAGGCGCGAGCGATCTCCCTGCGGACGTGGATGCGGGGTGATGCGCGGTAGCCGCTGCACGGCCAGGGCGCCCGAGAGGACGACGGCCGCTTGCAGGACGAGCACCGCCACGGTCCCGAACTCCGCACCGAGCCCGCCGAGACGGGAACCGATCGCCGTCCCCAGAAACTGCACCAGCGTCATCCCGGTGATTGCGCGCATCAGATCGCGCCGCCCCAGGTGCGAAACCATCGCGTCGCGCGCCGGGCTGGCGAAGGCTTGAATCGTGCCCCAGCCGAGCGCATAGACGAGCAATAGCTCGAAGTGTGCGCGCTCCATCCAAACCAACGTCGCGAGCACGCCAGCTGCGCACCCCGCGGCCAGGTGCAACGCGGCGAGCAGGCGCCGGAGATCCACGCGATCCGCGAGCAGACCCCCGAAGAGCAGGAACAACAGCATCGGCAGCGTCTGACACATCTGCGCGATGCCGACGCGGTCGGGGCTCTCGTGCAAGACGCCCACCACGAGCCAGGTGAAGACCACCTGCTGGAGGCCCGCCGCGAGCGCCCAGCTTCCCGTGCCCGTCAGGAACCAGGCGAGCAGCGGCGATCCGGCGGGCCCGATCGGCGGCTGCGGCGATGTCGTCGTGTGGCTCGTCGGCAGCAAGGTCCGCGCAGCATGCGCGATTTCCGCTGTTGGCGCGAACCACAAGCCTTCGACGCGCGTGCGAGCGGCTCCAACTGGCGAGGAACGGGCCTAGGGCGTGTGATGCAGCGCGATCACGTCGCAGTTCGCACCGTCGAAGGCGAGCTCGCTGCGCAAACCGTCGGGCGGGTTCGCAGCGAATGCGAGCAGCGCGCGGCGGGTTTCAGCGCGCTGCGGAAAGCTGCGGTCGAGAAGGAAATCAGCCTCGTAGTGACGCACCACCCTCGCGATCGGACCGATGCCGCCTGCAGGCGCCATGATCCCGAAGCGATCGGCATCCCAGGCAATCGACCAGGGGTCGAGCGTGACCACGCGCGCCTCGGCGGACGAGTGGTTGCGCAACCAGGCGAGCGCATCGGCACACGGCGAAACGGGTCGTTCGCCCGCTCGGAGCGAGACCGCCGCGAGCACGCTGCGCGAGATGCTGGCCGCGCTCGGCACCAATACAGCGAGCCCGGCGAGCAGTGCGGCCGTGCGCAGCAGCCACCTCTGCCAGCCGCTTCCCACTCCGCGCACCCCCCAGGTGAGGACCCCCGCCAGGGCGATGGCGAGCAGCGGCACCAGGAAGGCGAAGAAGCGGATGTCGATGTGCCACATGCCGCTCACGAACGCGACGGCGCCCGCCGTACACAGCGCGCAGAGCAGGCAGTAGCCAGGGCGCGCGCGCGCGAGCAGCACGATGCTCGTAAAGCCGAGCGCAACGACGAGGTTCGAGGCTGCGAATCCGCCGCGAGCACCCGGCAGCGGCAGCCCCACGACCTCGCGCGCGAAGACCCCCAGCTGGCGGACGGCGAACGCCGCCACCTTCGCCGGCCCGATCGCAGCGATCATCTCGGCGGGTCCGAGCGTCTGCGGATAGAGGCGATAGACGCCCTCGTAGCCAGCCACGCTGAAGACCAGATGCAACGGGTACAAGCGGAACCCGGGGCTGCCGTAGGACAACTGGTTGCGCACCAGATAGAGAGCGAGACAGATCGAGAATGGCGCGAGCGCGAGCGCAGCCCGCCGCAGCGCAACGGCGCTCGGCGCGCGCCATGCGACGATCAGCGGCACCACCAGGATCGCCGGCAGAAATACACCAATCTGTTTCTCGAGCAAGGCGAAGACCGCCGCCAGACCGGCGAGCACGAACCAGCCTTCGCTGCCTCCACGCAGGCCGCGCTCGAGGGCGGAGACGGTGCACAGGCAGAAGAACGCAAAGCCCATGTCGTCGCTGCCGTTCAGCGCGCAGACACTGAGCAAGCCATCGCCGAGGATCACGACCAACGCGACGACGCCCGCGGCAGCGCCGAACAATTGCCGCGCGAGGAAGAAGCCGACGAGCCCCGTGAGCGCCCGGTAGATCAGGCCCGGCACGCGCAGCAGCGCGGGATCCATGCCGAAGGTCGCGAACAGCGGCGCCAGCGTGAGGGGCCGCAGGATGCCGTGGTGCTCGGGAATGTGACGCACCTCCGATCGCAGGCCGAGGTGGTACTCGATGAAATCGATCTGGAAGCCATTGCCCTCGAGCAGGTTGCGCGCGACATCGGCGTAGTGCTGCGAATCGGAGGCCGGAGGCACGCCGCCGGTCGTGGCGACGAGAGAGATGACGAAAAACACCGTGCACGCGAGCCAGATCGCGAGCGCCGAGAGTACGCGTCTAGCAGGCCACGAGGACGGCGCACTCACGAGCCTTCACCTGCGTGTCAGACGGTGCCCACCGCCGACCTGCCTTCAGGATTCACCGCCCGGTAATACGACAAGCTTCCCACGAAAGTGCCCCGATGAGCAACCTCTTCCGCGTGTTGCAACCCGCCTTCACCCAGAAAATCGGGGATGCGGCCCTCCAGGTTGTCGTGCACATGCCCGGCTTTGTGTAGGACGTGCGCAGCTGCCCGGGCAAGGCGGCTGCGGGGCGGGCCGAAATCGAGCAGGTGAAGCGTGCCGCCAGGTGCGAGCACACGGCGAACCTCGCGCAGTGTCGCCCGTTTTTCGTCGGGGTTCAGGTGGTGGAACATCAGGGACGAAAACACCCGGTCGAAACTGGCAGTCGGATAGCTCAGCGGATCGGAGAAGCCCTGATCGAACTGGATTGCGAGCCCAGCCCGCTCCGCCTTCCGCATCGCGATCGCGAGCGCCTTCGGATCGGGATCGAGTCCGACGACTGCGACCTCGGGGTGCAGTCGCTTGAGCAGCAGCGTGAGGGAACCCGTGCCACAGCCGATGTCGAGCACGCGGAATCCGGGCTGGAGGGCCGCCTGCTCGATCAAGGGCCGCTTGAGGCGATCTCCCCCGAGGATCCACTGGAGGGGATCGTAGAGCGGCAGCAGCCAATCATGTCCGGCGGCGGGGATGAAACTGCGCGTGGATTCCTTCAAGTTTCGCGAGCCTCCGACGTGCCCGAACCAACGAGCGAGGCGCCCGGCAGCGTCCGCTCGCGCAACTAACGCTTGCCACCCCGGACGAGCAGCAGCGCACAGCCTGCGGCGATCGCTCCCACGCTGGCCCAGATCGGAACGCTCACCGTCTCCTTGTCCCTGACGGAGAACTCGATCGGCCCGAGCTTGGCTTCGTGCGATTCCTTGGTGTAGCTGAAGCTGCCATACACGAGACCGAGCATACCCAACACAATCAGTGCGATGCCCGCGAGTTTACCTGCGTTCATTTCCGACCCCCCTTCGTGAATGCCCTGGCCCCACCCTGGGTAGCACGAGACCGCCTTGCCGGGTTCACGTCATTCGCCGCCGCGAAGCTTCGTTTGCAAGCGTCCGGTGCTCCCAGCGATCAGCCCCGCCGCCGAGATCGCCAGAAACGGCAGGATCGGCAGGTGATAGCGCGGGTCGTCGGGAAAGAGCAGCGTGTGGAGTCCGGCGAAATACAAGATGCTGAGCGGGATGACGAGGGCCGTGGCGTCGCCCCGTCGGAAGCAGAGCGGCAGGCCTGCGATGCCCAGGCCGAGCAACGCAAAAAAATACCCGTCGGCGACGCCGGCGATCCGACGCTGCCAGGCGTCGCTGAAGATGGGCTCGGGAATGTCGCCGGGAAGCTTCTTGCGGCCGATCTCGAGACCGACGTGGCCGTGACGGAAGAACTCGCGCACGTGGGCGGGGAAGATGCGGAGTTCGTGGCCGGGATTGCGGAACATGTATTCGAGCGTCTTGCGCGTGAGCACGCGGTTGCTGACGACCTCGCGCTGCGGCTGCGGCAGATGGGCGTAGCGATCGCCGATGCGACGCCAGTAGAGGAGTCCCTTGAGCGAAGCGCCACCCTCCTGATACGGCGAGTGCGCATGACCAAGGGTGCGCCCGAGCGAGGTGGCGAGCGGGATGGGAGCTCCGAGTTGCAGGGCGTTGCGGAGCGTCCACGGCGCGAGCGCAAGCGCGAGACCGAGCACGGCGAAGGCGCCCCGCAGCGCGGCGCTGCGCAGCGAGCGCGAGGCTCGCCAATGGATCAGCACGGGGACGGCGAGCCAGGCGACGGCGACGCCGCGCGTGAGGCTCGCGAGCGCAACGGCGATGCCGAGCGCAGTCCAGGCCAGCGGCCCCGGCTTCGGCGCTCGCTGTTCGAGGGCGACGAAGAGCCAGACGACGGCGGTGAAGATCGCGCCGAAGGCGACTTCGCTCATCACGAAATTGCTGAAGAAGATGTCGTCCGGGCACGCTGCAAACAGGCCTGCGGCCAGCAGCCCCGCCCTGTCGCCCGCGAGCCGACGCCCGATCGCGTAGCTGAAAAACGCCGTCAACGCGCCGAGGAACGGATTCGCGAGCCGCCCCGCCTCGAGGCTTCCGTCGCTCAGCGCATAAACGCCCGCCAGCAGGATCGGATAGAGCGGAGGCCAGACGGCGGTCGGAGTTCCATCCACCCGCGTATAGCCGTCTCCGGCGAGAAGCCGGTGCGCGGTTTCGTGATAGAAGATCATGTCGAAGTAGTCGCCGTCGCTCGGGTCGAGCGCGGCGAGTGCGATCCAGCCGGCGCGCAAACTGAACGCGAGCGCGAGCACGCAGGCGAGCGCGATCCAGTGGCGTCTCGAACGTCGGGAAAGAAGGTCCACGGAGGGGCCACGACGCAGCGAGCCGTTCGCCCCGTGATCCCCCCGCTGATCCAGGTGCATGCGCAGCCTCGCGCGAGGGCTCAGGGAGCGACGATCACCTTGCCCCAGGTCTTGCGCGAGCCGAGCGCCTCGAGAGCAACGGAGGTCTCCTCGAGCGGATAGCTCTTGAAGATGACGGGGCGGATCTTCTTGTCGCGGTAGAGATCGAAGAGCGCAAGGAAGGTCTCGGGGATGCGGGCCGGCTCGTGCTGCGCGTGCGCGCCCCAATGCAGGCCCACGATCGAGATGTTCTTGAGCAGGATCCTGTTGGCCTTCACCTCGGGGATGCGGCCGCCCGCAAATCCGATCACGAGCAGGCGCCCATTCCACGCGATGCACTTCAGCGATTGATCGAAGGTGTCGCCACCGACGGAATCGTAGATCACGTCGGCGCCGCGGCCGCCCGTGAGCTCCTTCACGCGCTCTGCGAAATCTTCTTTCGAGTAGTCGATCGTCTCGTCGGCGCCGTTCGCCCGGGCGATTTCGAGTTTCTCGGCGCCACCGGCGGTGGCGATCACGCGCGCGCCGAGCGCCTTGCCGATCTGCACCGCTGCGATCCCGACGCCGCCCGCGGCCGCGTGGACGAGCAGCGTCTCGCCGGCCACCAGGTGCGCGCGAAAAACGAGCGCTGCGTACGACGTCGGATAGATGATCGGAAGCGCCGCCGCTTCCTCGAACGACATGCCCTCGGGCATGCGGTAGACGGCGGCCGACGGCACGACGGCGATCTCCGCGAAACCGCCGAGGCCAGCCGTTGCGAGCACGCGGTCGCCCTTGGCAAATCCCTTCACGCCTTCGCCCAACGCACGCACGACACCCGAGATCTCGGCGCCGGGCACGAACGGCAGGGCTGGCTTCACCTGGTACTTGCCCTGCACCATCAGGATGTCGAAGAAATTGCAGCCGGCCGCGCGCACCTCGATCTCGATCGCTCCCGGCCGCAGGGCCGGCGGCGGGATCTCGGCCACGCGCAGATCGCGCGGCTCCATCAGGCGGTCGACGACGATCGCGCGCATTGCGCCTCCCATCAAACTCGAAGTCCGGGATTCTACACCGCCAGCCGCCAGAAACGCGGCCCCTCGTCGGCCGGGCCCGGTGGTAGAATGGCGGCCCATCACCGGACGGCGAGGCTTCCCATGGATCTGCGCGCGCTCAAGCAGGAGGTCTGTGATTCCGTGGAAGCCGCGCGCGCCTCGCTGTTGCGCCTCTCGCGCGAGATTCATGCGCACCCGGAGCTCGCCTTCGAGGAGCACCGGGCGGCGGCGCTTCTGATCGCGGCGCTGCGCGAGGGCGGTCTCAGCGTCGAGCCTGGCGCCTACGGGCTCGAGACGGCCTTCGCGAGCGAGTTTGGCAACCCGCAGGGACCCTGTGTCGCGCTGCTGGCCGAATACGACGCTTTGCCCGGCATCGGCCACGCCTGCGGCCACAATCTGATCGCCACCTCGGCGCTCGGCGCCACGCTCGCGCTCGCAGCGCTCGCCGGGAGCCTGCCCGGCCGCGTGCGCATGCTCGGCACACCGGCCGAGGAGCGCGGCGGCGGCAAGGAGTTGATGGCGCGCCAGGGCGCCTTCGAAGGCGTCGACGCCGCGCTGATGATGCACCCGTCGAGCGTCAACCTCGTGAGCATGCCGTGCATCGCGATGTCCGAAGTCGAGGTGATCTTCCACGGCGTGTCGGCGCACGCGGCGGCGATGCCGGAGCGCGGCGTGAACGCGTTGGATGCGCTGGTGCTCGCCTATCAGGGCATCGCGGCGCTGCGGCAACACATCCGAGCGACGGAGCGCATTCACGGCATCGTCACCGATGGCGGTCAGGCGCCGAACATCGTGCCCGAGCGCGCGGCTGGCCGGTTCTATGTGCGCGCCGCCAACGCGCAGGATCTCGAGCCGCTCAAGCGCCGGGTCGAGGGCTGCTTCCGAGCGGGCGCTGCGGCAACCGGCGCCGAGGTCGAAATCCGCTGGGATCCCGCCGACTATCTCGACATTCACTTCAACGAGCCGCTCGCCACGGCATTTCGGAGCAATGCCGAGTCTTTGGGACGCGTCTTCTTTCCCTACGAGAAGCTCCCGGCCAGCATCCAGGGCAGCACGGACATGGGCAACGTGAGCCACCGCGTGCCTTCGATCCATCCGATGCTCGCCGCCGCGCCGCTGCACTGCACGATCCACAACCCCGAGTTCGCGAAGTGGGCCGCGTCCGAGCTGGGAGATGCCGCGGCCATCGACGGCGCCAAGGCGCTCGCGATGACGGCGCTCGATTTCCTGTTCGACCCGGCGCTCCAGCGCAGCGCCCGCGAGGCCTTCGAGAGCGGGAGCCACGCTTGAGCGTGCGCAGCGGCGGCGCGGCCTACATGCAGATGCAGACGCTCGACGCGAGCGCGTGGATCGCCCCGAGCGCACAGATCTTCGGACGTGTGACGATCGCTGCGGGCGCTTCCGTATGGCACAACGCGGTGTTGCGCGCCGAGTGCCAGGAGATCCGCATCGGGCGCATGACGAACGTGCAGGATTTCGTGATGGTGCACGTCGGCTACGACGCCGCCACCACGATCGGTGATTTCTGCTCGATCGCGCACCACGCGACGGTGCACGGTTGCACGCTCGCCGACGCCTGCCTCGTCGGCGTCGGCGCAGTGATCATGGACGGCGCCGTGATCGGGGCGGGCTCGATCGTCGCCGGCGGCGCCGTGGTGCCCGAGGGCCGCAGCTTCCCGCCGGGCTCCGTGATTGCGGGTGTGCCCGCCAAGAAGATCGCCGAGCGCGAAAACGCCCGGGCGAATCGCCTGAACGCCTGGCTCTACCATCGCAACGCGCAGTTCTATCGCGATGGCCTGCACCGCGCCTGGGACGGCCCGGAGTTCGAAGCCTGGCGCCGCGCCAAGCAGGCCGAGATCGAATCCGACCAGGATCTCCGGCTCTAGTTCGCCCGCTTCGCCTGCCCCTGGCGCGCGGATCGCGCAGTCGCACGCCGGACGGCTAGACGCGGGTCGTGCGGCCCTGCCAGTAGGGCTCGCGCAGCACGCGCTTGAGGATCTTGCCCGAGCCGTTGCGGGGGATCTCGTCGAGAAACGAGACCGAGCGCGGAATCTTGTAGCTGGCGAGGTGCGCGCGCGCGTAGTCGATCACCTCGGATTCAGCGAGCCGCTTGCCGGGTTGCGTCACCACGATGGCGTGCACGGCCTCCCCCCACTCTTCGTTCGGGATGCCGAAGACGGCGGCGTCGACGATCGCCGGGTGGTGCTCGAGGGTGGCTTCGATCTCCGCCGGATAGATGTTCATGCCCCCCGAGATGATCATGTCCTTCTTGCGATCACAGATGTAGAAGAAGCCTTCTTCGTCGAAGTAGGCCATGTCGCCGACGGTGTGGAATCTGCCGCGTCGGTCTTCCTCGTACTTTTCGTGCGCCTTGTAGTAGGTCGTGAAGACGGTCTTGCTGCGCACGAAGAGCTCGCCGGGAACGCCGGGCTGCGTCACTTCGTTGCCGTCGTCGTCGAAGAGCTTGAGCTCGACGGTGGGGGCGGGCCTGCCGCACGAGCCCTTCTTCCGGCGCTGGTCCGCTGGCGCGAGGATCGTGTTCACACCGAGCTCTGTCGAGCCATAGACCTCCCACAGCGAATCCTCCGGGAAACTCGCGAGGTAGGCTTCCTTCAGCGCATAGGACCACGGCGCGGCGTTCGCGATCATCCGCTGCATGCTGGCAACAGCGAAGCGGGCCTTCACCTCGGCCGGCAGGTTGCAGACCATCCGGATCGGCGTCGGCGCGGAGAAGGTGGTCGTGACGCGATGCTTCGCGACGAGCCGCAGCCAATCCTCGGGCTCGAAGCGGCGCTGCAAAACCACCGTGCCGCCGAGGCTTTGGGTGAGCAGCATGAAGCCGCCCGGACCCGAATGATAGAGGGGGCCCGTGGTCAGATACACATCATCGGGTCGATATCCGATCAGCTCCAGCATGCGGCGCACCTGTTCGGGATCGCCGATGCCCTGACGCAGCGCTCCCTTGGGCTTCCCGGTGGTTCCCGAGGTGTAGATCATGGTTTCCGCGGGCGGGCCGTCGGCCGCAGCCTCGGGCTCGACAGCGGCCGCCTGGGCGACGAGCCGGTCGGCGTCGAGCATGTCGGGCCCCGGCCGGCCGTCGAAGACGAGCACGTCGCGAACTTTTGGAGTTTGCGGACGGATCTTCCCGATCAGCGGTGCGAATTCGGCGTCGACCCAGACGACGGCGGCATCGCAATGGTCGACGACGTAGGCCGCTTCCTCGGGCGTCAGCCGGTAGTTGAGCGGCACGGCGGTGGCCCTGATCTTGCGCGCGGCGTGCATGATCGAAACGATTCCGATCGAGTTCATGCCGCACCACACCACTTTGTCGCCCGCGCGGATCCCGCGCGCGAGCAGTACCTGCGCGAGGCGATTGACGTGTGTGTTCAGCTCCTGGAAATCGAGCTGTTGGATCGCCAGCCCGGGACGATCGTCGATCACGGCCGTCTTCTCGGGAGTGCTCGCCGCATGTTGGGCGAGCACGTCGAGGGGTGACATCAGTTTTCCTTCGGCGCCGCGGCGGCCCGGCCGATGCCGCGGAAGATCAGCTCGACGAAAACCTGCGTGGCGCTCCGGCAGCCGGCTTCGTTGAGCAGGCCATTGGCCCACGAGAGCCGGGCGCCGAGGCCGGCGTGAAAAAGCGCGCGCGCGGCAGCGAGCACGTCGACGTCGCGCGCGAGATCCCCCCCCGCGCGGCCGGCGAGCAACAACTCGGCGAGCAGGCCGATGGTTCGGTCGTTGAGCAGCAGTACGCGCCGCGCCACGCGCGCTTCGGGATAACTCGTGGCGCGGATCGCGATCACGGTCAGATCGGGGGTCTGCGCGAGCAGTTCGTGCTGCGCGTCGAAGAAGCGGCGGATGCGCTCACGCGTCGGTTCGCTGCGCGAATCGGCGCTGCGAAAACGCGTCCAGGCCTCTTCCTGGAGATCCGCCAGCTCCTGGATCAGCAGCTCTTCCTTGCTGCGGACGTGGCGGTAGATCGAGCTGGCGCCCATGCCGGCGCGTTCCGCGATCGCACGCAGGGTCGCACCGTCGAAGCCGCGCTCGCGGAACAGGGCACGCGCGGCTTCGCGGATCCGGACGCGGCTGCGCCGCCCGCGCAGCAGCCGACCGTCGTCGTCGCGCAGCGCGGCGGCCCGGACGGGCGGGGTCGGAGGCGTCGTCTGCATCTAGGCGAACAAGATCGCATAGCAGCAGACGACATGGCCAGCAGAACGTCCTGTCGAGAAAAACCTCTGGGGCCAAAAAACGAAGGCCCGACTGGAGCGCGACGCACCAGGCGGGCCTTCGGACGCCAATAGCCCCTTCCCAGATCGGGCCCGGCGTTACCGCCCCACGGCGCAGCGACCAACGCGCGCGCGGAGGCGTAAACTTCGAGGCATCCTTTCGCAACATTCGTGCCCGCGCGAAACAAAACGTAACTCTTTGATTTCATTGAAGTCCCCCCTGGGAAGAGCGCAGCAGGGGAAAGCCTTTTCCGCGCAAGCGGAAGGCTTCTTCCAGATGGGGACGAGTTCAGCCCGGATCGTTCGGATCGATGATGGCGCACAGCGATTCCCGCGTGCGGGCTTCGAGTACGAACAGGCGGCGGCGCAGCTGGAGCACGACCTCCACCCCGGCCGGATTGACGCCGAGCTCCTGCACGAGATGCGCGGTGACCCGTAGTTCTTCGGCAGCTTCGGGCTCGAGCGTGTCGTCCTCGAACAGACCCTCGCGACGCAGCGCAGCCAAAAACGCCGGATCGTCGATCCCGAGGAAGCGGAGGACTTCGTCGATCGGCGTCCGCGGCGGCATCTAGGCCAGGTCCTTGCGCAGGTCGGGGGGATCGAATTTCGCGAGCTCTTCGAGCATCTCGCGCTCGGCTGCACCGACATCACGCGGCACGCGGATCTGTACGATCGCGTAGAGATCGCCGGGCGCACCGCCCGAAGGGCTCGGAATGCCCTTGCCGCGCACGCGCAGCTTCGTACCGCTGTCGGTTCCAGGCGGAATCGCGAGTGTCACGCGGCCGTCGAGGGTGGGGACCTCGACCTTCGCGCCGAGCGTCGCTTCACGCACCGAGACTTCGATGTCGATGAGCAGATCGCGATCCTCGCGCCGAAAGATGCGGTGCGGACGCACGCGAATGCGCGCGTACAGATCGCCCGCCGGCCCGCCGCCCTCCCCCGGGCCACCCTTGCCCGCAATCCGGAGACGGCCGCCATCGGCCACGCCCGGCGGAATCTTCACCGTCACGCTCTCCTGACGCAGGCTGCCGTCGGGCTGGGGCCGCGCGAGGGTCAGGCGCTGCTCGGCGCCGCGCGCGGCGTCCAGGAAATCGAGTTCGAGCTCTGCCTCGACGTCGGCGCCCCTCCCGCGCACGCGCCCGCGCCCCCCGCCCTGGCGCTCGAAAAGATTCGCGAACAGACCATCGAGGCCTTCGAAGGCGAAGCCCTCCGAATTCCCGGCGCCGCCCGGCCGTCCGCCGCCCCCGAAGCGCGCGCCGAAGGCTTCGCGCGAACGCCGCGCAGCCTCGGGATCGAAGCCGCCTTCGAGCGAGACCTCGCCGAACTCATCGTAGGCGCGCCGCTTCTGCGCGTCCGAAAGCACGGAGTTGGCGTGCGAGATCAGCTTGAATTTGTCCTCGGCCGTCTTGTCGTTCGGATTGACGTCCGGATGATGGCGCCGCGCGAGCTTGCGATACGCCTTGCGGATCGTTTCCTCGTTCGCGTCACGCGCGACGCCGAGGAGCTGATAGAGATCCTGCTTCGCAGCCTCGGCCACTAGCGGCTCTCCAGCGCGAGCGTCGAAAGCTCCAGCAGCTCGGGACGCTCGATCCTGTCCTTGATGCCGGCGATCGTGGTGTAGGAGTAGAGCCCGTCTTCGATGCGCTCGTCGTACGTCCAGCACACCGTCATGGACCGGCGGCCGTCGGCGCCGCTCTTGATCTTCCCCATCACACCGAAGAGCGAGCAGGTGCCGTATTCCCAGAGATGATGAAAGCCGGCGTCGTGGCCCACGGAGCCGAGATTCGCGATGAAGGCCGACGTGTACAAGGGGTCTGCGTCGATCATGGCGCGCGGTGCCGCACCGAAGCGGTCTGCAAATCCGAACACGCCGAGCGCGGCGCGGATCACGAAACCCGGCAGCCGCAACAGCAAGCCCATTTCCTTGTCGCTCGTCGATTTCGTTCCCGCACGCGCCGGGCGGATCTGGCCGTAGATCGCGTCGACCATCGCGTCGAGCGTCTCGCGCGTCGGATCGAAGCGACGCTTGATGGTCACGAGCGGCGAGCCGTCCTCCATCCGGACCTTCGCGCTGAACGTGAGCCATTCTCCGTTGCGCTGCCAGAGCTTCCCAGCCTTCACGAAGCGGTTCACTCCGGGACGCAGGTGGAGGGCCTGCGAGCACGAGCGTAGGAAGAGGTGGAAGAGCGTGATCTGGCGATCGGCCGGACGCGCCCGGTTCTTCTTCTCGAGGAACTCGAGCGCGGCGTCGAGATGCATGTCCTGCGCGAGATGGAACACGGAATCATTGCGGCGCGGAGAGACGAAGGGCATGAAGCGGCGCATCGGCGACAGCTCACGCACCTGCGTTCCATCAGGACGGCGTCCGAACACGGAATTCCCTCACAGAGTCGTGGCGGAGATTCTAGTCCCTCGCGACCGGTCGCGCGCCGCTCGCAGCCGGACGGAGCATGCGCCACACCGGCACCGCAAAGATTCGCGTCTCCGCCAGGATCGAGAAGCCCGCGCGCTCGTAGAACGGGATGTTCTGCGGGCGATCGGTCTCGAGATAGGCGCTGCGCGCGTCCTGGTCGACTCCCGTGAGCCAGTCGGCGAGCAGCGCCTGGCCGCATCCGCGCCGCTGGTGATCGGGATCGACGCCGAGGCTGCTCAGGTACCAGTGCGGTTCGCAGGGGTGCAACGGCGCCAGCGTCTCGAAAACGACCGCCCAGCGGCGCGCCACGCGCAGCCCCTGGCCGAGCGTGCTGTGCAACCGCCGCGCGAGCGACGCCGCCGGCAGCGGGAAGGCATCCGGTGGGGTAGCCATCAACACCGCCGCCAGGGCTCCCCGCACGCGCAGCCCGCGCACCCGGCCGTGGGCGTGCGCCGTCGGAAGCAGCGAGCGCAGCCCGTGAACGTTCGCGCGCAGGCGGCGAGCCGGATCGTCGGAACCAATCACCGCGAGATTGAGCGGGTTGTCGCGGAAGGCGCGCGCGAGCAGCTGCACGGCGGGCTCGCACTCCGTGACGAGCAGGTCGCCCGGCTTCTGCTCCGACTCCGCTCGCCCGTGCGTCACGGGCCGCGACGCGCGGCGATCCACGCGTCGACGTTGCGCGCGAGCAGCGTGAGGGGCAGCGCGCCGCTTCCGAGCACGACGTCGTGAAACTCGCGCAGATCAAAATCGGCGCCGAGCTCGCTGCGTGCGCGCGCGCGGAGCGCGAGGATCTCGAGCTGGCCGGTCTTGTAGGCGAGCGCCTGCCCGGGCATCACGATGTAGCGCTCGACCTCGGCCACCACTTCCGTCCGCGCGAGCGCGGTGTTCTCCATCATGTAGTCGATCGCCTGCTCACGCGTCCAACGCAGGGCGTGAATGCCGGTATCGACGACCAGGCGCGCGGCGCGGAACTCCTCGGCCACCAGCTGACCGAGGTGATCGAAGGGCGTCGGCTGAAAACCGCTTTCGGCTGCGAGGCTCTCGGCATAGAGCGCCCAGCCTTCTTGAAACGCCGTGAAGGGCACCACGCGGCGAAAGAACGGCACGCCCTCGAGCTCCTGCGCGATCGCGATCTGGAGATGGTGACCCGGAATCGTCTCGTGGTAGCTGAGCGTGCGCATCCCGAATCTCGGGTGCTCGGCCGTGTGGCGAAGATTCGCGTAGAAGATTCCGGGCTTCGAGCCGTCGAACGGCGGGAGGTCGTAGTATCCGCGCGCGGCGCCCGCCTCCTTGAAAGCCGGGACGCGCTGCACCACCACCTTCGCCCGCGGCAAACGTCCGAACAGGGCCGGAAGCCGCGTGCTCGCATCCTCGATGATCGCCTGGTATTCCGCGAGCAGCTGCTTTCGACCTTCCTCGCTGTCGGGGTACAGGAAGCGCGGATCGCGCCCGAGCGCGCGGATCGCGCCGAAGAGATCCGTCGCAGCGAGCCCTTGCGAACGCAGAATCTCGCGCATCTCGTCCTGGATGCGCGCCACCTCGACGAGACCGCGCTCATGGATCTCGCGCGGCGTGTGGTCGGTCGTGGTGTGGAGCCGCACCGTCCAGTTGTAGTAGGCCTCGCCATCGGGCAGGTGCCAGGCGCCATCGTCGGTCCCCGCGCGCTCGCGCATTCCGGCGAGATGCGCGGCGAGACGCCGGTAGGCCGGGTAGACGGTTCGCTCGATCTCGTCTCGCGCGCGCGCCACGAGCGCTTCGCGCGCCGCGTCGGAGAGGCCCGTCAGCTCGCCGACCCGGCGGGCAAAATCCGTCGCGAGCACGTGTTCCGAGGGCTCGGGAGTGAGAAAGCCAGCGATGCCCGCTTGCACGCGCTCGATCACGAAGCGCGGCGGAAGCACACCGCGCGTTTCACGCTGCCGCAGCCCGTCGATCACCTGATCGAAGACCACGCCGAACTTCGCGAGCCTCGCGATGTAGTCCTCCGCGTCGCCGGACGCGTGGATCGCGTGGACGTTGAGCATGAAATCAGGAAGTTCGTTCTGGACCCCGCTCATGGGGTTCACGGGATAGTCGTGAAACAGGAAGCGCTCGCCCTCGACCTGGAGCTCGAGAAAGCGATCGAGAACATCCGTCGAGAATTGCTGGCTCTCGCTCTGCGCTGCGCGGTCGTAGCTGCGCAGGGTCGCGAGCGCTTCCGCGATTCGCCGCACACTGCGCTGCTGGAACGCCACGGAACGATCGTCGAGATCGTCATTGAACCACGTGAGGCCCCAGGGCTCGAGGATCCGCAACCGCGAGAGCAGTTCGGGTCTTTCGATCACGAGCTCCGCGAAGACACGCAGATAGAAATGCTCGATCGACCAGGGCTTGCCCCACAAGCTGGGGACGACGAAGCCGGCGAGCGCCACGAGCGCAATGCCCGTGACGAGGCCCAGTCGGCGGGATGCGCGGCGCATGCGATCGCCCTGGGCGGGCCTCAGGCGCCCGGCTGCTGCACGAGCTCGATCAGCGTGCCGTCCGGATCCGTAATGAAGACGGCCTTCGTGTGCGCGCGGGGAATCTCGATACGGGTGTCGTTCAGCACACACACGCCGGCAGCGGCAAACTCGGCGATTTGCGCGTCGAGATCGTCGACGCGCAAGGAGAGATGCGTCAGCCCCAACTGGTTCAGCGGACGCGGCTCGGCCGCTCCCGTGCAAGCTGGCGTGTCGTAGTAGAGCAGCTCGATGCGCACCCCCTCGCGCTCGAGATAGATCGCGCGCAACGCGACGTCCTTCAATCGCAAGAGCGTGTCGCTCGGCTCACCCTTGACCTCGAGCTCGTGCACGTACCGAAAGCCGAGAACGTCGTGATAGAAGCGCAGGGAGCGCTTCCAATCGGAGACACAGATGCCGATGTGGCTCATCCGCATCGGCGCCGGCCCTAGGCGCCGTAGCGCCCGCGCGGCGGCCGTTCGGAAGCGTCACTCGACAGCGTCAGCACCTCGCGCGGAAACGCCTCGACCAGGAACTCCACGATGTCGCGCACGGAGACGACGAACACCGGATGGTGATTCTCATCGACCACCGGCACGTGGCGGAAACCACCGACCGACATCTTGTTGAGCGCGTGGGCAATCGTCCCGCCGATCGAGAGCACTTCCGGGTCGGAGGTCATCACGCCCGCGAGCGGCAACGTCGCAGGATTCTTGCCGCGGTCGACGATGCGCAGGAGCACGTCGCGCTCGGTGAAGATTCCGAGCAGCCGACTCGCCTCGGTGCCGTCTTCGCTGATGACGACGCAGCCGCGATGCTGGCGCTGCATCAGGCGCACCGCGTCGGTCACCGAATCGCTCGGCCGCAACACGAGCGCGGGGCGCACCGGCAGTGCACGCAGCGGCTCGAGCAGCACCCCGGCATCGAAGCGGGAGGCTCGGGGCGGCGGATCGAAATAGCTCTCGTCGTGTTCCATGGGGTCCTTTGAATCGTCTACCATACCTTGCCCTCCGGCCCCCGCGGCCCAGGGTAGTCCCGACATGGCGTCGGCCTCAACCAGAATCGATGAATGTCCGAGCCCCAGGCACCGAATTCGAGCCCGCCCGGCGAATCGGCGCCCGCCAGGAGCCCCATGCGGATCGCGATACGATGGCTGTGCCCGTTTCTGCTCACGTTTGGGGCGCTCGCGTGCGGCAATGACGCCGCCGAGCCCTGCTCGGCCGCGGATGCCGCCGCGGGGCGGTGTCAGGTGAAGCGCGAAACCCCGGCGGCGTTGCCGCCCGGCGCCATTCTCCCCGATTGGGCCCTGCGCCTGTGCAGCGACTGGCGGCGGCCAGACGGCTCATGCGATCAGGCGGAGATCATGCTCGATTTCCGGGAATGCCTGAGCCAGAAGGGCGCTCCCGAGCAGCAGCGCTTGCAGGCGCAGGGCGTCGGCAACCGCGCGAGTCTGCGCGCCGGGGAGCGTGCGACCCATCTCTGTCTCGAGCTACGTCGTTGGTTCATGACGCCGGATGCCGAGGACGCCTGGCTCGGTCGGCCGAAACGTTCCGCGCCCGCCTCCTGACGAGCGCACGCGCGAAGCGCCTCGCCCCGCCCGCCGCCGGTCGTCCCTACAGCGCCTCGACGCGCGCCGGCGTGTACTTGTGCCAGGGCGTGCCCGCGAACCAGTCTCGATCTTCGCTGCGCGTCAGTTCGTTCGGCGCGACGCCAGTCGCCATCGACTCGCCGCTCGCGTTGGGGAAATCCAGACCGAGGCCATTGGGCAACGAGACATGGCCGGGCTGCATGCGATCCGAGATCTCGATCGTCACTTCCGCGCTGCCACCCTGCGTCGTGATTCGCACGCGTCCGCCGCTGTCGACGCCGACGCGTTTGGCATCGTCCGGGTGGATGCGCAGCGCGCCCTCGCGATCCTTCCGCCGCCAGTCCGGATTGCGGATGATCGTGTTGGCTGTGAACGAACGCCGCTCACCCGCCGAAAGCACGAATGGAAACTCCGCGCTCCGGCCAGGCGCCGGCTCGCTCGCGAGCGAATCGAGTTCGTCGAAGAGTTCCGGCAGCGCCAGCTGGAGCCGCCGATTCGGCGTGTTCACGCGCGCGAAACTCTCCTCCCAATCATCGACCGAGAACACCACGGCGCTCTTGCTCGCGAGCAGTGCGTCGAAGAGCGCGTCGCCCGCCTCCCCCGGCTCGCCCCCGAAGCCGGCGCGCGCGAGCGATGCCGTCTGGCTCTGCGCCACGATCTGACACAGCGCCCAGACGCTGGCGCCTTCGGCGAGACCCTCGGGCAGGAGATCGCCGATCGCGCGGAAGAGCACGACCGGAGCGACCGCCAGCAGGCGCGGATTCGCGGCCAGCAGCTCGAAGAACTTGGCGCGGAACTCGCGGCGGCCTGCCTGCCAGGCTGCGCGCAGCGCGTCGATCGCAGCGTGCGGCAGGGCGCCGAGCGCATCGACGAGCCGCGCGTGCAGCTCCGCCTCCGAAAACAATCCCGGCATCGGCTGCATCAGCGCCTTGCGCAGGTGGAAGACGTTGCGCGGGAACTCGAAATTGAAAAACGTCGCCTCGGCCTTTTCGAACTGGCTCGCAACCGGCAGCACGTAGTGCGCGAGCCGCGCGGTCTCCGACAACGCGACGTCGATCACCACGACGAAGTCGAGCGCTGCGAACGCTTCGCGCATCCGGCCGCTGTCGGCGAGCGAGTGCACCGGATTCGCGCTCTCGACGAGCATGGCGCGGAAGCGCTTGGGATGATCCGTCAGGATCTCTTCGGGGATCACGTTGCAGGGAGTCAGACCGCCGATCACGCGCGCGCCCGTCACGGGCGTGCGGCGCCCCTCCCCGCCTGCTCCCGCCAACGGAACGACCGCGCTGGGCCGGTAGGCAGTGCCCGGCTTCCCGAAGTTTCCGGTCAATAGGATCAGGAGCTTGTGCAGATACGAAACCAGGGTGGAATGCCGGTTCATCTGGACGCCGAGATCCTCGAATACGGCGACGCTCTGCGCGGCGGCGATCCGCCGCGCGGTCGAGCGCACGAGATCCTCGGACACGCCGCACTTGGCGCAGCAGGCAGCGACGCTGAGTCCCTCGAAGTGGGGAACCACGTCGGCGAGCCCGTCCGCGTGCTCCGCGAGCCAAGGGCGCGCGATGAGATCCTCCTGCACCAGCACAGCGATGAGCGCAGCGAGCAGGTGTGCATCCGAGCCCGGCTTCACCGCCAGGTGAATGTCGGCCATTTCGGCCGTCTCGCTGCGGCGCGGATCGATCACGATCATGCAGCGCTCGGGGTCGTTCGCGATTTCCTTGAGCGTCACGCGCGCACGCGGGATGCCGTGCGAAAACCACGGGTTCTTGCCCAGGAAGATCGCCACTTCGCAGCGCTCGAAATCACCGCGGGCAAAGCCGCCGAGCATCTTGGAGGCGACCCAGAATTCGCCCGTCTTCTCCTGCGCGAGTGCATTCGAGCGATGGGTCGAACCGAGCACGCTGCGCGTCGCGCGCGCGTACGCGCCGGGCAGGTGATTGCCCTGGCCACCCCCGCCGTAATAGAAAATCGAGCCCCCGCCGTACTCATCACGCAGCGCGGCGAAGCGCGCGGCGACTTCGCGGATCGCCGTCTCCCAATCGATCTCTTCGAAGCTTCCGTCGGCGCGTCGCCGCAGCGGCTGCGTCAGGCGGTGCGGCCCATTCTGGTAGAGATCGAGGCGCGAGGGCTTCTCGCAGGCATAGCCCTGCGAGACCGGGTGCGCGTCATCGCCGCGAATGCGCGCGAGCCGGCGACCGTCCGCCCCCCCGAGCTGGACCTCGATGCCGCAGTTGCACTCGCACAGGATGCAAGCCGTCGACTTCCACTCGGATGCGTTTGCGGCCATGTCGGTCACCTTTCTCGGTTGGGCGCGCGCTGCGAACGGCAGGGACCCGCCCGCACGCACCCGCCACGCTAGTTTATTTGAGTTGCTTTATGCAACTAAATTTGGGATACACCAGGGCCGATGGGTCGCACGCGCTTCGCGGACATGAACTGCGGCATCGCCCAGGCGCTCGAAGCGCTCGGCGATTGGTGGACGCTGTTGATCGTGCGCGACGCCTTCTTCGGCGTGCGCCGCTTCGGCGATTTCGAGGCAGATCTCGGGATCGCGAAGAACGTTCTCGCGAACCGGCTCGAGCGGCTCGTCGACCACGCGATCTTCGAGAAGGTCGACGTCGGGGAAGCGGGCCCGCGCTTCGAATACCGGCTCACCGCGAAGGGCGAAGCCCTGCTGCCGCTGCTCACTGCGCTGCGCGACTGGTCGGACGAATGGGTCTTCGGGCGCGGGCATGAACCGGTGATCGTGAAGGACCGGCGCACGCGGCGCCGGATCCCGAAGCTGCGCGTCACCGACGCCGATGGCCACCCGCTCACGCGCCGCGACCTGCGCAGCGAGCCCGGTCCGGGCGCGTCGCGGGAGACGCGCGAGCGGCTCGCGCAGCGCCCGCGCTGACCCAGCCTGGCGGAATTGGCGCCCCGGGAGGGAATCGAACCCCCGACCCGTTGCTTAGAAGGCAACTGCTCTATCCGACTGAGCTACCGGGGCCGGGGCAGAGGCTAGCAAGAGGCGCTCCGGGCCCGCGCGGTGCATCCCCGAGGCCCGCGAAGCCCCCGCAATCCCAATGGGTTTGACACCCCTTTGGGCCGCCGATAGCTTGCCCGACTCCGGCGGTGGGCGTAGCTCAGTTGGTTAGAGCGCCAGGTTGTGGCCCTGGAGGTCGCGGGTTCGAGCCCCGTCGCTCACCCCATCCCTGCTGAAACCTTCCCGACGCTGCGCGCGGCGCGCTCGGTCAGCGCCGCCGCAGGATCCGGACGGCCGTCCCGGCGAGGATCGTGCCGAGCAACAGGTAGGCATTCGGCGAAAGCGCGGGGACCGCCGTCGGGGCGTTCGCAGCGAGCGACCACAACACGGGGCGCTGGCTTGCTTCGGGCCCACTGGCTCCCCCCGCCTGGCCGTCGTTGCTGAGCGCGAAGGCGACGCTGCGGTTTTCGCCCGGCAAGGGTTCGAGCTGGTGAAGGATCTCCCAATCTCCCGGCCCGACGTATTGCCAGAGGACGCCGCGCTCCTCGCCGCCGGCCAGCAGGCAGTTGCCGACGATGTCCTGGTAGACGTTGATCGCCGTCGCCGCGGAGCAACTGCCACCCGGGGGTACCGGAAGTGGTGTCACCGTGTAGCCGCCTGCCGTTGGCGTCCAGACGACCGCCACCTGACTTGCGCTGCCGCCATTGCTGCTGCCGACGGCCTTGCCGAAGAAGCCGATGCCGAGAGGGCGGCTCGAGGTGCCCCCCGGTAGCTCGCCGAGGTAGGCGAGCGAGTAGCCGCCGCCCGCGGCAGGCTTCCAGATCGCCGCGCGCGGAGTGGTCGCACCCCCGCTGACGCCGACGATCACGCCCACATCGCTCACGCCAACCGGGTAGGGCCCGCTGTCGAGGCCCGAGAATCGCGGCAGCTCCTGGGAGACCGCAAACGGTGTAGGCCACCAGACGGGAACCCTGTCCACGCCCGAGATTCCGCTCCGCGCGTAGCCGACGATCAGGTCCGCGTTGTTGATCGCGGTGGCCCGGACCTCGGAACTGAATGGGTAGGTCCCCCAGGCGGGATAGCTCGGGGGAACCGCGAGCGGGGTGCAAGCGGGCGGTGGATTGAACGGGATCCAATCGGCCGAACAGCTCCTCCATTGGATGTAGAGCGTTGGGAAGAACCCGTAGAGCTGGGCGATGGAGTGGATTGTACGTCCGGTTTCGCTGAGCCCGCCGTCGTATCCGCAATAACCTTGGCTGTAATAACAGAAAATCGCCTCCTGGTTGAACACGTAGGAGTCGAACCCAAACTCCGGGAAGAAGCTGGGCGGAAAAGCATCGGTGCCGTATGCGAGAAACGGTGAGTTCGACAGGGACAGGCCGCTATCGAAGACGAAGAGGGCGCCCGATTGGGTGATCGTGCGCGTGGCGTATCGGGTCGAGGGGTTGAAGCCGTTGCTGCGGACTTCGACGGCCGCAATCTGGCTCGCGTTCGCGGGCGCAAGCGACCCGAACAGCGCGCAAGCGACGAAGAGGGCTCGAATTCGCATGCTTCGGCCTCGGTCGCGACGATCCTACCACGCGCGGCATGGCGCACGATCGGGCCCGTTGGGAGCGTGCGGGCCCAACCGGCGGTCACGCGCGCCGAGTGGCCGCGAGAGCCAGGGACCCCGGGATCCGGCGCCTCGGCCCGCGCGAGCCCCTGCCGGGCCAAGGGCGCTGACGCCGCCGCCCGAGCGCAGAGCCGCGCGTCGCAGGTGGGGCAACCCCACGTCGAATCTCGCGTCTTGGGCGGCGCAGCCGGCGGAAGCTCTCGGCCTCGAACCCCGTGGCTTCCCCATCTTTTTCCCGAGTCCCTCGGGCGCTAGGATCCCGACCTACCCGATCCCGTGGAGACCCCCCATGAATCGCGTTCGCGCCGCCCGCCAGGCCCTGGGCTGGACCCAGCACGAGCTGGCGGAGAAGGCCAGGGTTTCGGCCCGCACCGTCCACGCCGTCGAGAAGGGCCGCAGCTGTCGCCAGGCGACCAAGCGGCTGATCCTGTCTGCGCTCGGCGTGCCGTGGGAGCGACGAGACGACTACTTCCCGCGGCTGCGCGTCGTGCGCCGCCCGGTCAGCGACGTCGCGCAGAGCGCCTGAAACTCAGCGGATCTGCGCGCGCAGCTCGTCCGCGCGCGCGAGCGCAGCTTCGACGCTACGCGCCATGAAGTCGCTCACCAGCTCCGCCGCGCGATCGCGATCGCCCATGCGCGCCGACTGACGCGCGCGGCGCTC
>JANNIY010000148.1:0-3769 GCA_031405455.1 Deltaproteobacteria bacterium | reverse complement strand
AGTGAACCATTGCCGGATGAAACTTTGGAGCACGTAAATGAAAGCACTTCAAATGCAAACGAGAGCGCTGGTGATTATCAGCAAGGTCTTATTGGCTTCGATTCTCATATCACCGTCCGCGCTCGCTTCGGATGTCGGCCGGCGCTTTCCGTCTGAAATTCGCAAAATAGTAGACGCGAAAACGGGCGTGACGATCACGGCGCTCACGACCTCTCCCGCTTCTGCGATCTCGAAGCCCGGTGTGCTGCGCGAGTACTATCGCGGCAACCCGGAGAACAAGACCTTCTACGAGCTGATTCGCTCCAAGCTCGAGCCGCTGCCGCCGGAGTACATGGATCGCGACGCGCGCGTCGCCCGGGTCGAGGCACAAGGGCTCGAAGGCGTCTGGCTCTTTCCGACGGCGGGCGTCCTGTACGAGCAGGCCATGTCCCACGACATCGAAGCCCTCTGCGTGCTCACCGAGGGATTCAACCGCTGGCTCGAGGAGGACTGGGGGCTCACCTACAAGGGCAAGCTCTTCTGCGCGCCGTACATCACCCTCGCCGACGTCGACTGGGCGTGCCGCGAGCTCGAGTGGGCGCTCGCGCGCGACGCGCGGGTACTCGTGATGCGCCCCTCGCCGATCCGCACGCGAGACGGCTGGCGCTCGCCCTGCGACGAGCACTTCGATCCCTTCTGGGCACGCGTCAACGAGGCGGGCATCACCGTGGTGGCTCACGTGGGGAGCACCGGCTACACGGCCAACGGCTACGGGGGAAACTCGGCCATCGACGCGCTCGGCGGGGGGAGCAAGCCCAGCGTGGCCGGCCTGATCCCCGAGCGCGCCATCAACGACTTCCTGCTGACCTTCGCCTACGACAAGATGTTCGAGCGATTCCCGAACCTGCGCATCGCCTCGGTCGAGAACGGCTCGGGCTTTCTCGGCGACCTGTTCGTGAAGCTCGAGCAGTCGAAGCAGCGGATGCGTTGGTACTACAAGGAGGACCCGGCCGAGCTATTCCGTCGCAACGTGTGGATCAACCCATTCTGGGAGGACAAGATCCCGGAGGTGATCGAGCACATGGGCGCCGACCAGGTCATCTACGGCTCCGACTGGCCGCACATGGAGGGCATGGAGCATCCGCGAGAGATCTTGGAAGAGCTCGAGGGGGTCTCGCTGGCCCACCAGGAGAAGATCCTCCACCGCAACACGGCGGGGCTCAGCGAGCACCGTCCGGCCTAGCGATCGGCCCCGCTGAACGGGGGAAAGTGGCGGAGCGGACGGGACTCGAAAACATCGGCTCCGTGCGAACTCGGCCGAACGGCGCCCGGTCGAGGCCATCAGCGGGCGCAACTAAGCTGTCCTCTCGACCGCAAGAGAGGATGTCCCTGGACAGCTGTCAACGATTCATCGGTTTTTGTCGGCGCCCGCCGCGCCCAATGCGTCGCCTCCCAGGCTCCCCAACTCCTCTTCGTAGATCGCCCCAACCCGACCGATCTCATCATCGGTCAGTGCCCTGAACTCGCGTTCCCGCGCTCGTGCGGAAAGTCTTCCATCGTTCTGCCGGAGAAACCGGAAAAGCAGATCGATGGTCGCCGTCGGCATATCGACGAGCTCCTGGACTCGCGCGCCGAAGCGGTCATACGCTTCCAGGAACCGCGTCTCTTCAGGAAGGTCCCGCTCCAGCGTCTCGCGGACGCAGTGGAAGAGAAACTCAGCGTGGGCTGTCGCATCGAAGTATCGATACAAGTCCTCAGTGTCGTTCAAGACGCGCAGATTCCCCGACTTCGTCGGCTCCCACTCGATCAGCGGAAGAACTGCTCGTGAATGCGTCTCCAACACACGCCGATAACGGTCGATTTCCCGGAGCATCACGGCGCTCACCGGAAACACGAGTCCGCGTGGACTGAATCCCCGCTCGGCCAGCACGTGGTGGATCAGATATCGGTGGAGCCGACCGTTGCCGTCCTCGAACGGATGGATGTAGACGAAGCCAAACGCCAGGCACGCTGCCGCAACAATGGGATCGAGCCCCTGCTCGCCCGCCCCATCGAACGCCACGAGCCCGCTAATGAGACGGCCCAGGTCTTCGGGACGCGCAGAGATGTGCTCTGGGAGCGGTGTTCCCGTCTCGCGGTCCCGCTCGCCGACAAACCCACCATCCCGCCGGAGGCCCAGTTGCACGAACCGGCTGTCGCCGATCAAGAGACGCTGCAGCCGCGAGAATTCATCGACGCTGAGCGGATTTCGCCCGGCCTGGCCGATCGCCTGGCCCCAACGCTGAATCCGCGCATGGGAAACCCGTTCGCCCTCGATCGCGAAGCTCGACCGCGAGTCCGAGAGCAACAAGAAGGCCGCCGCCCTCGCGAGAACATCCGCTGGAACACGTGCCGTCACCTGCCGTGCTCGCGCGGCGAGATCTTCGCCAAGGCCTTTCTCGAGCACTTCCGTCCGGAACACGAGCGGGCAGAACGCCGAACCTCCCGGCAGGTTGTTTCTCACCCGATGCCGCGTCGAGCGCCTTCCCTTCCCTGCGAACTGCAACTTCGCATCGACGACATCCACATAACCGCCGGCCTCAGTATCTGGAAGCTCCAGCTTTTCGCCCACCAGCCATTCATAGAGGAACCAGATCCGCCGGGCGTAACTGCCGGTCGGCTGTGACTGGACAATCGAGACGATCGCTTCGGGTCCGAGTTTCAGGAACAGGCGCTTCAGAACCGTGAGGTCGAGGCCCTCCCACTTCAATGCGAAGGTCAGATGACCCGAAATTGTGTCTTCAGGCGCGTGACGCGGCGTCAGCAAGCGCCACCCTTCTGCCGTCACGATTTTGTGGCGCTCGCCGATTGCATGGAGCCTACGAGGAAGCGGCGCCTCGAGCCCATGGGTTTCGATCAGCGCCGCATAGCCAGCCAGGCGCCCAGCCTCCGGCAACGGCCTCCCGTGAAATTCGGTAACAGGCTCTGAAGATTGGACTTTCGGCATCTCTTCCCTGAAAAACAGTTCTCGAATATGAAAAGTAATTTATTAGACGAAAAATACATGAAAATCAATATTATAATCCCCTGGGGGGAATGACGGGGATCATCCTGCAAACCCCGGCTGGGGCATCAGGTCATGCGGGAGCCGAAACATCGGCGGCGGCACACAGGACCGCATACACACGAGCCGCTGGTGGATTCCCGTGTGTGTGCGGGCCTATTCCGCTCTTACCAAGCATTGAAAACGGGTGAAACTGGCGGGGCGGACGGGACTCGAAACCATCGGCTCCGTGCGGACCGATGCGCGGCGCCTGGATTCAGGTTTTCTATACTGGCCCGCAGCATCGTGGGAGGGACGACCCTGCCCGACCAGAGTCACGAACGTCAGCCCACCGCCTCCGTGCAGCAGCGAGCGGCCGCCATCGAAGCCGCGTTCGATGAGCGGGGGATGAAGCCCGGCGAATTCATCGAAGAGTTCAAGCACCTCGCCGAAGAAAAATGGATTCCTGAAAACGGCGCGCGCGTGGTCGCAAAGGCCTGGACCGATCCGGCCTTCCGCCAGCGCCTGCTGGCCAATGGCCGCGACGCCGTCGGCGAGCTCGGACTCACCCTGCCAGCCCACCACCGGCATCTCGTGGTACTGGAGAACACGCCGACACTACAGAACGTCATCTGTTGCACGTTGTGTTCCTGCACAGCCATCTCGATCATCGGATTACCTCCGGACTGGTACAAAGATCTCGAGTACCGCGCGCGCGTGGTTCGCCAATCCCGAACCGTGCTCAAGGAAATGGGCCTCGACCTGCCG
>JANNIY010000147.1:0-23128 GCA_031405455.1 Deltaproteobacteria bacterium | reverse complement strand
GGCTCTAATCCGGTGCGGCGATTCAGTCGACACCAGGACGCGTTGGCTTACCCGGTCGGGAAGAACCCGGCGCCAATCGGGCGGGCTCCGTCGAGACGACGAAGTCGACGAGCACCGCGACGAAGCGGTCGGGAGCCTCCGCAGTGCGGGTTGCGGGTGCAATCGTTTGTGTGGTACTCGGCGAGGCGATGCGAGACGCGCGCGGTAGATCGATCGCGGTGATCGGAGCCGGTCCTGCCGGCACGACGCTCGCCACGCTGCTGGCGCGGGCGGGATTTCGCGTTGCGGTCTTCTCGCGGAGAAGTTCGAACGCGCTGGTGGTGGGCGAGTCGCTGGTCCCGGCCGTCGTCCCGATCCTCCGGACGCTCGGGGTGGAGGACGAGGTCCGCGCCTACAGCGTCTACAAACCCGGGGCGACCTTCGTCGTCGACCGCGAGTTCACCATCCAGATCGCGTTCGACGAGGTCTGTAGCCGGATTCCCAATTACGCCTACAACGTGCCCCGCGATCTCTTCGATGCGACGCTGCGCGCGGCCTGCGAGCGCAGCGGCGCCCGTATCATCGAGGCGAGCGCGCAGGTCGAGCGCGTCCCCGGGAGCCCCGGCGAGCGCGGTGATCCTCGCGTGCGGCTGGGCCCCGAGGCCCTGGCGGCGGCCTCGGAGTGTCTCGGCGGTCCCCCGGATCTGGTCGTCGACGCGAGCGGCCGCTCGCGCCTGCTGGCCCGGCTGCTCGAGCTTCCCAGCTACGGACAGGAGCGCCGCGACCAGGCGCTCTTCGCGCACTGCACGGGCGTCGTGCTCGATCACCCGGGGCACGTGCACTCGGACCGGTTGGAGCAGGGTTGGTGCTGGAGGATTCCGCTGCCAGGACGGGTCTCCCTCGGCATCGTCGCAGATCCCGCCGTGTTCCGTTCGCTGGGAGAGAAGCCCGAGGAACAGTACGACGCCTTCCTGGCGACGGAACCGCATCTGAAGCGGATCTTCGAGAACGGCCGTCGTCTGACGCCGGTCGTCCGCTACGGCAACTATCAGCTCACCACGCTGCGCGGGGTCGGGGACGGCTGGGCGCTGGCGGGCGACGCCTTCGGCTTCATCGATCCGGTCTTTTCGAGCGGTCTCTTCCTGGCGATGGACGGCGCAAAGAAGCTTGCCCACGCGATCCAAGCCGGCACTCCGGCGGCGCTGCGCCGCTACGAGCGGGCTCATCTGCGGCACATCGAAGCCTGGCGCCGTGCGATCGGATACTTCTACGACGGCCGCTTCTTCGCGCTCTTCCGGATCCGGGACGAGGCGAGGTCGCACCGCTTCGGGCGTCTGGTGAATCGCTACGCGGGCAAGCACGTGGCAGGCATTTTTACCGGCGAGTCGACCACCCGCCCGTACAGTCGCTGGGTCACCGATTTCCTGATGACCCACGCGCTCGGCGAACAGGACCTGGGCCCGCAGAGGATCGCCTGAGCCGCGAGGCTAGGCGGACTTCGCCCATTCGAAGCGGCGCGGTCCGGATCCTAGGGAGAGGCGGGGCTCCGGGGATTCCAGCCAGCGCAGGAACTCGAGCGCATCGGGCCAGCGCAGGCGCCCGGCGTCGTGGGCGCCCGCCGAGATCCCGAAATCGAGGCGCGTGCCGGGCCCGTCGTTCGCGAGCAGCAGGCCGAGCCCATAGGAAGCCGCCGGTTCGGCGACCAGGCCTGCGAAGGCGGGCGACAATGGCACGTCGGCCATCACGAGCAGCACCTGGGATTCGGGTGCCCGCTCGAGAAACGTCAGGGCCTCGAGGTAGCCACACGCGAAGGTGTCTTCCTCAGCGGCGATCGAGCTCGATGCGCGCCGATTCGCGGCGGCGATCGAGAAGAGCCCCGCCTGCGCGTTGTGCACCGAGTGGCTGAAACGCGTGGGCGAGAGCGGAAGCTGCTGAGCCAGACGTTCGAGCAGCTCGATGGATTCGTTGATGTTCCCGTGCCGCGATGCGAAGACGCTGCCCACTTGCGCCCGCTCGTCCTCGGAGCAGCAGTCGAACGCCACGGTCAGCACGATGCGCGTCAGCGGACTACAACGCCGCCGCAGCATCGCCGGCAGGAAGCTCGCCTCGGGGCGTCCCTCGCTCCCGATGGCGTCGGGCGTCGCGCACCACTCGCGCCAGGCGCCCGCATCCTCGCGCCCCGGCGCCCAGGCCGACCATTTGCGCAGCACGGCGGGAGTCACGTCGTGCTGCCGGCCAGGATCAGCGTGCAGTTGTTCCCGCCGAAGCCGAAGGAGTTCGTCATCACGGGGCCTGTCGGGACCTGCAACCCCGGACCGGCCAGGCGCAAGCCGACGAGCTCGGGATCCAGCTGCCCATCGTAGGCGTGGGGGATGAGCGCGATCTCCCCGGCCACGGCCTCGCGCAGCACGAGCCAACAGAAGCCGGCCTCCATCGCTCCGGCTGCACCCAGCGTGTGCCCCACCAACGACTTCGTCGAGCTACACGGTGGCGTGACACCGAAGACGCGCGAAACCGCGCTGCTCTCCATGCGGTCGTTGAGCGATGTCCCGGTGCCGTGCAGGTTCAGGTAGGCGATCTGCTCGGGTCGCAGGCCCGCGTCAGCGAGGGCGCCGCGCATCGCCTGCTCCGCGCCGAAGCCGTCCGGGTCGGGCGCCGACATGTGGTGGGCTTCGCTCGATTCGCCCACGCCGGCGAGTTGGATGCCGCCGGGCTCACGTGTCACCAGGAACAGCGCCGAGCCCTCTCCGAGCGTGAGGCCATCGCGGTGGCGGCTGGAGGGATTGGTGATCCCATTGGAGAGGACCTGGAGAGCGGAAAAGCCATTGGTGGTGAGGCCGCACAAGCTGTCGGTGGCTCCGGCGATCACGGCATCGCACACGCCGAGGTTGAGCAACGAGCGCGCGGAGACGAGGGCGCGGGCGCCCGACGAACACGCCGTCGAGATCGTGTAGGCCGGCCCCGAGAGCCCGAGCAGCTCCGCCACGAAGCCCGCCACGCCTCCGAACTCGAGTTGGGAATAATCAAAGGAACGGGCGAGGCTGCCGTGCTCGAAGCGATGGCGGATGGCGCTTTCGGCGTCGCTCACGCCCGAGGTGCTGGTGCCCATCACGACGCCGATCCGCTCGCGGCCCACCGCCAGGATCAGTTCCGAGATCGGCTTCTCGAGCTGCTCGAGCGCGGCGAGAGTGAGCGCGTTGTTGCGGCAGGCATAGTGGCGCAGCCGATCCGGGATGACGGGCAACGGGCCCTCGACCGCGGCCACCACGAGCTCGCGTCCCGGGACGAGATCCTCGCGGGTTCGAAAACCGCTCTGGTCGCCGCGGATCAGCCGGGGCCAGATCTCGTCGGGGTGGCCGCCGAGCGCATTCACCATCGCCAGCGCGGCCAACGAGCAGGGTGCTTTCGCCATCGCAGGCATGCTAGGCGAGATCCAGCTCGGCGCTCGCTCCCAGCACGCTGCGCGCCGTGACGATTCCGGAAGACACGACGCCGTACACGCCGCCACCCGGTTGTGTCCAGTGGCCGACCAGGCGCAAGCCGGCGATCGGGGTGCTGCCGGCGAGCCGGCCGGAGCCGACCTGCGCCGGCGACAGCTCCCAGCCATAGAGGGCGCCGTCGGTATTTCGCGTGTAGCGCTCGAGCGTGCGCGGGGTCCCGCTCTCGACGAACTCGAGGTGCTCCCCCACGTCGGGGAGCAGCTGGCCGGCGAGTTCGAGCAGGCGCGCCGTCAAGCGCTGCTTGCTCGCCCGCCAGTGGGATTCCGCGCCATACGGGACGAGCGTGGTGAGGACGAGCAGGTGCTCTCCCCGCGGAGCGAGGCCGGGGTCGGCGAGCGTCGGCACCGTCACCGACAGCCAGGAGGGATCGCCCGCGAGGCTGCTGCGGTACGCCTCGTCGTGGTCGTACGACGAATACAGGAAGGTCTCGTGGCAGGTGTCCTGCTCCGAGATCGGCAGCGAAGTTGCCGCGTGAACGATGAAGGAGGAGAGCGACGGCTTCATGCGCCGGAGGTTCGCGACGTAGCGCGTCGGGAACGCCTCGGTTCCCACCAACTCCTCGACCGTCTGCCGGGCATCGGCGTTCGAGAGCACGAGCGGCGCATCGATGCGTTGGCCGTGCTCGAGCACCACGCCGCAGGCGCGCCCATCTTCGACGCGAATCCGGCGCACACAGCTCTTGAGCAGGATCTCGCCTCCGTTCTGGACGACCGCCGCCGCCAGCGCGTCGGCAAAACGTTGGAAGCTGCCGCGACAGTAGAAGGCGCCTTCCGTCAGGTAGCTCATCAACATGTTGGCGAAGTAGAGGAACGACAGGCGCGAGGGGGGCAGTCCGAGATAGGGCCAGAGCGTTCCGACCGTCGCCTTCAGTTCGGGCGAGTCGAGCTGGGCATCGAGCACCTGGGCGAGCGTGGCGCGGCGATAGCGCAGCAGGTTGGGAAAACGTCGCGCATCGGTGATCGCACCGAAGGGGCTCGGCAGCTGCGAGGCGCGCCGGGTCTCCTCCCGGACGTCGAGGCATTCCTGGAGGAACTGGCGCAGCGCCTTGGCCTTCGTGAGATCTCCGCCGGTGTGGACTTCGACGAATGCCTCGATCGAGCAGGGCGCCCGCACGACCGCCCCGGGATACACTGCCGCGTAACACGGGTCGATGCGTGCGAAATCGCAGCGATCACGGACGCCCAGGGTCGAGAGCAATGCGTGGATCAGGCCGCCGTCTTCGTCGCCGATGGGCTCGCAACCACCAACCAGATGCACGGCGGAATCGAAGAGGTAGCGGCCGCGGCGGAATGCGTGGGCGTAGCCGCCCACGCGGTCGTGCCTCTCGACGACGAGTACGCGGCGGCCCGCGCGGGCGAGCAACGCGGCTGCCGTGAGGCCGCCGATTCCGGATCCGACGACGATGACGTCGTAGGCGTCGTGGCGGGATTCGTCCCGAAACCTCATCGCCGGCGCCTCAATTCACACGAAGCTCGCTCGGATCATTCCTCGCGAGTCCGTGCTTGACCATGAACTCGACCAGGCCGAGGCTGTAGCGATTGGTGGCGTCCTCGCCCGTGAAGATGCGCGGCATGTGCTTGCGGAAATGAAAATCGACGAGTTTCCCGATCCGTGTTCCGCGCACGTACTCGCCGACCTTGAGAAGCGTCATCAGGCGCCCGTCGTAGTACCAGCCGATCACGCGCTGCCAGGCCGCGAGATTGCGCATCGTCTCCTTCTCGTAGCCGGAGAGAGCCCGGTCGGAGCCGTCGATCAGGGCCTTCGCGAGCATCTGGGCGCTCTGAAACGCGATCAGCAAGCCGCTCGAGAAGACGGGATCGACGAAGCCGAAGGTGTCCCCGATCAGGGCCCAATTGGGGCCGACGCCGCGCGCCGTGAGCGATTGATAGTTGGTATAGCGGACGACCGGCGTGATGCGGCGCGCCGGGCGGGCGTAGTCGCGAATCACCGGATCGTGGCGGAGGTAGGCGTCCAGCTGTGCTTCCGACGTATCGCCAAATTTCCGGATGAACTCGGAGTCGATCACGAGACCCATCGAGACGCGGCCGGGCAACGGAATCCGCCACAGCCAACCGTGCTCGAGGCGATCCGTGTGCACGTTGCCGGGGATCTCGACCTCGATGCCTTCGAAGTGGGCGTGGAGCGCGGTGTCGCGCCGATTGCCATCGTGGACGGGGATCCCGAGCAGACGCGGAAGCGTGCGGCTGCGCCCCCCGGCGTCGACGATGAAGTCCGGTTGTCCGGCCAGCGCGCCGCCCGCTCGGGCGAGCGTCTCATCGCTCAGGCGCACCCGATCGGTCTCGCCGATGCGTTCGAGCCGGCCCGTCTCGGCGAGGATGCGTACCCCGGCCCGCCGCGCCGCCTCGAGCAAGGTCGCGTCGAAGCGGTCGCGGGGAACGTTGTACGAATAGGTCGTCCGGGCGCCGCGCACCTCGGCGAAGCGAAAGCTCAGACGCGCATCCCGCGACAGCACGAACGTGGCGCCGCCCTTCCAGGTGCTGTAGCTCGCGACCTCGTCCTCGACCCCGAGCAGGCGCAAGAACGGAACACAAGCCGGAACCAGGGATTCGCCGACGACGATGGCTGGACGCCCGCCGCGAGCGAAGAGCACCACGTCCATGCCGGCACGCGCGAGCAGCGTCGAGAGCGTGGCTCCCGCCGGTCCCCCTCCGAGGATCGCGACGGATCTACCCGGGCGTCTCATGGCTCGCAACAGTAGCGACGCGGTAGGGGCGTTCAAGCTGTCGGAAACGACCGCTCCGGGTGTTGTAATCTGGTCGCCATGTCGGATGCGACGCCGGAAGAGCTCACGCAGCGGGTGTTCGAGATTCTGCGGGGCGGCCTGCTGGATGTCGGCGCCGACTTCACGCCCCGCTCTAACCTGGTGGCGGCGGGGCTCGACTCGCTGGCGGTCACGCAGCTGATGCTCGCGATCGAGGAGAGCACCGGCGTGTGGATCGACGACAGCCTGCTCACGCCGGAAAACCTCGAGTCGGCGGAGTCGCTCGCGAACCTGCTCCACCGCCAGCTGCGGGGGGCCTGAATTGACCGGCGTCGCCGGTTTTCACGGCAGTCTTCCGCTGACCGGAGCAGACTGCTTCCTGCGCGCGTTCGATCACGAGATCCAGCGCCTGAATGGCGCGAACCACGTTTCCCAGCTCGTGTTGCGGTTGGGGCCCGGCTTCGATGCCGAAGGTTTTCGGCGGGTGATCGAGGAGGCGGCGCGTGTGCACCCGCTCCTGCGAGCGCCGGTGGCGCGACGTCTCGGATTCGGGCCGCCGGTTTTCCGTCTCGGGGCTGCGGCGCGTTGCCCCATGCCGAGGGTCGAGATTCACGATCAGGCCGCGGAGCGAGCGGAAGCCGTGCCTGACTTGTTCTTTTCGCGTCTGAACCAGCCGCTCTCGCTGCGGCGGGGGGAGCTGATCCGCTTCGATGCGGTCCGCTACGCGGGGGGCGCGACCGGGACCGATCTCGCGGCGAGCTGGTTGCACCTGCTCTTCGACGGCGCCGGCAGTGAGCGGTTCATGCGTCGGCTCGACGAGTGCTACCGCGGCGAACGCCAGATCGCCGAGCTGCCGGACGCCGACGAGACCGCTCCGGAGCGCGGCGCGAAGCTTCCGTTCAAGGAGCGTGGCCGCGCGGCCCAGGCGTGGCAGACCGCGCACGAAGCCATGGCGGCTCGCCCGCCTCGCTCGCTCGCGGGCCCCGTGCGCCGGACGCCGCAGGCGCTCCGTTACAGCGTGGACGCGTTTTCGGCGCAGGAAACGGCCCGAGTCGTCGCGACGGCCCGGACCCGCGCCGGTTTCCTCACGCCGATGTTGTTCTACCTCGCGGCCGCGTTGCGCGCCCATCACGCCGTCTTTCAGGCGCGGGGCGTCGATCCCGGCAGCTACGTGGTGCCGCTGCCGGTGAATCTCCGGCCCAAGGGAGGCGAGGGCGCGGTCTTCCGCACCCACGTTTCGCTGATGTGGTTCCAGGCTTTTCCGGAGCAGATGGAAGATTTCGACGCGTTGGTGGCCGATCTCAAGGCGCAGCGTGTCGCTGCGATCCGTTCCGGTCAGATCGAGAACGGCGTGCACGCGATGGATTTCGCGCGCATCGCGCCGCGGCGTCTGTATGCGCACATGGCGCGTCGGACACTTCACGGCGAGCTTTGCTCGTTCTTCTTCGCCTTCACCGATGGGTTTCTGCCCGGCCTGGGGGAGTTTTTTGGCGCCGAGATCCACAACGGCTTTCACGTGCCGCCCGTGCCACCCTCGCCGGGCAGCTGTATCGCGCTGAGCCTGCGCGAGGGCCACCTCAACGCGACGCACGTGGTTCAGCGGGGCGTGTTCTCCGACCGCGAGCTCGCGATCTTCCGCGAGCGGCTGCGGGCCGATCTGCTCGGATAGCCGCGGTGTCCGCGCCGTCCCACTTCGATGTCGCGGTCGTCGGCGGGGGCCCGGCTGGCGTCGCCGCTGCAATTTCCGCCGCCCGCTGCGGCGCCCGCACGCTGCTCGTCGAACGCAGCGACGTTCTCGGCGGCAATGTCGGCAATGCCTTCGTGCACACCCTCTGCGGCCTGTATCGGCCCGTCGCGGAAGGGGAGGCGAGGCACGCGCACCCGGGCTTTCCCAGGCGCTTTGCCGAAGGCCTGCGCGCAGCCGGCGCGGCGGGCAGCGTCGAGCGCGCCGGCAAGGTGTATGTGCTGCCGATCCAGCCGCCCGGGTTCGCCGAGCTCGCGGCGAACTGGTGCGCGCAGACCGTGGGGCTCACGGTGCGCACGCGCTGCGACGTGATTGCCGCGGATCTCGCGGCGCAGGCCAGCGCGCCGCAGGCGCTTTCGTTGCGTTCGGAGGCCGGCGCCGAGGCGCGCATCGAAGCGGGTGTTCTCATCGACACGAGCGGCGACGCCACGCTCGCCGCGCTCGGCGGCGCCGACGTCGTCGCCGCCGGCCCCGAGGATCTCCAGCTGCCGTCGCTGATCTTCCGGCTGGGAGGGGTCGACACTTCCGAGCTGAGCGGCTTTGCGCGTCTGCGTCTGACCCACGCGATCGCCGGCGCCGTTCGTTCGCACGATCTTCCGGAAGGCTGCGAATCCGTGCTGGTGAGGCCAGCGGCCGAGGCGGACGAGATCTACGTGACGCTCAACGTGCCGCGACCCGCGAATGCTGCGTACGCGCCGCTCGACCCGGTTCAGCTCGCCGCGCTCGAGGAGCGCGCGCGCAGGAACGCGCGCTGCGTCGCCGATTTCCTGCGCAAGCATCGGCCGGCCTTTGCGAACAGCCGGATCGTCGCCTGGCCGCGCCGCCTCGGTGTGCGCGAGACGCGAAATCTCCGTGGCTTGCTCGCGCTCTCGCGTGCCGACGTGATCGAGGGCCGCGCGCACGCCGACGAGGTCGCGATCTCGACCTGGCCGATCGAGCTCTGGCAGGACCATCGCCGCGCACACTTCGAGTACCCTGTGCAGCCGTGCGCGATTCCGCTCGGCGCGCTGGTGAGCCGTTCCCATCCGCGGCTGGGGATGGCGGGCCGCTGCCTGTCGGCGAGCCACGAGGCGCTCGGCGCGCTGCGGGTGATCGGCACCGCGCTGGCGACGGGCGAGGCGGTGGGCATCGCGGCCGCGCTGGCGGCGGATTCGGGCAGCGAGTTGGCGGCGATTCCGGCCGGCGAGGTGAGGCGGGTGATTCTCGAGCAGGCCGAGCAGGGGGAGCCTTGACGGTCGTCGACGCAATCCGCGAGCAGGCGTCGCGCGCGCCGGAGCAGCCGGCGCTGCTGGTCGATGCTGGCCAGGGCGGAGTCGTGAGCGTCAGCGCCGGGGAGCTGGTGGGGTGCTTCGAGGCTCACGCCAAGCGCCTGCGCGCCGAGGGCGTGGGTCCCGGCGATCGCTGCGGTCTGGTCGCGCGCCAGGGGCGGGGATTCATCGAGCTGGCCCTGGGCATCCTGGCCGCCGACGCCTGCCTGGTGCCGATTCCCGACGATCATCGCGGCGCCATCTTCGACACCTTCCAGGAACGCGCGAAGCTACACCATATAGTGGAAGAGGGCGCCGGGAGCTTCTCGCTGCGCTCCCGCGCCGCAGTCTCGGCGGTCGATGGCGCCGACGATCGCGCCTTTCGCGCGCTGCGGCCGGCCTATCTGCGCTTCACGTCCGGCACCACCAGCCGGCGCAAGGGCGTGATTCTCGGCCACGACACGCTGCTCGCGCGGCTGGCGGCTGCCAATCGCGCGCTCCGGATCGGACCGGGCGACCGGGTGCTCTGGCTGTTGCCGATGGCGCACCACTTCGTGGTCTCGATCCTGCTCTACCTGCGCTACGGCGCGGCCATCGTGCTGCCGGCGAGTTCGCTCGCGCGCCCGGTCCTCGAGCTGGCGAATCGCAGCGCGGCAACCGTCTGCTACGCGTCGCCGAATCACATTCGGCTGCTGGCGAATGACGTCTCGCCCCTCGGCCTCGCGAGCCTGCGGCTCGTCATCTCGACCGCCGACGGGCTGCGCGCGGCCGTGGCCGAGCGCTTCGCAGCGCGCTTCGGCATTCCGGTGACCCAGGCCCTCGGGATCATCGAGGTGGGATTGCCCGTGGCTAATTTCGCGGCCGCCGCCGCGAAGCCCGAAGCGCTCGGGCAACCGCTGCCGGATTTCGAAGTCTGGCTGCGCGGTGAGGATGGGCAGCCCCTGACCGGCCCGACTTCTCCCGAGCGCAGCGGCGAAATCTGCATCCGCGGCCCCGGGATGCTCGACGCCTATCTCGACCCCTGGCTGCCCGCGCGTGACATCCTCGAGCAGGGCAGCTTCCGGACCGGCGATCAGGGTTGGTTCGACGCGGAGGGTTGCCTCTACCTGGTGGGTCGACGCAGCAACCGGATCAGCATGGCCGGTATGAAATTTTTTGCCGAAGAGGTCGAGGAGGTGCTCGACGCGCATCCGGCGGTGCGCGTGAGCCGCGTCTTCGCGCGCGAGCACGCGCATCTCGGCGAGATTCCGGTCGCAGAGCTGGTGCCGGCGGATGCGGCGCACCCGCCCGACCTGCGCGCGCTCACGGCGTTCTGCCGAGAACGCCTGCCTGGCTACAAGATTCCGCGCGAATTCCGCATGGTCGACGAGATCGCGCGCACGTCGAGCGGGAAGTTGCGCCGCAGCGACGCGGGCAGCGACTGAAGCCTGCGCCGCGCTCGTTCAGACCGGCGAGCGAAGGCGGGGCAGCCAGCGGCCGACGCGCCCGCAGTAATCCGAATAGGCCGTACCGAAGCGGCGCTCCAGCGCCTTTTCCTCGACGCCGACCACGTACGCGTGTGTCGCCAGCCAGAAGATCAGGAGATAGACGAGCAGCGCAGGCGAGCGGTAGATCATGGCTTCGCCCAGAACGATTCCCATGTAGAGCAGGTACATCGGGTTGCGGACCCAGCGGTAGAGGCCCTGCACGACCATCGCGCGCGGCGGGTCGAGCGGTGCTTGCGTGCCGCGGCCGACACGCACGAACGCCACGAGCAGGAAGAGCAGAACCACGTGCGCGAGCGCGATCATGCAGACGCCCAGGATGGCAAGGCTGCCGGGCGGAGGGCGCAAAGGGGCGCCCGACACATGCAACACCAACGCCGGAAACAAGAGGAAGAAGTTCAGCGCAAACCACAGGTGCGCGAGCGCCGTGCGCAGACTGAGACTGGCCGGCGAACGGTTTTGCACGATCTCTCGGACCACGGCCGTGAGCGACGCCATGCTACGCCAGCAGCCGGCGCCGGATTTCCTCCGGCGTCTCGAGCAGGAGATTGCGTTCGAGGTCGGTGGTCGCGAGGATCGTGTGGGCCTTCGCCGAGCGCCGCTCGCGTGTCAGGTTCGTGATCTCGTAGCCGATGAAAACGCGGTGTCGAACGTCCTGGATCCAGGCGCTGACGCGCATGCGATCGCGGTAGAAGAGCGGATAGGTGTAGCGGCAGCGGCTCTCGATCACGAAGAAGGCGTAGCGCTCGCCGATCAGGTCGCCATCGTCGAGCGAACGCCCGCGCAAGAGCGCGGTGCGGGCCTCCTCGAGATATTCGTAGTAGTGACCGTGCCAGACGACGCCCATCAGGTCGACGTGGCGGAAGGGGACTTCGATCTCCACCGCAGTGGCGCACAGGCGTTCCATCGCGCGACCGCTAGCGCATTCCGAGCGCCCGCGCGCGCTCGTGCGAGCTGGCGCTGGGGCGGCGTTCATTCGCAGGCCTCGCATGCGCGCTTCGAGGCGAGGGGCGCCTGGCGCCAGCGGTCGGGGCGGGGAGCGAATCGATGGCGATCACGGCCGGGATACTAGCTCGCCGCTTGCGGGCGCCGTGGGGTAGAATCGCGCCTGGCGGGGCTTGCCACGAATCCATGACGATCCAGATCGTGAAAAGCTGGCGTGTGGTCCAGACGGGACTGGGCTTCGCCTTCTTCGGCGTGGCCGTGCTCACGCTCGGGTTCGTCGCGATTCCCATCAGCCGCCGCTTTTTTGCGCGCGGCGCCGGATCCGAGGAGCTGCGAGCGCAGCGCTGGATCCATCGCGGCATGCGCGTTTTCGTGGGCTTCATGCGGGGCATCGGCTTGTTGCGCTTCGACGCGGTGGGTGTCGAGCGCCTGCGCGCCCGCGGCCCGCTGCTCCTCGTCGCGAACCACCCCACGCTGCTCGACATGGTCGTGATGGAGTCCCTGATGCCGCAGCTCGACGGCATCGTCAGCAGCTCGTGGGCCGAAAATCCCTTCCTGCGCCGAACGGTGATCGCGGCTGGCTATGTTCGCAACGACGACGGCGCCAGCGTCGTGAGGGCCTGCTTGCGCCTGCTCCAGGCCGGACGCTCCGTGATCGTCTTCCCGGAGGGTACGCGCTCCCCGCCGGGCGGGCTCCGGGATTTTCAGGCGGGGGCTGCCTTCGTCGCGTTGCGGAGCGGAACCCCGCTCGTCCCGGTGTTTCTGAGCTGCGAGCCCTCGACACTAACCAAGGGGCGGAGCTGGTACGATGTCCCCGCCGAGCGGCTGCACATCACGGTTCGTGTGGGCGAGCCGGTCACCCCGGATCCCATGCGGTACCGTGGCGTGACGCTGCCGGAGGCGGCCCGCCGACTGACGGCGGAGCTGCGGGAAGTCTTTCTGAAGGGGCTCGACATTGCCGACCTCGGAACCGCTTGAGAACGAGATCAAGAAGCTCATCATCGAGTTGCTCGCGCTCGAGGATGTGACCCCGGCCGACATTGAACCCGAGGCCGCGCTCTTCGTCGAAGGCCTGGGCCTGGATTCCATCGACGCGCTCGAGATCGCGATGGCGCTCGAAGAGCGGTACGGCGTGAAGATCGGCGACGACCCCGAGCAGAACCAGCAGATCTTCGCCTCGGTGCGCGCCCTCGCGAGCTTCGTGAGCGACAACCGTGTGCAGTAGAGCCGCGCCGTAGACGGGCCGCAGCGATGCCGTCTCGCACCATTCCGCTCTCGCTTACTTTTCGCGAACGGCGTCCGGACGCTGCGCCGGTGGCGTTCGGGCGCGAAGGCCCCCGCAGCTTCGGCGACCTCGCCCGCGACGTCGCCGCCCTCGCTGCGGCGGTCGCAAGGGTGGGCGCCGGGCGCTGGCTGCTCGATACCGAAAGCGCGTACGCAGCGACGGTGGGTCTGTTGGCCCTGGCCCAGGCCCGGAGTGTCGCGTTGCTGACGACGAACCGTCAGCCCGAGACCCTGCGACGTCTGCGATCGGAGATCGTCGGCGGCCTGATGGATCCGGCGCGCGACGCGAGCGCGTTGGCGGATCTCCCGCGCCTCGACCCGCTCGCGCAGGCTCCCGCGCCGCCTCCCGTCTGGCGCCTCGATCGCGATGCGCCCTTCGCTGAGATCGAAACCTCGGGGACGAGCGGGGAGGGCCGTTGGATCCCGAAGGCCCTGCGGCACCTGGAGGACGAGATCGAGACCCTCGACCGCGTCTTCGGAGCCCGGCTGCCCGCGGACGCACGGGTGTTTGCGACCGTCTCCCATCAACACATCTATGGCCTGCTCTTCCGCGCGCTCTGGCCGCTGTGCTCCGGGCGACCCTTTCACGCGAATCTGTTGTTGCTGCCGCAAGAGCTGTTTCCGCGCATGCTCGAGCAACGCGATGCCGTGCTCGTGACGACCCCCGTGCATCTGCGCCGGATGACGGCGGCGCGGGAGCTCGCGCGGGTGGCGGGGGTCTGCCGGGCGGTGTTCTCGTCCGGGGGTCCGCTCGAGCCCGAAACGGCGGCGGGCGTCGCCGAGCAGCTCGGCGATGCGCCCATCGAAATTCTCGGCTCGACCGAGACGGGGGGTGTCGCGGTTCGGCAGCGCTCGCGCGACGGCGATTGCTTCACGCCGTTGCCGGGGGTCGAGATCGCGCTCGAGCCCGCGGACGCGGGGCTCGTCGTGACTTCCGCCTTCGTGAGCGTCGGCCTGCCGACCCACACCGGGAAGCGTCGATTTCGCATGGGAGATCGCGCGCAGTTGCTGCCCGATGGCAGCTTCCGCCTGCTCGGGCGTTCCGACCGGACGGTCAAGATCGGGGAGAAGCGGCTTTCGCTGCCCGAGATGGAAAAGGATCTCGCGCAGCACCCGGCGCTCAGCGAGGTGGCGTTGCTCGTGCTGCCGCAAGCGTCGCAGCCGCGGGTGCATGCCGCGGTGGTGCTCAGCGAGACGGGGCGCAGGCTGCTGGTCCAGACCGGACGTCGCGCGCTGGGGCGGGTGCTCTCGGCGCACCTGTCGGTGCGCTGGGATGCGGTGTTGTTGCCGCGCGTCTGGCGCTACGTCGATGCCCTGCCGCGCAACGCAGCGGGCAAGCTGCCGGTCGAGTCGCTGGCGGCGCTGTTCGCGCCGCGCGACCGGGAAGCGCTGATCCATGCCGAATCGCGCGGGGAGGGCTGGCTCGAGCGGGAGCTCGAAGTTCCCGGCAATCTCGTCTACCTGGACGGGCACTACGACTCGCAGCCGCTCGTGGCCGCGGTCGTCGAGCTGCGCTGGGTGATGGAGGCCGCCTTCGATCTGCTCGGCCGCTCCGCCCGCGTGAACGAGTTCGAAGTGCTGAAATTTCCAGAGATCCTGCTGCCGGGGCAGCGCTTCCGTCTACGCGTAGAACGCTCGGCGGCGGGTGATCGGCTCGATTTCCAGCTGAGCGAGGGCCGCCGGGTATTTGCATTGGGGCGCTGTCGCTTGGCTGCGAGCGAGGGGGAGACGCCGTGAAGCCGTGCCTCCTGATTCCGATCTACAATCACAAGGAGGGCATCGGCCGCGTCATTCGCTCGCTCGAGGCCTGCGCTTTACACTGTTTTGTGATCGACGACGGCAGCAACGCCGCGACGCGTGCGGTGCTGGCTGCACTCGAGGCGCGCACCCCGTGGGTCGAGGTCTTCCACCGCGACTGCAACGGGGGGCGCGGGGCGGCGCTCAAGACGGGCTACCGGCTGGCCGCGCGAGCGGGCTACACGCACGCCATCCAGCTCGACGCCGATGGCCAGCATGATGCTGCCGACGTGAAACGCTTCGTCGCCGAGATCGAGCGCGATCCGCAGGCGTTGGTTCTCGGCACCCCGATCTTCGACGCGAGCGTTCCGAAGAGCCGCCTCTATGGTCGGCAACTTTCACGGGGGATGGTCTGGCTCACGACCCTCTCCTTCGACATCTCGGATCCGCTCTGCGGGTTTCGCGGCATCCCGCTCGCCGCGACGGTTGCGCTGATCGATTCGGTCGCCACCGGCGACGCCATGGAGTTCGATCCAGAGCTGGTGATCCGCCTGCATTGGCGCGGACTCGCCGTGCGCACCGTTCCGACCCGCGTCGTCTATGAGCCCGGCGGCCTCTCGCATTTCCGGATGCTCACGGACAACGCGCTGATGACGTGGCTCTATATCCGGTCGCTCGCAGGCCTGGCGATCCGCCTGCCGCTGCTGTTGGGGCGGCGGGTCGCGGCTGCGGTTCGGGGGCGGGCGCGATGAACGAGGATCGCTGGGCGCGCATCGCCGAAAGCGGCACGCTGCACTGGATGCGGTTCTTCGCGTGGTGGCATCGCACGCTCGGCCGGGAGCCCAGCGTGGCGTTCTTGTGGCTGCCGGCGGCCTATTTTCTGGTTCGCAGACGCTCGGCCCGGCGCGCTTCGCGCCGCTATCTCTCGCGGATCTGGGCCACGCCGGAAGGTCGCCGGGCGCTGCGGCGCCGGCCGGGCACGCGCGACGTGCTGCGCCACATCCACAGCTTCGCGGTCGCGATCTACGACCGCATGCTCGTGTGGAGCGGCGAGCTCGATTCGATCGAGATCGGGCACGACGGCAGCGAAAGAATCTTCGACGTCGCCCGTGAGGGGCGCGGGGCGCTCCTGCTCGGCGCGCACCTCGGCAGCATCGACATGCTCTGGTTCCTGTCGCGAAAGTACCAGCTCGTCGTGAACGTGATCGGGTATCACGGAAACGCCGAGCGCATCAACGCGTTTCTCGAATCGTTCGCACCCAACGAGCGCGTGCGCATGCTCGACATGGATCCGAATTCGGTCTACGCCGCCTTCGAGATCAAGGCCTGCATCGAGCGCGGAGAGTTCGTGGTGATGCTCGCGGACCGCGTGGCTCCGGGGAAGACGACGCGCACGGCCGAGATGAGCTTCCTGGGATTCCCGGCGCGCTTTCCGCTCGGCCCGTTTCTTCTGGCGGGTGTGCTCGAATGCCCGGTCTTGTTCGCGCTGTCCGTGGGCACAGGGCCCGCTCGCTACGAAACGTTCTTGCGGCCGCTCGGCGACGGCTCGCGCGTGGCGCGCGGTGAACGCGACAAGCGGGCTCGTGAGCTGCTCGCGGGCTATCTGGCCTTGCTAGAGTCCCAATGCACCCGGCAGCCCATGCAGTGGTTCAATTTCTACGATTTCTGGGGCGACGACACGGAGGCCGGAGCATGAATCGGGGAGCGTTCCCGGACGTCGCCGAGCTGATTCCGCACGCGCGCCGGATGCTGCTGCTGAGCCGCGTCGTCGCGCACGATCCCGACTGGACGAAGTGCGCCGTGGAAGTCGATCGCAGCGAGCTGTTCCGGGATGCCGACGGCGGTGTGCCCGCCTGGGTGGGGCTCGAGTATCTGGCCCAGTGCATCGCGGTCTACGGGGCGCTGGTGGCGCGCGCCAAGGGCAACACCCCGCGTTTCGGGTTTTTCATCGGTGGCCGGCGGCTCGCGTTGCGGGTCGCCCGCTTTCGCCCGGGTCAGCTGCTGCACGCGACCGTGCGGCATCTGCGCGGCGACAGCGGCCTTGTGGCATTCGAGGGTCGGATCGAGGATGCCCTGGGCGGTGAAGCGCTGGTCGAGGGGCGTCTGAACGTCTACAGCGTGGAAGCGATGAGCCAGCGGCCGCCGGGCCTCGGGAGCGGGCGCGATGCGTCGTGAGGTGGTGAGCAGCGATACACCCCGACGCGTGCTGGTGACGGGGGCGAGCCGCGGCATCGGGCGCGCGGTCGCGCTCGCGCTCGCGCGCGATGGCTTCGACCTGGCGCTCGGGTACTTGCGCGGCAAGACGGAAGCCGAAGAGGCGGCCCACGAGATCGCGGCGCTCGGGCGCGAGGCGAGTCTCTTGTGTTTCGACGTCGCGGATCGCGACGCCTGCGCCGAAGCGATCGCCGGCGACGTCGGGAGCCGCGGCGCGTTCTGGGGCGCGGTGAGCAACGCGGGAGTCACGGCGGACGCGGCCTTCCCGGGCTTGTCGGGCGAGGCGTGGGATCGCGTGCTGCGCACGAATCTCGACAGCTTCTACAACGTGTTGCGGCCGCTGGTGCTGCCGATGGTGCGGGCGCGCCGCGGAGGCCGCATCGTCACGCTCTCGTCAATCGCGGGAATCACGGGCAACCGGGGCCAGACGAACTACGCGGCTTCGAAGGCCGGGCTGATCGGCGCCACGAAGTCCCTCGCCCTGGAACTCGCCACGCGACAGATCACCGTGAACTGCGTGGCTCCCGGTTGGATCGAGACCGAGATGCTCGCCGGTGCCGATCTCGCTGCGCTGGCGGGCATGGTTCCACTCCAGAGGCTCGGAACGCCGGCGGATGTCGCGGCGACGGTCTGCTTCCTGTTCTCGCCGGGGGCGTCGTACATCACGGCGCAGGTGCTCTCGGTAAACGGCGGAATGCGCTGATGGTGTCCAGCGAGCCGGTCGACGCGTCGCTCGAATTCGACGTCGCCATCCTGGGTGGAGGGCTGGCGGGGAATCTGCTCGCGCGTCAGCTGCGGCGCTCGCAGCCGGAGCTGCGGATCGGTTTGTTCGAGCACGCGACGTCCGCTTCCTACAAGGTGGGCGAGGCAACGGTCGAGATCGCGGCGAATTATCTGATCCGTCGGCTGGGGCTATCGACCTACCTGTACGAAAACCAGCTGCCGAAGAACGGCCTGCGGTATTTTTTCGACGATGCCAGCCGCAGTCTGCCGCTGCACGAGATGAGCGAGATCGGCACGTCGAATCTGCCCCTCCATCCGGCGTTCCAGATCAACCGGGCGCGCATGGAGGCCGACCTGCTCGAACTCAACCAGCGCGACGGCGTGCGGGTGCGACGGGGCGCGAAGGTCCAGAAGATCGAGCTCGGCAAGGGGGGCCGGCCGCATCGCTTCGAGTTGAGCGACGAGCGGGGCACACAGGAGTGTCGGGCGCGCTGGCTGGTGGATGCGGCGGGGCGCCGCGGGTTGCTCGCGCGTCTCGAAGGCCTGCGCGAATCCGAACCGGATCACGCGATCGGCTCGGTGTGGGGGCGTTTCGAAGACGTCGTCGACGTCGACGCGCTCGGGCCCGAGGCCTTCCGTTCCCGCGTCCGCCACACGCCGCGCCGGCTCTCGACGATCCACTTCTGTTATTCCGGCTATTGGATCTGGTTCATCCCGCTGCGGGGTGGTTTGACGAGCGTCGGCGTCACGGGAGATCGGGTGGCGCGCAGGCGCGAGCTGCGCACGCCCGAAGGCTTCCGGGCCTTTCTCGAGGAGCATCGGGCCGCGCGCTCGTTGCTCGTCGGCGCGAAGCTGCTGGATGTCGGAAGCTACGCGAAGATCGCCTACGGCACGCGGCGCTTCTTCGCGGCCGATCGCTGGGGCTTGAGCGGCGAAGCCGCCACTTCGGCGGATCCCCTGTATAGCCCCGGAAGCGATTTCATCGCGCTCGAAAACGATTTCCTGAGCGACCTGATCGCGCGCGATTTTGCCGGCGAAGCCGCGAGCGCGCTCGCCGAGCGCTGCGATGTCTATGATCGTTTCATGCGCTTCCGACACGAAGCCACCATGCTCCTCTACACCGGCCTCTACGACGGGCTGGGGAGTTTCGAGCTGGCCAGCGCGAAGTGGGATTTCGACATCGCCAGCTACTACAACCTCTGGGTGTCGTCCTACATGTGCGATCGACACCTCGATCTGGAGTTCCTGCGCGAGCAGCTCCGGCTGCGGCCCTTCGTCCTGAACGTGATGCGAAACTTCGCGACCCTCTTCGGCCAGGTCGAGGGGCACCTGCGCGAGCGCGGGGATTATTTCCGTGGCAACGCCGGGCGGTTCTACTGCGGGCTCGACAGTATCGGCTTCATGCAAGCGGTCGGAACCCAGCGATCGCAGGCGGACGTCTTCACCCAGGCCGCCGAAACCTTCAACCAGGTGCGCGCCAAGGCGCTCGTGCTGCTCGGCGAGGCAGGCTCCGCCGAAAGCGTCGAGCCGCTGCCGCTAGCCGCCTTCCTCAAGCCGCGTGCCTTCGACTGAGCGGCAATGGCGCCGGCTCGTCATCGTGGGGTTCCTGGCGGCGATCGGAATCGGCCTGCTCGGGTATCCCTACCTGATCGAGGCCGCGCTCTCGCGTTTCGGAGTGCGCGGCGTTTGCGCGGCGCTGCTCGTCGTCGGGGGCGTGACGTTCGCTTTCGGAGCGCGCGCCCGCAGCGCGCTCGGCGTCGTGGCCTGGCCCGGTCTGGCGATCGCCGGCGCGCTGGCGTTCAGTGGGGTTAGCGGCAGGCGCGGCGCGCTGCTGCTCGTGCCTGCCTTCGTCTACCTGGGACTGGCGCAGACGTTTCTCGCGAGCCTCTCGCGCGAGGACTCGATCATCGAGCAGTGCGCTCGCTTCATCGTGCCCGAGACGCCGGACTTCGTACGTCCGTACTGTCGCAAGCTCACGGGGTTCTGGGTCGGATTCTTCATCGCGAGCGCTGGGGCGATCGCGGGGCTTGCGCTCTTCGGTTCAACGGAAGCCTGGCAGTGGGTCACGGGCTGGGGGATCTACCTGCTCATGCTGCTGGTCAGCGGTTTGGAGTTCTTCGTGCGGAAGACCTGGTTTCGCTACTACTTCCACGGCGGGATCTTCGATCGCTTCTGGGCCCGGCTGTTCCCAGCCGAGAATACCGCGCAGGGGCGTCGCTCGGCGGCGTACATCCAGCAGTACCGCGAGCAGACGGCTGCCGGCGCGCGCGCACGGGTGCGGCCGGGGCTGCTATAACTGCCGCGTGGGGACCCCTCGCCCGGTTCGGAACGCGGATTCTCTGTGCGTCGGCCGCACGCCGCTGCGCATCGAGGACGTCATGGGCATGGCGGAAGGGCGCATCCGGGTGGCCCTCGATCCCGATCCCGCCTACCGCGCACGACTCGAACGTGGCGTCGTCGCCGTCGAACGAGCGCTCGCTTCGGGCAGGGCGATCTATGGCATCTCGACGGGCGTCGGTGCCAGTGTCGAGAATCAGATCCCCGACCACCTCCACGATCTGCTGCCGCGCAACATTGTGCGCTTTCACGGCTGCGGAACGGGACGCATCCTGGGCGAGACGGAGGCGGCCGCGGTAATCGCCGCGAGATTGGTCTCGCTCGCGCGCGGTTTTTCGGGTGTGCGCGCGAGCGTCCTCGAGCGACTTTGCGAGAGCCTGAATCTCCGTCTCCTGCCCCGGATTCCCGAGGAGGGGTCGGTGGGCGCCAGCGGCGATCTCACGCCTCTCTCCTATCTGGCGTCGATGCTGCTGGGCGAACGCGAGGTCAGCCTGCGCGGAGAAGTGCTCTCGGCGGCCGAGGGTCTGGCGCGAGCGGGCCTCGAACCGCTGTCGCTCACGGCGCGGGAGAGCCTTGCGATCATGAACGGAACCAGCGTGATGGCGGCGCTCGGCTGCATCGCGTTCACACGGGCCCTGCGGCTGGCACGCTGGGCGTCGGCGCTCACGGCCATCGGCAGCGACACGATGCGCGGGAACCCGGGACACTTCGATGCGCGCATCTTCGCGTTGAAGCCGCATCCGGGCTCGCAGCGCTGCGCGGCCTGGATCCGCGCCGATCTCGTGCGCGCTGCGGGCGGCGTCGGCAGCGCGCCCGCACGCCTCCAGGATCGCTACTCGCTGCGCTGTGCGCCGCACGTGATCGGCGTGCTGCTCGATGCCCTCGATTTCTCCCGCTCGCTGCTCGAGATCGAACTGAACGGCGTGAGCGACAATCCCATCATCGATCCGGAAAGCGGAGACGTGCTGCACGGGGGCAACTTCTACGGGGGCCATCTGTGTTTCGCGCTCGATGGGCTGAAGGCCGCGGTGGCGAGCGTCGCGGATCTGCTCGACCGGCAACTGTGTCTGCTGTGCGACCCGACGACGAGCGCCGGGTTGCCTGCGAACCTGGTTGCGGCGCCGGAGCCGGCGCGCGTGTCGCATCATGGCTTCAAGGCGATGCAGATCAGCGCTTCCGCCCTGACCGCCGAGGCGCTGAAGCTCAGCATGCCGGCGAGCGCCTTCAGCCGCAGCACGGAATCGCACAATCAGGACAAGGTCAGCATGGGGACGATTGCGGCGCGGGATTGTCTGCGGGTTCTCGAACTCAGCGAGACGGTGGCTGCCGTCCACACCCTGGCTCTCTGCCAGGCCGTCGATCTGCGCGAAGGCGATGCCGACGCGCTGCGCAGCCGCGCCCTGCGCGATGCGGTGCGCAAGGGCGTGCCGATGAATCTCGCGGATCGGCGGCAGGACGGTGACATTGCGCACGTGCTCGCGCTGCACGCGGCGGGCGATCTCCCGACGGGCGACCTCGTTCCAGGATGAGCGAGCCGCGGTCCTCGGCACCTGCTGCGAACGCCGCCGGTTGCGGCTTCAGGCCGCTGCGATGCCGCGCCGCGCGCCTCCTGCTCCTCGCGTTGCTGTCGACGGCAGCCCAGGCGCGGGCCGCCGAGCCGATCGCGATTCCGAGTGGCCCGCTCACGCTCGAGGCCTTGATGCAGCGGATGTCCGCGACGACGGGCGTGCGGGCTGAGTTCCGTGAGGAGAAGATTCTGGCGCTGCTCGCGGTGCCGCTCGTGAGCGAAGGCGTGCTCTACTTCGTGCCACCGAAACGGATGGCCCGCATCACGACCCGACCGGGCACCTCGGCGTTGGTGATCGACGGCGGCAGGCTCTCCTACACGGACGAGGCCGGCGCCAGCAACGTGGATCTGTCGGGAAATCGGGTTGCGCGCACGCTGGTGGAGAACTTTGTGGTGTTGTTCGGCGGAGACTTGGCAGCGCTTCGTGAGCGTTACGAAATTGCTTTTGACGCCGAGGGCCCGCGCTGGCGCATGCAGTTGACGCCGAAGGCGGCGCCGCTCTCGACCTTTCTCACGGCGGTCGAAATGCGCGGCGCCGGGCCCGCGCTTCAGGAGATGACGGTTCGCGAAGCCGACGGCGACAGCACCGTCACGCATTTTCTGGCGGTGGAAACGGATGTGCGCTTCAGCGCCGAGGATCTCGCCCGGTTGTTTCCTCCGAGTCCTTCCAGCTCCCGACCGTGAGTCGCTACCGCTCGCTGCTGATCCTGCTGGCCGTGCTCGCAGGCCTGACGGTCGCCGTGGGGACGCGGCTCAGCTTCGGCACGGACATCACGAACCTGATGCCGGAGGGAAGCGCGGGTTCGCTTGCCGATCTCTCCCGGCGGCTCGCCGGGAGCGAACTCTCGCGCAGCATGGTGCTCAACGTCGGTGGCCCGGATCCGGCGACCGCTGTGGCGGGCGCCCGCGCGCTCGCCCAGGCGCTCGCGCAGCACCCGGAGATCGCCTGGCTGCGTACGGGCGTCGACGATGCCGAGATGCAGGCGGTCTATGAGATCTACTTTCCCCGTCGTCACTACTTCGTATCAGCGGATCCTGCGCGCATTCCCGATCTGACGACGGAGGCTGCTCTGCGCGCACAGGCGGAGCGCGTGCGGCGCGAACTCGCGCTGCCGACGGGATCGCTCGTCAAGCGGCTCGTGGCGGCGGATCCCCTCGGCAGCTTCCAGGGCATTCTCGGCCGGATCTCGGGCCAGCAGGGCGCCCTCGATCTGCTGGACGGGCAGTTCGTTTCGCGCGACGGGCGTTTCGCGGTGGTGTTCCTGGGCACGCGGGCGCCCGCTTTCGATGGCGCGCGCCAGAAGGCGCTGCTCACGGATCTGGAGGGGGCCTTCGCGCAGGTGAATCAAGGCTTCGGCGGGTCGCTGGTGCTCGAGAAGAGCGGCGCCAACGTGTATGCCGTGGCGACCGAGCGCAGCATCCGCAGCGACGTCAACGCGGTCACCGGGTTTTCGATCGTGGCGGTCTTCGTGTGCTTCCACTTGTTCTTCCGGTCCTGGCGCAATCTGTTGATCACGGCGCTGCCCATGCTCGGCGGCCTGGTGGTGGCGACGGGACTGGGCATGCTCGTGTTCGGAAAGCTCGATGGCCTGACGCTCGGGTTCGGCGCCGCGCTGATCGGCGTCGTCATCGACTATCCGACGCA
>JANNIY010000146.1:0-3658 GCA_031405455.1 Deltaproteobacteria bacterium | reverse complement strand
GGCGGCGGCCTACGCCTCGAGCGTTCCCGGTCACAAGTTCTTGCACGCGATCGGGCTCGTCACGGCGGGGCTCACCGCGTTCTACATGTTCCGGCTCTACTTCATCACCTTCTGGGGCGAATGCCGCGCGCCGCGCGAGGTGCGCGAGCATTTACATGACGCCGCGCCGGTCGTGATCAATCCGCTCTGGGTGCTGGCCTTCTTCTCGGTCTTCGCCGGCCTCGGCGGCTTGCCGCAGGTGTGGGGCGATCTGATCGGCGTGCCGGAATCGAACTCTCTTGGGAACTTCCTCGCGCCAGTGCTCGCGACCGGCAAGGCCCACGCGCTCGATCATGCAACCGAGTACGGGCTCGCCGCGGCTGCCGTCGGCGCCGCCGGCGTTGGCGCCGTGCTCGCGTGGCTCCTCTATGTCGTGCGCCCCGAATGGCCCGAGCGCATGGCCACGGCCTTCGCGGGCCTGCACCGCCTGCTCGTCAACAAGTACTGGATCGATGAGCTTTATGACGCGCTGATCGTGCGCCCGCTCGTGTGGGCCTCGGATCGCGTGCTCTACCGCGGCATCGACGCCGGGCTGATCGATGGCGCCGCCGTGAACGGCAGCGCGAGCCTCGTGCGCGGGCTCGCGGCGCACGGCCTCAAATACGCGCAGAGCGGGCTCACGCAGGGATACATCTTCTTCATGATCGCGGGAGCCGTCGCGATCGTGACCTTCTTGCTCCGGTAAAGCGCATGGCGATGGATCAGAACCTGCTCTCCTGGATCACCTTCCTGCCGCTCGCGACAGGCGTGCTTCTGATCGTGCTCTCGGGCGCGGCCGGTGCGCTCGGCGGCGGCTCGGGGCTGCCGGTGTTCGTGTGGCGCGCCGCCGCGCTCGCGAGCTCGCTCGTCACCTTCGTGTTCGCGGTGCAGCTCTTCCTCGCCTTCGATCCCACCGCAACCGGTTATCAGTTCATCGAGCACGCGGCCTGGATCCCCGACTACGGCGTCAACTACTTCCTCGGCATCGACGGCATCAGCCTGGTGCTCGTCGTGATGACGACGTTCCTGATGCCGATCGTGCTGCTGGCCTCGTGGAACGATATTTCGCGCTCCGTGCGCAGCTATCTGTTCTTCATGCTCTTCCTTGAGACGGGCATGCTCGGCGCGTTCACGTCACTGAACGTCTTCCAGTTCTATGTGTTCTGGGAGCTGATGCTGGTTCCGATGTACTTCATCATCGGCATCTGGGGCGGCCCGCGGCGCATCTACGCGGCCGTCAAGTTCTTCCTGTTCACGATGTTCGGCTCGCTGCTGATGCTCGGCGCGATCCTGGTGGTCTACTACCTGTTCTTCGAACAGACGGGCCAGCTCAACTTCGATCTCGTCGCGGTGCCCGGCAGCACCGTGCCGGCGCTGCTCGATACGCACATCCCCATCAGCGGCGAAGCCGTCTGGTGGAAGACGCAGTACTGGCTGTTTGCCGCCTTCGCGCTGGCCTTCGCCGTGAAGGTGCCGATGGTGCCGCTGCACACCTGGCTCCCGGACGCCCACGTCGAGGCGCCGACGGCAGGCTCCGTGGTGCTTGCCGGCGTGCTCCTGAAGATGGGCACCTACGGCTTCGTGCGCTTCGCGCTGCCGCTCTTCCCGGCCGCGGCCGTGGATTGGACGCCGGTGATGCTCGCGCTCGCGCTGATCGGCATCGTCTACGGCTCGCTGGTTGCGATGGTGCAGGAAGACATCAAGAAACTGGTGGCCTACTCGTCCGTGGCGCACCTGGGCTTCGTGATGCTCGGCATCTTCGCCCTGAACGTGCAGGGGCTCGATGGCGCCGTGCTTCAGATGGTGAACCACGGGCTCTCGACCGGGGCCCTCTTCATCCTCGTCGGCATGCTCTACGAGCGGCGCCACACGCGAAAAATTTCCGACTTCGGCGGCATCGCGAAGCCGATGCCGGTGTTCGCCGCGTGCTTCGGCATCGTCACGATGTCGAGCATCGGGCTGCCGCTGCTGAACGGTTTTGTCGGCGAGTTTTTGATCTTGCTCGGCGTCTTCCTCGTCAATCCGATCGTCGCCACCCTCGCCACCTCGGGCGTGGTGCTCGCCGCCGTCTACATGCTCTGGATGTATCGGCGCGTGATGTTCGGGCCGGTCGAAATCGCAGAGAACCGCAGCCTCATCGATCTGGGCCTGCGCGAGAAAATCGTGATGGTGGCCTTGATCATCCCGATCATCTGGATCGGCGTGTATCCGAATACGTTCTTGCGGCGCATCGAGCCCTCGGTAATCGAGCTGCTGCGCGTGGTGGATGTTCGCACCACGCCGCCGGGCAGCACGCCTTACGAGGGCGAGAGCGAGGAAGCGCGCGTGGCCCAACCGGGCGTCGCCAGGTGGGCAGGGGTACACCCGTGATTCCCGCCCCGGTACTGAACTTCTCCGTGCTCGCGCCAATCGGCTTCGTGGCCACGGGCGCCATGCTGGTGCTGCTCGGCGAGGTGCTGCTCTCGCGGCGCCAAACCGTACTTGGCCGCCGCGCGACCCCCACCTGGATCGGCACCCTGCTCGCGCTGGTCTCGATCGTGTCGTTGTCGCTGGCGTTATACGTCGCCTGGGGAGCCTTCCTCTCGGGCAACAGCGAAGTCTTCGACCCCGCGAACCCGACCTTCCAGCTCGATCGCTTCTCGGCGCTGATCACCGCCTTGATCGCGCTCGCAAGTTTACTTTCGTGCGCGCTCGCCATCGCCTACCTCGCCGAGGTGCGCATCAACCACGGCGAGTACTACGCACTGCTGCTGCTCGCGACCGCGGGCATGATGCTGATGGTCTCGGCCGTGGATTTCCTGACGGTCTTCCTCGGCCTCGAGCTGATGAGCATCCCGATCTACGTGCTGGCGGGCTTCGATCGCCGCAAAGTGCGTAGCAACGAATCCGCGCTCAAATATTTCCTGATCGGCTCGTTTGCGAGCGCACTCCTCTTGTATGGCATCGCGCTCCTGTATGGCGCCACGGGCTCCACCTCGTTCGCCGCCATCCGCCACGCCTTCGATCCCAGCAACCCGATTGCGCTGGTCGGCCTCGGCCTGGTGATCGTCGGCTTCGCCTTCAAGATCTCCGCCGCGCCTTTTCATCAGTGGACGCCCGACGTCTACGAAGGCGCGCCCGCGGCCGTCACCGCCTTCATGTCGATTACGGTGAAGACCGCCGCGGTGGCCACGCTGCTGCGTCTCGTCGCGCTCGCCTTCGGCCCCCTCGACCAGACCCTCACGCAAGTGCTCTGGGGGCTCGCCGCACTTACGATTGTGGTCGGCAACGTGATGGCCGTGATCCAGGACAACATCAAACGCCTGCTCGCCTACTCGAGCATCGCGCACGCCGGGTACCTGCTGGTGGGCTTCGTCACCGGCACCGTCGAAGGCTACTCCGCCGTCATCTTCTACCTGTTCGCCTACATCTTCATGAACCTCGGCGCCTTCGCCGTCGTCGTCTCGCTGGCGCAAAAGGGCCAGGATTGCGAACGCCTCGAGTCTTTCGCCGGTCTCGCCCACAAACGCCCCGGCCTGGCAGCGCTGATGACCCTCTTCATGCTCTCCCTCGCCGGCATCCCCGGCACCGTCGGCTTCATCGCCAAGTTCACCATCTTCGCCGCCGCCGTAAACGCCGGCGTCATCTGGCTCACCCTCCT
>JANNIY010000145.1:0-8694 GCA_031405455.1 Deltaproteobacteria bacterium | reverse complement strand
CGCTTGAGACTTTGAATTCTGGTTTTTGAAAAAGATAGACGAAGGACGGAATCTGAAGGAAGTGGCCGTATGAAAAATGTAAAACCCCTTTGTCGGTGATGGGATATGAGATACCAAACCGGGGACTCAACAAATACTTCGGCTTTGCCTTCTTGTACCATTTTGCCAAACGCTGGTCGAGCGTGAGAACCTGATTCTGTGATTTCTGCGGCAGGTACACGTTGGGATCCTGCGGATCCGCTAGAACTTTCCCTCTTGAATTGAAGTAATCAAACCGTACGCCGATATTTACAATCATGTTTTCGTATTCGAGTTTGTCCTGAATATATCCAGAAAACTCGATCGGCTGTTCGGTATACTCCTCATAGTTGGGACTTGTACGCGGAGGGCCCTGGTCTGCTCGTGATCGCCGAGGGCTGGGATCGGGGCTGGTCGGCGAAGGTCGATGGACAGCGAGCGTGCGCGCCGGCGTCTCTCGCAGGAACTCCGCCTTCTCGGCGTTGACGCTTCCGCGCCGTCCCTCGTGAAGCACACCGAGCGTGTCGCACAGGAGCATGTTCTCGGGTCGCACGCCGATATCCCGATACAGACGCGCGCAGCCGATTCCCGCCGCGCCAGCGCCGCAGAATACCACCCGCGTGTCGGCGATTTCGCGGCGCGTGAGCAGCAGCGCGTTGATCAGCGCGGCTCCCGAGATGATCGCGGTGCCATGCTGATCGTCGTGGAACACGGGAATATCGAGCAGCTCGATCAGCCGGCGCTCGATCTCGAAGCACTCCGGCGCGCGGATGTCTTCGAGGTTGATGCCGCCGAAGGTCGGCGAGATGAGCTGGACGGTGCGGACGATGTCGTCGGCGTTCTCGCTGTCGATCTCGATGTCGAAGACGTCGATGTCGGCAAAGCGCTTGAACAGGACGGCCTTGCCTTCCATGACGGGTTTTCCCGCCAGCGGGCCGAGGTTGCCGAGTCCGAGCACGGCGGTGCCGTTGCTGACGACCGCGACGAGGTTCGCCTTCGCCGTGTACTTGTAGACCTCTTCCGGGTCGCGAGCGATCTCGCGGCAGGGCTCTGCCACCCCTGGGGTGTAGGCCATCGACAGGTCCGCCTGCGTAACGGTGGCCTTGGTGGGAACGATCTTGATCTTCCCGGGTCGGCCTTCCGAGTGGTAACGAAGGGCCTGCTCTCGCGTGATCACGTGATGTCCTCGAGCGCATCGGATCCGGGCGCAGCCCGGCGGCGACGAGCGCAGGAGTCTATCAGAACTGCGCGCCGGCCGCAGCGCGGAAAAGCGCGCAGTTTCGGCAAGTTAGGGGTCTAGCGCAGGAGTTCGCGGGCGATCACGAGGCGCTGGATCTGGTTCGTGCCCTCGTAGATCTGCATCAGTTTGGCATCGCGCATCAGCTTCTCGACCGGGTAATCGCGGGTGTAGCCGTTGCCGCCGAACACCTGGACTGCGTCCGTCGTGACGCGCATCGCCGTGTCTGTCGCAAAGCACTTCGCCATCGAAGAGTTCTTCGAAGCCCGCAGCCCGCCGTCGACCATCCAGGCGCTCTGGTGTGTGAGCAGGCGCGCGGCCTCGATGTCCTTCGCCATGTCGGCGAGCAGGAACTGCACGGCCTGGAACCCGGCGATCGCGCTTCCGAAGGCTTTGCGCTCCGTGGCGTACTTCATTGCCTCGTCGAGCGCCCGTTGGGCGATGCCGGTGGCGAGCGCCGCGATCGGCGGCCGGGAGCGGTCGAGCGTCGCCATCGCGATCTTGAAGCCTTCGCCCTCGGCGCCGAGCCGCTGGCTGGCCGGAACACGCACGCCGTCGAACTCGAGGGAGCGCGTGTCACTCGCACGCTGGCCCATCTTGTCTTCTTTTTTCCCGCGGGTGATGCCCGGAGCGTTCGCAGGCACGATGAAGGCGCAGATTCCGCGGTGGCGGCTCTTGCGATCGAGGGTGGCGAAGACGGTGAACAGATCCGCTTCGCCCCCGTTGGTGATCCAGCATTTGTTTCCGCGCAGGACGTAATCCGAGCCGTCCTTCTCGGCGAGCAGCTGAAGGCCGGCGACGTCGGAGCCGGCATTGGGCTCGGACAGGCAGAACGAGACGAGCGAGAAACGATCGGCGCAGGGGCGCAGCCAGGCTTCCTTCTGCCCCGAGCTGCCGGCGACGAGAATGGGCGTCAGACCGAGATCGTTGCACATCACCGAGGTCGCGATCCCGGCGCAACCCCAGGAGATTTCCTCGATCACGATGCAGCTATCGAGCGACGAGAGTCCGACGCCCCCATACTCGGAGGGGATCACGGTGTTCGAGAGACCCAGCTCCCACGCCTTGCGGATCACTTCGCGGGGAAATTCCCCGCTGCGGTCGAACTCGGCGGCAATCGGCGCCACCTGCTCCCGCGCGAACCTCCGCGCGGTCGTCTGGAGCGCGAGCTGTTCGTCGCTGAGACCGAATTCCATGATTGACTCCGCGAGAGTGGAAGCAAGCGATCAGGCGGCGGCGTAGCCCAGCTCGCGGGAGAGCGTCTCGGCGGCGGCGATCACCGCCGGTACGACGGTGCGCAGCATGCGCTCTTCGCCGAGACGGAAAGCCGGCCCCGAGACCGAGAGGGCGGCCACCATCCGGCCGCTCGCGTCGTGCACGGGCGCGGCGGCGCAGCAGAGTCCCGGCGTGCACTCTTCGAGATCCAGCGCGAAACCCGCGCCTGCCGCCGTTCGCACGTGCTCGAAGAACTTGTCGCGGTCGACGATGGTGTTCGGTGTGCGGGCGGCGAGCCCTGCGCCTTCTGAGACAGCCTGATCATAAGCCTCCCGAACGTTCTCGGGAGAGCCGGCGAGCAGCACCTTGCCGAGCGCCGTGCAGTGCAGCGGCAGGCGGCGGCCGACACGCAGGCCCGTCAGCACCAGCTGCTCGCCCTGCGCGCCGTCGAGGTGAACCACGTCGAATCCGCGCAGCGTCGCGACGTGCGCCGATTCATCCAGCTTCGTCGCGAGCTTCTCGAGCACGCAGCGCGCGCGGCGCAAGAGCGTGCGCCCGCGCAGGAACGCCTGCCCGAGCTCCAGGCTTTCGACGCCGAGCCGGTAGCGATCGCTGGCGCTGCTCTGCTCGATGTAGCCCTGCTGCTCCAGGGTCGCGAGCAGGCGAAAGACGTTGTTCTTGTGAAGCGACAGGCGACGCGAAAGCTCGGTGACGCCAAGCTCTTCCTCGTCACGAAACGCTTCCAGCAACCGCATGGCATTGACGACGGTCTGGATCGCGTAGTCACCCTTCGGCTTCTTCATCGGCTTGGGTCTCCAAACCCTCAGCCCGCCAAGGAACTACCCTCGGGACGACTCGGGGGGCGGGGGGATCCGCCGAGTCGGCCTTCTCGCGCGCTTCTCTGTTTACTTGCTTTTCTTCGCTTCAATCAGCTCTTTCGGCACGCTCGATGCAGTGCCGACGCGATCCACGATTCCAATTCAACTTGCATCGCTACAACGAATCGGACGGCGCTTTCTATCGCACTCAGGAGAGGCGTGTCAAGAAATCTGCGCAGCTTTCGCGCGGATCGTGGCCGTGATCACAGATGAGTGTATGACGTGACGCATCCGACGTCACCGACGGGAAACGCGAATCCGCGTTGGATCAGGCGGGACCGCTGCCGTCCTGCGGCGCGCGACTTTCTCCTTCGGTCGCGAGCAGCTCGAGGATCAGCAAGCCGACGCCGATCACGATGAAGCTGTCGGCGAAGTTGAAATCGGGCCAAGCGTAGCCGCCCCACAGGCGAAAATGCAGGAAATCGACGACTTCGCCGCGCGTCACGCGATCGATCAGGTTGCCGACGGCGCCGCCGAGGATGCAACCGAGCGCGAGCGCGGACAGTCGATCCCCGGGGGCGAGATTTCGGAAGAAAGACAGAATGATGCCGACCGCGACGAGCGAGATCGAAATGAAGAACGTCAGCCGGATCGTTGCCGGACTGTCCGCGAACAAACCGAACGCGGCGCCAGGGTTGCGCACGTGCGTCAGGTAGAAAAACCCCGAGACCATCTCGATGCGATCCGAATAGCTCAGGTGATGATCGACGAGGGTCTTGGAAACCTGGTCGAGCACGAGGCTGCCCAGGAAGGCGCAGCAACCGACCAGCAACTTGGGTGTCATGCGGCGGTGCAACCTATCACACACACCCCATGGGAGCGAATGAAGCGGAGGCCGCACGCAGCGCCGCATACCATCGCCGTTGGCAGCTTTGCGGGCAGGCTCAGCGAAGTTCTGCGGCGCTCAGCTTGCCGTCATTCCAGACCGACGGAGCGAGCGTAGACGCGCGCGCGAGCAACACGCTCGCATCCTCGCGTTCGCCGCGCGCGCGCAAGGCGCCACCACGCAAACCTGCGAGGTGCGGCTCGACCCGGGGGGAGCGAAGATCCTCAGCGCCGAGCAGCACTTCGGACTGTTCGAGATACTCGAGCGCCGACGTCCCATCACCGCTCTCGACCGCCTGGCGGGCGAGCGCCAGGTAGGCAAACGGGTTGTTCGGATCCACCTGAAGCGCTCGCTCGTAGCTCGTGCGCGCGAGCCGCGCCTGCCCATTCGCGTCATGACCCAGACCCTGAAGCACGAGCCGCTGCGACGCGCGCCGCGCGGCGTCCCCTTCGCCAGCGATCTCGTGCAGGCGCAGAGGCGCCACCGGCACGGGAGCAAAGATCGGAAGGCGACCCGCGCAGCCCGCGAGGAACGCGACGACGACGCACACGGCAGCGAGCGAGCGGGTGCGGTTCATAGCCGCCGCTTGAGCCAACGAAAGAATCCGCCGCCTTCATCGGACTCGCGACGCGGCGGGCGCTGCGCCACGCCGCTGCCGGGCGGCTGCTCGGCGACGTCGACCTCGCCACAGATACTGGTCGGCTGCGTGCCGGCGAGGAAGTACTCGCGCTGGCGCTCCGGGCAATCGGCGAGAGCGAGCGAGCGCGTCACGGGATCGATCTCGATCTCTTCGACGCTCAGCGGCTTGGGGAAGCGGCCGCGGATCTGGCCACCCGTCATGTCCTGGACGAAGCGCCGCCAGATCGGAAGCGCCCCGACGCTGCTGGGAATCTTGAGGCTGCGGGGCTTGTCGAAGCCGATCCAAACGACGACCACCAACTCTGGCGTGTAGCCAACCAACCACAAATCCTGTTCGTTGTCGGTGGTGCCGGTCTTGGCGGCGATCGGCCCGCGCAGGCCGGTGGAGCGAAGCGCCGCGGCCGTGCCGCGCTCGGCGACGCCCTCGAGCAGCGAGGTCACGAGGAATGCCGTGCCCGCATCGATGACGCGCTCGAACCGCAGCTTGCGCCGATCGAGGGTGCGTCCCTGCGCATCGATCAGATCCTCGATCGATTGCAGCTCGGGACGGATGCCGCCGCTGGCAAACGTCGCATAGGCGCGCGCGACCTCGACGGGAGCGAGCGACGCGACGCCGAGCGCGAGGCTCGGAACGATCGGCAGCGACGATTGGATGCCGACCCGGCGCGCGAGATTGGCGACGCGCTGCGCACCGACATCATTGGCCAGCCGCGCCGTCGCGATGTTGAGCGAACCCTCGAGCGCCTGCCGCACCGTGACCATCCCATGCGAGCGCTTGTCGTAATTCGCAGGCCGCCACGGCCCGCTCGGCGTCGAAATCTCGAGCGGCGAATCATCCAGCAAACTGGCGAGCGTGATCGCCGGGGCGCCGTTCAACGGCTCGAGCGCCGCGGCGTATACGAACGGCTTGAAGGCGCTCCCGGATTGTCGCCGCGCCTGCGTGCAGCGATCGAACTGCGAGGTGGCGTAGTCGCGTCCCCCCACCAGGGCGAGCAGCTCGCCGGTTTGCGGGCGCAGCGCGACGAGACAACCCTGCAACGCCTGCTCGGGCCGCTCGGAACGCAGCCGCGGGAAGCGCTTCTCGAGATCGGCCAGCCCCTCGCGCAGCGCCAGCGCCGCGAGACGCTGAGCGCGACGATCGAGGGTCGAGTAGATCCGCAGGCCATCGGTTTCGAGCACGCTCGCGTCATAGACGTCGGAAAGCTGGCGGCGCAGCAGATCCAAAAAATATCTCGCGTCGCCCGGGTCCGGCGTCACCGTCGCGAGACGCAGCGGCTCGGCCTGCGCCTGGAGGCGCGCCTCCGGGCTGAGCCGCCCCTGCTCTTCCATCATCCCGAGCACGAGATTGCGGCGCCGGATGGCGCGCTCGGAATCGCGGTAGGGCGAGAGTCCGTTCGGGCTGTGGATCACGGCGGCGAGCAGGGCGGACTCGGCGATGTCGAGCTCGCGAGCGCTCTTGCCGAAGAAGACGTGCGACGCTTCGCCGACGCCATGAATCGCGGTCGGCCCGCGCTGGCCGAGATAGATCTCGTTGAGGTAGGCCTCGAGGATCTCGTCCTTGTCGTAACGCGCCTCGACGACGAGGGCCATCGCGGCTTCCTGAAGCTTGCGCCGCAGCGTCCGATCCGGCGTGAGGAAGAAATTCTTGACGAGCTGCTGGGTGACGGTGCTGCCGCCTTGACGCACCGCTCCCGCGCGCAGGTTCGCGAGCAGCGCGCCCGCGATCCGGCGCGGGTCGATGCCGCGATGCTTCTCGAAGCGCTGATCCTCGACGGCGAGGATCGCGTCCACCAGATGCGCCGGCAGCTGCTCGAGCTTCACGAGCTCGCGCTGTTCACGGTTCGCCCCGTAGAACGCGCCGATCGGCTCCGGCTCGAGCAGCACCGCGCCGAGCTCGCGCCCGCTCGGGAGCTCCCGGATCTCCTCGATCAGGCGGCCATCGAGCCGCAGCACCACATCGCGCGCCGGTTCGGATCGCGTCGGATGCTCGAAGGCCTGGAGGTGGATGCGCGCGCGGCTGGCGCCCCACGCGTACTCTCCCGGTGCGAGCTTGCCGCTGGCGTCGGCCTCGCGGAAGCCCAGACGCGTGAGCGTCCCGCGCAGATCGACGAGCTTCCAATCGAGGCCCGGATACAAGATCGCCGGCGTCGAGAACACCCGCGACGGCACCGAGAAGCGGCGGCCGTCGAAGCGGGCGCGCACGCTGCGATCGAGACTCAGCAAGTAACCGGCCGCCAGGAAGCCGGCGAAGAACGCGGCGCCAGCAATCGTCAGCGCGAAGACGCGGATCAGCTGGCGCACGCCCCGAGCGCGCTCCGGCTCGCGCGGGCCTGCGGGTTTGCGCGGGCCGCCCGACTTGCGCGAGCTGCGCGGCTTGGCTCGGGCCACGACTACACGCGCCGCACGCGCGCCTCGTAGGCCTCCCGCACGATGCGCGTATCCTCGATCAAGCGCGGTAGCTCCGACATCAGCAGCGCCTGGGGCCCGTCGCACAGCGCCTCGCTCGGCCGCGGATGAAAATCGACCAGCATGAGGTTGGCGCCCGCGATCACCCCCTGGGCGGTGACGTGGAAGATATCGAGCAGCCCGTCGGGGGCGCGCGCCCGGCTGCCAACGGAATGCGACGGATCGATGCCGATCGGCAGCCGCGTCAGGCGCTTCAGCACCGGCACGTGTGCGAAGTCGACCAGGTTGCGGTGGGGGTCGCCGAGATTCGTCTTCATGCCGCGCAGGCAGAAGCAGATCCTGCGGTTGCCGCCCGAGGCGACGTACTCACAGGCATTCAGGGATTCTTCGAGCGTGATGCCCATGCCGCGCTTGAACAAGACCGGTAGCTCCGTCTGCTGGCCGACGGCCTTGAGCAGCTCGAAGTTCTGCGCGTTGCGGGTTCCGATCTGGAGCATCACGCCGGTCGCTTCACCGGACTCCGCGAGCGCCTTGCGGATTTCTTCGATGTGGGATTCGTGGGTGATCTCCATCGCGACGATGCGGATCCCATACTTACCGGCGAGCTCGAAGACGAACGGCAGGCAGTCGGCCCCATGACCCTGAAAATCGTACGGGCTCGTGCGCGGCTTGTAGGCGCCCGCGCGCGTGGTGACGATCCCACACTCCTTCAGCGCGGCGAACATCTCCTCGACGTTCTGGCGGGTGTCGACGGCGCACAGACCCGGAAAGATATGGAAGGTGTCCTGGCTGATGCGGATGCCGTTGTACTCGAAACCCACGGCCTCGAGCCCGCCGCCATGGCGCCCGATCGTGCGGAAGCGCTCGGTGATGCGAACGACCTTTTCGACGCAGGTGAATTCTTCGAAGGGCGCCGTCGGGATCACGCCGGTCGTGCCGAGCAGATAGATCTCGGTCAGCGTGCGCGTCGCACCCTGGATCTGGTGGATCTCGGTGCGGACCTGCGGATAGGCCTCGGCCATCGCGATCAGGCGCTGGACTTCGGGCGAATCGGGCCGGGCGTCGGCCTTCAGGACGATGATCATCGGGGGCTCCGGGGCGTGGCCGCGAGAGCCGAGGCTACGGAGCGTCGGCAGGCGCGTCAATCCTCGCGGCGCCGCGGCTCTTGCGAAAACCTGTTTTCTTCTAGAGATTTGCGGGCATGTCCCAAGACAGGCCGCCCGCCGGGCGGCCAGCGGCTACGAAGGCTCAAAGCAAGCTCTGGGGCGGCCGTTTCGAGGCCGTCACGGACCCGGCCGTAGAACGCTTCACGGCCTCCATCCATTTCGACCAGGCGCTCGCCCGCTACGACATCCGGCTGTCGCTGGCCCACGCCCGCATGCTCCACCACGCGGGGCTGCTGAGCGCCGACGAAGACCGGGCGATCGCGCAGGGGCTGGAGGCGATCGGCCGCGAGATCGAGGCCGGCAGCTTCC
>JANNIY010000144.1:0-8209 GCA_031405455.1 Deltaproteobacteria bacterium | reverse complement strand
TCTCGACGAGCGGAGCGCCCGCGAGCGCAACCCCTTGAGGATGCGCGCGCCACTCCGCGGCGGTGCGCAACCGCGCCCCGCAAAGCCCGCGCTCCGCGAGCGCATCCTCGAGCGCCTGCACGTCCCAGCCAGCGACGGCGCCCCCGATCGCCGCCGCGTCGTCTTCGGCGCCGAGCAGAGAAAGCGTCCCCGTGTGCAGCGCGGGAAACCCGCCATGCAGATGAATCCACCCGTCGCGCGCTCGAAACAACGCGGTCGAAGCGAGCCCCCCGCGCGGCAACACGACGCCCGCCGCGCGCGTCAGCAGGAAGGAGAGCAGCGAGGCGGCTGCCGCCCGCGCAGCCACCGAGATGCGCTGCGGGCGCCCGCCGCGCAACCGCCACAACTCGGCGGCCGCGAGCGCGTGCGCGCCGATCGCGGCGGCGGCGGCGTCTCCGACGCGAAACGGCGTCGCCAGCACGGGATCCGCGGCGGCGATGCTCAGCGTGTGATCGCCAGCGTCGTCCGGCGCCGAGAGATCGCGCACCAGTGCGCGGGCCCAGCGCGCAGGATCGTCGAGATCGGTGGCGTCCATGCCGCGAAGGTATCAACCCGGCGCGCAATCAGCGCAGGGCGAAGTGAATGTGAATTCGCGAAGTCCCCGCCCCTCGAAGCGTCTCCTGCGAATGCTCGCGAGCTGGGGGCGTCCGACAGAACGTCATTCACACGATCGAGTAGCCCGAGCTCGTCCCCCAGCTTTTCTTGAAACTTGCCGTGCCCGGTCGGGTAAGCTCCGCAGCCGTGGCCCGCAAGCTCATCGTGCTCCAGCAACGTCTCCTCGAGTCGAGCGCCCCCGTCATCGCTCGCTGCGCGGAAGTGTGGAACGAGCCGGGCCTGGAGGCGCGCCTCACCCTCAGCGTCAGCGGGCGCCTCGTCCGTTCTCTCGGCCGCTGCTACCCCGAACGCGGCCTGGTGCGAATCGCCCCGTTCGCACTCGATCTTTCGGACGCGCTACGCGACGAGATCATTTGCCACGAAGCCGCGCACTTCGTGGTCTTCGCGCGACACGGGCGGGGCCACCGGCCGCATGGGGCCGAGTGGAAGGCTTTGATGCGGAACCTCGGCCTCACGCCCCGCGTGCGGATCCAACTGGCCCCGGCGGAAGCCGCGCTCTCCGCAAGACGAGGCGCCCCGCGCGTTCTTTACGAGCACCGCTGCCCGGTTTGCCACGCGGCGCGCCTGGCACGGCGTCGCATGAGCCAGTGGCGGTGTCGGGAATGTGTCACGTATGGCCTGCCGGGGGTGCTCGAGGTTTCGCGAAGGGTTGGGAGCGAGGCGAGCCTGTGACAGAGCCCGCTTGCCCGTTCTGCAACCCCGACGCCAGCCGCGTCTTCCACGCGGGCAATCTCGTTCTTGGTCTGTGGGATGGCTTTCCGGTTACTCCCGGCCACGCGCTCCTCATCACGAAGCGACACGTCGCGAGCTTCTTCGATACCACTCCGGAGGAACGCGCCGAGCTGATCGAGGCAACCCTCCACGCTCGAGCGGAAATTCTCCAACGACACGACTCTCCTCCGCCCGAGGCGTTCAACCTCGGTGTAAACATCGGTGCCTCCGCGGGCCAGACTGTTTTTCATCTCCACTTGCATGTAATCCCGCGCTATCCCGGAGATGTCGCCGATCCGCGCGGTGGCATCCGCCACGTCATTCCCGAGCGCGCCCGCTACGGAAAACTCACCGCGCCGCCTCCGATGCTCGTCAGCGATCAACTCCCTACCTCATATGCCGAGGTTGCAATCCTAGGAAGCGCCCCACACCACGCTCCGCTGATCAAAGGCGACGCCGATCCCCTGCTCCCGCATCTGCTCTCCCATTTTGCGTGGGCAAGGAAGGTCGATCTCGCAGTCGCCTTCATTTTTGAGAGCGGCGTCCGTAAGATTGAGGGCTATCTCCGGGACTTCCTCGAAGGAGAAGGGCACGCGCGCATCCTGACGGGTGATTACATGGACGCGACGGAGCCCGAAGCGCTCCTGCACCTCCTCGATTTGAAAGCAATTTCCAAGGGACGTCTGGACCTCCACGTCTTCGAGACCGCCGGCCAGAGCTTCCACCCGAAGGCATACATCTTTCAGGGTAGGGCTGACGACGGCATCGCCTACGTCGGCAGCTCGAACCTCTCGGCCACAGCACTTACCCAAGGCGTCGAATGGAACCTGCGGGTGGTGACGGCGCGAGACCGCATCGCCTTCGGGGAGATCTCCGGCGCCTTCGAGAAGCTGCTCGTGCACAAGAGCGTGCGCGCCGTCGATCCCGCCTGGATCGAGAGCTATCGCGCACGCCGCACCACTGCCGCCGTGCTTCCGATCGACATCCCGCGCGAGCTGCCGCCCCAGCCGCCGGACCCGCACGAAATCCAACGCGAAGCGCTCGAAGCCCTCGAGAAAACTCGCGCGGCGGGTAACAGCGCAGGGCTCGTCGTGATGGCCACGGGCCTCGGCAAAACTTGGCTCGCCGCCTTCGACAGCGCTCGCGAAGAATTCGGCCGGATCCTCTTCGTCGCGCACCGCGAAGAGATCCTGAGCCAGGCAATGGCCACCTTTCGGCGCATCCGGCCCGGAGCCCATCTGGGCCTCTACACCGGGCAAGAAAAAGCTCCGGAAGCCGACGTCCTCTTCGCCTCCGTCCAGACACTTGGAAAGCGAAGTCATCTCGACAACTTCGATTCCCGTGCCTTCGACTACGTCGTAATCGACGAGTTTCACCACGCCGCGGCCGCCACCTACCGCCGTATCATCGATCACTTCGAGCCGCGCTTCCTGTTGGGCCTCACGGCGACACCCGAGCGCACCGATGGTGGCGATCTCCTAGCCCTCTGCGGGGAGAATCTCGTCTACCGCTGCGATCTCTTCCGCGCCATCGAACTGGGTCTCCTCTCCCCGTTCCACTACTTCGGAGTCCCCGACGAGGTCGACTACAGCAACATCCCCTGGCGCAACAGCCGTTTCGACGAGACGGCGCTGACGGAGGCCGTCGCCACGCGCGCCCGCGCACAAAACGCGCTCGAACAATGGCGCCAGCGTGGCGGCACCCGAACCCTCGCATTCTGCTGCTCGCAGCGGCACGCCGATTTCATGCAGGCCTTCTTCCAAGAAGCGGGAGTCAAGGCCGTATCCGTGCACGCAGGCCCGAACAGCGCCCCGCGAGCGGATTCCCTCGAGAAACTCGAGCGCGGTGAGCTCCAGGTCGTGTTTGCCGTGGACATGTTCAACGAGGGCGTCGACCTTCCTCATGTCGATACCGTGCTGATGCTGCGTCCCACTGAATCGAGGATTCTCTGGCTACAACAATTTGGTCGCGGCCTTCGTCGCGCAGAAGGGAAGCCGCACCTCACCGTGGTTGACTACATCGGAAACCACAGGAGCTTCCTGCTCAAGCCCCAGACCCTTCTCTCCCTCGGCGCCAAGCATGCAGAAATCGCGCACGCGCTCGACCAGGTGCAGGAAGGAACCGCGACGCTCCCGCCCGGCTGCGAGGTCACCTACGAACTCGCCGCGATCAACATTCTTCGCTCGCTCCTCCGCATCCCAAAAGACGACGACGCCCTCCGCGCCTATTACCTCGACTTCCGCGAACGACACGGCGCACGCCCGACCGCCCTCGAAGCCCATCATGACGGCTACGCCCCGCGTGCAACGCGGACCGCCTACGGCTCGTGGCTCGGCTTCGTCGCCTCGATGGGAGACCTTACTAGCGAGCAGAGCGCCGCCCTCGAACAATCGCGTGCTTTCCTGACCCACCTCGAAGCCACTCCGATGACGAAGAGCTTCAAGATGCTGGTGCTCCTCGCAATGTTGAACGAAGACGCTTTTCCAGGGGAGATCTCGTCCGATGACCTCTGCGAAGCCGTTGCCCGCCTAGTGCGCCGCTCGGCCCATTTGCGCCAGGATGTCGGTCCGGCGCTCGAAGAACCGCGGGAGCTGAGCCAGCTTCTCATCAAGAACCCCATCGCCGCCTGGACGGGTGGGAGCGGAACCGGAGGCGAGGCCTACTTCCGCCTGGAAGGTGAACAGTTCAGCAGCGTGGCCGCTGTCACGGGCCCGGCGCGCGCAGCGCTCCAGGAACTCACGCGAGAGATCGCTGATTGGCGCCTAGCGGAATACCTGGATCGCTCGGGATCACAAACAGATGTAGCGGGCCGCATCGTCTGCAAGGTCATCCACACGAACGGAAAGCCGATCCTGTTCCTCCCAGACCGCGAGCTTCACCCAGAGATTCCCTCCGGCGCAGTCGATGTCGCGATCGATGGGAAGCCCCACGAAGCCGATTTCGTCAAGATCGCAGTGAACGTCGTGCGGGCGAAGGACGGAGAAAGCAACGTCCTTCCGACGATTCTTCGCGGCTGGTTCGGCGCCGATGCGGGGCTCCCCGGCACCGCGTTCCAGGTGGCGTTCGAACCAGAAGGCCCGGGATTCCGGCTGGTTCCGCTAGGCCGACGAGATGCCCAAGGACAAGCAGAACTCTGGAGAAGCTACTCCCGCGAACAGATTCCCGGACTCTTCGGACTCGAATTTCGGGGCGTCCCCTGGAAGCAGACCGGATTCATCGTCGAAGGCAGCGACGTCTTCCTGCTTGTGACTCTCAACAAGGGCACTCATCCGAAAGCTCATCGTTATCAAGATCGCTTTCTCGGCCCCGATCTCTTCCAGTGGCAGAGTCAGAATCAGAACACGCAGAAGAGCAAGCGCGGGCAGTTGCTTCAGCACCACGCGGAGAGGGGCGTGCGCGTGCATCTCTTCATTCGGAAGGATCGCAAGATCGCGGGGCGTGCAGCGCCGTTCCTCTACTGTGGAAGCGTGACGTTCATCGATTGGAAGGGGGAGAAGCCGATCACCGTGCGATGGAGGCTGCGCGAAGCAGTGCCTCAGCATCTGCGCGCGGTGCTCGGGGTGCCGGCGGAGGGGCGGCGCACGACTTAGAGAGCCGGTGCCGAGGCAATTCATTGCCAGGAGGTCCAGCTTCGGACTGCCAACATGACCGGGGAGCTTACGAGACGCATCTGCGATCTACGCTTTACCACTCATCCCCGGCGCAAGCCCGATCACCAACCTCCGCACCTCCTCCTCCGGAACCCCCAACCGCGCCAGAATCTCCGCGGCCCTCGCGATGAGATCCTCCGCCTCCTCCAACGCCGCATCCACCACCTTCGCCACCCCCGACGCCTCAATCTCCTCCCTCGAACTCTCCCTCGCAATCCGAAGAATCATCTCCACCGTCGCTCCGATCGGAATCACGGTCTTCCCCGCCCCCGATCGCTGCCAGACACACTTGATCGAGATCCCCGCGAGATGGAAGCGCTCCGCTTCGACGCGGATCGGCACCGGGTCGTTCTTCGGTAGCGCCTTCGCGTTCGCGAGGAGAAACGCGCCCGGCAGGCGCGCCTCGCCCGGCCATCTCCCGCTCGCGCGGGCTAGCGCAACGGCGCCGCCGATTCGGATCATGAGGTTGCCTTCGCTGAACTGGATGATGGCTTCGCCGGCTTTCGTGACTTTCACATGGCGCGTGAGGGTGCGCAGGGCGTCGGCGAGTTCTCTTTTCGGTCAACAGAAAGCTGGGCGAGGGGAGTGGTTCCGTTTCTGGTGTCGGGCATGGGGGCTCCTTGGTGGACGTGCGGGGGCGATCGGCTTTTGGGCCGATGGCTCGTCGTTGGGTTCAGGGAGGAAGAGGGGGGAGGCGGCGCGGGGATGAGCTGGCGAGTTGGCGGGTGGGAGTTTCTGCTCGTCGGTGGCGGGCGTCAATCGTTCTGTGTGCGTGGAAGCGGAACTTGGCCGGAGTGGGAGAGGCGCCCGCGGGGCTGGCGCTGGCGACGCTGTGGGCGACGCAGAGCGTGGCGTGTCGCCCCACGGGCGTCGTCGCTCGGCGCGCGCGCCATCTCTGCTTGCCCCTCGCCAACCCCCGGAATAGGATGGCCCGACGGAGGAACCCCACATGCAGTCCCATCCCCTCGCTCGCGGTTTTGCTCGCGGCCTCGTGCTCTGCCTTGCCCTTGCGATCCCCAGCCTGGCCTTGGCTGGCGGCGGCGGCCTCAGCGTCGGCACCTGCAAGCGCGATATCACTCCGGTGTCGCCTTCGCTCGCGGCTGCGTATCAGGCGAAGTTTGCTGCGCCGGGTGTCGTGAACCACACGGATCCCGTCTACATGGCGGGGTTTGGGAACGATCGGCAGGCGACGGGGTACAACGATCGCCTGTGGGCGCGCGGGGTGGTGCTGGATAACAAGGGCCAGCGCGTGGCGATCGTGTCGGTGGATCTCGTCGGATACTTCAAGAACGAGGTCGATACGATCCGCGGGCTGGTTTCGCCGGCTTCGAAGATTGGCTTCGTGTTGGTCTCGAGCACGCACGAGCACGAGGGGCCGGACACGATTGGCCTCTGGGGCGCGAGCGAGCTCAGCAGCGGCATCGATTATGGGTATCTGGATTTCGTGAACGCAGCCGTGGCGGATTGCATCGATGATGCAGCGGCGCATCTCCAGAAGGCGCGCGTCTTCTACGCCACCGCGCAAAGCGATGGGCTCTCGCTGGGGATCGACCCCGAGGACGATGGCTTCGGCGTGGCGGACGGGAAGGTGCTCGCGGGCGATGATTTGCTCTCGCCGAACACGCAGGGCCGGATCGTAGATCCGAAGATCGCCATCATGCAGCTCACGAAGCGAAGCGGCAGCTCGCTGGATGTGCTCGCGACGCTCGTGAACTTCGGCAGCCACCCGGAGAGCATGGGCTCGAACAACACGCAGATCACGTCGGACTTCCCGCACTACGTTCGCCAGCAGATCGAGGCGCACTACGGCGGGCTCGCGATCTGGCTGGCGGGGGATCTGGGCGTGCTCCAGGGGCCGCTCGATATCGACGTGCTCGATCCCATCACGCACGCGCCGGCGCCGCGCCGGACCTTCCGGTTTGCGGAGGTGCACGGCACGCAGCTGGCCGATCGCGCAATCGAGGCGATGGATGGCGTGCGCCTCAAGAAGGGCAAGCCCAACCCGAGCAACGGCTCGCCTTCGCCGAAGATCTCGCACGCGACGGTCGATCCGGTGGCGGTGCGGCTCGACAACCCGTACTTCCGGTTCTTCTTTGCGATCGGCGTGATCGACGTGCGCCGCACGCTCTACACGAACGGCGTGGCCGATGGGTCGGTGGGATTCCCGCTGCCGCCGCCGTTCGATGAGATTCCGCTGGCGCTCGGCGAAGACCTGCATACAGAGGTCTCCGCCGTGCAGATCGGCGATGGCGCGATCGCGGTGATGCCCGACGAACTCGATCCGCAGATCGGCTTTGGCTATCGCGAGCAACTCATGGCTGCGACGGGCGCGGAGCACACGTTCATCGCCGGGCTCGCGAACGACGAGGTCGGCTATCAGGTGCCGTTCGCGAAGTGGGACGATAGCTGCCACGCCTGCGCGCCGTATGTGCTCGCTGGCGTCCCGCAGTTCTGCCCGATCCAGCCGATCGATTGCAGCACGGTGTTCCAGAACAACGTCGGCCGGGAACTCGATCCGAGTGTGACGGAGGCGTTCACGCAGGCCGTCGACGACCTGTGAGCAGGCGCGCGGCGGCGGCCTTCGCCGCCGCGTTCGTAGGCCTTGCGGGCTGGGCCGGCGCGCACGTCGTCTACGGCACGTCGACGTTGCGCGGGCTCGTGGCGCAATCGGATCTGGTGGCGCGCGTGCGCATCGTCGATCCGGGGGCCGCGGCCCGGCATTCGATCGATCTCGTCGCGCCGCCTTCGCAGGGTCGGCGCGAGAAGCCGCCGCTTGGCGAGCCGATCGTCATCGCCGAGCTGCTGGAGATCATCAAGGACGTTCCCGCTCCCGGTTCCGCATCCGCTCCCATACCCGCTCCCGCGCTCACGCCCGGCTCCGCGCCGCTGCGCTTCGTGCAGCACGGGCATGGCGCCGAAACCTCGGCGCCGGTGCCGGCGGTGGTGGGTACGGCCACCAGCAGGCTTGCATGCGGCTTGAAGGTCTTGCCGAAGCCGGATATCACCTCTGCGCTGCCGGGGTTGGCCAGCAGCAGGCGCGCGACCTTGGCCAGGTCCATCGCCGAGCCGCCGCCAATGGCCACGATGAAGTCCGGATCGGCCGGCGCCAGAACGGCGGCGCAGGCTTCGATGCCACTGGTATCGGGCTCGTGGGGCGGTGCGAAATGGCACACCGGCGCATGGCCGGTGCCCTC
>JANNIY010000143.1:0-5730 GCA_031405455.1 Deltaproteobacteria bacterium | reverse complement strand
GTTTCGGCGGCCGGGGACCGCCTCTTGAGGCGGCTCTGCGGCGCACGCCGCCCGGATCTCGAGGCGCCCCCCCTTTGCCATCGCCTGCGCCGCATTCAGCAGCAGATTCCAGAGCACCTGCCGCAGCTGTTCCGGATCGGCCAGCACCACCAGCAAGGGCTCGATCTGCGTCGAGACCGCGACACCTTCGGGGCGCACGGATTCGAACATGCGCAGGACGTCGTCGATGGCGTCGGCCAAGGCGACCGCCGCGACGCGACACGGCGCCGGCCGCGCGTAGAGCAGGAAGTCGGTGATCAATGCGTTCAGCCGGTCGGTCTCGCGCAGCACGATCTGCATCAGCCGCCCCGCCTCGGGATCGTCGGCCAGCGCGGGCGTGCGGCGCTCGAGCACCTGGATCGAACCCGAGATCGCGGCGAGCGGATTGCGGATCTCGTGCGCGATGTTCGCCGAGAGCTGGCCGATCGCCGCGAGCCGCTCGGAGCGGCGCAGGTCGCGCTCCATCTCGACCACGTGGGTCACGTCCTGGAAGATCACCACCTGACCGGAGGGTCTTCCCTCGGTATCCTTGAGAACGTAGGCGCCCAGGCCCAGATGCAGACGCTCGCCCCGCTCGCTCGTGTAGGCCATGCGCACGCGCGAATGCGCCGGCCCCGCGTCGCTCGAACGCGCGAGCGTCAGCTCGCGAATGCCCGGCAGCACGACCTCGACGTCGAGGCCCAGCACGGAAGCTGAGGACCTCCCGGTGATGCGCTCGGCTTCCGGGTTGAACGAGGTGACGCGGCCCTCGGGATCGCTCGTGAGCAGGCCGCTCATCAGACTTTCCACCGTGTGCTGGTGGAGCCGCGCCAGGCGGGAAAGATCCTGCGTACGCTCGCGCAGGGCTTCCCCCGTGCGCTTGAGCTCGGCGCCCAGCAGGCTTGCGAGCACCGCCACCAGCACCACGGCGCCCGCGTTCACCGCCCAGACGGCGAGCACCACCGGACGCGGACCCGGCGCGCCCAGCGGCGCCGCCGGAAGCCAACCGATGTCGGCGGCCAGCAATACCAGGCCGTGAGCGAGAACCGCGAGCGCGGCGGTGGCGAGCGCCCCGCGCCGCTCGAAGAGCAGGGCGCCGTAGACGGCTACCAGGACGAACAAGAACGCGAAGACCGAATCGACGCCGCCCGAGAAGCCGACGAGGCCGCTCACGATCGCGATGTCGGTGGCGACGTTGATCGCCGCAAAACGGGCCTGGTTGCGCACGCGCGGCAGCACGAGGCCATAGACGGCCGTCGCCAGGAAGGCGAGACCGACCGTGCTCCAGAGTCCACGCGGCTGTGCGAAGCGGTAGCTGAGCCCCACCGCGTCGAGCGTGACCGCGATCCCGAGACTCACGAGCGCCAGCGCGAGACGCGCGCCCATCAGGGTCACGAGGCGCCCGGGCAAGCCTGCGCCCGGCGCCACGCCGGCGCTGCGCGCGGCCTGCGAACCCGCGTCCGCCTGCGCCCCCTCGGACACGCTGGAAGCGACCGTCAGCCGATCGTGTCGGCGATCTTGAAGATCGGCAGGTACATGGCGATCAGCATGCCGCCGACCGTTCCACCCAGGCCGACCATCATCAGCGGCTCGAGCATGGCGGTGAGGGCGTCGACCGCAGCGTCGACCTCATCGTCATAGAAATCGGCGATTTTCGAAAGCATCGTCTCCATCGCGCCGGTTTCTTCGCCGACGGCGATCATCTGGACCACCATGCCTGGGAAGACCCCCGACTCGCTGAGCGGTTCCGCGATGGTCTTGCCTTCCGAGATCGCCGTGCGGACGTCGGTGAGCGCGTCCTCGATGATCATGTTGCCGGCCGTCTTCGCGACGATGTCGAGGCCGTCGAGGATGGGCACACCGCTCGCGATCATGGTGCCGAGCGTGCGTGTGAAGCGGGCGACGGCGACCTTGCGCAGCAACGAACCGAAGACCGGCAGCTTGAGCGCGATGGCATCCGTTCGCCGCCGGAAGGTCGGAGAGCGCTTGCGCGCCTGGAAGAAGGCGATGACCCCGAGCACCGTCACCACCATGAAGGGACCGATCCACTCCTGCATGAAATGGCTCAGGTTCACGACGACCTGCGTCGGGCCGGGCAGCTCGCCTCCGAAATCCGAGAACATTCGCTCGAACGTCGGAATGATCTTCACGAGCATCAGAACCACGACACCCACGGCGACGACCAACACCGTCGTCGGGTACACCATCGCACCTTTGACCTTGCGCCTCAGCGCGTCGGCCTTTTCGAGGTAGACCGCGAGCCGGTTCAAGATCGTGTCGAGGATGCCGCCGATTTCACCGGCCGCGACCAGGTTCACGTAGAGGGAATCGAACGGCTTTGGGTGCTTGCGCAGCGCATCGGCGAACGTGGAGCCCTGTTCCACGTCCGACTTGATCTCCTTGATGATCAACTTGAAGGTCGCGTTGGGCTGCTGATTCCCGAGGATGTCGAGGCATTGCACCAGCGGCAGACCGGCGTCGATCATCGTGGCGAACTGGCGCGTGAAGATCACCAGGTCCCGAATCTTGATACCGGGCTTCAAGAACGTGAGCAGATCGCTCACATCCCGCGATTTTTCCTTGACCGAGACGGGCAGCAGCATCTGCGCACGCAACTGCGCCATCACGGCCGCCTCGTTGACGGCCTCTACCTCACCCTTCTTGATCGTCCCATGCCGGGTACGGCCCTTCCAAGTAAAGACGGGCATGTCCCCTCACCCCCTCCGCCGGCAGCGCCGGCGTTTCGTCAGCCTGCGTCTCAGCCCGCCTTGCGGACCGTGGGCCGCGCCGGCCCCTGACCGATCATTCCGCGCAACTCCTCGTGATCCGAGCTGCGCGCCATCGCGGTATCGAGCGAGATCATTCGCTTCTGGAACAAGCTCGCGAGAGATTGGTTCATCGTCTGCATCCCGAATTTCTCCTGGCCGACCTGCATCGCGGAGTAGATCTGGTGGATCTTGTCCTCGCGAATCAGGTTGCGAATCGCTGCGTTTGGGATCATCACCTCGAGTGACATCGCACGCCCCGGCCCGTTCGCGCGCGGCAACAGCGCCTGGCACAGAACCCCCTCCAGCACGAACGAGAGCTGGGCGCGCACCTGCGCCTGCTGGTAGGGCGGGAAGACGTCGACGATGCGGTTGATCGTCTGCACACACGAGTTCGTGTGCAGCGTGGCGAAAGCCAGGTGACCGGTTTCTGCGACGGTCAGTGCCGCCTCGATGGTTTCGAGATCTCGCATCTCGCCGATCAGCACGACGTCGGGATCCTGACGCAAGATGTACTTGAGCGCGTTCTTGAAGCTGTTGGTGTCGGCTCCCACCTCGCGCTGGTTGATGACACAGCCCTTGTGGTGGTGCAGGTATTCGATCGGATCCTCGATCGTGACGATGTGCTCGTTTCGCTCCTGGTTGATCTTGTCGATGATCGTCGCGAGCGTGGTCGACTTGCCCGAGCCGGTCGGCCCCGTGACGAGCACCAGTCCGCGCGGCTTCTGGGACAGCTCCTCGACGATCTTGGGCAGACCCAGCTCCTCGAAGGTCTTGATCTTGAAGGGAATCGCGCGAAAGGCTCCGGCGACGTTGCCGCGCTGGACGAATACGTTGGCGCGGAAGCGCGAGAGCTTCTGCACGCTGAACGACAGATCGAGCTCGTTGCGCTCTTCGAACTGGTGCTTCTGGGCGTCGGTCAACACCGAATAACACAGCTGCTTCGTCTCGGGCGCCGAGAGCGGCGGCATCTTGAGCGGATGCAGCTTGCCGTCGATGCGCAGCTGCGGCGGCGTCCCGGTCGTGATGTGAAGGTCGCTCGCCCCCTTCTCGATCATCGCCTTCAGGAACTGGTGCATGTTGGCCATGAATCAGATCTCCTAGTAGTCCGCGGCCGAGACGCGAACTACCTCGGCGAGCGTGGTGGTGCCTTCCGCGAGCTTCGAGAGCGCGCTCGCGCGCAGGGTCTTCATGCCGAGCCGGATCGCCTCGCGCTTGAGTTCGAGCGCGGACGCGCCGTTCAGCACGAACTCCTTCAGCTCGTCCTTGAGCTGCATCACTTCGTAGAGCGCGATACGTCCCTTGTAACCCGTTTCGGCGCACGTGCGGCAGCCGCGTCCCTTGGAGGGCGCGAGCTTCTTGGCGGCCTCCGCCGTCATTCCCGCCGCCTCGAGCGCCTCGGTGGTCACCTCGGGATCGGCCTCACGGCACTCCAAGCACACCTTGCGCGCGAGCCGCTGCGCCACGATGCAGTTCACCGAGGAGGCCACCAGGAACGGCTCGATGCCCATGTTGAGCAGCCGGTTCACGGTCGAGGGGGCATCGTTGGTGTGCAGCGTCGAGAGCACCATGTGGCCGGTGAGCGCGGCCTTCACCGCGATTTCCGCGGTCTCGAAGTCGCGGATCTCACCGACCATGATGATGTCGGGGTCCTGACGCAGGAAGGAGCGCAAGGCCGCCGCGAAGTTCAGCCCGATATCCTCGTGCACCTGCACCTGGTTGATGCCCGGCAGGTTGAATTCGACCGGATCCTCGGCCGTCGAGAGGTTCTCTGAGGTCTTGTTCAGATCTGCGAGCGCGGAATACAGGGTGGTCGTCTTGCCGGAACCCGTGGGGCCCGTCACGAGCACCATCCCGAACGGCTGGTGGATGCAGCGCAGGAAGGTGTCGAGCTGCGGCTGCTCGAAACCGAGCTTGGTCATGTCGAGCTGTAGATTCGATTTGTCGAGAAGGCGCATCACGACCTTCTCGCCGAACAGCGTCGGCAGCACCGAGACGCGGAAGTCCATCTCCTTGCCGCGGCCCATCTTGAGCTTGATGCGTCCGTCCTGCGGAAGGCGCCGCTCGGCGATGTCGAGCTCGGCCATGATCTTCATGCGCGAGGTGATCGCGTTCTTGAGCTTCATCGGCGGCTTCATGGCTTCGTAGAGCACGCCGTCGATCCGGTAGCGGACGCGGAAGGACTTCTCGTACGGCTCGACGTGGATGTCCGACGCGCCCTTCTTCACCGCCTCCGTGAGGATCAGATTCACCAGCTTGATGACGGGCGCGTCCTCGGATTCCTTCGCGAGGGCGTTCACGTCGACGTCGTCCGCGTCGTGGACGAGGTCGATGTCGGAGTCGTCGAAATCCCCCATCACCTCTTCGAGCGAGGTGGACTGGTCGGAGTACTTCTCGACTGCGCGCCGAATCGCCTCCTCGGCCGCGACCACGGGCTGGATGTTGTAACCGGTGAGGAACTTGATGTCGTCGAGGGCGAAGATGTTGGAGGGGTCGGCAGTCGCGAGGATCAGCGTCGAGCCGGCCCGGTTCACCGGGATCACGGTGTGCTTGACGGCCACCTCCTCGGGAATCAGCTGGATCACGGCGGGCTCGATCTCGAATTCGTCGAGGTTGATCGAGGGCACGCCGTATTGCTTGGCGACGAAGTCGGTGAGCTCGTTTTCATCGAGGAATCCGAGCTGGGTGATCTGCGCGCCGAGCCGGCCCCCCTTGGTGCGGGTCTCCTCGCGCGCCTTGCGCAGCTGCTCCGCGCTGAGGAGGTTCCCCTTGACGAGGAGCTCCCCGATCCGCTCGTTCACGTGACTCCCCCGCCTCCGCGCCGCGGAACCCGAACCAGAACACTCTCTTGCGCAGCCGCCTGCGCAAAGAATTCGCTGTGAACCCGTCGGGTTATCGGCGCTCCGGGAAGGGAGCTTTACCGTTGGGGCTGCCCGGCGAGGCTAAG
>JANNIY010000142.1:0-2211 GCA_031405455.1 Deltaproteobacteria bacterium | reverse complement strand
GCCAGACTCCCCGCTTGCGGGTCTCGATGCGGTCCTCGCCGCCGAGCTGCTGGTCGTAGCTTTCTTCCTTCACGCCCCACCCTCCTCGCTCACAGCCGCTTGCGGAACGTCGCCGCTGCCACACCGGCGCCGCATCAGTGGGGGCTCGAGCTGCACACGCGCGAAGCATAGCCTCCTGCCATGCCCGTCGTCCGTGTGCAAACGCGACGTAGAGGCTCGCCGAAAGATCCCGCGCGTCGATTGGTTCCACGAACGCGCCTACCCGACGTATGATCCCCTCTTGAAGACTTCCGCCGGGCCGCGCGATGAGTGACGACTCTCCGATCCCGTTCGCCGATCGCGAGGCCCATCACGCTTCCAGCGTAGACGGGGCCCACCCGCTTTGGCGACGCGGCTTCCGGCCCTTTTTTCTGGCAGCGGGCGTATACGCCTGCCTCCTGATTGCAGCCTGGACGGCGATCTGGAGCGGAGCGCTGCCGAGTCCGCAATGGCTCGTGCCGATCTGGTGGCATGGACATGAAATGATCTTTGGTTTCGCGAGCGCGGCCATCGCCGGCTTCCTGCTGACGGCAACGCCCGTCTGGGCCAGCCGTCCTGCTCTCTGCGGACGCCCCCTCATCGCGCTCGCGGGGCTCTGGGCGTTGGGTCGCCTCGCGATGCTCGCAGCGGGGGCCCTCCCGACGGCGCTCGTCGCGGCCAGCGACCTCGCCTTCCTTCCGGCCGTCGCGTTGGCTCTCACCCGCACCCTCTGGCGCACGGGACAACGCCGCAACTACGGCGTCGTCGCCGTCGTCGCCGTGCTCGCACTCGCCAACGCCGGCGTGCACGCGCAGGCGTTGGGTTTCACAACGGTGTCGGCGCCGCGCGCGCTGCGCTTCGCCGTCGAGCTGGTCGTCCTACTGATCGTGGTGATCGGAGGGCGCATCACCCCCGCCTTCACCACCAACGCATTGCTTGGCCGCGGCATCGCGGCGCGGGCAACCTCGCCGCCCTGGCTCGATCGACTCGCCATCACGTCGACCGCCCTGGTTGCGGCCGTCGGCCTGCTGGCTCCCCGCAGCGCGGCCAGCGGAATCGTCGCAGCCGTGGCCGGATGCGCCGTGGCGGCGCGGATGACGGGCTGGCAGACGCTGCGAACCTGGCACGATCCGCTGCTCTGGTCACTGCACGCAGGGATGGCGTGGGTTGCGATCGGATTCCTGCTCGTGGCCGCCAGCGAAGTTGGCGCCCCGATTCCCGCAACCGCCGGCCTTCACGCCCTCACGGCCGGCGCGATGGGCGCAATGATCCTCGCGGTGATGACACGCGTGAGCCTCGGACACACGGGTCGTCCGCTGGTTCTCCCGAGCGGCGCCAGCGGCTGCTACGCGCTCGTACACGCCGGCGCGGCGGCGCGCGTCTGCGCTGCGCTCGTGCCGGACGCCGCCGTCCAGGTTCCCCTTCTCGTAACCAGCGGCCTGCTCTGGGCAGCGGCGTTCGGGCTCTTCAGCGTCGTCTACGCACCGATTCTCACACGCGCGCGTCCCGACGGGAAAGACGGCTGAGCGCTGCACCGTAAAGCGCCGTCCGAAGCGACGACCGCTCCCGGCTGAAGCGCCGGCCGGAAAGACCCGTTTCTCCGGTTGCATCTGGCCGTGGCGTGCCCAAGGATGTCTACCGTCGCGGAGGCCTAGCGTTCGCGATGGATCGATTCGAGGCAGGCCGGTCATGAACACCCTCGGAGCCGTACAGGTCGCCGTGATCGCGGTTCTCGGCATCTCGCTCGGCGCGAAGATCCTCGCCCAGAGTCAGCGCGGGATCCGATCGATCGTGCTCGGCAGGGCGGGCGACGGCGTGCTCTCGCGGGTCGAGCCCCTGGCGGTTGCCGCGCTGTTCCTCTGGTTCGGCTCCATCGCCCTGCACGGCGCCGGCCTGGCCCCGGCGCTCTTCGAGCCCCGATTGTTCCAGTCTCGAATGGCAGAGATCGCGGGAGCGGTGCTCGCGCTCATCGCCCTGGGACTCCAGGTGGCAGCCTTCGTCCACATGGGTCGCTCCTGGCGCATCGGGATCGATCCGGCGAGCGGCGAGCGACTCGTCACCACGGGGGTGTTCGCGTTCTCGCGCAACCCCATCTACGTCGCCCTCGATCTCCTCGCAGTCTCGGCCTTCGCGATGTCGGGATCGCTGTACTTCCTGGTCTCCGGGCTCGTGGTGATCGCCGCGATCCACGTC
>JANNIY010000141.1:0-13393 GCA_031405455.1 Deltaproteobacteria bacterium | reverse complement strand
GGTCGAACACCGTCAGATTGTAGGTATAAATGGTAGCCTGGTAGCCTTGGCGCAGGGCGTCGCAGGCCAGGAAAATCGCGAAGGTGCCGCCGAGCACCAGCTTGCGGGTGCGGGCGATCACCGCGGGGAGCTGCGCATCCTCCTCGCCCCAGTAGCGGTACCGGTATCCGCGCACTCCTGACGTATGCGATCGACGATGTAGATCGCGTAGTCGACCCCGATTCCGACCCCCACCGACTGCACGGGCCGGGTGTTGATGTTGAGGCCGATGTTCATGAGCGCCATATAGGCGAGCGAGAGCGTCGTTGCGGTCGTGATCTGGAGCAGGATGATCCCGCCGCTGGCCATCGACTGGTAGGTGACCGAGTGCAGCACGAAGATCACGAACAAGATCAGCGAAATGTTCGCGACGTGACTGCGCTCGACCTCGTCGTTGATCGCCGCGAGGATGCCCATGCTGCCGCCCGCCATCACGAACTGCACGCCGCGGGTCCACGAGTTGGTCGGCTGATATTTCGGCGCGCTGTCGACGGCCTTCATGTCCGCGACGATCAGCTCGTTGGTGTTCACCGCGACGGCGCGGATGCCGAAGTCGGTGTCCTCCCACCACTCACTCACGTCGCTGTCATCCCATTCCTCGAGCTCCGAAGGCCACGTGAAGATGTCACCCTCTTCGACCGAGTCGCGCTCGCTCACGTAATCCGCCTGTGCGGACGTGCGGAACTCCTCGAGCCATTCCGGAAGGCCGTCGGCGGAGACGGCCTTCGGCGGCTTCGCTGCGTAGCTTCCGTCGGCCTGTCGGATCCGCACGTTCAGCGAGTGCTCGCGCGTGGGCAACATCGGCCCGAGCATGTAGTACCAGAGGTCCGTGAGGTTTTCCGGGTCGAAGAAGCCGGCGTCGGGCGCGGCCTTGTCCCGGTCGAGCCGGATCGAGACCTCGCCGAGCGGATTGTTCGCGATGAACTCCTCCGCGAAATGCGTCGTGCGCAGGATCGTCTCGCCCTGGTGATCGGGGTAGTAGAAGGAGATGTTCGCCTCGCGCCCGTCGTCGGTGAGGAAGGGCCGCATGGCGCCCGGCGGGCCGTTCTGCTGCAGCTGGAAGACCGCGGCGCGCACCGTGCCGGGATGAGACGGAACGAAATACCACTTCGGATCGCCGTAGTGGTTGATCTGCCAGAAGTTGCGCAGAAACGGCACCAGCGACACCGATGCGCCCAGGTTGGTGTTCACCTTCAGCTCGCGTTCGAAGCGCTCCATGGCCTTGATCGGGGCCGAGTCTGCGCTCGCATTCGGGCGATCGCCGTCGGAGTAGACCACGAGCGAATCGACGCCGCCGAAGCGCGTTGCGATCTGATCCGTGGCGACGTTGAATTCGTGGCTCGGCCACAAGAGCGGCGTGCCGGGCGTGGCCTCGCCGATCTTCGAGTAGAAGAGCGTGATGTACGTCGAGCTGATCAGCAGGGCCACCGTCACGCCGCCGACCACGTACTTCCCGATCGGATCGGTCGTGTAGTTGCCCACGTTGCGCGTGAAGTTCACCATGAACTTCGGGAGAAAGTGCTCGTGTTCCTTGGGCGCCGGCATGTAGCAGATCAGGATGGGGTGGAGGATCTCGACCGTGACGATGATCGACGACACCCAGACCGCACCGAACAATCCCAGGTTGTACATCTGCGGAATCGTCGTGAGCATGATCACGAGCAGACCCGCCACGTCGGTCACGATCCCGAGCGTGCCAGGGATCACGAGCTCGCTCATGGCGATCGTCGCCACTTCGATGCGCGCCTGCTCCGGGTCGCCGAGGCGCGGCAGCATCACCTCGTAGTCTTCGAAGAAGCGCTCGGCCATCTGCACCGTGTGCGACACGGCGCGCGCCGTGATGATCATCGGGATCACCAGGATCAGGGGGTCGAAGGCGATCCCCCACCAACCCGTGAAGCCGAGGCCCCAGATCACCGTCCCGAGCCCGGCGATCGCCGGGATCACGACGCCGTGCCAGCGCCGGAAGTAGAGCCAGAGCAGGCCGAAGATCGTCACGATCGTGGCGGTGACGTACGCGAGGATCTCGAAGGCGTACTTGACGACCCATCCCACGAGGATCGGCTGGCCAGTGACGTAGATCTGGACGTCCTCGGTCTCGAGATCGGCCTTGATCTTCTGGATGTGCTCGAAGACGGCGGTGTAGACTTCACGGCCGCTCAGGCGGTCGGTCACGAAACCCGCAGTGATCAGCGCTCCCTGCTCGTCGCGCGAGACGAGACGTCCGAAGATGAAGGGCGGATTCTGGCGCACGCGCTCGCGCAGCTCTTCGGCTTCCGCCGGAGTCTTGGGTTGCTTCTTCATCAGCACTTCTTGCGTGAGCGAGCCGTCGGCCTCGATCTGGATCACGCGCGTGCTGCCGTGGGCGACCGATTGCACCTGGTTGTGGTTCACCGGATAGGGGGGGAACTTGCGGTCGAGCTGCTTGCGGATTTCTTCGACGGCGACCCCCTTGGTCTCGAGCTCGTCGCGCAGGGCATCGCGCGCTTCGGTCTGGCTGTCGAAGCCGACGCCGTCGAGGCGCCGCGTGATCTCGCGGATCAGCGCGATGCGCTCGGGCGTGAAGATCGTGCCGTCCTCGACGACGACCCCGATGGCCACCAGCGACGAGCTGCCGAAGACGTGCGCAAATTTGTCGGCGGCATGGATGTACGGATGGTCGGGGAAGAAGTCGCGCGCGTTGGTGTCGACGCGGACGATCGGGCCGGGCAGGGGCAGCCCCATGGCGGTCGTGGCCGCATTCAGGATCGGGTAGAACCAGAAAAGCGTCGAGGCGATCAGGAACATCGCCACCGGGAAGCGGTTCCGCGTCACGAAGCGCGCGAACTGAAGTGTTTTCGTCTGTCGCGGCTCGTGGTGCTGCGTCGGTGATTCCGCCATGGACCTCGCCTTTCTCTACGTTTTCCGGATGACTTCGCGCTGACGGAAGGGGACCCCGCGGAGCGCGGAGCCATCGACCGATGCGGATTTGCGGGCCCGGCACCCCAGGGTTTGCCGTACCCCGGGGCGAACGATATTTCCGATGGGGGTCTCGGGTCAAGCGACTCGCGCGAAATCTCACGGATCGTGGAGATTTCCCCGCTGAATGCGTCGCCGTGACGCCGACGCACCGCGTCGTGCTAAAGGAACGGAATGAACGCCCGGCCGAGGGTCTTCGTCACACGGCGTCTCCCAGGCGGCGCTCTCGAGCGGCTTGCGCAGCACTGTGAGGTGGTCGTCTGGGGAGGCGAGGGCGGGGAGGCCGTCGGCGCGCCACCGCCGCACGCGCTCGCCGCCGGCGTTCGCGACGCCGAGGGGCTCCTGTGCTTGCTCACGGATGCGGTCGACGCTGCGCTGCTCGCCGCGTGTCCGCGCCTGCGCGCGATTTCCAGCTGCTCCGTCGGGGTCGATCACATCGATCTCGAGGCCGCACGGGCGCGTGGAATTCCCGTCGGGCACACCCCCGGCGTCCTCGTCGAGACGACGGCCGATCTGGCGTTCGGGCTGCTGCTCGCTGCCGCCCGCCGCATCGTCGAGGCCGACCGCTTCGTGCGCGAGGGGCGCTGGAGCTTCGCGCACCGCTGGGATCCCGAGGCTCTTCTCGGGCGCGACGTGCACGGGGCGACGCTCGGCATCCTCGGGCTTGGCGCGATCGGCCAGGCGCTGGCGCGGCGCGCGAGCGGCTTCGGGATGCGCGTCCTCGGCTGGTCGCGCACGCCGCGCCGGGTCCCGGGCGTGGAGGCCTGCTCGTTTGAAAGGCTGCTCGCCGAGTCGGAGTTCGTATCGGTCCACGTCGCGCTCACGCCGCAGACGCGCGCGCTGCTCGATGCCAGGGCGATCGCCGCGATGCGGCCGGGGGCGATCCTCATCAACACGGCGCGCGGGGGCATCGTCGACGAGGCAGCTCTCGCTGCGGCGCTGACCAGCGGCAGACTCGCGGCGGCCGCACTCGACGTTTTCGCACGCGAGCCGCTCGCTCCCGCGAGCCCCCTGCTCGCCGCTCCCAATCTTCTGCTGACGCCTCACATCGGGAGCGCGAGCATCGCCACGCGGACGCGCATGGCGGATCTCGCCGTCGAGAATCTGCTCGCAGGCCTGGCGGGCCGGCCGCTCCTGCACCGGGCAGATTGAGCCGCGCTCAACCCTGGCAGCGCGCGAGAAAACTGCGCGGGGAAACCACCTGCGCGCCGCGGTGGCGCACGCGGTCTGCGACGGCGCGATCCGCCGTCACGATGGCGAGGCAGGCGGGCGCCTCGCTGGCGCGGACCTTCGCCACCAGCCAATCGTCGGCCGAGGGTGCGAAGACCTGGCGCACGCGGCTCGCGGATGGCTCGACGGGAGCCTCCGGGCCGCTGCCGTCGAACACGACCCAGATCTCGGCATTCGCATCGTCGAAGCGCGCCGCGAGTGCGACCAGCTGCTCGCGGCGCGGCTCCGTCCACCACTCTCTGCGGTCGCGGCCGTGCAGCACGCCAGCGTGCAGCACGTTGAAGCCATCGATCAGCCAGAGCGACGGTGCGGGGGGGGCGGATTCCATCGGCATGCGAGGGTAGTCGGAGGGCGCGGCGTCGCGCCGCTCGAGCCCGGCCCACGCGAAGCCAAAGCCGCAGAAACCCGCGACCACGAGCAGGCTCTCGAGCGCCCCATGCCAGAAACGGCGGCGCCGGGGGTGCGCCCTCCGCGTTCGTTGCGTCGGAATTTCCGAGTTCGGCGAGTTCGACATGCTGCCTCCTGCGAGCGTGGAGCCCGGATCCTGGGCCGCGCGTGTGACGGGGGCGGTCACGCCGCGCCGGGGTTGCAAGCCCAGGGGTCGTTGGCGTACCCACCCCGGCATGGGAAACGCGTCCGGAGCGGTCTCGATCGGGCTCGTCCAGATGAGCTGTGCGGAGGACCCCGCGCAGAATCTCGAGAAGGCCCTGGCGCGGTGCGAGGAGGCTGCGGGGCGCGGCGCCCGCATCGTGTGCCTGCAGGAGCTATTCCGCTCGCGCTATTTCTGCCAGAGCGAGGACATCGCACGTTTCGCGCTCGCCGAAGCGATCCCAGGCCCGACGACCGAGAAGCTCGGCAAGCTCGCGGCCGCGCGCGAGATTACGATCGTGGCTTCGCTCTTCGAGCGGCGCGCCGAAGGCCTCTATCACAATACGGCGGTCACGCTCGGACCCGATGGACGCATCGCGGGGCTCTATCGCAAGATGCACATCCCCGACGATCCCCTGTATTACGAAAAGTTCTATTTCACGCCCGGCGATCTCGGTTTTCCGAGCGTTGCCGTGCGCGAGGCGCGCATCGCGACGCTCGTGTGCTGGGACCAGTGGTTCCCCGAAGCCGCGCGCCTGGTGGCGCTCGCGGGTGCGCAGATCGTCTTCTATCCGACGGCGATCGGCTGGCAGTTCGATGAATCGGCTGCGATGGACGCCGCGCAACACGACGCCTGGGAGACGATCCAGCGCGCGCACGCGATCGCGAATGGTGTCTTCGTCGCGGTGGTGAACCGCGTCGGGCAGGAGGACGCCGTGAAGTTCTGGGGTCAATCCTTCGTCGCCGATCCCTTTGGCCGCGTGCTTGCTCGCGCGTCGGCGAGCGACGAGGAAATTCTCGTCGTCGAGTGCGATCTCGGCCTGATCGAGCAGGTGCGCCGCAACTGGCCCTTCCTGCGCGATCGCCGCATCGACGCCTACGCCGACGTGCAGAAGCGCTTCCGGGATTGAACCGGGGGTTGCCTGTGTCACCGGAGTCCCCCGCAGCTCGTGGTTATCGCTGGCCCGCCGAATGGGAGCCGCACGCGGCGACCTGGCTCAGCTGGCCGAAGAACCCCGACACCTGGCCGGATCGCCTCGAGCGCGCGATCGATGGCTTCGTCGAGATCGTGCGTGCGCTGCATCCCTTCGAACGCGTGAACCTGCTCGTGGATTCGCCTGCCCACGAGGAAGCCGCGCGCAAGCGGCTCGCGCTGGCGGGCGTGCCGGTTGGCGCGGACGTGGCGTTCGTGGTGGCGCCGACCAATGATGCCTGGGCGCGCGATTACGGTCCGATCTTCTTGGTGCGCGGCGAAGGGGCGCAGCGGGAGCGTGCGATCCTCGACTTCGGCTACAACGCCTGGGGCGGCAAGTATCTGCCCTTCTCGCTCGACGACGCGATTCCCGCACGGCTCGCCCGCCTGCTCGGGCTGCCCCTGTTCGCATCCGATTTCGTGCTCGAGGGCGGCTCGATCGACGGCAATGGTCGCGGCACGCTGCTCACCACCGAGACGTGCCTGCTGAATCCGAATCGCGGCAAGGGGCGCACGCGCGAGCAGATGGAGGAGCGCCTCGCAGCGTGGCTCGGCGCGACGCAGGTGCTTTGGCTCGGCGAGGGCATCGTGGGCGACGACACCGATGGCCACATCGACGACATCGCGCGCTTCGTCGACGCCGGAACCGTGGTTGCCGTGATCGAGGACGACCCGCACGACGAGAATGCGGCGCCGCTGGCCGAGAACCTGCGCCGACTGCGGGGCATGCACGACGCAGCCGGCAAGCCGCTCGCGATCGCGACACTGCCGATGCCGCCGCCGCTCTACATCGCCGGCCAGCGCTGCCCGGCGAGCTACGCGAACTTCTACCTCGGCAACGGCGTGGCGCTCGTCCCGACCTTCGGCGTGCCGTCAGATGAGAGGGCGCTCGCGGTGTTGCGGGAGTTGTTGCCGGGTCGGGAGGTCGTCGGAGTCCGTTGCGATGAACTCGTCTTCGGGCTCGGCGCGATCCACTGCCTTTCGCAGCAGGAGCCGCGGAGCGCCTGAAGGTCGGATCTTCCCGGGCGCGCAAAGCATTCGTGATACGATGCGACGCCGCACCACTGACCTGCAGCGAGGAGACTTCGCGTGGACTCGAAAACACGGCGCCGCACGCTCGTCCTCAGCTTGATCGTCGCCGCCCTCTCCCTCGGCAACGGCAGCTGTAACTCGACGGGGTATGGCACGCCTCTCTTCCACTTCCGCGCGCCGCGTTTGTTCCAGCTCTCGCTTCCCGGTTCGCTCGCGTTCAACCTGCGCCTGCCGCCCTTCGCGATCCCCAACAGCCTGGTCATCCGTCTCGACGGGGCTCCGATTCCGAGCGGCGGGCTCACGAAGGTTCCCGACGGCGTTGCCGGCGAGGTCGCTGCGCCTGCCGAGGGCACGCATTCGCTTTCGGCGACCATCGACGTCAAGCTGCTCTTCTTTTTTCGCGCCAAGCTCACCGCAGCCACCTTCTTCGACATCACCGATCTCGAGAACGCGGGCGAGTGCGAGATCCTGAACAACGTCGACTGCCTGTTGCCGTACCCGTCGTCTCGCTTCCTCACGCCGGTCGGCAGCGACACGGCGACGGGCTACCGGCTCGCGCTGCCCGCCATCGGTATGCCGAATCTGATCGGCGCGCCGATTTCGACGGCGCCCCTCGACGTGCTCGACGGCTTCAGCCCCACGGTGCAGATCCTGATGCATTTTCCTGCCGGTGTGGATCTCGACGCCTCGGCCGCGCCGCGGCTGCTCGAAGCGCGCTGCTGCGGCCAATCGTCGACACCGCCCTACGAGGACGTGCGCACCACCGATGGACGTTCGTTCGACGCCGACAGCCCGACGCTGCTGATCGACGCCGACACCGGCGAGCGTGTGCTGCACTGGGTGGAGCTCGACGCGCGCGCCGCCGGCAACCCGGCGCGTCAGGTGCTGTTCCTGCGCCCCGGCAAGAGCCTCACCCCTGGCCACCGCTACATCGTCGCCGTGCGCAATCTCGTCGATCCGCTCGGTAAGCCGGTGAAACCGGAGCTCCCGTTCCGCGCGTTGCGCGATCGCCTGCACTCGACGATTCCGGCGCTCGAAGCGCGCCGCGCGCGCTTCGAGGACATTTTCGAACGTCTCGAGAAGCGAGGCGTGCGGCGCTATGAGCTGACGCTGGCATTCGATTTCGTCGTGCGAAGCGAAGAGCAGCTCACGGCCACGATGCTCGCGATGCGCGACGACGCGCTCGCCTACGCCGACGCGATCCCGGCCGGTGACGCCTCCGGCGTGACGCTCAACGCGGCCTACAACGCGAGCCACGTGCACGACTGCGCCGCGCCCGGGCAGAAGATCTGGCGGGAGGTGAGGGGAACCTTCCGGGGGCCGTTCTACCTGACGGGGCCGATTGCGGGGAACGTCGGCGCCCCGGTCTTGAACCTCGCTGCGAGCGGACATCCCGTGCGCAATGGCACGCAGCCGTTCAATTTCGATTTCTCCATCCCTTGTAGCGTCTTCGATCCGGCGTCGACGGCGCGGCCGCTGCTGATCGGCCACGGCTTGTTCGGCGACGGCGCCGGCATGATCGCGGGCATCGGCGGGGCGAGCGGGCTCGCGAACCAGCTGCCGGGGCCGTTCCCGTACATCGGGGGCGCCACCGATTTCCGCGGCCTCTCGTCGCTCGACCTCATCTGGCTGCTCATCAACGTGGTGGGAAACCCGACGACGGGAAACCAGCTCAACAACTTCCCGTCGTTCACGGCGCGTCTGAAACAGGGCATGATCAACACCCTGGTGCTCACGCATCTGATGGACCGTGGCTACTTCAACCGGCTGAACGAATTCCAGACCACGCCGGGAGATGCGTCCACCGGAGTGTTCCCCGGGGCCGCGGCGGAGACGTACTACTTCGGCGTGAGCCTCGGCGGCATCATGGGGCTGTTCACGGCGGCGCTCACTCCCGACATCGAGCGCTTCAACATCGACGTCGGTGCGATCAACTTCTCGCTGCTGCTCCAGCGCTCGACGCAGTTCTCGGTGTTCGAGACCGTGCTCGCGACGGTCGGTCTCACCGATCCGCTCGATAGCGCCATCGGCCTCGGCCTGCTGCACGAGCAATGGGTGACGAGCGAGCCCGCGGCCTACGCCCGGCACATCACCGGGCTCGTCGAGCCGCCGCTGCCCGGGTCGATCCCGAAGAAGATCCTGATGACGGTCGCGTGGCTCGACAAGCAGGTCTCGAACCAGGCCTCGGAAGTTGCCGCGCGCACGCTCGGCATTCCGAATCTCGACGGCGCCTCGCTGGTGCGCGGCCTGCAACAGCTTCCGGACGAGTCCGCAGGCGTCGCGGGCCTCGATTCGGCCTACGTCATCTACGACGTGGGCTCCTTCGACGTCTTCGACCCGGCGTACGACGCCGTGATCCCGCCGCTCGCGAATTCGATTCCGAGCGACCTCTGCGATCCGCACGCGCGGCGGCTCACGATTCCGGCCTCGAACCAGCAGCTCGTGGCGTTCCTCCAGCCGGGCGGTCGGATCCGGAACTTCTGCGACGGCATCTGTGACGCAGCGATCGACGCCGAACGGCCGGGAGGCGTGTCCGCAGCGGCGCTCTGCAACCCGCTGCCGTAGCTGTGTGACGAACGGGCTGGCTGGGGCGCAGAGCCCCGCCGCTCGCGAGGGTTCGCCCGGACCCAGAATCGGCTTTCGCTCGCCGTGCGAATTCGTTACAAAATGCCGCGCGTAACGGCGCCCCTGAGCCCATCACCCGCCAGCGTGCGGAGAAGGTCCCTCTCGTGGTCGAAGTCCTGCGGCACGACCTCGTCATCGTCGGTGGCGGCGCGGCAGGCCTGCGAGCGGCGATCGCCGCGGTCGAAGCGGATCCCAAGGTCTCGGTCGCACTCGTCTCCAAGGTCTACCCGATGCGCAGCCACACCGTCTCCGCGGAAGGCGGCGCGGCGGCGATTGCGCGGCCGGACGATTCGCTCGAGATGCACGGCTTCGACACGGTGAAGGGTTCCGATTTCCTCGGCGACCAGGACGTGATCCGCTACTTCGTCGAAGAAGCGCCCAAGGAACTGACGCGCCTCGAGCACTGGGGCTGTCCGTGGAGCCGCAACGAGGACGGCACGGTCGCGACCCGCGCCTTCGGTGGCATGACCACCAAGCGCACCTGGTACGCGGCCGACAAGGTCGGCTTCCACATGTTGCACACGCTCTTTCAGCACTCGCTGCGATTCGATCGCATCGTGCGCTACGACGAACAGTTCGTGACGAAGCTGCTCGTCGACGGAGGCGCGGTTCGCGGTGTCGCCGCGCTCGACGTGCGCGAGGGCGTGATTCGCGTGATTCTCGGCCGTGCGGTGATCCTCACCACCGGCGGCGCCGGCAAGATCTTCCCCTTCACGACCAACGGCAACATCAAGACGGGCGATGGCATGGCGCTCGCGTATCGCGCCGGCGTTGCGCTCAAGGACATGGAGTTCGTGCAGTATCACCCGACGGGTCTTCCCGGCACGGGGATCCTGATCACCGAGGCGACGCGCGGCGAGGGCGGTCACCTCATCAACAACACGGGCGAACGCTTCCTGGTGACGCGCGACTACGGCGTCGGCGCCAAGGCCGAGCTCGGACCGCGCGACATGATCTCTCGCGCGATCGTGCAGGAAATCGAGGCCGGGCGCGGCTTTTCGGGCAGCTACGGCGAATACGTGCACCTCGACCTGCGCCACCTCGGCGCCGAGGTGATCTCGAAGCGCCTGCCGATGGTGCGCGAGCTCACGATGACCTACGTCGGTGTCGATCCGATCACGACGCCGATCCCGGTTCGACCGGTCGTGCACTACATGATGGGCGGGGTCGATACGGACATCGATGGCGCAACGGTGCTGCCCGGCCTCTACGCGGCTGGCGAGACGGCCTGCGTGTCGCTGAACGGCGCGAACCGGCTGGGCTCGAATTCGCTCACCGAGTGCCTCGTGTTCGGTGCCCGCGCCGCGCGCCACGCCGTGCAGGTCGCCAGGGGCTCGAGCGCCGGCTCCGAGGCGGAACTGCGCCGTCAGGGCGAGGACGAGCAGGGGCGCATCGATGCGATGCGCGGTAAGCAGCGCGGCGGCGAGAAGCTCGCCCGCATTCGCACGGAGCTCAACGCCACGATGGAACGCGGTTTCGGCGTCTACCGCGAGGCCGCTTCGATGGGCGCGAGCGTCGGCGAGATCCCCCAGTTGAAGGGGCGATTCGCGGATGTTGCCCTCGAAGATGCGAGCAGGGTCTTCAACACCGAACTGATCGCGGCCCTCGAGCTGGGCAACATGCTCGACGTCGCGGAGACGGTGGCGCACGCGGCGCAGGCGCGCGACGAATCGCGCGGCGCCCACACGCGCAAGGATTTCAGCAAGCGCGACGACCAGCGCTTCCTGCACCATTCGCTGTGCCGTTTTGATCCGGCCGGCCCCAAGCTGGACAAGAAGCCCGTCACGCTCGGCCACTGGATTCCCGAGGAGCGCAAGTACTGATGAGCCCTGCGGCGAAGAAGACGCTGGTGGTGACGCGGTTCGATCCCGACCGGGACGAGGCGCCGCGCGCGCAGCGCTACGAGATCCCGGTGCAAGAGGACTGGATGGTCCTCGACGCGCTCAACTTCATCAAGGATGAAGTGGATGGCACGCTCTCGCACCGCTGGTCCTGCCGCATGGCCGTGTGCGGGAGCTGCGGAATGATGGTGAACGGCGAGCCGCGTCTCACCTGCAAGGATTCCCTGCGCCAGTACGGCGACACCATTTCCGTGGCGCCGCTTGCGAACTTCCCGGTCGTCCGCGATCTCGTCATCGAGATGGACGGCTTCATGCAGAAGCTCGAATCCGTGAAGCCCTGGATCCTGCGCGCAAAGGAGCTCGCCGTCGAGGAAGGCCCCATGCGGCAGTCGCCGGCGGAGCTCGAGGAGTTCAAGCAGTTCAGCATGTGCATCAACTGCATGCTGTGTTACGCCGCCTGCCCGGTGGTCTCGAACGAACCGGATTTCCTCGGGCCGGCGGCGATTGCGCTAGGGCACCGCTACAACGTCGATTCGCGCGACGAGGGCGCCGGGGTGCGCAACGAGATCTTCCGCGCTGAGGGGACGGTCTTCTCCTGCTCCTATGCGAACGAGTGCAGCGAGGTCTGCCCCAAGCACGTCGATCCCGCGGCGGCCGTCAACCAGGCCAAGTTCAACGCGGTGATCGATTGGGCGACGGGTCTCGTGTTGCCGCGCGGCGGAGCGAAGTAGCCATGACGCGCCCCGCGCATCCGCACGCCATGCAGCCCCGGCGCCCCGGCCGCACGCGCACGGCGCCGCCCGCACTGCCCGATCGCTTCCCGTTCGCCGGGCGCTACCTCGCCTACACGCTCTTCGATCTCACGGGCCTTCTCTACCTGGCGGTCGGCTTCCTCGTGCTGCGCGCGGTGTGGGCTCTCGGCAATGGCCCCGAGGCGTGGCAGGCGTTGCGCGAGCAGTTCGCGAATCCGCTTTACGTCACGTTCCACGTGCTCGCGCTCGTGAGCGTTTGCTTCGTAGCCGTGCGCTTCTTCCGGCTCTTCCCGAAGGCGCAGCCGCCCCGCATCGGGCCTGCAAAGCCGCCGCCGGGGCCCGTCATCCACGTCATGCTCTACGTCGTGTGGCTCGGCGTGACGCTCGTGATGGTGACGATCCTCGCCGGAGGACTCTTCTGATGCGGCACCTGTTGCTGCGCCTCGAGCCGCTGATCTGGCTGCTGTTCGGGCAGGGCATCCTGATCGGCACGATCCTGCTGACCGGCTGGCTGCTCGTCGTGGGAGTGCTCGCACCGCTCGGGCTCGTGCCCGAAGGCGCGCTCGCTTTCGAGCGGGCGCACCGTCTCGCGGCGCATCCGATCGGAAGGCTGCTGCTGCTCGCGCTGATCGCGCTGCCGTTGTGGAAGGGCGCGCATCATCTGCGCGCGCTCGCGATCGATTTCGGCGGCCACTCGCGCGATCCCGCCGTCGCGACGCTGCTCTATCTGCTCGCGCTCGGCGGTAGCGTGATGGCGGTGCTGGCGGTGAGTCGATTGTAGTCTCCGCTCGGCTTCGCCTCGCTGCGCGCTCGCTTGCTTTCGCCTTGGCTCCGCTCGCCTACGCCTCGCTACGCGCGCTTGCTAGCATCGCTGCCCGCGTCGCACGCAGCCCCGAGCTCGACAAGCCACTTTCCGCCGCGCTCGCGTTCGCTCCACGCGCCTGCGAGCGTGCGTCCATCGCTCGAGCGCACGAGGGTCGCACGGCGCAGTCGGCTGCGCGCGACCAGTTCGAAACTGCCCGGCTCCTGCTCGCGCCCTGCGAGCACGACGGGTCCCTCGTCATCCATGTACGAGATCACGATCTGCCCCGCTTCGATGCCGACGTCGGCATCGTCGTCCTCGTGATCGGGCGAGCCATCGTCGCACGCGATCCGGACATGGCAGCGCGACCAACGGGGCATATGGCGGTTCCTCGCGCGCGAGGGTAGGGCTGCCGCGGCCGCTTGCTACCGTTGCCGGCCATGTCCGGTCGCGTGCTCGCAGGCATTCGGGTTCTCGACCTCACGCGTGTGGTCGCGGGGCCCTTCGCGACGGCCGCGCTCGCTGATCTCGGCGCCGACGTGATCAAGATCGA
>JANNIY010000140.1:0-24093 GCA_031405455.1 Deltaproteobacteria bacterium | reverse complement strand
CAAGACTATGTCTACCTGATCCTGCGCAGGTACCGGAGAAATCAAGCTATTGCTGCATTACAAGACATAGTCAGGAAGGGTCGCCACCTCAAGCCGAAGCGTTCCTGCTCGCCGCCTGGAACTACGTCGGTTTCAAGAACTCCTAACGTATGAACCCCTCAATGCAGAAGGCCGTCATCTACCTCACGCTTGGGCTCTTTGCGCTGGGACTCATCTTCATGGGCGTCGGCGTTCCGGAGGGTGTCTGGCGGCCGGTGGGAGTAGTGGCTTTAGTCGTGTCGCTCCTCGTCGCCGCGTACGACAAGTGGATCTGGGCCTGGATCCCTCGGAGTATCACGAGCATCCCCGACCTCCGCGGTACCTGGCGTGGCACGCTGAAGTCGAGCTGGATGAACCCCGAGACGGGTGAGCGAGCCGGTGGGGTTGTTCGGGTGCACGACGACGACGGCGCGTGTGCGCGGCGAGATCGCCCGTGCGAGCGCTTCGCGTCCGATGCGCCAACCCGAGCCGGGAGTCGGCTCGAGCGGGTAGCGGACCAGCGAGACGGCTTCGAGCCCGGCCAGCATCTCGAAAAGTGGATAGCTCGGGGCCGGAACGAGAAATTCGTCGCCGGGTTCGGCGAGCAGCTTCATCAGCAGCGCGTAGCTCTCGCTGGTGCTCGAGGTGATCAATACATCCTCCGCGTCGACGCGCTCGCTGCGGGCGGCGTAGTACGCGCTCACCGCCGTGCGCGCCGCCAGCAATCCGCGCGGCTCGGGCTCGTAACGCAGGGCTTCCGGCGCTGCGAGCGCGGCGAGGATCTCGGCTTCCGGGTACGTGAATCCCGCGCGTGTCGGGTTCGAGGCCGTGAGATCGAGGACTCGCGCGCCGGCGCCACGGCGAGCTGCCAGCGCCTGTGCGAGGGCATTCGGCGTGAGATCGACGTCGATGCGCGAGGCAAAGCGCGGATTCGAAGCTGCGGGCGTGCGCGGCGGCATGCGTCGGGAGGATAACCGCGCTCCCACCCGGTAGGCTTCGCGCATGCACTTTGCGAGTTTCGACCTGCGCGACCCCGTCTTCGAAGCCTTCGGCTTCGCGTGGAGCGTTCAGGTGGTGACGCTCGAGAACGTCTATGGGATCGACCTGGCGCAGACGAGCGCGCGCCACGAAGAACCGGCATTCGTCGTGCGCGCCGCGGGCCTCGCCTGCGCCGGACAGCAGCAGCGCGCGCCGGGCGCCGTGGTGCTGCGCATCGAGCCCGAAGCGGGCGGTGGCCTGCGCATCTGGCTGCGGGCCAAAGCTCCGGAGCCGATCCGCTGCACGAAGCTGCTGTTGCGCGGGCTCGTGACGCCGATCGAGATCGTGGAAGACGGCAAGGCACGAGTGGCGAGTGCGATGGGCGAGATCCTCGCGTACCCGAACCGGTTGCCGCTGCCGCTTCTCACGCTGCGATGCGGCGGCGAGTTCATCGCCGTGCGCTTCGAGGATCGGCGCGTGCGCGAGAAACGCTTTGCCATCTCGATCGAGCGCACGGGTGCGCGCGCCGGGCAGGGCGTGCTCGAGATCATTCACGAAGAAGATGCGAGCCGCTTCGCGCGCGAGCACGAAACGCCACCCTGCGTGCTCGCGCGCGGTGACGCGGCGAACGGCATGCTGGCCGCGCAACTCGCCTTTGCGCAGCGTGCGTTCGGTCTGCGGACCTGGGACGAGCGCGAAGATGTTCCGGGCTGGGCGCGCGAGCTGCGTCTCGCGCTGACGCTCCACGGCATGCACTGGACGGGACGCCAGTTTCTCGACTACGCGGGCATGCTGCGCGTGTTGCGCTTCGTCGCTGAACGCATCGAGGGCCGGCGCGTACTCGCCTACCTGCCGGGCTGGGAGGGCCGCTACTACTGGCAATACGGCGATTACCGGCCGGAACCCGCGCTGGGAGGGGAGGCGGGCTTTGCGGCGCTGTGCGACGGTGCCCGCTCGCTCGGGATGCACCTGATGCCGATGTTCGGCGGCAACTGCGTGAACGCGGGCCTGCCGCGCTTCCGCGATCTCGATCCCACGGCGGTGCTCAAAAGCGCCACGCGCAACCGCTTCCACGGCAATCAACCCGACTGGGATTTCGCGCGCGCGCACGACACGGGCTGGCAGCATTGGCTCAACCCCGGGCATCCAGCGTGGCGTGAAGATCTCGCGGCGCAGATCGAGACGCTCGCCAGCCGTTTTGGCTTCGACGCAGTTTTCCTCGACACGATCCACGTCTGGGTCAACGACGCCGATCACCCGGTCTACGACGGAATTCGCGCGCTGGCGGCGCGCCTGCGCAGCCGGATCCCGAACCTGCTGCTGGCAGCCGAACACGATTACGACGCGTTGCTCGCGATTTTCCCGCTGTTCCAGCGCGCCTGGTGGGGCCGCGATCCCGAGTGGACCGCGCGCTACGCGCTGCGCATGGCGCACCTGTGCGAGGGCGAGCCCGAGGGCCGCACGGGGGTGCACGAATTCGGCGTGTGGCCCGTGCGCGAGGACGCGTCCCCCTGGCGTGCGGCTTCAGGGTTCCTTCCGACGCTCGCGTTTCAGGAGGACACCCTCGAGCGATCGCGCGCGGCGGTCGAAGCGGCGATCGCGGCGGTGGCGAACACGCGGGCGAGCGGAGCGTAATGGGCGTTCGGGGGCCTCGCGGCGAGAAGCCGTGCGAGCGCCAGCGAAGCGGGCTTTGAGAAGCAGGTGTCGAGACTGGGCGCGGGGGCCCGTGCACGGTCATCGAGATCCCGATCGAATGGCTATCCTCGCGCCCGATGGGAATCTCGCTGCTCGCACTGCTCGCACTCGCCTACGCGGCGACCCGAATCTTTTTCGGCTACCCGCGTCCGGCGCATCCGATGGGCGTGCTCTCGCGTTCGGAGGTCGCCTTCGTCGCCAGCGCGGCCGAGGTCACGTTTCCGGCCGGCGGCGGGATCCCGCCCTCCGGCGTCGACGCCGATATTGCAGGTTTCACCGATCGCTGGATGGCGACCCACGCTTCGCGCACGCGCGTGCTGATTCACCTGCTCTTCTTCCTGATCGAGCACGCGACGCTCTTCTTCCCGGCGCCAGGCGGCGGCGGGCGCCGGCGCTTCTCGGCGCTCGGGTTCGAGCAGCGCACTGCGGCGCTCGAGGGCTGGCGCACGAGCCGGCTGTTTCCGCGCCGGCTCGTGTTCGCGAGCCTGCGCGCCATCCTGACGATGGGTTATTTCTCGTACCCTGCCGTGCTGCGCCAGCTCGGGCTCGCGCCCTACGAGATCCGGACGCCGATCTGCGAGGTCGATCTCTGGTATCCGCGCATCGGCGCCTCGCGCGCCAGCATCCGGCTCACACCTGCCGATTTCACGGCGCCGAGCGACGGCACGCCGATCCCGCTGGATGCGCCGCTGCATCCCGCCTATCGGGAAGGCGCGCCGTGAACCCGGCGGACGTCGATCTGCGCGTCTTTGCCGATTACGACCGCGACGTGCGTGAGGAGGCGGACGTCGTGGTGGTGGGCTCCGGTCCCTGCGGCGCCGTCGTCGCCAAGGAACTCACGGACGCGGGCCAGCGGGTGATCTTGATCGAGGAAGGTCCCCCCTTCACGCCGGGCGAATACGAACTCGACGGTCCGTTCTCGATGGCCCGTACGATGCGCGAAGCAGGTATGCGCACGACGCTCGGCACGGTGATGCCGACGATGCAGGCGATCTGTCTTGGCGGCGGTTCGCTCGTGAACTCGGCGATCTGCGTCCGCGCTCCAGAGTTCGTGCTCGATCGCTGGTGCAGCGATTTCGATCTCGCGAACACGCGGCGCGCGGATCTCGACCCGCACTACGCGGCCGTCGGTGACTTCCTCGGCATCGCCCCGACGCCGGAAAACGTGCTCGGGCAGCGCAATCTGCTCTTCAAGAAGGGCTGTGACGCGCTCGGGATTCCGTCCGAGCCGATCTCGCGCAACGTGCGTGGGTGTCGCGGAAGCGGCGAGTGCTTCACCGGCTGCCGCTCGCGCGCGAAGCAATCGATGGATCTGTCGTACATTCCCTCCGCATTGCGCGGCGGTTCGAAGGTGCTCACCTCCGTGCGCGTCGAGCAGGTGCTCGTCGAGGGTCGCCGCGCGGTGGGCGTCGTCGGGCGCGTGGTCGCGCCATTCTCGGGCAGGCCGGGGCACGCCGTCCACGTGCGCGCGCGGCGGGTGGTGCTCGCCGCCGGCTGCATGGCCACGCCCGTGCTGCTGCAAAAGAGCGGGGATCTCGCGAACGGCTCCGGTCAGGTGGGGGCCAACCTCCAGTTTCACCCGGGCGTCGCGATGGTGGGCGTGTTTCCGGAGCTCGTGCACCCGCAATTCGGCGCCACCCAGGGCTATCAATCGCTTCACTTTCTGCGCGACGGTTTCAAGCTCGAAACGCTGTGGGCCCCCCCGGCGGTGCTGGCGGTGCGAATGCCGGGCTCCGGTCTCGCGCTCAAGCAACGGCTCGCGCTCGCCCCGCATTCCGCGGTCTGGGACGGGATCGCGAGCTGCAACCGCTCGCTCGGCACGGTGCGCGCTCGCAGCCGCGGCCTCGATCCGAGTCTCACCTGGAATTTTCACCCGGATGACGTCCCGATCCTCGCAAAGGCCCTCTACAAACTCGCGCAAATCTTCTTTGCGGCCGGGGCGAAGACCGTGATTCCGGGCGTGCACGGGATTGCCGACGAGCTGCATTCGCTCGCGGAGGCCGAGGTGCTGCGCACGCGCCCCTTCGCGGCCACGGAGTTCGTGACCGCCAGCAACCACGCCTTCTGCACCACGCGCATGCACGGCGATCCGCGCCGGGGGGTGGTCGACGAGCTCGGCCGCTGTCACGACCTCGACGGCCTCTACATCGCAGACACGGGGGTCTTCCCGCAGTGCCCCTCCGTGAACCCCATGTGGACCGGCATGGCCCTCGCCCACCGCACGGCCCAGGCCATCGCGGCAGGGGGCTGACCCCCACTTTCCCTCTTCACCCGCCACCCCGGTCCGCCGATAGGGGGGTGTCCGCGGGGGTCCTCCTCTGCGGTCGGGGGGGATGCGTGAAGAAGTGGCTCGCCATCGCGGCATTTGCCGTCGGGCTGCTCGCACCGCTTGCTGCCAGCGCGGCCGGGCCGGCGGAGTGCGCGCGGCTGCGGCGTCAGATCGATCATTTTCAGCGCATGAACGATCGCGCGGTTGCGCTCGACAGCGATCTGTGGACCGAGCGCCTGGGAAATCACGTCGGGCTGCTCAAGACCCGCCAGGCCGACCGTTGCCCGCAGGACGTGCCCCGCGACGACAGCACTGCGAAGGCCTTCATGCAGCTGTTGCGCATCGCCGGATCGGCTGCGCTCACCTACTTCACGTTCGGAGCGATGTAGCTCCCATCAAGCGCGTTTCCAGAGCCGCCGATGCGCTCGGCGGGGAGAGCGCGCCACGTGCAACCGTATGTCCTGATTCCGCTGGTTTCGTGCATCGTCTCGGCGATGCTCGTGAGCGGGCTCCTCGTCAGGAACTTCGCGGATCATCGCAATCGGCTCGCGGCCGCGGTCGTCATCGGCGCCAGCTTCTGGGCCTTTTGTGAAGTGCTCTGGAATACGCAGAGCGACCCGGACACCGCGCTCTCGCTCGTCAAGGCCTCTGCGATCGGATGGGTCTGCATCGGACCGCTCACGCTGCATCTGTTCCTCGGGCTCACGGATGCCGCAGCGCCGCGCACGCGGCGCCTGATGCCGGTGCTCTATGCGATCAGCGCAGCCTTCCTGCTGATCGACTGGACGACACCCTGGATCCATCCAGCGGTCGAGCGCGCGAGCTGGGGCTGGGCCTACACACTCGGCCCCGCCTATCCGTTCTTCTACGTCTTCACGATGTCGAACGTCGCGGCGGCCCTTTGGATCGGCTTCGGAACCTTTCGTCGCTCCGCCTCGCCGGGGGAACGCGAGCAGACCGTGTGGGTGATGATCGGACTGTTCGCTCCGCTCTCGATCGCTTCGATGACGGATGGCGTCCTGCCCTATCTGGGCGTGCAGGTGCCGAGGCTCGGAACCGCTTCGTTCATGGTGCTCGGGGCGACGATCTTCTGGAGCTTCTACCGCTACGGATACTCGTTGCTCGCGCCCGGTGATTTCGCGCGCGAGATCCTCGCAACGCTCCCGGATGGCGTTGCGATGTTGCGCCTCGACGGAAGCGTTCGGGGCGGCAATGGTGCGCTTGCCAAGCTACTCGAGTGCCGGCCAGAACAGCTCACGGGCCTGCGTCTCACGGCGCATCTCGAGTCGCCGGAGGGCGCGCCCGATGGCGACTTCATTTCCGACCGCCAGTGCGAGCTTCGCACGCTCACGGGGCGCCGCACGCCGGTGGCGGTGGCCTCGACCCTGCTGCGCGATCGTCGTGGCTCCGCCATCGGACGCGTGATGGTCGTGCGCGACCTCGCGGAAATCACATCCCTGCGTCACGGACTCCTGCTCTCTGGGCGTCTCGCGGCCGTCGGCGAACTCGCGGCCGGCATCGCGCACGAGATCAACAATCCGCTCGCCTTTGCGCGCGCGAATCTCTCGCTGCTGCATGAGCACTTCGCGGCCTACAGCGGCTCGCTCGCCAGGGGCGAGTCCCCATCGCTCGCGTCGGCGCTGCTCAGCGAGGGCAAGGAGCTGCTCGACGAGTCGCTCGAAGGTGTCGACCGCGCCACGGCCATCGTGCGCGACGTGCGCGGCCTCGCCCACGCCGGCAACCGGCGGCGTGAAAGCGCGGATCTGAACGTCCTGCTCGATGGTGTGCTGCGCATGGCGACACCGCAGTTGCGCCAGCACGCGACGGTTCTCAAGGAATGGGGCGTGCTTCCGCCCGTGACGTGCGTTCCGCAGGAACTCCAGCAGGTGTTTCTCAACCTCGTGATGAACGCCAGCCAGGCAATCTGCGCGGGCGGGACGATCAAGCTCGTGAGCCGCGTCGCGGCCGATGGCGTGGTGGTCGATGTCGAAGACGATGGCGGCGGCATCGACCCCGAGATCCTCGAAAAGATCTTCGATCCGTTCTTTACGACCAAACCTGTGGGCGAGGGGACCGGGCTCGGGCTGTCGCTTGCCTATGGCATCGTGCGCAAGCACGGCGGCGAGATCTCGGTGGCATCCGAGCCGGGCCGCGGCACGCGGTTCTCCGTGCACCTTCCCACCGACGCGGATACAATGCCCGGCCTCAACTGAAGCCGAGGCCCCCCATGAAGCTCTACGACAGCACCTTCGCCCCGAACCCGCGCCGCGTCCGCGTCTTCCTCGCCGAGAAGGGCATCAGCGTGCCCAGCGTCCAGGTCGACATCGGCAAGGCCGAGAATCGCGAAGCTGCGTACCTCGCGAAGAACCCGCTCGGAGGCGTGCCGATCCTCGAGCTCGACGACGGCAGCGTGATCGCCGAGACCGTCGCGATCTGCCGCTACTTCGAGGAAACCCAGCCGAATCCGCCGCTGATGGGCACGGATGCGAAGGACCGCGCGATCGTCGAGATGTGGAGCCGCCGCACGGAGCTCGAAGTCGCGGTGCCGATCATGCAGACGTTCCGCAATACGCATGATTTCTTCAAGGGTCGCATCCAACAGGTGCCCGAGTACGGTGAAGTGTGTCGCGCGAATTCCGTCAAGCGCCTCGCGTGGATCGACAGCGAGCTCGCGAATCGCGAGTTCATCGCCGGCCCGCGCTTCACGATCGCCGACATCACGCTGCTGATCGGAATCGATTTCGGCCGCGTCGTGAAAATCGGCATCCAGCCCGACCAGAAGAACCTGGCGCGCTGGTACGAGGCAGTCTCTTCGCGCCCGAGCGCCAAGGCCTAGCGGGCACCGGATGCGCACGCGGCGTCTGGGCCGAACGGGCCTCGTCGTTCCCGAGATCTGTCTCGGGACGATGACCTTCGGCAGCATGGCCGACGAAGCAACGAGTTTGCGTTGTCTCGACATGGCCTTCGACGCCGGGGTCAACTTCATCGACACGGCCGAGGTCTACCCGGTGCCGCCGGATCCGAAGTGGGCCGGGCGCAGCGAGGAGATCTGCGCCAAGTGGCTGGCGGGCAGGCCGCGCGATGCGGTGATCGTCGCGACGAAAGTCGCCGGGCGCGGCGGGGGCTGGTTCCAGGCGCCCGTGCGCTCGAATCAGACGGCGCTCGACCGCCATCACATCGAGCGCGCGGTCGAGGCGAGCCTCATGCGCCTGCAAACCGATTACATCGATCTCTACCAGACGCATTGGCCCGATCCGTTCGTTCCGATCGAAGACACGCTCGAGGCGCTCGACCGTCTCGTCGAGCAGGGAAAGGTGCGCGCGATCGGTTGCAGCAATCAGGACACCTACGGGCTCACCAAGAGCCTGTGGATGGCCGACCGCAACGGCACGGCGCGCTACGAGACGATCCAGAACAACTACAGCCTGAACGCGCGGCGCTTCGAGGATGAACTCGCGTTCGTGTGCAAACGCGAGCAGGTGAGCCTGCTCGCCTACAGCCCGATCGGCGGCGGCGTGCTCTCCGGCAAGTACCTGAACGGGGCCTGGCCTGCCGGCGCGCGCTTCTCCGGCTACCGCGGCGGCCCGCCGCGCAATCGCGTGATGACGGATCGCTTCGTGAACGAGCGCACGCTTGCCTCGACCGCGCGCTTCGCCGATCTGGCGAAAGAGCTGGGCATGTCCCCCGTGACGTTCGCCGTGGCGTGGGTGCTCACCCACGAGTTCGTGGGCTCGGCGATCATCGGTGTCACGTCGCCCGAACAGCTCGGCGAGCATCTCGCCGCGGCCGAAACGAAGCTCCCACCCGAAGCGCTCGCTGCGGTCGACCGCATCTCGCAGGAGATTCGCCATCCGATGGAATAGCGCCAGCGCGGTGTGCATCCTGGCCGCGTGTTGGCTCGCGGGCGACGCTGCGGCTCGCGGCGGCGCCGACGGGAAGTTCGAGAAGCGCACCTCCTCGCACTTCGTTCTCTATCAGGATGTGGCGATCGACGATGCGAGCGGGCTGCGCGGCTCGCGGCGCTTCGAGCAGATGGTTCTCGTCGATCTGGAAGCCGCCTACGACCGCTTGCACGCGCTGCTCGGCCTCGAGCCGCCGCGCCCGATCGACGTCGTGATCTACGATCCGGAAATCTTCGATCGCCAGTTCGCCGGGCTCTTTCGTTTTCCGGCCGCCGGTTTCTATCACGGTGTGATCCGGGTGCGCGGCGACACGGTGCTCGGCATGGCACTCTCGCGCGTGCTTCACCACGAACTCGTGCACGCCGCGCTCGACGCTGCGATGCCTGCGATCGTGCTGCCGGCCTGGCTCAATGAAGGGCTCGCGGAGTGGTTCGAAGCGCGCGCTGCGGGCAAGCGGTATCTCACGCAGCGCGAGCTGGCAGTGCTCTCCCACTACCGCCGCGAGGGAGCGCTCTTCTCGCTCGCACAGCTCTCGCCGCCGAGCTTCACGGGCTTCGGCCCCGATGCCGCGGCGCTGGCCTATCTCCAGTCCTACGGAATGCTGGAATACCTCGCGCGGGTCGCCGGCGAGCGCGCATTGCGCGTGTTCGTCGAGGAGGTCGTGCGCACGCGCAATCTGCCGCGGGCATTGCAGCGCGCATTCCGCGCGAATCTGCCCGCGCTCGAAGCAGGCTTCCAGGCGGAGCTCGGCTAGCTTCCCGCGCATGCCTTCGTTTCGCTGTTTCGCGCTGGCCGTGGCGCTGCTCGCGCCGGGCCTCTGGGCCTGCGGCGAGCGTCCTGCGGATCATGGCCATCCTGCGAGCGGCGTCGTTCGCGAGGTGCTCGCAGCGGACGGCCAGGTCGTGATCGAGCACGGCGAGATCGAAGGCCTGATGCCCGCGATGACGATGAGCTTCGATGTGCCGGATCGCGCGCTGCTCGCCACGCTTGCGGCCGGCCAGACGATCGACTTCCGCGTCGAGCACACGGAAAAGAGCTACCGCGTGATCGCCGCGACGGTGACCGGCCAGGCCGGCAGCGCGGGTGCAGCGGGCGGCTTCACGGATCTGGCGTCCGTGCGCGACCCCGCGGCGGACTTCGAACTGATCGATCAGAACGGCGCGAAAGTCGCGCTCACCGATCTACGCGGCAAGCTCGTCGTGCTCGATTTCATCTTCACGAGCTGTCAGGGCCCGTGCCCGATGCTCACGAGCGCGCACGTGACGCTCCAGCGTTCGCTTCCGCCGGAGCTGCGCGCGCGCACGCGCTTCGTGTCGATTTCGCTCGACCCCGTGCGCGACACACCGATGACGCTGCGCGCCTATGCTCTCGCGCGCGGCGCAGACCTGACCGGCTGGTCGTTCCTCACCGGACCGCCCGAGCTGGTCGCGCAGGTGATCCACGACTACGGCGTGGGCTCCGTCCGGCGCCCCGACGGCCAGATCGACCATCTCGTGGCGACGTTCCTGATTGACGGCGATGGCCAGATTTCCCAGCGCTTCATCGGGCTCGAGCACGAGCCGGAGGCGCTGCTGAGCGCGCTCGCAGCACTCGACTGAGAGCGGGCGCCGGCCTTCTCACCGGCATTCTCCCCGTCGCCCCGCTGCGGCCTGCGTCGCGCCACTAGGGGGCGGTGGATCCCTTCGCCCTGATGGTGAGCGTCTCGATGATCGCGCCGACGATCGTCATCTGGATGGACGTGTTGTCCACGTCGGCGGCGCAGGTGTCGTTCAGGTAGCTCGCTCGCACTTCGGTCAGGCCGCTGCAGTTTTCGCCCTGAATCTGGAACGAGCCGGTGTTGGTGAACGGTTGGTTGTCCACGAACGACTTGAACGAGGCCGCGTCGCAGGTGAGGACGACGTTGAAGACCTGCCCTCCCGCGCCGATCACGCGGAGGGTGGGGAGGTTGCCCCGACCGCCCTGTGACAGCTTCGCGGTGTTCTTTATCAGCCGTAAAAACTCGGGATGGGTCGTGGCTCCGGAAACGGTGACAGTGTTGCTGCCGTTGCGGCAGATCGTCTGCCCGGTGGCGCTGTTGCTGGTCCCGGTGTGGTTGGCGGTGCCCGTCGTGTCCGGTTCCTCCGTGTCGGTGATCGTGAAGTTCTTGTTCACCACCTGCCCGAGAGCGGACGCCGCCGGCAGCAGCAGCGCCAGCGACAAAACGACCGCCCCGTACCCGCTGACACGCTTCGCACGCATTCGAGTTCTCCTCCATTTCGCGCCTGCACGGAGACGCATCGAATACTCACGTCGGACGACCCACCCGGCCTGGGCAGGCTGCTCCGACGGCTCGTAGCAGCGGGTATCTTACGCTCGAGTGGGGACATCGTCCCGCACCTTCCCGTCGATGCCCCCGGGCGCCGGCCCGCGCCGAGGCCACCCTTGTCGTTGGAAATGCGCCCGAGCCAGGTGGAATCAGCACATAATACGGGCAGTTCTGGCGATTTCTCCCAACCGCGTGCGGATGGGCTTCGCATCCCGCCGCGTATGTGAGATGATAGGAAAAGCCGGCCCCGTGGCGCCTCGCGTCGACGGTCCGATTCAACGCGAACTGGGGAGAATATGCGCCACTTAGGACTCGCCGCGTTCCTTGCCGTAGGAGGTCTGCTCGCCCTGCCGGCGAGCGCCGTCGCGCCTCCCTATCTCCTCTTCGAGAGCGGCCCGGTGCGGCCTTTGGCGTTGTCGCCCGATCAGACGAAACTGTTTGCTGTCGACACTCCCGACAACCACCTCGAGATCTTCAGCATCGACGGTGCCGGCGCCCTCACCCGCACCGGCTCGGTGCAGGTGGGCCTGGAGCCGGTGGCGGTAGCCGCCCGCACCAACGACGAGGTCTGGGTGGTGAACCACCTGTCGGACAGCGTCAGCATCGTGAAGCTCACGCCGACCCCGCACGTCTCGCGCACGCTGCACGTGGGCGACGAGCCGCAGGACGTGGTCTTCGCGGGCACGACGGATGGCGGAGGCTTTTTCAAGCGCGGCTTCATCACGGCCGTCCACCGCGGTCAGAACCACACCCGTGGCGCAGGCCACACGGACCCGCTGGGTCAGTACGCGTCAGCCGGGGTTGGCCGCGCCGACGTGTGGGTATTCGACGCGACGCTCCTCGGGAGCGGTCTCGGCGGGGATCCCATCGCCGTGATCGGCCTCTTCGGCGACAAACCGCGCGCCCTGGCCACCAACGCCGCCGGCACGGTGGTCTACGCCGCCGTCTTCCATTCGGGCAACCGGACCACGACGATCAGCGAGGGGATCGTCTGCAACACGAGCGCCGGCAACATCACCAACAACATCGTGCAGGGCGCGTGCACCAATGGGTCGGGCGAGCCGGGCGCCGGGGGGATTCCGCTTCCCCACAGGAACCAGGCCCCGGACAGCAAGACGCGGCCCGAGACGGGCCTGATCGTCCAGTTCAACCGCAACGGCGCCGTGTCGAACCAATGGCTCGACGAGCTGGGCCGCAACTGGAACGCGAGCGTTCGCTTCAGCCTGCCTGACCGCGACGTCTTCGAGATCGACGCGGACGCGGCGACGCCGATCGCGGTCAACGCGCTCGCCACCTGCGCGAACGGCGCGGGTTGCTGGGCAAACGTCGGCACGACCCTCTTCAACATGATCGTGAACCCGAGCAACGGGAAGCTCTACGTTTCCAACACCGAAGCCAAGAACCAGACGCGCTTCGAAGGCCCCGGCACCGTCGCGAGCGGCGTCAAGCCCGGGGGCGAGCCGGCCACGGTGCAGGGGAACCTGGCACAGTCGCGTGTCACGGTTCTCGACGGCAGCAACGTGAACGTGCGGCACTTGAACAAGCACCTCAACTACGCGGTCCTCAAGGCCCCGGCGGGCGACAAGGCGAAGAGCCTGGCGACGCCGACCGCGATGGCCATCTCCGGCACGACGCTCTACGTGGCGGCCTTCGGGTCCCAGAAAATCGGCATCTTCAATACGGCCGAGATCGAGGCCAACACGTTCACGCCGAACGCGGCCAACCACATCAATCTCTCCGGCGGCGGGCCGGCGGGGCTGGTCGTGCGCGGGAGCCGCCTCTACGTGCTCACGCGCTTCGACGATGCCATCGCCGTGGTGGATCCGGTGACGAAGCTCGAGGTGCAGAAGCTCGCCCTGCACACGCCCGAGCCGGCGGACGTCATCGCCGGTCGGCCCTTCCTGTATGACGCCCAGCTCACCAGCAGCAACGGCGAGGCTTCCTGCTCGAGCTGCCACATCTTTGCCGACATGGACGACCTCGCCTGGGACCTCGGCAATCCCGACGACAACCAGGTCGCGAACGGCAACCCCTTCAATCCGGTGATCCCGCTCATCGGCGACCCGCTCCCGCGCGTCTTCCACCCGATGAAGGGGCCGATGACGACGCAGAGCCTGCGGGGCCTCGTGTTCCAGGGCGCCGAGCACTGGCGTGGCGACCGCCAGAGCAACGGTCTCCCAATCAACGAGACGGACTCGACCCTCGCCTTCGAGGCCTTCAACGTGGCCTTCGACGGGCTGGTGGGGCGCGCGAGCCAGCTCTCCGCGGCGCAGATGACGGCCTTCCGCAAGTTTGCGATGGCGCTCGCCTACCCGCCGAATCCCGTTCGACAGCTCGCCAACACGACGCGTGCCGGTGACGAGACGGACGGCGCAACCCTCTATTCGGGTGCCACCACCGACACCGTCGCCAACTGCAACGGCTGCCACACGCTGAGCGCCGCCAACGGGTTCTTCGGCAGCGATGGACAGACCACCTTCGAGGGCGAGACCCAGCACATGAAGGTCCCGCACCTGCGCAACCAGTACCAGAAGGTCGGCATGTTCGGGATTCCGAACCCTGGGACGTTCGACGGCCCGTTCACGAGCCAGGGCAACCAGATTCGTGGCTTCGGCTTCCTGCACGACGGCTCGGTGGACACGCTTTTCCGTTTCCACAGTGCGAATGTTTTCAGCATCAATGCCGCACAGCAGGTCGATCTCGAGGCCTTCATGATGGTCTTCGAGTCGGACCTGGCACCGGTCGTGGGCCAGCAGGTCACGTTCACGAGCGCAAACTCCGTCGTGGAGGGGCCGCGCGTCGATACGCTGAAGACGCGGGCGCAGGCGAACTTCACCTCCAAACTGCTGGGCGGGCTCGTCAAGGAGTGCGACCTCGTCGCCAAGGTCGTGGAGACCGGCGTCCAGCGCGGCTTCCTGTTCGACCCCGTCACGTCGCTCTTCCTCCCCGACACGGGTGGCGCAGGCATCTCCGACACGACGCTGCGCAACAAGGCGCTGATCGATGGCAACCCCGTCACCTTCACCTGCACCCCGCCCGGGTCCGGCCAGCGCATGGCCCTCGACCGCGACCAGGACACCCTGCTCGACGGCGTCGAGACCAACACCGGTGTGTACGTGAATCCCCAGAACACCGGCAGCAATCCGGCCATGCTGGACACGGACGGTGACGGCTTCGCCGATGGCGTGGAAGTCGCCGCGGGCTTCAACCCGAACGACCCGGGCTCGTACCCGGGCGTGTACGTACCGCCGCCGGTGCCGTCGCTCGGGCCCCTGGGTCTGGGTGCCATGGCGAGCCTGATGGCTCTGTTCGCGGTTGCGAGCCTGCGGCGGACGCGCCGTCGCGCCTGACGCCTACGCTTGCTCGCGACGCCCGCGCCCCAGGTCGTGATTCACGACGGGCCGCGGCGCGTTGCGATCGCGAAATGAACCCGATTCATCGGTTCGACCTCGCAATCGAAAAGCGCCGCCATTGTCCCGCGCGTACGAGAGCCTCGATGGCCGGGTGCGGCGTGAGGTTGAGTGCGACGAATACCCTCGCTGAGTCGAGCGGCACCTCGATGATCGAAGCGCCCGAGGGCAGCGACTCCGGAGTCGTGTCGACGAGGTATCCGAACCGCCTCAGCTCGAGGAACGCGTAGGCAGTGCGCGACGCGGGCGAAGGTTCGCTCACCCAGGGGTGCGCCAGGACGAGATGGGTCGGTCGCGCCAGCATGTACGCGAGCGAAGCGACGCGGTTATGCCCCGGCTTTTCGTCGATGGCGACGCCATGGCGGGCGATCCAGGCGTCGTTCAGCCCGAGCATGTCGAGTGCGGGCAGCCGCGAATAGAACGGGATCGCCCCGGCCGCAGTGACCGCGACGGTCACGTCGGGCGAATCGTGAAAGGTCTGTCCGAGGGTCTTCCCGATGCCGACCCAATCCGCCGCCGGGTGATGGAGATGGGACGCGAGCCCCGCGATCGACTCGACTCCCGCCGTGTAGCGGAACGTCCGGGCGTGATGGACTGCTCCGACCAGCACGAGCAGGATGCACGCGGCCTGTAGCAGGGGCTGACGCAGAAGGACGACGACGCCCCACACGATCAGCAGGATGAGCGGCGGCAGCACGGGAACCAGCATGCGGAACTCCATGAAGTCGCCTCCGATCGCCGCGACATACACGGGCGGGATGAGCGACATCCATGTCAGCGCCGCCAGCGCGCGCCAGGATTCGGTCCACAATCGCAAGGACGAAAGCGGCAGGACGAGGAGCAGGGGAAAGAACAAGTACGAGGACACGAACGCGCGAAAATATTGCGTCCCGCGCAGCCAGGCCAGACCTGCGCCGGTCTTCGCGTAGAACGTATTCGGAAGCAGGCTCCCGTAATAGACGTACTTCCAGCCGAACCAGCCGCCCACCAGCAGCAGAACCGGAACGCAGAGGAGGGCCAGCGCCCTCGACGCTTCGGCGCGGGACGGGATGCGTCTCCAGCTGTCGAGCGCCTCGATCACGAGGAGGGCCCCGACGACGAGCGCCGCGTCGAGTCTCGTCAGCAAGGCAGCCGCTGCCACGAGCGACATCCCGATGCGGCGTGCGGAATCCAAGCGCGTGCTTGGGGCACGCTCCAGGAGCAGCCAGAGCATCAGCGTCTCCAGGCACGTGACGAGCGGCGTTTCGAGGCCGCTGGTGGCGAAAGCCGCGAAGCTCGGGTTGCTGCCCACGAGGATTACGCTGATCAGCGCGGCGCTTCTCGACCCCACGAGCAGAAACGCGATGCGGCTACAGAAGTACAGCGTCGTGATGGCGAGGAGCGGGCCGAGCCTGAAACAGAAGGCGACCGGATCGATCCCAAGCAGGAAGGGAACGCTCATCAAGAGCGTCCAGAGGAAGTTGCTGTATCCCTCGACTCGCTCGCCCAGATTCCAGACGAGACCGTGTCCTTCCACGAGGTTGAGCGCGTAACGGAAGGAGATGAACGCGTCGTCCAACACGAAGCGACGGGTCCAGGCGAAGCTGGCCATCGCGATCAGCGCCACCGGCAGCAGCCAGCGGTAGTGCCGATCGAGCAACCCCGCCGCGCGCTCAGCCGCTTCTCGCACCGCCCCGGGCGCCCCGCGCATCCGGCTCCTTTCTCGCGCCGACGCGGGCGCTCCCGATCAAAGAAAAACCTGGCAACGACCCTGCTCGGACGGAAGCTGCCCGCTGGACGGATGCTTCGCGATGCCGGCGCGCGGACACCCGTCCCCGCCGCCTAACCCAGCAACGCCCGCTCCACGAGTTCCCGAAACACCGCCTTCGGCCGCGCTCCCGTGATCTGACCGACGACGCGCCCCTTCGCGAAGGCAAGCACCGTCGGTAGCGCCATCACGCGGTAATGCGCCATGGCTCGTGAGTTTTCGCCGGTGTGGAGCTTCAGTATCGTTACGCGGCCCGCGTACTCGGCGGCGAGCTCGTGCAGGATCGGCGAGATGGCGCGGCACGACGGGCAGTGCTCGCCCCAGAAATCGACGAGGACGGGGAGCGCCGCGCGCACCACGCTTTCGTCGAAGTCTGCATCGTTCACATCGAGCAGCTCGGCCATGCAGTCTCCTTCAGGTGTAGGGCTCCCAGCCCGTGCCCAGATGCTTCGCCGGGAACGTGTCCGGGTGCAGGATTTCCGCCAGGATTTCGAGCGATTCCACCAGGCGCGGGCCGGGGCGATTGAAGTATTGGTTGCCATCGGTGAGGAACACGCGCCCCGAACGCACCGCACGCAGCTCGCCGAAGCCGGGCTGCGCCGCGAGCGGCGCCAGCTCGCGGCGCGTGCGCGCGAGATCGAAACCGCAGGGGAGCGCCACGATCACGTCGGGGTCGGCCGCGCGCAGATCCTCCCATGCGAGCCACGGCGAGTGGCGGCCGGTTTCACCGAAAACATTCTTGCCACCCGCGAGAGCTACCAGCTCGGGCATCCAGTTGCCCGCGGCCATCAACGGCTCGATCCACTCGAGCGTGGCGACGCGTGGCTGCGGCCGGATGCGCAGCGCCTGCTCCGACACGTGCGTGATGCGAAAGGCGAGCTGCTGCGCGAGCGCCGTGCCGCGCTCGGGGACGCCCAGGGCCGTCGCAACGCGGACGAGATCGCCCCAGACATCAGCGAGCGTCTGCGGCGCAAGCGAGACCACGCGCGGACGGTCGCCGGTCCAGGCGGCCAGCGCGGCTTCGACATCCTTCGGGCTCGCGGCGCATACATCGCATTGGTCTTGCGTGAGGACGACGCTCGGGGCGAGCGCGCGCAGTCGTTCGGCGTCGACGCGGTAGACCGAGAGTCCCTCGCGCACCAGCTGCTTCACGCGGTCGTCGATCTCGCGGCTCCCGGCGTGCGCGTCGAGCTTGGGTTCGGTGAGCGGGGGGAGGGCCGTCACCTCGGGTGGAAAATCGCACTCGTGCGAGCGGCCGACGAGCTCCGCCCCGAGGCCGAGGGCGCAGACGATCTCGGTCGTGCTCGGGAGCAGCGAGGCGATGCGTTGCATGGGCACTTGCGGCGTATCCTACTCGAACTCGTCATGCGGCTACCGAAGACGGCAGGGCTTCACGCCGCTGGTGCAACGCGGCTCTCCGCCCTGATCCAACCTCGCGGGCCTCCCGCTCCGCTCGCTCCTCGAAGGTCGGATCTGAATCCGAACGCGGCCTGACGTCAGGGCATGGGCGGCGGCTGAATTCGCGCGCAGGGGAGTATCGGGGCTCGCGGGTTATCCTATCCGCCTCGCCATGCGGCTACCGAAGGCAGCGATCGAAAGACTGCTCGACACCTGGCCGGTGGCGCGGCTCGCCTCGCTCACGCCCGAGGGGCGTCCACATCAAGTGCCGATCGTGTTCGCGCGCGCGCGCGGGGCGCTGTGGTCGGCGATCGACGCGAAACCCAAGGCGCCGGTAGAACTCGCGCGGGTCCGCCATCTGCGTGCAAACCCCGCGGCGAGCCTGCTGTTCGACGACTACACGCCGGACTGGTCACGTCTGTGGTGGCTGCGCGTCGACGTCACGGCCCGCGTGGTCGAGCCCGCCTCGCTCGAGGCGGATCCGGAGGCCGCGGCCGCCGTAGCGGCGCTGCGCGCGAAGTATCCGCAGTACGCGCAGCTGGCCGTGCTGCGCGACCCGCCGGTCCTGCTCGCGCTCGAACCGCTGCGAATCCAGAGCTGGTGCGCGAGTCGGGACGCCGTCCCGGTCTGCTAAAGTGGGCGACTCGATGGACGCCATCGCCTCGTTTCACCCTGCGATTCGCGCTTGGTTCGAAAGGCGATTCCCCCTCGGCCCGACCGAGCCGCAGGCTCTCGGCTGGCCCGCCATCGCCGCGGGCGGGGACGTCCTGGTCGCCGCGCCGACCGGCTCGGGCAAGACGCTCACCGCATTCCTGCTCTGCATCGACCGGCTGTACCGCGAGTTCGAGGCGCACGGCGAACTCCCGAGCGAAACCGACGTCGTCTACGTGTCGCCGCTCAAGGCGCTCTCGGTCGACGTGCAGCAGAATCTCGAAGCCCCCCTGCGCGAGATCGCTGCGATCGCAGCCGAGCTGGGATTCGTGGCCCCCGAGATCCGCGTGCTCGTGCGCAGCGGCGATACGCCGGCTGCGGCGCGAGCCAAGATGCTGAAGCACCCGCCACATCTGTTGATCACGACCCCCGAGTCTCTCTTCCTGCTCGTCACGGCGGAGCGCAGCCGCGAGCGCCTGCGCCGCGTGCGCACGCTGATCGTCGACGAGATCCACGCCGTGGCCCGCGACAAACGTGGCTCGCACCTCGCGCTCACGCTGGCGCGGCTGGATGCGCTGTGCGACGCGCGGCCGGCGCGCATCGGACTCTCGGCGACGCAGCGTCCGATCGAGACGATCGCGCGGCTGCTGGTCGGCGAGGGCGCCGGACGCACGGACGCGCAGGGTCGGCCCGCCTGCGCGATCGTCGACGTGGGGCACCGCCGCGAGCTCGACCTCGATCTCGTCGTGCCCGGTAGCGAGCTCGAGGCCGTGGCTTCGACCGAACAGTGGGGCGAGATCCTCGACGACATCAGCGCGCAGGTCGAGCAGCATCGCACGACGCTGGTTTTTTCGAACACGCGACGGCTCGCCGAACGCGTGGCGCACCTGCTCGAACAAAGGCTCGGCGAAGGCCAGGTGGCCGCCCACCACGGCAGCCTCTCGAAGGAGCGTCGCCTGCGCGTCGAGGAACGCTTGCGCGCGGGCGACCTGCGCGTGCTCGTGGCGACGGCTTCGCTCGAACTCGGCATCGACATCGGCCCGGTCGAGCTCGTGTGTCAACTCGGCTCGCCGCGCAGCATCGCGACCTTGATCCAGCGTGTCGGCCGCTCCGGCCATTCCCGGGGCGCGATCCCGAAAGGCCGCCTGTACCCGACGACCCGCGACGAGCTGGTCGAAAGCGCGGCGCTTCTGCGCGCCGTGCGTCTGGGGCACCTCGATCGCGTGCGCCCGCCGCGCGCGCCGCTCGACATCCTCGCGCAACAGATCGTGGCCGCCTGCGCGGCCGACGATTGGGCCGAGGACGCGCTTTTCGCGCTGGTGCGGCGTGCGGCGCCCTTTGCCGAGCTCGCGCGCGAAGATTTCGATGCCATCATCGAGATGCTCTCCGAGGGCATCCAGACCGGGCGCGGCCGCCGTGGGGCCTATCTGCATCGCGACCGCGTGAACTCGGTGCTGCGCGGCCGCCGCGGCGCGCGGCTTGCGGCGCTCACTTCGGGCGGCGCCATCCCCGACACCGCCGATTACCGCGTGCTCGCCGAGCCGGACGACACCTTCGTGGGTACCGTCAACGAGGACTGGGCGATCGAGAGCATGGCGGGGGACATCTTCCTGCTCGGCACGACTTCCTGGCGCATCCGCCGTGTCGAGGCGGGCGTCGTGCGCGTGAGCGACGCCCAGGGGCTCCCGCCCACGATTCCGTTCTGGCTCGGCGAAGCGCCTGCCCGCACAGAAGAGCTATCCGCCGAGCTCTCGCAGCTGCGCGCGGCGTTGGAGAAATTTCTCGAGAACGAAGACCTCCCGGCCGCGCTCGCCTGGCTCGAAGCCGAGTGCGGCATTTCGCGCGCCGCGGCCGAGCAGGTGCTGCGCTACCTCGCGGCTGCGCGCACCGCGCTCGGCGCGCTTCCGACACAATCCAGGCTCGTCGTCGAACGCTTCTTCGACGAGACGGGCGGCATGCAGCTCGTCGTGCACTCGCCGTTTGGCGGGCGCGTGAACCGCGCCTTTGGCCTCGCCGTGCGCAAGCGCATCTGTCGCGCCTTCGATTTCGAGCTCCAGGCCGCCGCGAACGACGACGCGCTCGTGCTCTCCCTCGGCCCGCAACATTCCTTTCCGCTGCCGGACTTCATGAAGATGCTCTCGGCGCGCACGCTGCCCGAGGTGCTCGAGCAGGCCGTGCTCGCGTCGCCGATGTTCACGGCGCGCTGGCGCTGGAATCTCGGGCGTGCGCTCGTGGTGCTGCGCATGAAGGGCGGCAAGCGCAACCCGCCGCCGATCCAGCGCATGGAAGCCGACGATCTGATGGCGGCAATTTTTCCCGGGCTCGCGCAGTGCCAGGAGAACCAGGCCGGCCCGATCGAGATCCCCAATCACCCGCTCGTGCGCCAGACGCTGCACGATTGCCTGCACGAGGCGATGGACGTGGACGCGCTCGGGGGGCTGCTCGGCGCGATCGAGTCCGGCGAGGTCGGCCTGCATCTGCGCGAGACGACGGAGGCCTCGCCGCTCGCCCACGAGATCCTGAACGGCAGGCCATTCACATTTCTCGACGACGCGCCGCTCGAAGAGCGCCGGACGCGCGCCGTGGTGCTGCGCCGCGGCCTGCCCGAGACGGCGCGCGACCTCGGGCGGCTCGATCCCGAGGCGATCGCACGCGTGCGCGAGGAGGCGGCGTATGCACCGCGAGATGCGGAGGAGCTGCACGATACGCTGCTCTCGCTGATCGTGGCGGGCCCGCGCGCGGATTGGGAGCCGGGCTTCGAGGAGCTCGTGCGCGCGGGACGTGCAGCGCGAATCGCGACGAGCGGCGGCGTGCTCTGGTGCGCGACCGAACAGCGCGCCGCCGTCGAGGCCGTCTTTCCGAATGTGCGCTTCGAGCCGGATGTCGCGCTGCCGGCGGCGCTCGAGGCGCGCGGAGCGCTCGTGCCCGATGTGGCAGCGGCAGCCGTGGTGCGCGGGCATCTCGAGGGATCGGGGCCGACAACGCTCGCAGTGCTTGCCTCGGCAACCCGGCTCGCGCCGCCGCAGATCGAGCAGGCGCTCGCGCGCCTCGAGGGCGAGGGCTTCGCGCTGCGCGGGAGCTTCTCGTCCGAGGCGGCCGGCGGCGAGGAGTGGTGCGCTCGGCGCTTGCTCGCGCGCATCCATCTCTACACGCACGAGCGTCTGCGGCGTGAGATCGAGCCGGTGACGGCGCAAGACTTCCTGCGCTTCTTGTTGCGCTGGCAGCACGTTGCGCCGGGCACGCAGCGCGAGGGTCGGCGCGGCGCGCTGGCGGTGGTCGAGCAGCTCCAGGGCTTCGAGCTGGCGGCGGGCGGCTGGGAAGAGGCGGTGTTGCCCGCCCGGATCATGGGCTATCGCCGCGAGTGGCTCGACGCACTCTGCCTTTCTGGCGAAGTGGTCTGGGGCCGGCTCGGCCTGCGCGCGGTCGCTGCGGGTGAAGATCCGGCGCTCGAGGCCGGGCGTGGCGGCGCGGTGCCCTCGCGCTCTACCCCCATCACCTTTGCGCTGCGCGAGGATCTGCCGGCGTTGCTCGCCGCCGCACGCGGCGCAGGCCAACCGACGCTTCCCGGTGACGGACCGGCGCACGATCTGCTCGAGACGTTGCGTACGCGCGGCGCGCTGTTTTATGGCGAACTCGTCGCCGAGACGCGGCGCTTGCCGGTCGAGGTGGAACAGGGCCTCTGGGATCTGGTTTCGCGCGGGCTCGTCGCGGCGGATGGTTTCGAATCGGTGCGCGCGCTGCTCGGCGCACGCGAGCGCGATCGGCGCGGGCGCTCGCGCGAGCGATCGCGGCGCGGCGGGCGGGGTCGCACCGGCGCCGAAGGCCGCTGGGCGCTGCTGCCGCTGGCCGATCTCGCGCGCGACCCGGACGAACGCGCGCAGGCGGCCGCCGAGCAGCTGCTTGCGCGCTGGGGAGTCGTGTTTCGCGATCTGCTCGTGCGCGAGACGCTCGCGGTTCCCTGGCGCGAGATCCTGTGGGCCCTGCGTCGCCTCGAAGCGCGCGGCGCCATCCGGGGCGGCCGGTTCGTCAGCGGCTTCGTGGGTGAGCAATACGCGCTGCCGGGAGCCGTCGAAGCGCTGCGCCGAACGCGCAAACTCGAGCGCACGGGCGAAATCGTGCGCGTGAGCGGCGTCGATCCGTTGAACCTCGTCGGCGTACTGACCCCCGGTCCCCGCATCCCGGCGCTGCGGACGCAGCAGGTCGTCTACTGCGATGGCGCGCCGGCGCACAGCCTGCCGGCGCGCGCGGCCGGCGCACAGGAGCTTTCAGCATGAGTTTCTTGCAGGAGCCTCCGGAGCTTTCGAACCAATGGCGCGGCGACCGCGCGCTGCGGCGCATGCTCACGCGCCGGCTGCCGCCCGATGTGCTCGCGTCGATCGAGCCCAGCCTCGATCAGATGGGAGAGCTGGCCGCCGGCGAGCTGCTGCGGCTGGCGCACGAGAACCGCAGCGTGTTTCCCGAATGGATTCCCTTCGACGCCTGGGGCCGCCACGTAGACGAGATCCGCGTGAACGCCGCCTGGCGGCGCTATCGCGAGGTGGCGGCCGAGCAGGGCCTGATCGCGACGGGCTATGAACGCGCGCACGGCGCGTACTCGCGCGTGCACCAGTTCGCGCTGGTCTATCTGTTCGCGTCTTCGAGCCAGGTCTACACCTGCCCGCTCGCGATGAGCGATGGCGCCGCGCGCACGCTCGAGACGCTGGCGAATGCCGAGCTACGCGATTCCGTGTTGACGCGTCTGCTCTCCCGCGATCCCGCGCGCGTCTGGACCAGCGGGCAATGGATGACGGAGCGCGCGGGCGGCTCGGACGTGGGCCTTTCGGAGACGGTCGCGCGGCAGACGCCCGAGGGCTGGCGGCTTTCGGGGGTCAAGTGGTTCACGTCGGCGGTGACCTCCGAGGTGGCGCTCACGCTGGCGCGGCCCGAGGGCAACGGACCCGGCGGCAAGGGTCTGGCGCTGTTTCTGGTGCATACGCGCGATGCGCAGGGTCGCCCGAATCATCTGCGCATGCTGCGTCTCAAGGAGAAGCTCGGGACGAAGTTCGTGCCCACGGCGGAGCTCGAGCTCGACGCCATGCCGGGCGTCTTGGTGGGGCGCGCGAGCGACGGCGTGCGCGACATGGCGGCGATGCTGAACCTCACGCGCACCTGGAATGCCGTGTGCAGCGCCGCCTCGCTGCGCCGCGGCCTGGCCCTCGCGCGCGATTATGCGCGCCGGCGGGTGGCCTTCGGTGCACCGCTGTCCGAGAAGCCGCTGCACCTCGAGACGCTCGCCGCGCTCGCGGCGGAGCAGGAGGCGGCGCTCCAACTCACCTTCCACGCCGTGGGCCTGCTCGGGCGCGATGAAGCCGGCGAGCTCGACGAGGCCGGCCAGGCCGTGCTGCGGCTGCTCCAGCCCGTCGCAAAGCTGCTCACGGCGCGCCAGGCGGTGGCGGGCGCGAGCGAAGTGCTCGAGGCCTTCGGCGGCGCGGGCTACGTGGAGGACACGGGCCTGCCCGAGATCCTGCGCGATGCCCAGGTGCTCTCGATCTGGGAGGGCACGACGAACGTGCTCTCGCTCGAGGCGTTTCGCGCGGTGGCGCGCGCGGGTGCGCTCGCACCCTTCGCGTCCGAGATCCGGGCGCACGCCGGGGCGGCGCGCGACGCATCGCTCGCGGAGCCCGCGCGGCGGGCTTGCGCGGCCGCCGATCACGCCGAACGCTGGTGGGCGGCGGCGCCTG
>JANNIY010000139.1:0-5245 GCA_031405455.1 Deltaproteobacteria bacterium | reverse complement strand
GTACGCCGACGCCCGTGGCTCCGAACGGCTGGATCGGGCTGCTCTTGCCGACCCATGCGGTGCCGGCGATGTCGAGGTGTACCCACGGTGTGTCACCGACGAAGGCGGCGAGAAAGGCTGCGGCCGTCGACGAGCCGGCGTCGCGGCCACCGGTGTTCTTGATGCTCGCGACCTGACTGCGGATGTGTTTCTTGTGGACATCCCACAGCGGCAACGGCCAGGCGCGCTCACCCGTCGCCTCGCCCGCGTCGCGAACGCGGGCGATCAGCTTTTCGTCGTTCCCAAACAAGCCCGATGCCCACTTGCCGAGCGCGACGACGCAGGCGCCCGTGAGGGTCGCTAGATCGATCATCGCGGCCGGCTCGAACTCGGTCCGCGCGAAATGCAGCGCGTCGGCGAGCACGATGCGGCCCTCGGCATCGGTATTCAGCACCTCGATCGTCTTGCCGGACATCGCGGTGACGATGTCACCCGGACGGTAGGCGGTCGCGCTCGGCAGGTTTTCCGCGGCCGCGATCACGCCGACCACGTGGTGCGGGACATCGAGCAACGCGCAGGCGCGCAGTGCTCCCACCACCGCGGCGGCCCCCGACATGTCGTGCTTCATCTCGTCCATCGCAGCGGAGGGTTTGATCGAGATGCCGCCGGAGTCGAAGGTGATGCCCTTGCCGATCAGGCAGATCGTGCCGCGCCGGCGTCCGCTGCGCGGCTTTGCCGGCGCGCGGCCGTGCTCGAGCACGATCAGGCGCGGCGGGTTCACGCTGCCCTGGCCGACGGCGAGGATGCCACCCATTTTGCGCTTCTTGAGCTCGGCAACGTCGAAGACGCGGACGCGCAAGCCCACTTCCTTGGCGAGCCGTCGCGCAGCCGCTGCGAGCGCGGCAGGCGGGAGCGCATTGGGGGGTTCGTTCGAGAGCTGGCGGGCCAGGTTCTGTGATTCCGCGCCGATCACGCCGATCCGGCTGGCGGTGCGCGCGCCGCGCAGGTCTCCGCTGCGGTCGAGGCACAGCATGAATGCCGTTACGCGGCCGGGGGTTTCGTCGTCGCCCGGGCCGTAGCTGTCGAAGCGGTAGCCGGCCAGCACCGCGCCTTCCGCGAGGGCCTGGGCGATCGCGGGCGCGCGCAGGTTCTTCAGCGTGGGCACGGCGAAGACGACGCGCGCCGCCTTGCGCGCGACCGCCTGGCCGATCGCGCTGCCGGCCGCGGAGCGCAGGGCCTGCAGGTCGAGCTTGGTTTCTTCGCCGATCCCGAGCAGCAGCACGCGGCGCGCACGCGCAGCGTTGCGCGGGTAGACGAGCTGGGACTCGCCCGCCTTGCCGCTGAAGTCGCCGCTCGCGATCACGCTGGCGAGCGCGCCGCCGAGCCGACGATCGAGCGCCGCGGTGGGGGCGGGCAAACGCGCTCGCGGCCCGGACAATTTCATCACCGGTACGACCAGGAGATCGGCTGCGACCTCGGCCGGGTTCCGGGCATCAATGGTGACCTGCATCACTTCTCCTTCTCGGTCGGCAGCTTGGTTGAACTCGTGGAAGGTGTTTCCTAGACTCGGCCGCGTTCTCAAAGGCGAGAGAGGTATGAGCATCATCGTCGGGGCGGCCATGGGGGGACGCCTCGCGAGCATCGATGCACTCAGCCTGGTGTTCCAGGCCGGGTGGGTCGTTCAGCTCGTGCTCCTCGTCCTCCTGACACTCTCGGTCGTGTCGTGGACAATCATCGTCTACAAGTGGCGAGAGTTGCGTCGTGCGGGCCAGGATAGCGAGGCCTTTCTCGAGGTCTATCAGGAAGGCTCGCTGGATACCGCCTACAGCCGCGCGCGCGAGCTGAGCCAGAGTCCGCTCGCGGGCATCTATGCCACCGCCTATGCGGAGCTCTCGCGCATGCTGCGCTTCGCCGGCAAGGGAGCGCTCGAGGAGAAGCATCTGCAAGCGCTCGCTCGCCACATCGGCTGGGCGGGCTCGCGGGAGGGCTTGCGCCTCGAGCGGGGACTCAATTTCCTCGCGACGACCGGAAGCGCCGCGCCCTTCATCGGATTGTTCGGCACCGTGATCGGCATCATCAACGCGTTTCACAACATCGGGCAGTCCGGCTCGGCCAGCCTGGCGGTGGTGGCACCCGGCATCGCCGAGGCGCTGATCGCGACGGCGGTCGGCTTGTTCGCCGCGATCCCGGCCACGGTCTTCTACAACTACTTCGTGGGCGAGCTGCGGGGTCTCACGGCGGCGATCGATCTGTTCACCGCCGATTGCGAGGGCGACCTTCGGCGCCACTCCGGCGCTCGGGACACGGCCCCTTCGGCGCGGAGCTGAGCGATGGCTGCGATGCGCCCGCGAGGCGCCCACCAGCCGCTCTCCGAGATCAACGTCACGCCGTTCGTCGACGTGATGCTCGTGCTCTTGATCATCTTCATGGTGACCGCGCCGATGATGCAGCAGGGCGTCGATGTCGATCTGCCTGAAACCAACACCCAGCCGATCCGGGTGCAGGACGAGCCCCTGATTCTCACCGTGCAGAAGGATGGCAAGGTCTATCTCGCACGCCATGAAATTCCCCAGGCCGAGCTCCAGGCCAAGCTCGCTGCGATTTTCGAGGGGCGTGACAGCCGGGAGCTGTTCCTGCGCGCCGACAAGAACGCTCCGTACGGCATGGTCGTGAAAGCGCTCGCGGCGGCGCGCGAGGCGGGCGCGACCAAGCTGGGCATGGTGACTGAGCCCGAGCAGTGAAGGGCGGCGACGAACGTGGGTCGATTCATCGCGACCTCCCTGGGTGCATCCGAGCAGCGGGAGCTGCGGCGACTCCTCACGGCGTCGGCGCTGGTGCATCTCGCGTTGGCGCTTTTTCTCGGGTTCTCGCCGGGCGGCGAGATCGTGATGCCGCTGGGAGCGATCGCGGTCGAGCTGGTGGCAATGCCCGCGCCCGCGCAGGCGCCGGCGCCGGCCGCGGCCGCCAAAGCCGCGCGGCTAGCCCCTCCGCCGCCTCCGCCCGCGCCAAAACAGGTGGTCTTGCCCAAGGAGACAGCTCCGCCCAAGCCCGAGCCGAAGGCCGTGACCAAGCCGAAGCCGGAGCCGCAACCGTCCAGCGAGCCGGCGACGGAGCGGGAGTATTCCGACGTGCTCTCGGAGCTGCGCGCGGAGGCTGGCGACGAGGCGCCGTCGCCGGCGGCTCCCACCCAGACCGCGGCGGCAGTCGGTTCGCCGACGGGGCAGCCGGTATCGCCGGCCTTCCTCGCGTGGGAGCGCAAGGCGCGGATCCACATCCGGCAGAACTGGGTGGTGCCACCGAGCTTTCGGAACGAACCGCTGCGCACGAGCATCACGGTCGAGTTGGACGCTGGCGGAACCATCCTGGGCGAGCCGCGCATCGTGAAACGCTCCGGCAATCCGTGGTACGACGACGGCGTCGTGCGTTCGATCCAAAAGGCGAGCCCGCTACCCGCTCCGCCGGAAGCCGGCGAGTGGAGTTTCGTATTCGTCGCCGACGAAGGCTTCTGATGCGACGCGCGCGTGGCTTTGCGCAACTCGTATTGTTGCTGCTGGCGGGTGTTTCCCGCGTAGCCGCCGAGGATCGTCCGTCGGTCGTGATCGATCCGGGCCAGGCGCGCAACTACGGTGTCGCCGTCCAGCGCTTTGCGACCGCTTCGGCGGCGGCCAACCCCGGACGGGTCGATGCCTTCCGGGAGCAGATCGTGCGCGGCCTCGAGTTCTCGAGCGTCTTTCGCTCGATCGATCCGAAGGCCTTTCTCGGTCCGGAGACGACCGTTTCGATCGACGACAGCGATTCCGTGCTGTGTGGTGACTGGCGCTCGATCGGCGCCGACGCCCTCGTCGAGGGCACGCTGAGGACCGATGCCGGGCAGTTCATCGTCGAGTTTCGCGCGTGGGATACGACGCGCTGTTCGATGCTGTTGCGCAAGCGCTACGCGCAGCCCGCTCAGGCCGACGTCGCTCCGCTCGCGCGCCGCATCGCCGACGACATCGTGGCGGCCTTCATCGGCGTGCGCGGCGTGTCCGCGACCGAGATCGCTTTCGTCTCGACCCGCGGCGGCAGCCAGGAGATCTTCGTGATGAACGCGGACGGCTCGAACGCCCGCGCGGCCACCGCGAACCGCTCGATCAACACCTTTCCCAACTGGTCGCCGAGCGGGGAATCGATCCTGTATACGTCCTACCGGTACGCGAACCGCCCGTTGCTGTTCGTCTCCACGCGCGGGCGCGGCAAGCCCGGCCGCGTGCTCGCGAAACTCGGGAACCGGGCGGGAATCTACCGCGGCGTATTCGCGCCCACGGGCCCGAGACTCGCCCTCGTGATGAGCGAAGGGGAAGCCGCGGAGATCTTCAGCGTGAACCTCGATGGCGGGAACCTGAAACGGCTCACGAACAATCGCGTGATCGACGTGTCGCCGAGCTGGTCGCCCGACGCCTCCCGCATCGCCTTCGTCTCGGATCGTTCCGGTTCGCCCCAGGTCTACGTGATGAACGCGGACGGCAGCGACCAACGGCGCCTGACGTTTCAGGGGAGCTACAATACGAATCCCGCCTGGTCGCCCGATGGTCGTTGGATCGTCTACGAAACCCGCCTCGAGGGACAATTCGACCTCTGGCTGATCGATCCGACGGGAAGCACGAACGTGCCGCTGGTGAGCCACCCGCGCAACGACGAAGCGCCGACGTGGGCGCCGAACGGCCGGAAGCTCGCGTTCAGCTCCACGCGCCGCGGGCGGGCCGACATCTACGTCATCGATCTGAGCGGCGACAACTTGTTGCGGCTCACGGAGAATGCCGGAAGCAATACGAATCCGTCCTGGGGGCCGTTCCCGCGCTAGCCAGCGCGCTGCCCGGATCGCTCCGGGCGGGAATCGACTCGCGAAGGCGGACAGGGGGGAGGACGACATGGATTGGACACGCATCGGTGGCTGGGGCCGGGGAGGCGCGGGGCTCTGCCTGGCGCTTCTCTTGACAGCGGGTTGTGTCACGCGCGCGGATTTCGAGAAAGTGCGCCGTGACGTCGTCGATCTGAAACGCTCGGATCCGGCGCGAAGCGGCGGCGAGCGCGTCGCCGACATCGGAACGCGGCTCGATGCGCTCGAGGCTCGCCTCGAGCAGATCGAGGGTCGCCTCGAGGTCAGCGAGCACAAGAGCGACGAGGCGATCAGCGAGGCGCGCGCGGCCCGCGAAGCCGCAGCCGCGCGCACGGCCACGCCGCCCCCGGAAGCCGGAGCGACGGGCGCCGTCGAGGGCGCCGGGGCAGG
>JANNIY010000138.1:0-37175 GCA_031405455.1 Deltaproteobacteria bacterium | reverse complement strand
AGGAAGGGCCGCGCCTGCACGGCAACCTGATCGGGTGCGCCCACGACGCCATCCGCATCGGGATGCCCGTCGAGGTCGTGTTCGAGCCGGTGAGCGATACGGCGCTGGTGAAGTGGCGCCCGCGCGGCTAGGGAGCGAGGTCATGTCCGCTGTCGTCAAACGGAAGCCCGCCAAGCGCCGCGGCGCGCGCCCGACGCCGCGCGCCGCACGCCCCGCCGTCGACGCCGTCAGTGCGGAGATCATCCGCGGCTGCATGGAGACGGTCTGCTACGAGATGGCGACGCACGTCAGCTTGACGGCGACGACGCCGATCCTGAACCAGAGCAACGAGCGCAATGCCACGATCCTCGACGCGCGCGGCCGGCTCGCAGCGCTCAGCGTCGGCATTCCGCAATTCATGCTCTCCTCGACGCTGCCCGTGCGCTTCGCGCTCGATTTCTTCCAGGAAGAGGGCTTGAACCGCGGCGACGTGCTGGTCGCGAACGATCCCTACCACGGGGGCGGCCACCTGCCGGATTACAACGTGTTCGCTCCGGTGGTGGTCGACGGCGAGCTCGTGCTGATCGCCTCGATCCAGTGCCACCACGCCGATACGGGCGGCGGCATGCCCGGCGGCTACAACGTCGAGGCGCTCGACATCTGGGCCGAGGGGGTGCGCTTCCCGGCGGTCAAGGTCTGGGATCGCGGGCGAGAACGGCGCGACGTCGTCTACCTGCTCCAGACCAACAATCGCACGCCGACGTTCATCGGCGACATCCGCGCCCAGATCGGAGCCGCCCAGCTGGGCGCGAAGCGGCTCGAGGCCATCATCGCGCGCCACGGGGTCGCCGTCGTGCGCGGCGCGATCGACTTCTCGATCGCGCATGCCGCGCGGCGCTTTCGCGAAGAGGTGTCGCTCTGGCGCGACGGCTGCTACGCCTCCGATGTCTACGTCGACCACGATCCCAGGGGCAATCTCGACATCCACGTTCACTGCGAGGTGACGGTCGCGGGCGGCCACCTCAAGGTGGACTTCACCGGCTCCGACACGCGTCCGGAGCTGCAAGCGTGGTCCACCTTCGGCAATACGCGCGGCTACGTCGTTTCGCAGCTCGCGTCGATGATGGATCCTTCGATTCCAAAGAACGAAGGCTTCTTCGACGCGATCGAATTGATCGTGCCCGAAGGCTGTTGTCTGAATCCGACGCCGGGGCGCTCGGTCGCGGCGGGAACGCACCATCCCGGTGTCGAGGTCGGCGAGGCGATTGCGATCGCGCTCGCGCAGGTGATCCCCGAGCGCGCCTGTCCGCAGATCTACAAGGCCGGCATGCCGGCGATCCTCTATGGTGTTCATCCCGAATCCGGAAAGATCTTCGTCGATCACTCCGTCGATTCGACCGCGGCCTATTGTGGCGCCGTCTACGGCCAGGATGGCTGGGGCTCTGCCAACGCCGCCTTCGGGAACCTGATCAAGGCGACGGCAGAGATCAACGAATCGATCTTTCCCACCCGCCACGAGCACCTCGACTACGCCACCGACACGGGCGGCCCCGGGAAGTGGCGCGGCTGTCCGGGCTCGCGCTACGTGAAGCGTCTCACGTCGCCGGCCGCGGTGTTCACCTACCAGGTCGGCATGAAGTATCCGATGCCGGGAATCGCGGGAGGTCGGAACGGCAGCCCGAATCGCTTCACGCTGCGAGCCGGACAGCCCGACGCGCAGATCGTCGCGCATACGGCGAACATGGTGCCGCTCGCGGCCGGAGAGGCCTTCGAGTACGCCTTTGGTGGTGGCGGAGGCTGGGGTGATCCCTGCGAACGCGACGCGCAGAAGGTGTGCGACGACGTGCTCGACGAGTACGTGAGTGTGGCGGGCGCGCGCCGGGATTACGGTGTCGTGCTGCGCGGCAGCCTCGAAGCGCTCGACCTGCGCGTCGACATCGAGGCGACGCAGCGTCTGCGGGAGAGCTTGCGCCCGCCTTCGGACGCGCTTCCTCCGAAAAACGATCGCGTCGCGCGGCGCGCGCCGGCGAGGCGCGATCCCACGTGAAATTCGGTGTCGCGCTCGCGCGGCTCCATCCCGCCTTTCACGTCGAGGCGACGCTCGAGGCCGAGCGTCTCGGGTTCGAATCCGTCTGGATGGCCGAGCATCTGGTCTTTCCGCTCGAAATGGCGGGCTCGCCGCACCCGGGCGAGGACATGCCGCCGGTTCCGCCGTCGACGCCGGTGTTCGATGCCTTCGCCTACCTGAGCTTTCTCGCCGGCAAGACCTCGCGCATCCGGCTCGGCACGAACGTCTACCTGCTCGGTCTGCGCCATCCCTTCATTGCCGCGCGCGCCGTGCAAACGCTCGACCGACTGTCCGGCGGTCGCGCCGAGATCGGAATCGGAGCGGGCTGGCTGCGCAGCGAGTGGACGGCGGCGGGGCTCGACCCGCGCACGCGTGGGCGGCGTCTCGACGAGGCGCTCGCCGTCTGCAAGCGCCTGTGGACGGAAGAGGTTGTCGAACACCACGGGGAATTCTTCGATTTCGGACCGGTGATGTTCGAGCCCAAGCCGCTGCAACGGCCCTGGCCGCCGCTGCATTGCGGAGGCGAGTCGGCGGCGGCGTTGCGTCGGGCGGCGCTCCACTGCGATGGCTGGTACGGCCTCGTGCACGATCTCGCGAGCGCTACCGCGCGCGTGAACGAGCTGCGCCGTCTGCTGCGCGACGCGGGCCGCTCGGATGCACGCTTCGAGGTGAGCCTCGGTGGCAAGCTTCGGGATCCGGGGGATGTGCGACGCTGGGAGGATGCGGGCGTCGACCGCCTGGTGGTTTCGCCGTGGCAACGCTCGTCGGAGTGCATCGAGGGGCTGCGCCGCTACGCGGAGCAGGTGCTGCGCTGAGCTACTTCTGCACCCACTCGGAGACGGGATATCCGAGGGATCGCTCGAGGAAGCCTGCGAGATCCGCATCGAAGCGCTCGCGCGCCTCGCTCGACGCAAAATCGTTCGCGTGCTCTCCGGCCGGGTCCGTGAAGTGCAGCTCCGCGATGCCGTCCCAGCGTTCGCCCGTCTCGGAGAGCCGGGCCTCGACGACGTTCGCCACGTATTGCGTGAGTCGGGGGCGGCTCGCGAGCGCGAGCGGCACGTGCACGTGAAGCCAGTGGTCGACGAACGCCTGGCGGCTCATTCCCTCACGGCGTTGCAACAGCCAGATCTCCTTGGCCCCCGGTGAACGCCGCCCGAAGGCCGCCGCGGCCGGCGCGGTCTTGCGCTGCAGATACTCCGTCGTCGCGTAGGCATCGGCGCCGCCGCTCATGAAGCGCGCGACGTCGCGGCGGATGATCTCCTCACCCTCGGGAGAATCGTAGAGGCGCTCGCGAAAGTCTTCGAGACTGGCGAAGTAGAGCGCGGGCAGGCTGTCGATCTCGGGCCCGCCCGGCGGTGTGCCCTCCGCGATGTTGATCACGTAGCGCAGCAGGGTCGGATGGTGCTTGAGCGCGAGCGGCGCATGCCCTTCCAGCACGAAGGCGGTGTATTCCGCGTGCGTGATCTCCGGGCTGCGCCGGCATAGGAAGCTGATCTTGAGCATGTCACTCCAACTCTGCGTTCCGGAGAATAGTGGAGTGCGCGGGGCGCCGTCAGCGCGCTGCTGCGAGAATGCCGTCAGCGGCTCGAGAAAAGCGTGAGCTGCGAATCGTTCGGTCGCCGAAAGAAACGCGTCGAAGCGGGCGGCGACGCGTGCGCGAGTCCGGCGCGCCGGCACGCGAGTTCGAAGAGGGCGTGCACCTGCTCAGCGAAGATGCCGTGCCCCGTCATTCGCGAGTGGAAGCGAGGATCGTTCACGCGGCCATCGCGCACCGCGCGGATGCGGCCCATCACCTTGGTGCGGCGTTCCGGGAAGTGCCGCGCGAGCCAGTCTTCGAAGAGCGGGGCGACGGCGTGGGGAAGTCGCAGCAGGATGTGGCGAGCCACCCGCGCACCCGCGCGGGCGCAGGCGGCGACGATCGCCGGGATTTCGTGGTCCGTGAGCCCCGGTATCACGGGCGCTACGAGCACACCGACCGGGATTCCTGCCTTCGCGAGCGCCTCGATCGTGGCGAGGCGGCGGCGCGGCGTCGACGAGCGCGGTTCGAGCACGCGGTGGAGCGCAGGATCGAGAGACGTCACCGAGACGTAGACCGTCGTGGCATCGATCTGCGCGAGTTCGCGCAAGATGTCGATGTCGCGCGCCACGAGCCCGCTTTTCGTGACGATGGAACACGGATTCCGGAACTCGGCGAAGACCTCGAGGCACGCGCGCGTGAGCCGCAATCGCCGCTCGACCGGCTGGTACGGATCCGTGACGCCTCCGATCGCTACCAGCTTCGGCTTCCAACCGGGGGCCGAGAGCTCGGCGCGCAGCAGCGCGGCGATCTCCGGCTTGACCAGGATCTTGGTTTCGAAATCGAGCCCCGCCGAGAAGCCGAGGTATTCGTGCGTGGGGCGCGCGTAACAGTAGATGCAGCCGTGTTCGCAGCCGCGATACGGGTTGAGGCTCGCGTCGAAAGGAACGTCGGGGCTGTCGTTGGCGACGATCGCGCTGCGCGAGGGATCGCGGAAGAACTCGGTGCGGGGCGGGGGCGCCCTCTCCGCGTCCGGATCCGGTTGCACGAACTCGGGGTCGAGGTCGATGACGAGCCGCTCGAAGCGGTTGTGCGGGTTCGAGGCGGCACCTCGTCCGCGCAGGTTCGCGTCCATCATGAGAGGCGAAAGTAAGACGAAATCAGCCCACTCGCCAGCCCTCGCGCTGGCCGCCAGCCCGCGCGTCTGACGCGGTCTCAGCGGAAGAACACGAACGTCACGACTCCGAAGATCGGCAACAGCACACAGGTCGAATAGGCCATGTAGCCGAAGAAGCTCGGCATGCGCACGCCGTTGGCTTCGGCGATCGCCTTCACCATGAAGTTCGGGCCGTTTCCGATGTAGCTGTTGGCGCCCATCATCACGGCGCCGCACGAAATCGCGGCGAGGATTCGCGCAGCCTCGGGGCCGCGCGCGAGAAATTCCTTCAGGTAGGCGCCTTCGAGCGCGATACCTTCGATGCCGCAGGCAACGGCGGCAAATGTGAGATAGGTGGGCGCGTTGTCGAGGAAGCCCGAGAGCAGACCCGAAGCCCAGTAGAAATGCCAGGGATGTTCGAGCCCGAGCTGCACCGCGTTCGCGTTCAGCAGCAGCAGCGCGGGCGCCATCGTGACGAAGATCCCGGCGAACAGCACGGCCACCTCGATGATCGGGCCGAAGGCGAACGCATTGGCGGCGCGATAGGTGGCGGGCGTCGTGGCAAAGGCGGCGATGCTGATGCCCAGGAGCAACCCCTCCTGAACGCCAAACGGCCAGGCGGCGCCGGCGTTCCCAAAGCCCTTGCCGGCGGCGAGAATCGTCGCCACTCCCGCGGCGAGGAATAGGAAGTTGCGCTTGCCATCGATGCGCAGCGGCTCGTGCTGCATCACCTCTTCGAGCTGGGATCCCGGTCGCTCGGCTTCTTCGCGCGCGAAGACGATCTGGTCCCAGACGTTGAAGACCACGAGCAGGGTCGCGTTCACGAGGAGCCATTCCTTCCAGAGTTGCAACGTCCATCCGAACGGCACGCCCTTCAGAAAGCCCAGGAAGAGCGGCGGATCGCCCAGCGGAGTCAGCAGGCCGCCGCAATTCGACACCACGAAGATGAAGAAGACGACGACGTGCGTCTTGCTCGCGCGCGGCGCGTTCGCGCGCAACAGCGGTCGAATCAGCAGAACCGAGGCGCCGGTCGTGCCGATGAAGTTCGCGAGCACCGCGCCGATGGCGAGCAGCGCCGTGTTGAGCAGCGGGGTTCCCGAGAGCGAGCCGCGCACACGGATCCCGCCCGTGATCGTGAAAAGGGCGCCGAGCAGCAGGATGAAGGCCGCGTACTCCCTGCCTTTCTCGAGGAGCTCGTGCAGGCCGGCCTCGCCGTGCACGAGCAGCAGATAGAGCGCCACGGGCAACGCGAAGAAGGCCGAGACCAGGCCCCGGTTGCGGTTGCTCTCCCAAAAATGGGGTGTGAGCAGCGGCAGGATCGCAATCGAGAGCAGCATTCCCATGAACGGGATCACCGTCCAGAGCGGGAGCGCGAGGGCATGGGTCATCGGATCACCTCGCTTCGGGTGGCGCGCAGCATAGCGGGGGGCGCTCCCCCCGTCGGCCCAATCGATCCGCCGGCCGCACCCGCATTCGCATGCATGCTGCTAGCGTGGGAAGTCGGGAAGTCGGAGCCGCGGACAGCCCCGTCCGGCTCTTACGCCCCGCACCACGGACCCAGGGAGAAATCCAGCATGTTCGGTGATTTCAAGGCCTTCATCCTGCGCGGCAACGTGCTCGATCTCGCCGTCGCCGTGATCATCGGTGGCGCGTTCGGCAAGATCGTCACCTCGCTCGTGAACGACCTCGTGATGCCGCCGGTGGGTCTGCTGCTCGGCAACGTCGACTTCAGCAACTTGTTCGTGAGCCTCTCGGGGGTCGAGTACGTGTCGCTTGCCGAGGCCCAGAAGGCCGGCGCGGCGACGCTCAACTACGGCCTCTTCATCAACGCGGTGGTGAATTTCGTGATCGTCGCGTTCGCGATCTTCATGGTGGTGCGTGCGGCAAGTCGTGTGCAGGCGCTGAACGCCAAGCCCGCCGCGGTCGCGACGACGCGCGAATGCCCGCAGTGCTTGTCGACGATTCCGCTGAAGGCGATGCGCTGTGCGCACTGCACCTCGACGCTTCAGCCCGTCTGAAGCGCGGGCGCTAGGCGCGGCTGCGCGGACGCTGCTCGACGGCATGCTCGAGCAGCCGATCGCCCTCGAAGAGGAAGCGGCCGTCGACGTCGCTGCCCCCGATCAGCAGCGGGAGCCAGTGGCGGTCGTCGGACCACATCCGATCCCACGGGATCCGATCGAGCGGAGTCCACAACGGTATGGCCTCGGGCGTCGTCTGCGGCTCGCCGAGACAATCGCTGGCCGAGAAGACGAAGCCGTGGATCGAGTGGCCAGCGACGAACTGGAAGCGCAGCTCGCCGCGTGCTGCGACGCCCGTAGGTGTCACACGCAGTTCTTCCTCGACCTCGCGAATGGCGCATGCGAGTGGAGTTTCGCCGGGGTCGATGCGCCCGCCGGGGCCATTGATCTTTCCGGCGCCGAGGCCGCGCTGCTTGTGGATCAGCAGGATCTCGCCGCCGCGAATCACGAAGAGCAGCGTGGCCCGCTCGCGCGGCTGCCAGCGCTGCCAATCGATGTCAGTGAGTCGAGCGAGCATCGGCGAGCGGATCCCCGGTGGGAAGGGCAGGGAGCCTAGCGTGACGTCCGCCGAGGCGGGAACTTCCACGCTCACGCGCATTGTGCGCGTCATCGCGGGCTTCGATCTCGTCGTGTCCGGTTGCCTCGCCATCCCCGTCTTCGCGCGCGTCTTCATCCAGTGGCTCTTCGCGGGCGACGCCGCGCTCGATCTCGGCTCGCTGCGCGTCGAGTTCCACCCCCTGCACTGGCTCTTCGTGAATCTGGCCGGAGTTCTCGGCGTGCTGTGGGCGGTGGTGCGCTTGCGGACGCCGACTCCCGAGTTCGCGCTCCTCGATGTCGTCGGCCGGCTCGCCGTCGCGGCGCTGATCCTGAATGCGGCCGCGGCCGAGGGGATGACGCCGCTGCTCCACGTGTTCGTCGCCAGCGAAATCGGCGGCGCCTTCGCGCAATACTGGGCCGTGCGTCGCGCTCGGTCACTTCCCTCGGAGTGACGTCGTCCCGTGAACGGAGCTGACGACTTTCGGGTGCGGCCCTTCGAAGAGCGCGCCGCGAGCCCTGACGCTCAGACTTCTTCGAGCGCGAGCAACTCGTCGAAGGTCTGGCGGCGGCGGATCAAGCGAACCCCGTCGTTGTCGACGAGCACCTCGGGGGCGTGGGGGCGCGTGTTGTAGTTGCTCGCCATGCTCGCGCCATAGGCGCCCGTATCGTGCAGCACGACGAGGTCACCCACACGCGCCTCGGGCAGATCGCGCGGCAGCACGACGCCACCCTCGCCTTGCGTGAACACGTCTCCCGATTCGCACAAAGGCCCCGCGACGATCGTCGGCACGCTCGGCCCCGTCGCGGCCCCGCCCGTGCGTGGCACGATCGAGATCTCGTGCCAGCTGCCGTACATGGCCGGGCGCACCAGATTGTCGAAGCCGGCGTCGACCAGTACGAATCGGTTCCCGCCCACCGTCTTGACGGCGCGTACTTCCGCGAGCAACAGGCCCGATTCCGCCACCAGATAGCGGCCGGGCTCGATCTCGAGTTGCAGCTTGTGCCCGAGCTCCGATTCGATGCTGCGGCGCGCGGCGTCCCAGACCTCGAAGTAGGCCGTGATGTCGATGCGAGCGTCTCCCGCGCGATACGGAACCGGCAGCCCGCCGCCCGCGGAGATCGCGCGCAGATCGCGTCCGAGGCTGCGTACCTGTGAGACCATGGCGGCGCCGACCTTCTGCAGATGTTCGAAATCGGCGCCGGATCCGATGTGCATGTGCAGGCCGACGAGATCGAGGCCGTGCTCATCGATTTTTTTGGCGGCGCCGTCCAGGTTCGCATGCCAGATACCGTGCTTGCTCGATTCTCCGCCCGTATTCGTCTTGCGGGAGTGGCCGTGCCCGAAACCGGGATTGACGCGCAGCCAGACAGGGTGCCCGCGCTGGCGCTGCCCCACCTGATCGAGCATGGCCTCGGAGCCCGCGTTCACCGGGATGCCGAGCGAGACGACGCGTTCGAGCGTCGCCGCGTCGATCACGTCCGAGGTGTAGACGATTTCGGCGGTCTCGCCGCCGGGCTGAAAGCCGGCTCGCAACGCGCGTTCGATCTCGCCGAGGGAAACCGCGTCCACCCGCACGCCTTGCGCACGCGCGAGCCGCAGCAGGTGGAGATTCGAACTGGCCTTCTGCGCATACCGGACCACGTCGAACGCCGCGAGCGATCGGATGCGGTCGCGGATCACGTCGGCGTAGTAGACGTAGCAGGGCGTGCCGAAGGTCTCGGCCAGCGTGCGAACCTGCGCCGTGTCGATCTCTTTTGCCTGCGCTGTCATCTCCGCCTCGTCCGCCACGCGCGAACGCGCGCATCGCCTGCGCTGCGCCCGACGGGGAGATGTACCTCATCCGTGCTGGATCGGCACGGCGGAGGCCCGCGGGCTGCGGCCGCGCGCGCCAGGTTCAGGGGTCCGGCGTTCGAACGGGAGCGGCGTCGACCGCTGGTGGTGACGCGCCGTCGTGGTAGCCTCCCGGCCCCAACACCATGACCAAACCGAAGCCCCAGGAAACTGCGCACGTTCATGGTCCGGACTGCGCGCACGAGCCCCGGCAGGAGCCCGTGCGGAGCACGGAGCCGAAGATCGGACGGAACGACCCCTGCCCGTGCGGAAGCGGAAAAAAGTACAAGAAGTGTCACGGCGTGTGAGTTCGTGGCGCCTCCGGCGCCGCGCCATCACATTCGTCGCCCAGCTCGCGCTCGGTTGTCTCGTGGCGACGGCGGTGCCCGTGCTCGTCCTGCGCTGGGTGCCGCCGGTCACCAGCGCCTTCATGCTCCAGCGCGAGATCGGGGCACGGCTCACCGGTGAACGCGGTTTCGTGCTGAGACACCACTGGGTTCCGATCCGCGAGATTTCGCCCGAGATGCCGCTGGCCGTGATCGCGGCCGAGGATCAGAAATTTGCCTTGCACTCGGGTTTCGACTGGGGCTCGATCGGCGACGCCATCAGCGAGGGGGACGGACGCCCGCGTGGCGCGAGCACGCTCAGCCAGCAGGTGGCGAAGAATCTGTTCCTGTGGCCAGAGCGCAGCCTGCTGCGCAAGGGCCTCGAGGCCTGGTTCACGCTGCTGCTCGAGGCGCTGTGGCCGAAGCGTCGCATCCTCGAGGTGTATCTGAACGTTGCCGAGTTCGGACCTGGGGTTTACGGAGTCGGCGCCGCCAGCGAACGTTTCTTCGGAAAGCCGGCCGCGAGGCTCACGCGCGCCGAGTCTGCCTTGCTGGCTGCAGTGCTGCCGAGCCCGCGGCGTTTGCGGGTCGCGCAGCCGAGCCCCTACCTGCTCGAACGCGCCGCCTGGATCGAGCGCCAGATAGTGCGGCTCGGCGGGCGGGCCCATCTCTCGAAGCTCTGAGCTGCATGCGCTGCAGCGCGCCGACTGCGCTTGGTGAATCTTTCGTAAATTCGCGTGCGACGGGAGCGATCGGCAGGCTGGCGCGGCCTTTGCACTGGTAGAGTGGACGCTGGCGACGCGCTCGATCGCCGGTCGCTGCGTGAATCCTCGCGCTCGCGAACCTGCGATTCGGAGCTGGAGAGCATGCCGCCGACGAACCAGAACCCCGCCCGGATCATCTTCCACGTCGTCACCCGGGCGCTGCGGAACGCGCTCGGCGCGCGCTTCGGGCCCTTCCGAGCCTGGCCCAATGAAGCACTGCTGCTCGACGAGCCGCTCGCGCTCGCGGAAGAGAAGACCAACAAACTGCGCCGGATCTATGCCAACGCAGGCAGGGATCTCTGGGACGGCCCTGCGATTTTTCGCGAGGCCATGGCTCGCCACGGCGGCATCCAGCTCGATCCCGAGCGGCGCGCCGCGCTCGCGTACCCGATCTCGATGCTCATGTGGGGAGAGCTCGCCGCATGGATCGTCGCCGCGGAGCTCGCCGAGAGACTCGACGATCCCGACGCCCGGCTCGCGGCTTCGAGCCAGGTCTTCGACGAGGCGCGTCACTTCTACACGCTGCGTGATTATCTCGCCGCTCTCCACGTTCCCGTGCCGAAGCTGGATCGCTATTTTGCGATCGCTGCACGGAGGTTGCTCGCAACCCGTGACCTCACCGTCAAACTGTTTGCGATGCAGATCCTCGCCGAGGGCACGGCCATCGTGATCTTCCGCTTCCTGGCCGACGCCAAGATCGAGCCCGTGCTGAGCGATCTGCTGCCCTACATCGAACGCGACGAAGCTCGCCATGTGGGGCTCGGCGTGCTGCACCTTCCCGAGCGCCTCGAGAAACTCTCGCGCCGCCAGCTCGAGCGCGTGCGTCAGACCACGTACGGTATCGGTGATCTCTTCGGCGCGACCCAGCTGCGTTATGCCAAGTACTATCGCGCGCTCGGCGCTGAACCCAGAGATCTGATTCGCAGCGCCGACAAGATGCTCTACGAGCTTTCGGAGAAGATCGGTCCGATCCCCGGGACCGACCTGAAGTTCTTTGCCACCAACCCCGTCGATTCCCCCCGCTACGAAAAGGCGCTCGACGTGATCCTGCCGAAGCCGGGTGCCAAGCCGACGTTCTACGCTCGCGCAGCGCGCGGGATCGTCGAATTCGGAGCCCGCGTCCTGCCGGGCTGAGCGTCGCAGAGCCGGCGTTGCGCGGCCGCGCTCCGTCAATGCACAATCGGACCCGACCGACGTCCGTCCACGCGAACCCCTCCGCGACCTGCGCGCACCGGGAGAGCCGACCGTGATCTTCTATGACTATTACGCCGACGTTCCCCTCGAAACGCTCGAGGCCTTCGTGCAAGGCAACGAACTGGGCCGTCTCGTGACCGTCAGCGCGGACGGGCTTCCCCACATCGGCCTCTACCCGTTCGTCTACACGCGGGGCCTGATCGAAGTGCACCTGAATCGGTCCGACGAGCAGCTCGTCGATCTCGCGAGCCGCCCGCGCTGCATCTTCGAGATCGACGAGGTGTTGGGTGTGATTCCTTCCTATTGGATCGACCCCGAGGACGCCGTCAAGGCCACGGCCTATCACCAATCCGTCATCTTCGAGTGTCAGGCCAGCGTGTCGAACGACGCGGCGGTGCTCGCCGAGCAGCAGAAGCGGCTGCTCGCGCGCTATCAGCCGGAAGGTGGCTTCCGGGACGTCGCGCCCGACGATCCGATCTACCGCGGGGCGATTGCCCACATCGCCGCCGTCCGGCTCGAAATCGCGCGCTTGCGGCCGAAATTCAAGCTCGGGCAGAATCGCTCGCTGCAGGTGCGCGCGGACCTGGTGCGGGAGCTGCGCAAGCGGGGACGCCGCAACGATGGCCGCGCAGCCGACGCGCTGCAGGCGATGATCGATCGCGAGGCCGGACGCTGAAGAACCGAAGTCGAGCCGGCGCGCGCGGGGTGTTTGCGCGCGCGCGTCGAGGCTGAGAGGGGACGCGCGATGCTGGTCGGTCACTACAGTGCGGCGTTTCTCGCGAAGGCGGCCGAGCCGCGCTTGCCGCTGTGGGTTCTCGCCATCGCCGTGCAGTTCGTCGACGTGCTGTGGGCCGTGTTCGTACTCCTGGGGCTCGAACATCTGCGTGTCGATCCGAGCCTGGCCTCGAATCCGCTCGATCTCTACGACATGCCGTACACGCACAGCCTGGTGGGCGCGCTCGGCTGGGGGGCGCTCGCTGCCGGAGCGGCGTTCGCGTGGCGGAGGCAGCGGCGAGCGGCGCTCGTCGTCGGCGTAGCGGTGGCCTCGCATTGGCTCCTCGATTGGGTCGTGCACCGGCCCGACCTGCTGCTGTGGAGCGGCTCGGCGAAGCAGGGCCTCGCACTCTGGAATCTCCCGGTCGTCGCGGTCGGGCTCGAGTTGCTGCTGCTGATTGCGAGCGCAGGCGTCTGGCTGCGCACGCGGCGGGTGCCGCGCGGCGAGCGCCGTCGCGCCGTGGTGTTCGTCTCGGCGCTGGTTGCGACGCAAATCGTCCTCAGCGTCGGAACGCCGCCCGTGGGGCCGATCGCCGTCGTGGCGCTCGCTCTGGCGCTCTTCGCCGCGGTGGCCTGGGGAGCGTGGCGCGTGGATCGCGGTGGCTGGCAGACCTGAGAGCGACGCGCGTCACCCAGCGAGCGGTTTCGCGGCGCTGCACGCCTGCCGGATTGCGAAGCCAGCGGTGGCCGCTCAGTTCGTTGGAATGTCCCGGTCGAGCACGGTCATCCGGCCTTCGCGCCGGGCGTTCTGGATCGCCTCATCGCAGATCCTGCGAACGATCGCGGACAACGGCGCCAGCACGCGATCGGAGGTGCTGTAGCCCGCGCGTGCTCGGATGTAATCCTTCAGGCGGCTCGCGACGATCAGCACTTCTTCAGGAGGGCCCGCCGGCGTTCGCGGCGAAGTCGCTGGAATGCGGCGCGTCGCAGCCGGATTGCCCGTTTGGGGCTTCCCCGAATCCTCTCCGGCCCCCGCCGATCTCGGCGCGGTTTTCTCGACAGCCCACGATTCCCGATGGTTCGCGCCGGGCAGGTGCACCTCCCAGCAGCTGACGGTGCAGAAGGCGAGGGCCGTCCGCTCGCGATTGCAGGTCGAGACGTTGCACGTCCAGTAGGTCGCCGCGAAGGCGATCGGCTGTTTGCAGGCGCTACACCGGCGCCATTGATTCTCGGGGATCACGCGCGCTCCTCCGCCTTCCGGATGCGACGGACTCTAGCGCGGTGTGCGCGCCGCCTCGGCTCGACGCTGGCACGGCGGCTCGGTAGCTTCTCTCCCCATGACGAGCTTCCAGATCGACGTCGGCGAACCCCGCGAAGGGCTCGTCACCCTCGCGCACGTGATCTATGCCTTGCACGCCTTCAGCGCCGTGACGGGTCTCGTCGGCACGGCGACCATCGTCGGGGCATTTCTCACGGGCTGGCCCTCGATCATCGCCGTGATCCTGAACTACGCGAAGCGCTCGGACGTGCGCGGGACGTTTCTCGAATCCCATTTCTCCTGGCAGATCCGCACGTTCTGGTACGCCTTCTGCTGGGTGGGGGTCGGCATCGGGCTGATGCTCACGATCGTCGGAATTCCGATCGGCCTGATGATCTTCGTCGCGATCAGCCTCTGGATCCTCTACCGCATCGTGCGAGGTTGGCTCGCGTTGCTCGACGGCAAGCCGATGCCGGTCCCTCAGTAGCGCCGATCCCGCTTCAACCCTCGCGCTTCGCGCCGCGCAGGAAGCTCTCGAGCGCTCGGGCCGCCGGCCGCCGCAGGCTGCGATAGGAGTCGAAGCGTTCGAGCGCCTGGCGCAGCGCGCGTGCGCCGCTGGGCACCGGGTGCTTCGTAAAGAAGCTCGCGACGTCGCGTCGGTAGGCCGGCGTGAGCAGGGCCGGGGTCGCCTCGATCAGCCGCCCGGCGAGCAACGAAGGCATGCGGGCCCGCAGGCGCAACCAATGCTGCTTCACGAAGCGCCAGGTCGTTTCTCGCGCCGCGGGATTCGCCAGCAGGCGTGCGAACAAGAAGATCACGTCCTGTGTGGCGACGGCGCTCGTGAGCGAGAGCGCGAGCGTGCGCTCGATGGCGTCGGGATCGCGGAAATCGGCGAGCGCGAAGAGGAACCGGCGCTGTTCCTGCGGTGTGTCGGAACGCCGCATGGCGTCGAGAAAGCGCCGATGGCGGCGCGCGTCACCGGCCCGGGCCGCGATCGACGTGACGCCGTCGGCGAGATTCGGGTCGAGGGAGTGGCGATCCTCGAGATAGCCCTCGCAGAGCAGGACCGCCTCGGCGACGACTTCGCGGGCGCCGGCCACGCCTCCCACGAGACCGAGCAGCGCCGCGCGGCGAACGCGAGTCGTCTCCGTTTCACCCCGTGCTGGCTTCCAACCGAGCGCACTGAACGCCGGTCGAAAGCAGCGCGTTACAAAGCGATCGAAGCGAACGGCCGAACCCGGAGTGGCGTCGGGAATCAGCGAGCCGGCGATGAAGCCGAGCGGTCGGCGCAGTGCGAGCAGCACGTCGGGATCGCCTTCCTCCGTCAGTGCTTCGCCGAGTTCGAGAAAGCCGTCGAGACCCGCGCGGCCCGCGCGCACGAGCGCCCACTGGTGATCGACGAGCCCCATGCGCTCGACGGCGGAGAGCGCGGGCAGCGAATGCACGAGCGCGCGCAGTTCCCCCGCAGCGTGCAACGGCCGGAAGAAGCCTCCCTCGTCGGCGTTCCCGTACACGAACGTCGGCTGGCCGGGCCCGAGATCGATGCGCTCGCGGGCGGCCGTGAGCAGCTTGCGCTCGAGGCGCGGGCGCGCGCCCGCCCTCCCGATGCGGCCCACCCAGGGAATCGGCCAACGTTCGGGCTTGCGCGGCGCGCGCGCAGCGCGGCGCAGCGAGAAGCGTTGCTGCTGGAGCGTGAGCCGCGTGCGTCCGCGTTCTCGCGTGAGGGCGAGCGACACCACGGGATGGCCGGGCTGCTCGATCCAGGCGCGGGCCATGGCTTCGACGGGCTCCCCCGAGGCCTCGGAGAGCGCGCGCCACAGATCCGACGCGACCGTGTTGCCCTCGCGATGACGGCGGATGTAGCTGCGCACGCCGCGCCGGAACGTGACCGGCCCCAGGTAACGCTCCAGCATGCGCACCACCGAGGCGCCCTTCTCGTAGGTGATCAGGTCGAAGTTCGCGTTCGCTTCTTCCGCCGTATGCACCTCGCAATAGATGGGATGCGTGTTTCGGAGGGAATCGAGTTCGAGCGCCGCGGAGCGTCCATGCTGGAAGTCGTGCCACATGCGCCATTCGGGCTGCCAGTCGTCGACGACCGAGAAGGCCATCCAGGTGGCGAACGCTTCGTTCAGCCAGAGATCGTCCCACCAGGCCATCGTGACGAGATCGCCGTACCACATGTGGGCGAGTTCGTGCGCGATCACCTCGGCCGCGCGTTTTCGCTCGGCGAGCGTCGCGGTCGTGGGATCGAGCAGCAACAGCGTTTCGCGGAAGAAGACGGCGCCCGCGTTCTCCATCGCGCCGAACTCGAAATCGGGAACGGCGACGAGATCGAGCTTGGCGTAGGGGTAGGGCAGCCCGAAATAGCGCTCGAGGCGCGCGAGCGCTTCGCGCGCGGCGTCGAGCGCGAAGCGCGTGAGGTGACGTTTCCCCGGCGCGTGCCACACGCGAATGGGGGTTCGCCCCAGCTTCACCGCCGCCGAGGCTTCGAGCGGGCCGACCGCGAGCGCCACCAGATAGGTCGAGAGGGGAGGCGTCTCGGCGAAATCGACGCGTTGGCGCCCTGCCGGCAGGCGCCGCGTGCGCTCGATGGGTGCGTTCGAGAGCACCCGATTCGTGCGCGTCGTCGTGACGGAGATGCGAAAGCGCGCCTTCATCGCCGGCTCGTCGAAGCAGGGGAAGAACTTGCGTGCGTCGGTCGCTTCGAGCTGGGTGAATGCGAAACGGTGTGCGCCGGAGCGTGCTGCATACAGCCCGCAGAGGTCGCGGCGCAGCCGGCCGGAAAATTTCAGGTGCAGGGTCGCCAGGCCGGCGGGTATCGGCCGCGTCAGCTCGAGTTCGACCATTCCGACGGAAGCTTGCGGCGTACAGCGCGCGCGAAGCGTGACTCCGTTCGACGCGATGCGCGCTCCGAAGATGCGCAAGTCGACGGCGTGCAGGCGCAACCGGCGGGTTGCGCGCGCGAGGGTGACCTGGATCGAGACCTCGCCGCGATAACGCCCGCTCGTAGCCGGGTCGACCTCGACGTGCAGCTCGACGTGGGTCGGGCGCACACCCGCATCGAGGCGGTAGGCCGGACGTCTCGCGGTGCGCTTCCCCGGCAACGGCGACCTTCGGTCTAGCCGGTCGCGCGGGCGCTGGCGTCCGCCGCGGGGGCCGGCGGTGGATACTGGATGTACTCGCCGATGATCATGAGCGCGAGATCGGTTTCGCCCGGCAATGCGCCCTCGATGCGACCCCGGCGGCGCAGATCTTCGCTGAGCACCTCCAGGACCTGCGCGCGGGAGAGATCATCGCGGTGTTCGCGCACGAGCCGTTCCTCGGCTGCATCCGCGTAGCAGTAGGCCTTCCAGGAAATCGAGAAGCGCAGGTCCCGGAAGCCGTAACGCGCGAGCACTTCACTCCCGTTCGAGAGAATCCAACGATCGTCGCCATCCCAGGTGAGTTGCATCCCCGGTTTCAGATCCGGCATCGGCACGCGCGATTCGGAAACCCGGTCGACGCCGTGAAAGGTCGAGTCGGTGTCGAGCAGGATCGCCGTGTTGTGGCGGACGGGAAGCGCAACGGGTGCATCCCAGGGGCCTTCCGGATAGAAGACGAACTCGCCGCCCTCCGGGTTTCCGAACCAGGCGACGCCTGTTGCGATCGGCATCCGCCAGCGCTCGAAGAGTCGCGAGTGGTGCATCGCCACGATCAACCATTGCGGGTCCTGCTTGCGGTTCACGCCGCGGAACTCCGGCACGTCGGTGTGTACGGCGAGCTCCTGGCCAGGCACGAGCAGATTCGCGTAGACGATGTTCGGGCGCACGATCTCGCGCCGGTACAGGCGGCGGGCCGCCTCCTGGAAGCCCTCGTGGTTCAAGAAGGGCTCGATGCCCGGCACCAGCGTTGCGTCGTAGGCGTAGGTCTCGCGGAAATAGTTGGTGCGGGCGGCGAGCTTCGCCAGCGAGTCCTTGCGCCCGAAGCGGCCGCCGGTCTTTACGAAATTCAGCGCCGCGTCGTAACGCTGGGCGAGATCTCCCGCGAAGTCGTCGGGGATTGCCTCTTCGGCATAGGTTCCATAGCGGCGGTAGCGCTCGCACAGCCGCAGCATGCCTTCCGCATCGGCAGCGGAGAGCAGCGGATCGAAGAGCTGGAAGTCGATCTTGGCCATGTCGCGCTCCGTGGGCTCGCAGGCTGCCATCCTACCATTTCCGGGCGGCCCGCCTAGCCATCGGAGTCGAGCGCTAGCGCGGGTTCTCGGACTGAAGCCAACGCGTGCCGAGCGCGAGGCGATCCCCAGCCGCGAAGCGCAAGCGCCGCGGCGTTGCGATTTCGATGCCGAGCGGGCCGGGAGGTGCGCTGGCATCGATCTCGACGAAAATGGCCAGCGGAGAGTCGGGCCAGCGGAACACCAGCCCGTGTGCGCTCGTTTCGCAATGTCCGGCGAGCAGCTCCTGCCACTGACGCCGCGCTTCGCGTTCGCTCGCTGCGCGCAGCCGCACTCCGCGCACGTCGGCGCGCTCCGGTGCAGGCTCGGGCGCGGGAGGAAACGCGGGCGCGACCCAATCCTCGGGTTCGAGCTCGGGATGGGATTCCGCGAGCTGCACCACGATCCCCTGCGCCTGCTTCGGGTGCAGAAACGCCTCCTTCCACGCGGGGTGGAGTTCGCTCCGGCCGACCACCGGATAGCCGAGGCGCGCAGCGTGTTCGGCCGCCGCGCGCAGATCCGGCACCTTGAACGTCACGTGGTGGATGCCGGGACCGCGCGCCGCGAGGAAGCGGTGCAGGAAGCCGTCCGGCGGGCCCTCGGGTTCGAGCAGCTCGATCAAGCCGCCGCGCGCGAAGGCGAGCTGCGAGAAGCGGAAGCCCAGGCCGGGGCCGGCGGCGAACGCCGACCCGCCGAGTTCCCCGATCAGCCACGGCATCGCGTCGGCCGCGCGCGACAGGCCGATGGCGACGTGATCGAGCTGCGGCACGTCGCTCATTCGATCAGTCCCGCGCGCCGGCTCGCCGCCAGCGCATCGATGGCCTGGGTCCGGCGCGCGGCCGCGCGGATCTCCTCGGCGAAGGCGCGGCGACGCTCCGATAGATCCGGCGGTCCGGGATCCAGCAGGCCGCGGTTGCGGGCGAGCTTCGTCGCCGTCTGGATCAGGACCTGCGAAATGGACGCCGCACTGTGAACGCGGCGCTGCAAGTGGTACTGGCGACCGAGGCCCAGGCACTCGGACGTGAAGCTCGCTTCGTCGAAGGCGAGCGCGGGGTCGCGTCGCTCGAGGTGGTCGCCGACGATCTGATACGCCTCGATGAACGGGCGCAGAACGCGGTGCGCACTGAACGGCCGGAAGCGGCGCAGCATCCCCAGGATCGCCTCGCTCCCCGCTGCGAGCTTGCGCTCCCATTCGCCATCGGTGGTCGCCAGCTCGCGCTGCAATTCGCCGCGGAAGATCTCCTTTTCCGCGAAGAAGAATTCGAACTTGAGCAGATCGCGCAGGCGCATCGCCTCGTCCCAGAATTCGACGCTCGGATCGGACACGCCCGGTTCCGCTGCGCGCAACAACGCGAGCTCTGCGATCGCCGGGTTCACGAAGAAATGGATCACGGTGTTGCGGTAGCAGGCCGCCTGTAGCTGCTGCTCGGGTCCGATCTGATAAACGGGTTCGGCGCCGCCCATGAAGCACGACACGACGCCATTGCGCTCGAGCGCCTCGAGCGTGCGGCGCACGCCTTCGTCGCCGTCCAGGTCGAGTTCGCCCACCGTTGGCAGGCCGCGTCGACGGGTGAAGTTCAGCGCATTCACGAGCGCCACGCGCACCTCTCCCGCGGTGAGTGCGCGATCGCCCGTGCCGAGCATCACGAGCGCCACGAGCGAGACGGAGGTGATCGGTGTCACGCGGTTGATGCGCACCGCGACCTCGAAGGCGAGTTTCTGGAGCTCGAGGTTCTGCTCGTCTTCGCTCGGCGCCGCGTTCGGATCCGGTCGTCCGAGGGTCTTCGCCAGCGAGAGCGGCTCGCCGAAGCGGATGTGGATGTCGCCGTTGCGGCGACGCATCCGTCGCACCACCCCCAGGAACCAGCCGAAGCTCTCGCGCGCCTTGGCGCCGCCGCGCTGCTCGGCGGCGTAATCGTCAACGTCCGAGATCTGGTCGTAGGCGATCGACACCGGGATCAGGAACACGTCTTCGCTCTTGGCGCGACGGTAGGAGTCGACCACGTACGCGAGCAGTCCGAAGCGCGGCGGCAGCAGCTTTCCTGAGCGCGAGCGACCGCCCTCGATGTACCACTCGAGGGTGAAGCGCTTCTCGATCAGGTAGTCGATGTAGTGGTGGAGAACGAACTTGTAGACCTCGTCGTCGCGAAAGCTGCGTCGGATGAAGAACGTGCCGCTGCGTCGCACGAGCGGCCCGATCGGAAAGAAATTCATGTTGATGCCGCCCGCCGTGTGGTTGGGCGCGTGGCCATTCTCGTGCAGTGCATACTGGAGCACGAGATGATCGAGATTCGATTTGTGCGACGGCAGAAACACGACAGGGTGCTGTTGCGCCAGCGCCTTCACGTCCTTGAGCTGATCGCGATTGTAGGAGAGCTGCCGTCGGTAGCCCTGCGTATAGAGCAGGCGAATCAGCCAGGCGACCAGGTCGATCACGTGCGGGCTATGGGTGGCGGCGATCTCCCGCAGATCCCGCGAGGCTTCGCGCGTCACGTTTGCGGGTGTGCGGCCGAGTGCGCCGGCGAGGCGGTGGATGCCTCCCCGGAACGAAGGCCGGCCGAGGATGTCTTCGTGGACGAGGCGCGGAACCTTGTAGCGAGCGCCGCGCAGCGTGCGCTCGGTGCGCTCGAGCGCGAGCACGGCCTGACGTGCGATGAACTCGGCGAGTCCCGTGGTCAAGGAGATATCCGCGCCGCCGGCGCGGCGCCAGCGCTCGCGCAATTCGGAGAGCGGTGCGGGCTCGGCAGCGACGATCCGGCAGCGCTCGGAATCGGTGCGCAAGATCACGGATTGTCGCAGCGCTCCGGGATCGCGCGGGTCGCGCAGCAGGAGCAGATCTCGCGGCAGCACCGTGCGGACGGCTCCGCGCCTTTTTGGCAGCCAGACCACGCGCAACGGCGCGAGCAACGCCTCGCCCCCCGATGCGAGACAGGCCTCGAGCGCCCGCAAGGAGAATCGCTTCCGCGGGCGCCGCGATGGCGGGATGCGCACGACGTCGTAGCCGCTCGTGCCGACTTCCGCCGGCTTGTGGCGCGCGACCCAGGCGCGCAACAAGCGCTCTTCGAGCCCGCTCGAGGCGTCGAGCAGGAAGACCGGCCGACAGCCCGGCGCGAGCGGCCAGCCGGGTTCGTTGCGCAGCGGAGGCGAGACGTCGACGGACAGGCCCATTCTCCCGATTCTATCACCGTCCGGTGGCAGCTCGGCGCGCCCACGGTATCGTCGCAGCGAGTGCTTCGCCGTGGCGCCCGATCCCGGCGATTCGATGGAGCCCCGAGTGTCCGCCGACGTTCGCTGGCCGCGAGAGGCCTGGATTCCGTTGCTCGCTGGCCTCTTCTGGCTTTGGCGTGCTCCCGATCACGGCCTGCTCGGATTCCTCTTCTCGGTGCTGCCGGGCTGTCTCCTGCTCGCCTCGGGCATCGCGATGTTGCTGATGCCGGGGGATCGCCGCATCGCGCAGTTCGGCGCGCTCGGCGGAGTGCTCGGCGTCGTCTTCGCATTGCCGGCTTTCGTCGTCGTCGGTCCGGGTGCCGCTCTGCTGCTGATCGCAGCGTCGCTCGCGGGCTCCGTCGCAGCCGGCGTGCACAGTCTGCGCATCGAACCGACGTTCGAGGGCGTGCCGCAGGCCGTCTTTTCGCTGCGTCTCGCCGCCGAAGTGGCGGTCGATGAAGCGCTGTTGAGCACGATGTCCTTGACGTCTCAGCTGCCGCGCGCCAGCGACCAGGCGCACATCCCCGCTGAGCTCTCGCAGGCGCGCGCCTATTTCGAGGCGGAAGGCTGGCTCGAGAAGCCCGCCGGCTATCACCTGACGCCCCCGCTTCTCGAAGCGCCACTGCTATCGCGCGCTCGCACCCGCAACATCGCCTACGAGCACCTGAGCTTCGAGAGCGGCTACGAACCGCGCGCCGGTGTGCCAGGGCGCGAGCGCTGGCTTGCACGTTCCGCGAATCGAACGGCGCACGCCTGGGTGCTCCGACATGCGGGGCCGCCGCGCCCCTGGCTCGTCTGCATCCACGGCTATCAAATGGGCTCGCCGCTGATCGACTTGCTCGCCTTCCAACCCGAAATCTTCCACCGTCGGCTGGGCCTCAATCTGCTCGTACCGACGTTGCCCCTGCACGGCCTGCGCAAGAGCGGGTGGCGCAGTGGCGAAGGCTATTTCTCGGGCGACCCTCTCGACGCGCTGCATGCCGAAACCCAGGCGATGTGGGATATCCGGCGCCTGCTCGGTTGGTTGCGGGAAGCTCAGGCCGCTCCCCGAATCGGCGTGATGGGCTTCTCGCTGGGCGGCTACAACGCCGCGCTGCTCGCGTCGCTCGACTCCGATCTCGCCTGCGCGATCACCGGCGTTCCCGTGACGGATTTCACGCGCGAGTACTACCACCATCTGCCGCCGCTGCACCTGCGCAGCGCAGCGCGCCATGGCGTCGACGAGTCGGTGCTGCGCGATGTGATGCGGGTGGTTTCGCCCCTCGCGCTCGAGCCGCAGATACCGCGCGAGCGGCGCTGGATCTTCGGCGGTGTCGCGGATCGCCTCGTGCCCGCCGACCAGGTCTTTGATCTCTGGAAGCACTGGGATCAGCCGCGGATCGCGTGGTACCCCGGCAGCCACATGAGCTTCCGCCTGCACCCGAACGTCGCCAAGTTCGTGCTCACGGCCCTGGTCGACTCGGGCCTATCGACCTGAGCGGGCGCCCACGGCGGCGCGCTGCGCGATCGCCTGCAAGATGCGCGCGTGCGCGGCGCGGTCGAGGCGATAACCGCGCGCGACCCAGACGGCGAGCAGCAGGAAGACGGCCGGCACGAGCGAGGTGGAAATTCGGATCGCCGAGAGCGCGAGAGGGCCCTGCTGTTCGCGGGGGAGCGTGCCGTCGAAGCCGCACAGATCAAGAGCGAAGCCGACGCCCGCGACGGCGATCCCGCCTCCGAGCTTGCGCAAGAACATGAAGAAGCCGACGTAGACACCCTCGCGGCGCTCTCCCGTCGCGAGCTCGTCCTCGTCGATCACCTCGCCGAGCATGGACCACGGCATCACGTCCGCCACGGCGTAGCCGATCGCCGCGAGCCCGGTTATTACAAAGACCGACCAGCGCGGCCAGTCCGGCAGCGCGAAATAGATCGCTAACTGGATCAGGGCCCACCACAGGGTTCCGACGATGAAGACCGTGCGCTTGTCGGAACGCTGTGCGATGCGCAGCCAGACCGGCAGCGCGAACACCACGAGCGTGAGGAACATGAAAAGCGTGACGCTGAAGTCTGCCTCGCGTCCGATCCAGTGACTGAAGTAGAGCAGAAACATCGCGCCGATCAGATCGACGGCGATGCGGGCGTAGAGGAAGAGGCCGACGAGCTTGCGGTAGGCGTGATGCCGCGTCAGCAACCTGGCGCCCTCGACGAAGCCCATCTGCGCCGGCCGCACGAACTCCGGGCGCTCGAAGCTCACCGCCCAGACGGCGAGCCACGGCAACGCGATCACGGCGCCCATGATCCAGGCGGACGCTTGCCAGCCGTCGGCGCCTCCGCCGAGCCCATCGGCGAGTTCCTTCATGGCCACCGCGGCGAAGGTTCCGAGCACGGCCGCGACTGTCCGATAGGTGTTGAAGGAGATGCGCTCGTCATAGTCGGTCGCCATTTCGGGAATCAGGGCCAGGTAGGGCACCGCGACACACGTCATGGCGAGGCTCACGACGACGTACACCGCGAGGTAGTAGCCGAAGCGCGCGGCCTCGGAGGAGAGCTCCGGTGTCGCCCACATCAGCCCGAACATGAAGCCGAACGGCAGCGCGCCGAGCAGGAAGTAGCCGCGCCGGCGCCCGAAGCGCGAGCGCGTCAGATCCGAGAGGCGCCCCATCAGGGGCCCGGTGGCCGCGTCGACCGCGTGCGCGATCAGGATCACGATTCCCGCGAGCGCCGGACGCAGGCCTCCGTGCTCGGTGAGGAACGCGAGATAGAGCAGCGATGCCGCCGAGAGCACGAGGTTGACGGTGAGGTCCCCGAGCCCGTAGATGGCTTTCGTGGCAACGGAGAGACGCGCGCGCGGCGCGGCGCTCCCGTCCGCTTGCATGCTGCTGGCGCTACGCCGGCTTGCGGTAGAGCGTCACGACCGCGGCGCCGCCGAGCCCGAGGTTGTGCTGGAGCGCCACCTTCGCGCCGGCGACCTGGCGCTTGTCGGCCGTGCCGCGCATCTGCCAGGTGAGTTCGGCGCACTGGGCGAGTCCGGTCGCGCCGAGCGGATGCCCCTTCGAAATCAGCCCGCCGGACGGATTCACCACGACCTTGCCGCCGTAGGTGTTTGCGCCGGAGTCGATGAATGCGCCGGCTTTGCCTTCCGGGCACAGGCCGAGCGCTTCGTACGTGATCAGCTCGTTGCACGAGAAGCAATCGTGGAGTTCCACCACGTCGAGGTCTTCCGGCCCGAAGCCGCTCTGCTGGTAGACCTTCTCGGCCGCCTTCCGGGTCATGTCGGAGCCGATCAGCTTGATGCAGCTCTTCTCGTCGAAGGTGCTCGGGAAGTCGGTCGTCATCGCCATGCCGGCGATCTCCACCGCCTGCTTGCCGAGTCCGTGCTTCTTGACGAAGTCTTCGCTCGCGAGGATCGCCGCACCCGCACCATCCGACGTCGGGCAGCACTGCAGCTTGGTGAGGGGATCGTAGATCATCGGCGCGTTCTGGATGTCCTCGAGCGAGTACTCGTCCTGGAACTGCGAGTAGGGGTTGTTCACGGAGTGCTTGTGGTTCTTCCAGCCGATCTTCGCGAAGTGCTCGGGCTTCGTGCCGTAACGCTCCATGTGCTCGCGGCCGGCGTTGCCAAAGAATTGTGACGCGGGAGGCGCCTTCGCGAAGCCGCGCATTTCGATCATCGCGCCCGCGAGCTTGTCCATCGGGTTGGTGCGATCGGTGAACTTCACGCCCAGCGAGCCCTTTTCCATCTTCTCGAAGCCCAGCGCCATCGTGCATTCCGCGAGGCCGCCCTCGACGAACTGCTTCGCCATGAACAACGCGGTCGAACCCGTCGCGCAGTTGTTGTTGACGTTGTAGATCGGGACGCCCGTGAGCCCGAGTGTGTAGACCGCGCGCTCACCGCAGGTCGAATCGCCGTAGCAGTAGCCGACGGCCACCTGCTCGATTTCGCTGTAGGGGATGCGCGCATCCGCGAGCGCCTTCGTGCCGGCTTCCTGCGCCATGTCCGGGTAGTCCCAGGCCTTCGAGCCCGGCTTCTCGAACTTCGTCATTCCGACGCCGACGACATAGACCTTCCTGCCCATGCTGCGATTCCCCTTCTTGCCTGGCAGCGGTCCGTGAGGCCGCGCGGCGTGCGGGAGGCCCCCAAGGGGCTCTCCGTCGAGCGGCGCAGGGTAGCACGCGGAGCGCGGCGTCAAGCCGACGTCGCCCGGCGGCCGGCAGGCTCGCGAGCGCTACACGCGGAAGTGCGAGCGGATCATCCGCAAGGACCAGCTGTCGGGAAGCAGGCGTCGCCCGAGCGGAACCAGACGGGAATCGGGCCCGACGGTGTAGCGCACGCGCGGGCGCCGGCTCGTCAGTGCGCGCTCGATCACCGCGGCGACGATCTCAGGCCCCGGAGCGCGCGGCAGGGAATCGCGGATCACCTGCTCCGTGCGCCGCAAGCTTTCGCCGTACGCGGAGCTCGCGGACTCACCCCACACGGTGCGGTCGTTGAATTCGGTGCGGATGTCGCCAGGTTCGACCAGCGACACCGAGATTCCGAATGCGTGCATCTCGCTATGCAACGCGAGCGCGAGCGCATCGAGCGCTGCCTTGCTGGCGGAGTAGTGTGCCTGGAACGGGATCGGTGCGCGGCCGGAGAGGGAGCCGAGGATCACGATGCGCCCGCGCCGCGCTTCGCGCAGGTGCGGCAGCACGGCCCGCAGCACGCGCAGTGTGCCGAAGACGTTGGTCTCGAAGGGCTCGCGCGCCGCCTCGATCGGGACTTCCTCGATGCTGCCGAAGATGCCGATGCCGGCATTGCACACGAGCGCGTCGAGGCGCGGTACGCAGGCGAGCACCTGCGCGACGCCCTTGGCGACGGAGCCTTCGTCGCGCACGTCGAGGGTGACGAAGCGCACCCCGGGCAAATCCGGGTGCTCGGGGCTGCGGCTCGTGCCGAAGACCTGGAAGCCGCGCGCGGCGAGCCGGGTTGCGGTCGCCGCTCCGATTCCGGAGGACGCCCCGGTGACGAGGACGCTCGCTGCCATGCGGATTTCTCCTGTGCGCGCGGCGATGCTACCACCCCCGGCGCGGCGACGTCGCCGCCGAGGGCCAGCTTGCTCCGCTCCCATTGCGCCGCGCTGATGTTGCTCGCGTTGGCGCTCGCCTGTAGCGAGCCCGCAGCCGAAGCGCCCGTCTCCGCCGGCGAGACGATCTTCCTCGCCATCGGTGGCGAGACGTTTACGCTCGAACTCGCGCTCGACCCCGCGACACGTCAGCTCGGCCTCGGGGGGCGCGCGAGCCTGCCGCGCAACGGTGGCATGCTCTTCGTCTTCCGCGCGCCGCGACCGCTGTCGATGGTGATGCGCGATTGTCCGATCGCGATCGACGTCGCCTTCCTCGACGCGGACGGCCGTGTGGTCGCGGTTCACAGCATGCCTTCGCAGCCGCCGCGCCGCCCGGCGGAGAGTCCAATGGAATACGAGAGCCGCCTGCCGGAGTATCCGAGCGGCGCGCCCGCGCAGTTCGCCATCGAGCTGGCGGGCGGGCGGCTCGCACAACTCGGCGTCACGCCGGGCAGCCGACTCGTCTTCGATGGCCGCGCCCTCGCCGAGCGGGCGCGCTAGCCACGCCATCTGAGGACTAGTCAGATCGCGGCGGCTTCCTCTATGATGCGAATCTGCGCGGATGCAGATGGTTCGTGAATCAAACCAGTTCCGGCTCGTGCTGCAGGGCCAGAGGTTCAGGGGGGTCGAACGCGATGGGGGCTCCGGCGCGAACCACGGGCAGCACGCCGGACTTCCGAGCGGGGATCCGGCTGCTCGCGCGGCTGGCCCGCGTCGCCGAGCAGGCGTGTCAGTCGACCGGCATCAGCCTGCCCCAGTACCGGCTGCTGGTCTCGATTTCGGGTCAGCCCCAGCGCGCGAGCGAGTTGGCGACACGCGTCGGTGTGAGCCGGCCGACTCTCACTTCCCTCGTCGACGGTCTCGCACAAGGCGGGCTTCTGCGCCGCGCTCCGGTGCCGAACGATCGTCGCGGCATCCAGTTGCTTCCCACCGAAGCCGGCCAGCAGGCCATCATCCGCGCCGAGGCTGCGCTGACGCAGCGCCTGCTCCTGCTCTTCGATCCCGACATGGCCCGGGTCGCTAGCGAAATCATCGCGGATCTCGGCGCTGCGCTCGATCGCGAGGGCGACGCGCTGCTCGGCGCCTAGCTTCCGATCAGCATTCCGCCTTCGCACGGCAGCACGTGCCCGGTGACGAGGTCGGATCCGGTGATGAGGCTGAGAATGGCCGCGGATACGTCCTGCGGCGTACACACCCGGTGCATGGCGGCGCGCGCTTCCATCGCCTTCTTGATCGGCTCGTAGGCGCCGCCGAGCCCCTGCGCCAGCCACTCGCCCGCGATGAATCCCGGCGCCACCGCGTTCACGCGAATGCGCGGCGCCAACACGCGAGCCAGCGCGATCGTCAGGTTGTTGAGGGCCGCTTTCGATGCGCAGTAGGGAATCGAGCTTCCGGTGGCGATCAGGCCCGCGACACTCGAGACGTTCACGATCACGCCGCCGCCCGAGAGTTCGAGCGCCGGCCGCGCTGCGCGCGCGCATTGGAACGGCCCCTTGAGGTTCACGGCCAGGATCTGGTTCCAGTCGTCGTCACCCACGCTCTCGAGATCGCCGTGCGGAATGAAGCGCGTGGTGCCGGCGTTGTTCACGAGCACATCGAGGCGACCGAGCTCGCGCTGGGCGGTGTCGACCAGCGCGCGACATGCACGGTCGTCCGCCACGTCGGCCTGGAACGCCAGCGCCTTCACGCCGAACGCGGCGGCCTCGCGCGCCGTGGCTTCGGCGCCATCGCGCGAGCGCGAGTAGTTGACGATGACGGAGCAACCCTGCTGCGCGAGCGCCAGCGCGGTCGCCCGCCCGACGCCGGTCCCCGCGCCCGTCACGATCGCGGCTTTCCCCTTCAGCTCCACCCTCGTCCTCCTGAAGAGCGCGTTCTTCAGCGCAGCGCGCGTTGCCGGAGTGCGCGCACGAGCAGCGGTAAACCAAACAGGATCGGATGCCGGCGCTGCCGCTCGCTCGGCACGAGCCGTGTCCCGCTGTGCCGCTCGAGCTTCCATAGCGCATAGGGAAGCCAGTCGCCGAAGGTGAACGCGGTCTTGAGCAGCTGCGCCACGTAGGCGAGTTTCGCGAGCGGACGCCGCAACCGCGCGCGTCGCCGTCTGCCGCGCCGCGCGCCCGCAGGCAGTTCGATTTCGAGCGGATCTTCGGGCGCCAGCACGCGCAGTCGGCCGCGCGCCTCGAGGATGCGAGCGGCGAGCTGCGCCGCCGTCGCATAGCGGGCGGGCTGAGCGAGGAAGAGCCCGCGGATCGAGTCCGGCGTCTCGGGCCGCATCTCGGCGGCATAGGTTTCCCGGAAGGCGGTCTGCCACAGTTCCGCCGCGCTCGTGCGGATGCGATCTCCCTCGCCCGGGAGCAGGGGGAGCGTGCGCTCGAGCAGCGCAACCACGGATTCCACGCAGGCCGTGACGACGCCAGCCTGCGCTGCGGAATCGCGCAGGTAGACCGCGCGGATCGGCTGGGAGAAACGCGCCCAGATCCCCGTGCGCAGCCAGCGCCCGGCCGCGCCACGCTGAAAGTCGCGGTGCGAGATGACGGCGTACTTGGCGCGCAACACGCCGCCCGCGTCGGCGTGCTCGATGTAGAAAACGTTCGGAGGCAGCCAGGCGTTCGCGAGCGCGAGCGCGCGGCCGGGGTTGGCAGCGCGGTAGGCGTCGACGAGCACGTAGAAATCGAGCACGCCAGCTTCGCTGCGCTTGCGCAGACAGGATCCGTAGAAGAGGACGGCGGCCGTACCAGGTCCCGTGCGGCTTCGAATCGCCTCGACGAGGCTCACCACCGGGTCCGTCACGGGCAGCGCGATCTCGTCCGCGACGAGCTTCGCCAGCGCCTCGGCGACGCCGTCCACCGCGGCCTCAGGCGCGGACGAAAGTCACGCGCCGATCGCCCGTCAGGGTGACCGTCTCATCCGAGCGCGGGGAGAAGATCTCGCCGTCGACCGTGAAGCCGCAATCGAAGCGCATCTCGGCGCACTCGACGTTCTTGCTCGTATAACCGGCTTCGGGCGTCACGAACGGCTTGGGGCGGCCGCGCAACATTCCGATGGCGGACTTCGCGAAATTCTTGGCTCCGCTCGCCGCACAAGTGAAGCGCACGGGGCCCGGGCCCTCGCCCCAGAACGGATTCATGCGCAGGAACAGGCGATTCAGGGACGAAGCGATCACGAGCCGGAACTCGCCCTGCGGGACACTCTCGCCATCGAGAAGCATCTGGACCTTGTCCGGTGCGAGCACGCCGCTGCGGGGGCGCAGCAGCGTCTTCCCGATCAGGCTGGCGGTCACCAGGCCGGGCCCGAGGACGCCGTGGTTGCGGCCCTTCGGAAACAGCCGATGGGTCAGGGCGATGGCGCGATGGATCATGCCGGCGCCGAAGAACATCCCGTACTGCACGGCAAAGCCGCGCTGATACGAGACCCGCAACACGGGCCGGCGCACCATGAGGTCGGCCAGCCGGCGCGTGCGCGCCGCCTCGAGCAGCGAGGCGAGGCCCTTGACGGGGTCGCGCTGGGCTCCGAGGTCGAGCGCCGTCATGTTGGTTCGACCGCCGCGCAGCGGTGCGATCATCGGAATCTGCTGAAAATCATCGCCCCCGAGGATTTCGGTGAGCGCGTGCTGAAGCGTCCCGTCGCCACCGTTCACCACCAGCAAGTCGATGCCGTTGCGGGCGAAATCCGCCAGCGCTTCCGGGAGCGCGCCGGCGTGGTCCGTCTCGACGTGCATCACGTCCGGATAGGCTCGCAGCAGCGAAAGCACCCGGGAAACCGTCTTCCCGCTCTGACCCGCACGCAGATTGTTGAGTACGCCGATCTTCACGAATGACTCTCCTCAATCGGTTGAGAGACGCCTAGATGCCGCCGAGGGGAGCGGGTTGGTGAACGTTACCGAGGTGATGCCGGAGCCCCGAGCAAGGAGGGGTGTGCTCAAAGGGCTTCGCTCTATCCTCACCTCAAAACGCGAATCCATCCACATACGCTGTGGATGGGCAAATAACGATACCAAGAATCGGGTAGGCAAGGGCAGGTCTTGAAGCGGCTCGTGGTGGGAGAGTACTTGATTGAGGTGAATTACACCCGAAACGCCTGATCCCGTGAAATTCAACCGCGCCGGAACGGGGTAATCTGGGCCCAATTCCTTCGTACTTTCATCCCCGAGGGAAATGGTGATCTGCGTCACGTTTAAGATCGGTTTTCCATCCTGCTCAACCGTCAGGCTGTGCGCGAGGCGTCCATCCGGCGCTGTCGCATCACCGAGGTAGAGCGCGAACGAGCCATCGCGACCGAAGAAATCGAAGCGGCGCGCGACACGATCCGATTCCCGGGGATCCATCCAGGTGTGAGAGATGCCGGCGTAGCCGCGTAGTGTTTGCGGCGCGCTCATTCCCGTGAGCCAGACCGTTCCCGTGATGGGAGCGCTGAGCGCGAGCACCTCCACCGTCGTGTCCGGGAGTTCGGGACCGGAGCTGACGTGTGTCGCAGGCCGCATTCGCAGATGAATCCGGACGCCCTTCTTCTCGTTGTCGACGTCGAGAGCGAGTTCCGGCCCGGAAAGGTCGAGGCGGCTCGAGCCGATCCGCAGCGAGCGCCGATCGGCCCCGAGCGTCCAGGCGCCAGCCAGGCGGCCATTGCGGAAGGGCACGGACGAGCCATCGGCCCGGATGAACCGGCCGACGGCGAAGGCTGAAGCGTCTCCCGGGCCTTCGTTCGTGATCATGAAACGCGCCACCAGCCGTTCTTTCGAATCGAACGTCGCGACGAAATCCCAGTACTCGGAGGCCCCGGGAGCCGCCGAGATTCGCGCGACCGGGTCGCCGCGCTCGGGGGAGGCCGCGAGCATGCCGAGCCCGGCGGCCGCGAGGGCCGTTGTGCGGAGCCATCGGAGCGGTTTCATGCGCTCTCTTCGACGGGGGTCGGGGCGGGATTCTTCGGCGCCAGGGCGCGCCGCAGCCGCTCATCCCAGGGCTCGATCACGCCGCCCCGCTGGCGGAATACGAAGGCCTGGGCGAGCCGCACTCCGTGAAACGCGAAGGAAATCAGCGTCCAGAGGGCGACCATCACCAGGCCGAGATCCGGGCGGCCCGTGAGTGCTCCCACGCTGAGGAAGATCAGATTGGGATTGCGCCGCGCGGTGATGGTGCGAACGAGCGAGTCGATGGGACGCCAGCAGTGGGATTCCATCTTGAACAGGAGCAGGAAGATGCCCTCGAGCAGCCGGCCCGCGAAGTAGCCAGCGACCACCACCCAGGTCGCCCATTCGACCCCGACGGTCAGTGTGTGTCCCCAGGCCCAGTACCAGAAGGGCGGGTGGATGAGATCGAGGCTGTGATCGAGCACGTTTCCGAACGGGCTCGAGGTGAGGGTCACGCGCGCGAGCTTGCCGTCGACCGTATCGAGGAACGTCATCAGCCAGGCGGCCAGCAACCCCGCGGCGAACTCGCCGCGCGCAAACAACCAGAAGGCGAGGGCCGCGAGCCCCCAGCTCAACACCGTGACCGAGTTCGGGTGGACGTGTCGGGCCGCGAGCTTGCGGGTCACCCAGGCGGCGGGGCGGGGCCAGACCCACTTGGTGACGAGATCCGTGACACCCTTGTACGACGCCGCGAAGGTGCGCGCTTCGATTGCGCGCGCGTGTTCGGCGCGCGCCTCGAGCAGGTAGGGAGGCTCGACCTTGCGAAGCTCTTTGGTGTAAGGAGAGGCGAGCTCGGAGGGCGTCAGGATGCGCAGCCCAAAGGCGCTGGCAGCGGCGCCCCGCGCGAGCCCCCTGGCCGTCTCGGCCGCGCGTGCGGCCACCACGTGGGCGGCGACGGCGATGCCATCCGACGTTACGAGCAATGTGCCAGGTGCGTCGGGAAGCGCCCGCACCAGCCGCTCGTCGAAGATGAAGTCGCTGCGCAGCAACAGGACGGACCCGGAGACGGCGGGCGGCGGTGCGTCGCCGTCCACGTCCTCGATCTGCCCGCAGCCCGCAGCGCGCAGAATGCGACGCAGGCGCTCGTCTGGCGTGAGGCCCCAGATCTCGACCCGATCGGCGCTCTGACGTCGCAGCAGCCATGCGCTCTGCGCGGTGTTCGTTGGCGAGTTCGCCATCGATCCCTTCCTCGAGCTGGGTTGAAGGGCGCGCAGGGTATCACACGCCGAAACGCTGAGTTAGCCTCCGCCGTCCGCCGAGGGAGATCAGCCATGTTCAGCGTAGGTCATCTCTCGGATCTGCACGCGACGCCCGTGCGCATCGCTGATCCGCGCGAGCTCGCGGGCAAGCGTCTGCTCGGTTGGCTTTCCTGGCAGGTGCGGCGGCGGCGCGTGCACCATCCCGATGTGCTCGATGCGCTGATCGAGGATTTGCATCGCATCGCGCCCGATCAAGTCGTCGTGACGGGCGATCTCACGAACGTGGCCTGCGAGCAGGAGTTCAAGGCCGCGCGCGGATGGCTGGAGCGCATCGGCGGGCCGGAGACGGTGTCGGTCGTGCCGGGCAATCACGACGCCTACGTGAAGATCCCGCGCGAGATCTCCTGGGATCACTGGTCGGAGTTCTTGTGCTCCGACCCGCAGCCGGGTGGCAGCGGCCTGGCACACGACGCCTTCCCGACGCTGCGGGTGCGCGGCGCGGCGGCGTTCGTGGGGCTCTCGTCTGCGAAGCCGACCGCCGTGGGCCTCGCCACCGGCTCGCTCGGCGGCGCGCAGCTCGCGCGACTCGAGCGACTGTTGACGGAGCTACATGACTCTACATTGTGTCGAATTCTCCTGATCCATCATCCCCTCACGCCCGACGCGGTCTCCGCGCGTCGGGCGCTCACCGATGCGGAAGCGTTGCGCGCCGTGTTGCAGCGCACGGGGGTCGATCTGGTGTTGCATGGACACGGTCACCGGACGCTCATCGGGGCGGTCGAGGGGCCTTCGGGACCGATCCCGGTGGTGGGAGCGCGCTCGTCCTCGGACGTCGGACACCACCCCGACAAGCGGGCGCAGTATCACCTGTACGACATCGAGCCCGTGCCCGGAAGCCATCCGCGCTTTCGCATCCACATGCGGATCCGGGGCTGGGACCCCGCCGCTCGCCGTTTCGGTCCCGAGGGCGAGCAGGCGCTCTGCTAGTTCGTAGCTTCCGCGCGGCTTCGTCTCGCGGCGCGCGCCGCAGCGCCTGTCAGCGCGCCCCTGGCGAAGCGCGCGGCGAGACGAAGCCGCGCGGAAGCCCGAATCGGCGCAGCGTCGACTTCCCGAGGTGAACGCGGTGCTCAAGCTGATACTGCTCTGCGTTTCGATTGCGGTTTCCGGCTATCTCGCGGAAGCGGTGCTCACGTTCACGACGCCGGAGCCGGAGGCGATCGAGGACGAGTGCCGCTGGGTCGAGTCGCGCGAGCGCTGCAACGTCGCGCGGCGCGCGGGCGTCGCCTTCGACACGCGTTCGGTCAGCGAGGTGATCGATGCGCTCGCCCGTCGCGGCGTCGAGGCCTGGCCGGCGATCGTGCCGAAACATACGGCTGGCATCAGCGTGGGCGACGCCTCGGACGGAATCCGGCAGCTCGCCGGAATCTCGAACGTCATGACCGTGTACTGCAACGCCGGCGAACACGTGCTCTACGGGTCCGATGAGCACGGGTTTCGCAACCCGCCGGGCATTCACGGCATGGACGTGCCGGAGATCGTCCTGATCGGCGATTCCTTCGTGCAGGGCTACTGCGTTCCGTCAGGCAGTGACATCGCGTCCCGGATCCGGCGCGTGGTTCCGAAAACCCTGAACCTCGGCGTCGACGACGCAGGTCCGCTGCTCGAGCTGGCCGCCTTGCGCGAGTACGCGGAGCCGCTGCGACCGCGCGTGGTCCTCTGGCTCTACTTCGAGGGCAATGATCTCGCGGATCTCGCGTGGGAGAAGCGGCAGCCGATCTATCCGCTCTACCTGAAGCCGCGCTTCCGGCAGCGGTTGCGCGAGCTGCAGCCCGCGATCGATCTGCGGCTCGAGAAGATTGCCACCGCGCTGCGCACGCTGAGCGACCAGGAGCGGCACGCCGCAAGCGCCAGCCCCCAGACAAGACACCGATACGTGTTGATAGATCGACTGCGAGCCTTCGCGACGCTCTCGAGGCTGCGCGAGCGCATTCATCGGCTGTTCCTCGAGCGGCCAGCGTTCGATGAGGAAGTCTTCCGCGCCGTCCTGGCACGCGCGAAGGAACGCGTGGCCTCCTGGGACGGACGGCTCTACTTCGTCTACCTGCCGTCCTGGGAGCGCTTCGGCGACCCCGGAGCGGCGAATCCCCATCGGGAGGCAGTGCTCGGAGTCACGCAGGAGCTGGGAATCGAGAGCCTCGACGTGGGCGAGGTGTTCGAGGCGCAAGCAGACCCGACTTCGTTGTTCCCGTTGGGCGATCTGCATTACACCGCGAGCGGCTATGCGCTCGTCGGCGACGCGATCCTGGCCTTCCTCGAAGCGCGCCGTGAGCCGCGCGCGGGAGAGGGGCGGTGAACCCCGCTACGGGGGGCTGGCAGAACGTTTCTTGGCGGTGGTGACGGAAGGGGGGAATTTTCCACTCCCACCCGGGAAGCCATCGGCGCGCACGTCCGCGCTCAGCGGCGGCAGCTCGGCTTGCTTCCCGCGGATCGAGCCTGCCGCTGGAGCTCCTGCGCGGCGGGAATCCGCTTGGTGAGATCGGCGATGCGGGTGTCGTGGGACGGGTGGGTGGAGAGGAACTCGACGGCCTGCGGGCCTCCGGCCGCGTTGGCCATGTTCTTCCAGAGCTCGATGCTCTGGGTGGGATCGAAGCCCGCGCGCGCCATGTAATCGAGCCCGATGGCGTCGGCCTCGCTCTCCTGCGTCCGGCCGTACGGCATGAGCACGCCGTACTGGACGCCAAGCCCGAGCGCGCCGAGGGTGAGCTGCCCTGCCGTGCTCGCTGGGTCGACGATCCCCGCAGCTTCCACGCCGCTTTGGAGCAGCTGTGCGGCCTGTCCCTGCGAGACCCGCTCCGCGCTGTGGCGCGCGATCACGTGCGCGACCTCGTGCCCGAGCACGCTGGCAAGCTGGTCCTGGTTTTTCGCGATCTTCAGGAGGCCGGTATGCACCCCGATCTTTCGGCCCGGCAGCGCGAAGGCGTTCGCGGTTTCGTCTGCGAAGACCACGACCTCCCAGCCACCCTGGTACTCGCGGCTGTCGAGGGCCGCGGTGACCGCCTTCGCGACGCAAGCGACGTAGGCGTTGGCGGGTGAGTTCTTGGAGAGCTTCCCCTCACCCTTCATCTGATCGAACGCGGCGACGCCCAGCTCGTTCATCTGATCGTCCGAGACGACGATGAATTGATTCCGGCCGGTCGGCGACGTCGCGCACGCCACCCCCACGGCCATCCCCACCACGACCGAAGCCACCACGAGACGCATGTTCGATCCCCCACTGCGGAATTCGGGTCAACGGGCAGTCCACACAGTCTTGCTACTTCGACGCGCCGGCCTCGCGTTGCGCGAGGATCTGTGTTGCGAGCGCCAGATCCGATGCGCGATCGACGTCGATCGCGGCCTCCGCGAAGGGCATGCGCACCGCTCGCACGCGGGCGCCGATCACTTCCGACACGCGTTCGAGCGCTGCGTCGAGATCGAGGCGGCGCCGCCAGAACAGGAAGAGCGCGCGCGGCCCGAACGCGAGCGCGAGACGCCAGGGCTGCTTGCGCAGGGCTTCCGCGCGCACCCAGAACTCGGCGGCGCGCTTCGCCTGCGGCGTCAGGAAGGCGAAGAGATTTGCGCCCGAGTAGAGATCGTCGCGCATCGGCAGGTAGGTGCGTGTCGATTCGGGATAGTGCGCGCGCAAGAGGGATGCGGCGACGAGCCCGACATGGACGTCGGCCCGGGCGTCCGCGGTCGCCTGGGTGAAGTGCTCGACCATCGCCGGCGTGAGCAGCGCATGGTCCGCGGTGGTGACGAGCACGGGCTCCCCCGCCGGCCGCGACTCCAGGACGACGACGACACTGCGGCTGGGGGAATCTTCGCTGCGACGCAGCTCGAGGGCGCCGGCGGCGACGAGCTCGCGCAGCTCGGGGACGGCAGCGAGGGCCGAGGGGTCATCGACGCTCACGATGATGGCGCCAATGCTCGCCGAGGCGCGCAGCGTGCGGATCACGCGCACCAGCATCGGCACGCCGTGAACGCTGATCAGGGCGCGGTGCTTCTCGCCTTGCGCGGCGGCGAGATCGTCGCCGCCGCCGCCGCGGCTGCCCGCGAGCACGAGTGCGGTGAAGCGCGCGGCAGCGACCGGCGCGGGCGGGCTCGAACTCACGTCCGCTTCAAGCGACGCCCAGCAACGCGCGCACGCGGGCGGCCGCCTTCTCCAGATCCTGGCGGGGCGAACCCTGGCTGGTCTCGAACGGCGCGCCGAAGGGCTTGGCGACGCCGCGGCGATACAGCGCGTCGTGCAGCCGCCCGAGATCGCGCGTCGGGCGCACGAGGCCGTGTTCGATCAGACGCGCACAGACGTACTCGATTCCCTGCTGCGGCCGCGGGGTGCCGCGCTGGTTCTGCGGAAGCGCCCGCGCGCGCGCGACCACGCTTTCGCGCAGCGCGCGCAACAGACGGAACGATGCGCGCTCGGGGAGTGGATACACGAAGAGCGGTCGAGCGTGCGTCGTCGCTTCGGCGAGCATCGATTCGCTGTCGCCCGTGATCACGATCGCGTCGGCGAGTGCCAGGAAGCCGAGATACGGGTTGTCGGCGTCGTCCGGCTTCCAGCGGTGGAGGAAGGCGCCCTCCGGGAGCGCGGCGCCGAGCGCGTCGGCGGCCGCGGGCGCGAGCCGGCGGCTGGTCGTCGCGAAGATCGATCCGCCGACGTCCTTCGCAAAGCGCGCCACGTCCTGCGCGAGCTGGCGTGCAACCGCGGCGTCGAGCCGATACTGACCCGAGGTTCCGCCCACGAGCAGCGCGATGCGCGGCGCCGGCGCCGCCTCGAGCCGCTCCTTCCAGCGCAGCGCGGCCTCGCCGAGGCGCGTGCGACTCACCGAGTGCAATGTCGCATCCGTCTCGACGCGCTTCGGGTGGGCGAACAGGCGGCAGTATGCCGGCGTCACGGCCAGATCGAAGAGATCGGCGTGGTCGGCTCCCTTGCGCCCGAGCTGAACCAGGCGCGTGCGCCCGGCCGATTGTTCGCGAATCCAGAGCGCGACCGGGGCTGTGCGCCGCCCCGCGGCGATCACGAGGTCGGGCCAGGGAGGTTCGAGCGCTGCGGAGCGCCCGGCATCGATCCCGATGCGCGAAGCGCCGAGCAGGCGATTGTGCAGAAACGAAAGCCATCCGGGCTGCAAGCGTTTGATCTCATAAGGCCATGCGAGCGCGTCCGCGAGCCCGGTGGATTGGGTGGTGTTGCCGGGCCGG
>JANNIY010000137.1:0-7963 GCA_031405455.1 Deltaproteobacteria bacterium | reverse complement strand
CTACTGACAGCGGCAGGCGCCGCCGCAGAGATTCCCGCCTATCCTGCTAAACCGATTCGTCTGGTGGTGGGCCAGGAGGCGGGCAGCGCGCTCGACAACACCATGCGCGTCCTCACGCCGGCCCTCAGTGAGTCGTTGGGGCAGCAGCTCGTGATCGACAACCGACCCGGCGTCGGCGGCATGATAGCCATGCAAATCGGCCTCGCAGCGGTGGCGGATGGCTACACCATCGTCAATGCCGGTAGTCCGCAGATGATCGCGCCGTTCCTGTTCAAAAAGATGAGCTACGATTTGTTTCGCGACTTTATACCGATTGGACGGCTCACCATTGTGCAACGCCGCCATCCCCGTCGACACCACCAGCAGCAGCACGAACATGATCCGCGCCGAAGACTGATCCCCGCGCAAGGACTCCCATTCGGACACGGCAACGAGCACTCCCGCCGACGTGCTCAGCCAGGTGAACAGGCTTCGTGATTGGAAGAAGCGGCTGTCCCCCGCTTCCACGCCCATCTCGCGCAGACGCTCCATCTCCGCGGGTTGGAGCCGGGCAGGATCGCCGGCAAGCAGTGTCGTGCCGGTGGAATCGAGCAGCAGCAACTCGTCCGCGATGCCGAGACGTCGGGCTTCGTTCCAGGCCGGCTTGAGCGCCGGAATCCCGCCCTCGCTGATTTCCGCGGCAATCCCCAGCAGGAACCGCTGATGCATGTTGCTCGTGTGCATCTCGATCGTCTGGTCCGAGCGCGCCTGCGAAATCTGGATCATGAAGAGCCCCGTGACGAGCGTGACACCCGCAATCGCCACCCATAGCTTGCGCGCGAGCGGAATCCGGATCACGAGGCTGCGCCGCAGGTCCGGATCCGGGATTTCCCGGGCGAAGGCGTTGCGTACGGGCTCCACCTCCCGCTTCATGACGAGGAAGTGGAACACCGCGGCCACGAAGCCGCCGGAGCTCGCAGCCATCAGCATGGTCCTGGCGCTGGCCAAGGCGAAACTTTCGAAACGCAGCCGCATGCAGCCCGCCAGCACGAGACCGCCGACGACCCACCAAAAGGTGCCCCACAACAACATCCGCAGCGGGTAGTTCGCGACCGCCGCAAAACCCTGCTCGACCACCTCGCGCTCGCAAGGGCCCTCGCGACGCAGATCGAGACAGCGAACGATCGGCTCCCAGATCCGTCTAAGAACCCAGGCCTGGAACGAGTACAACACCGGGAAGATGGCGACGACGAACCAGCCAAAGCCGATCCATTGTTGCCTGGGCAGCTGCATCAGCGCGAACGCGTAGCCGGCGATCAGGACGGCACTGGCAGCCGAGAGCAGCATCGAGACCAGCAACAGACGATTGCGGAACTCCCGTCCGGCGGGGAGCTCCGAGCCGGCCCCGGACGCGACGGATGCGGCTGCGGCGCTCATTCGAGCTTGAGCAGGCCGCGGGCCACGGCGAGCACCCGATTCGCCTGGATCGGCTTGGTCAGATACTCGTTCGCGCCCAGCGTGAGCGCACGGTCCCGATCTTCGGTCGCGCCCTCGGTGGTGATTACGACGATGGGAATCTCCTTGAGGGAATCCTCGCCGCGGATCAGGCTGATCAGCTTGAGACCGTCCATGACCGGCATGTTGATGTCGATCAGGGCCAGATCGAAGTGATCGCTCGATACCTTGCGCAGGCCATCCATCCCGTCCTGCGCCTCGACGATCTCGACGTTTTTCAGACGCCGCAGCGCAAAGACGAGCAGCTGCCGCATCGTCGGGCTGTCTTCGACAATCAGGATTCTCTGCCGCTCCATGTTCCACCCCTTAGATCCGTCTCGTCCCAGGCTGCGAGCTCACTTCGTGAGCAAGTCGATGAACCCCTGGATCGTGTTCAGTTTCCGCTCGGACTGCGAGTACAATCGCGCTGCAAAGATTGCCGTCGCGGCATGCCCGCCGAGCAGCGTGAACAGCTCGTGATCGAGGGCCGAAAAGCCGTTCTTCTGCTGCAACAGGCTGTAGATCGCAATCGCGCCGATCGGCCGCTTTTGAATCGCCAGCGGGATGCACACGATCGGCTGGCGCAGATCATCCGAACGCGCCGTGTCCCAGCAGGTCGTCTCCGCCGAGGCGACCGCCTTGCCGAGCGGCCCCGAACCGAGCGAGCACTTCGGAAACGCCGACTGCGGCAGCCCCTCGGACGCCGCGGCCGCGAGGTCCTGCGAGTTGCCATCGAACAGATAGACAGCGAAGACTTCTGCGCCGATCAGGTTGATCACGATCTCGACGATGATCTTCAGCACCTCGTCGAGATCCAGCGTCGAGTGGAGCTGGTAGCTGGCCACATAGAGATTCGCGAGGTTGTTGTTCTCCTCCTCGATCTCGAGGTAGCGCTCGACGAACTGGCGATTCTCCTCCTCGACTTGAAGCAAGCGCTCGCGATAGCTGGCGCATTCCTCCTCGAGGCTGCGCAGCCGCTGCGCCAGTTCCAGACGCAGTTTTCCCCAGTCCTCCGGGTTGCGGGCCGCGCTCTGCTGCTCCTGCTCGTGCTCGACGAGCTGATGCCGCAGGCGCTCGTTTTCGCGCAGAAGCTCCTTGGTGAATTCCGCCCCGCGTCGAAACAGGGTCAGGAACTCTTCGCCCCGCGAAAACAGGTTGACTCGCCGCTCGTCGCTCATACCGACCCCTTTCGGCTCACTTCCCAGACCTTCGCCCGGCGCACGCCACGCTGGATCGCGGTCGCGATCTCGCCGAGCGGCAGCACGGCATCGACCGAGCCGGTGCGGATCGCCTGCTGCGGCATACCGAAGATCACCGCTGTGTCCTCGGACTCCGCGATCACGCTTCCCCCACAACCCTTCACGGCCAACACTCCCTTGCGTCCGTCGTCTCCCATGCCCGTCAGCACGACGGCCAGCAACTCCGCGCCGAAATTCTTCGCCGCCGACTCGAACAAACGATCCACCGAGGGCACATACTTGTCGCCCGGCCGGCTGGGGCCAACGCGCGTCACGACGCGGCCCCGGATCGATTCGAGTTCGAGATGACGGCCCCCGGGCGCAACCAGGATCGTGCCCGGCAGCAGTTCCTCGTCGCCCTGCGCCTCGCGGGCGTCGAAGGGCGTCAGGCGATCGAGGCGTTCGGCGAAGCCGGCCGTGAAGCCCGCGGGCATGTGCTGCGCGACCAGGAAGGCGCAGTTCGGCGGAGCCGTGAAGGCCCCGAAGATCTGCATCAGCGCCGCCGGTCCGCCGGTCGACGAGCCGATCACGACGACCCTCGGCGACGAGGCGCCGGCTTCCGGGCTCCCCGTCACGACGGACGGCAGGCTCGTCAAGCGTTCGCGCACCTTGTCGATGCGCAGCTCGCGGATCGCGTGGACCTTGCGCAACAGTTCCTGCTCGATCGAAACGAGCTGCGTCGTCGCCCGCAACGTCGGCTTCGCGATGAAGTCGACCGCGCCGAGTTCGAGCGCCTTGAAGACGTCGTCCTCGCCGGTCCTGCCGCTGATCACCATCACGGGGGTCGGGCGCTTGCTCATCACCAGACGCAGGAACGTGAAACCGTCCATGCGCGGCATCTCGAGATCGAGGGTGATCAGGTCGGGCTCGAGCTCGAAGGCCTTGCGCAGCGCCTGCTCGCCATCGCGCGCGACGCCCACCACCTTCACGAGCGGCGAGGTCTCGAGCATGCGCGTGATCGCCTGGCGGCTGAACGCCGAGTCGTCGATCACCAGAACGCGGATCAGGTCGCGCACCGTCACTTCCGCCCCCCCCCGCCATCGATGCGATCGAGCGCATCCGCGGCTGCCGTGTGCCAGGGATCCGCCGGGACGCTTCCCGGAAGCGGCTTGCGGTAGACGAGGTCCCTCGGGAGATGACGCAACTCGAACGCGTTCGACAGATTGATCAGCGTCTCGGCGTGCCCGAGCAGCAGATGCCCCCCCGGCCGCAGCTTCTCGGCGAAGGTCGCGATCACGCGCCGCTTGGTCTCGACGTCGAAGTAGATGATCACGTTTCGACACAGGACCACGTCCATCGCGCCGAGCAGCGCAACGCGCGAACGGTCGAGCAGATTCAGGTGAATGAAATCCACGTGCTGCTTGACGGCGTCCGAAATGCGCCACAAGCCGTTTTTCTCCGTGAAGTAGCGATCGCGGATCTGCGGCTCGGTCTCGCGGAAGGAGGATTCGCGATACTCACCCAGGCGCGCCTTCTTCAGCATCCGGCGCGAGATGTCGGAGGCGTAGACGCGAAGATCCTGCTTGGGATCGATCCCTGCCTCGAGCGCGAGCATCACGATGCTGTAGGGCTCCTCCCCGCTCGAACAACCGGCCGACCAGACCGTAATCGGACCGCGCGCGCGCGCACGCCGCTGCAATCGCAGCTCACTGAAGATCTCGCTCACCAGCGCCCTCAGCTGATTGCGCTCGCGCAGGAAGTAGGTCTCGTTGGTCGTGACTTCATCGATCAGGTTGGCGAACTCGTCGTCGCCCCGGCCGGGCGTTGCGCAGCAGGTAGTGGTAGGAGGAGAAGCTTCGGATCTCGAGTTCGCGCAACCGCCGCGCGAGCCGCTTCTCGAGCACGAAGCGCGATTCCGGCCCGAAGTGCAGCCCGCAATGCCGGCGCATCAGCTCCGCGAACAAGCGGAACTCGCCATCGGTCAGCGTCGGATCGGCTTTCGGGTTGAGCACGTCCATCCGGCGTCAGGCCTCGAGCCGTTCGAGCGCGCGCACGATCGCGTCTCGCACGAAGGCATCCTGCTCGCTCTCGAGCAGGCGCAGGATCGCGGGAACGGCCCTCGCAACGCCGCGGTCTGCGAGCACCCGTATCACCTCGGACCGCACCGACCAGTCGGGGTGCGCGACGAGCGACAGCAGGGGCTCGAGCGCCGCCGGATCGCCGTGGGCGCCGGCGCATGCCACCGCCTCCCGCAGGATCTCGGGCTCCGAACGCGACAGCAGCGTGACGATGCTTGCAGGCGAGATGCTGCCCAGGCGCTGGAGAACTTCGAGCGCCGTGATGGCGACGAACGGTTCATCGCAGAGCGCGGCTTCGATGCGGCTGCACGCCGATGCGCGCGCTGCGGCATCGGGAAGACGCTCGGCATGCGCCGCAATCGAGCGGATCGCGGCGACTCGCACGCGTGCATCCTCGTCACCCGCGAGCCGGCGCAGGTCCTCGATCACGCCCGGTCGAGCCGAGGCCCCGAGCGCGTCGGCGGCCGCAATCCGGACGGCCGGCGCTTCGTCGGCGAGCGCGAGCCGGAGCGGCTCCGCCGCAGTGTCTGGATCGAGGCGCGAGATCGCGTCGACGGCTGCACGCCGTACGCGCGCGCTCGCGTCCCGGAGCAGGGAGGTCACGAGATCGATCTGTTCGTGCCGACCGATGCGGCCGAACACGCGCGCAATGGCGACGCGCACGTCCTCGCCGGCTCCCGCGAGTCGCGCCGCGAGCAACTGCATCGCCTGTTCCGCCGCGCCGGGGTCGGATCCCCCAGGGCTCGCGAGCAGGGTGAGCGCATCGGTGAGCGCGGCGACCTCTTCCTCGGCCTCGAGATCTTCGCCCACCGCAGCCGTTTCCAGCCGCCTCACGAGGCCTGGCAGCGCGTCCGCCAGCCGGCGCCGACCGATCGCGCGCACGGCGGCGGTTCGGATCTCGGGATCGCTGTCGTCGAGTGCGGCGAGCAGGCGGGCCGCGCTGCGCCCGCCGCAAAAGCGTCCAAACACCTGGCAGGCGTCGCGCCGCGCACGGCCGTCGAGACGGCTCCAATGCGAGTCGATCGCCTGCTCGGCCACTTCTCCGAGCTGCTCGAGCGTCGCGAGTGCAACCTCGGCGAGCGCCTCGTCGCGGCCGGCGAGAAGGATCGGCACCACCCCGCGCTCGCATGCGAGCAATCCCAGGAACTGCACCAGCACGAGGCGCATCGAGAGCGGTGCTTCCGCCAGGCGCTCGACCGCGACCTCCACCACCGACACGGAAGACGCTGCGGCTTCACGGATCTCGACCAGCATGCGCTCGGCACGCACGCCATCGACGCGCGAGAGAACCCGAAGCAGGGCGCGCATCGCAGCCTCGCGCGTCGTGCGTGAATCCGTCGCGAGCGCCTTGAGCAGGACCCCGATCGCCTTTTCATCCTCCGAACGCCCGAGCAGATCGATGCCCGCGGCGCGCAAGACGGGATCCTCGAGCACGGTCGTGAGATCGTCGGCGACGAGCGGAACCTCGAGCACCGCCAGCGCGTGCAACGCGGAGAACCTCACCAGGCGGTCCTCTTCCACGCGCGTCGCCACTTCGCGCAGCGCGGACGCGGCCGCCACGCCGCCGGCCGCTCCGAGCGCGTCGGCTGCAGCCGCGCGCACGTTCGTGTCGTCGTCACGCAGGCGCTCGATCAGCACCTTCGTCGCGCGCGCATCCCCGATGCCGGCGAGCGCGTCGACGACGAGCTTCCGGACGTCTTCGTCGCGGCTCGCCAGCGCGCCGATCAGACTCGGCACGACGCGTCCTCCGCACGCCACGAGCGCCTCGACGGCGGCGTTGCGGCGGCCCGGATTCTCGCCGTCCCCGAGCGCACCGATCAACGCCTCGACGGTCAGCGCGGTATTCGAGCAGGTGACCAGGCGTTCGACGGCAGCCTTGCGCACGCGCCAGCTCGCATCGCCGAGGCGATCCACGAGCAGTCGGATCGCTTCGTCCTGCGGCAACGCGCCGGAGCGCTCGACGGCCAGCCGCCGAACCTCCGCATCATCGCTCTCGAGATCTCGAGCGATGCTGTCGCGGTCGCGCTCGTCGAAGCCGAGGCTCATCGCATGCCCCTCGCACGCGCCACCCTCAGGAGCTCTTCGCTGAGAAAATCACGCGTCTCGCGCACACGCGCGTCGATGCGCTGCGCAAAGTGGCCGCGGCCTTCCTGCATCTCGGATTCGAAGACTTCGAGCACCTTGCCGCTCCGGATGGCGGCGTCGAGCTTGTCCTCGGCGTAGAGCACCACATCGGAAACGATGATGCGCGCCAGCCGCTCGGCCCGGCCGATCTCCGCAGCCAGTGTCGGGTCGACCGCCGGAGCCGCCGGGCGCGGCGGCTCGGGCCTCGCACGCGGGGCGGGGATCGGCGCCAGCGCTTCTCGCGCAGCCCGCATCGGAACGGGCTCGGGTCGCGACGCGCTGCGCACGGCAGCGCGATTGGCGACGGGGAGACCGAAACCGCGCAGCGTCTCGAGCAGGTTTTCGAGCAGCTGGTGGCGCTCGAGATAGGCGTCCGCTCCGTAGATCTCGCTCGGCTGGCGCCGGTAGCGGTCGCGATGATGGATCGCGCCGACCAGCACGACCTGGATCTGCCGAAGGCTCTCGTTGCGCTTCATCAGCTCGCAGATCTGGAAGCCGAACATCTTGGGCAGGCCCGCGTCGAGCACCACTGCGCGCGGCAGCGTGCGCTGGATCGTGAGGATGGCCTCGACGCCGTCGTGAACCAGCACGGGCTGGAGCCCGCCCTCGACCAGAGCGCTCGCGATCTGTTTGCCCGCCTCGACCTCGGAATCGGCCACGAGCACCAGGCGCTCGCGTTCCGCGTCGCTGTCGCCCACCGGCAGCATGCTGTTCGAGCGCATCGCCCCGGAGGCGCTCGTCGCCACCGGATTCAAAATCCGCGGCCCCGCTTCGAGTTCGGGCTCGGGCTCGGGCTCGGGCTCGGCCGTCTGCGGGGGACTCACCCGGAACACGGCTTCGCAGCGCGAGCAGCGCAGCCGGGTGCCTTCGGCACGCAGCTTGCCCCTCTCGATGCGATAGCGCGCCCCACACTTCGGACACGCGGCAATCATGAGCTACCCCCTACGGCTCGCCGCCGCATCAGATTTCGAACCGCTGGACGTCCTGTCGCAGGGCCTCGGCCTGATGGAGCAGGCTTTTGGTGACCGCGTCCAGACGCCGCGAAGATTCTTCGTTGCTGCGCGTGCGTGCGTAGACGGCTTCCAGGAACTCCACCGCCGAACGGCACGC
>JANNIY010000136.1:0-2990 GCA_031405455.1 Deltaproteobacteria bacterium | reverse complement strand
AAGAAGCCAGTGAGCTACGTGATTAGAGAGGTCGATCTCTTCATGGGTGCGACTGGAGGTGGAGTGAAGGCGGGGGGTGGAAAAGCGGAACCCAGCGAGTGACGACCGATACGAGTGAGAAGGGCCTCGAGCGCACGATCTGCACCGCGCTGACCGGTTCTCGCTGTGATCCGGGAGGCGTGGACGCGGAAACTGCAGCGGGTCCCGGAGATCTTCGCGTCGCTCAAGGCCACGATCGACAATCACAGAACCCCGGTTCGCATCGGCCTCACCGGCTCCGCCAACGTCCTGTTCGTTCCAAAGCTCGCCGCTTCGCTCGCCGGGCGGATGGGTATTCTGCGCCTCCATCCTCTCGCGCGGAGAACAAGCACGCGCGCCGCCCGGATGTCGCGCTCTTCGTGAACGGCCTGGCTAAGCTCATCTCCGGCGAGCTGCGGCTGAAGGACGCGGACAAGTTCATTGGGAGGGCGGTCTGATGGCGGACGCGGTCCCCGGCGGTGAGGTCCTCGTCTACCAGGCCCCCGACGGCCAGGTGCGGGTCGATGTGCGGCTGGAGCGCGACACGGTCTGGCTGTCGTTGAACCAGTTGGCGGAGCTGTTCGACCGCGACAAGTCCGTGATTTCACGGCACTTGCGGAACGTGTTCGAGTCAGGGGAGCTGGAGCGGGCGGCAACTGTTGCGAAAAACGCAACAGTTCAAACCGAGGCGGGCCGCGGGGTTGCCCGGGAGATCGAGTTCTTCAACCTCGACGCCATCCCGAATAGTCCGCTGTCCGACCTCGGCACCTGCGGAACGTATTCGCGGACGGGAAACTGCCGGCAGAAAGCAATATGCAAAAAATGGATATTGCTTCGGCGGACAAGCGCACCGCCCTATGCCGCCTCGACGTCATCATCTCAGTCGACTACCAGGTGAAGTCCAGGCGCGGCGTACAGTTCCGCCAGTGCGCCCTCGCCGTCTTCTTCCTCGGCTTCTTCCCGAACTGGGCCTGGCTCCCGATCTTCGGGGACGTGCATGTGCTCGACTGGGCACGCGAAATCGTGTCGCCGCTGTTCTTACCCTGGCTGTCCTGAGGGAGCGGACACCGAGTTGGACGTAGGATCTCCGGTCCGAGAACTTCCCGGCAACCGGGACCGCCGCGGTAGAAGCTGCGTCCAAGGTTGCCAGATCTCGCAGCCCGATTCAGTATCGCCATCCAGCCCGCGAAGCATCGCCGAACCTCTCACGCAATCGAAGGAATCTCCGCACCAAGGTGTCAGCCTCGCATGACGTGACCGCATCTGTCACACCTCGGCGCGAAGATGCCAATCGCAGCTCATCGGCGATTCGTTTGCCTGGATTTTGCAGTGGGAGGGCGCGACGAATGAGTCTCAGGCCCGGGATGCGAATCTGGCTGCCCTGCAAAGTGAAGCCTGGCCCCTTCTCGGATGAGCGGATGGTGCGAGTCGAATCCGAGTCCGGTAGTTGGCTCGGCTTCGTACCTGATTCGTTCCTTCGAGATCCGCTTCAGAAGGGCCCGACGTTCATCAGTGCGGTAGTCGTCGAGATTCAGGGAGACTGCTTCACCGCTCGGCTTCCCGGGCATCCCGTTACGCCCGGGGTCTTCAGCGGCTCGGTGGACAAGGCGACGCCTGTCCATGCTCTCGAAGCCTGACCTACTCCGATATATCCGGGAAGGGAAGCTCCGCTTCGAGCCACCCGTTTCGGAAAATCGGATTGCTCAGGTTTCGGTAGATCTATTGCTCGGTCGCAAGTTTACCACGTTCAAGAAGCCACCTCCTTACCTCCACTCGACGAGCAGCAGCTCTACGGCGCACGGGAAACTGACGTCTTTCAGTACCAGACCGATCCAATCCCTCGAAAGCCGCGTGAACGGTGATCGCCACCCGGCGGGACGATTGACGCGGAGCCTGGGCGGCGCGGTAAGCTCGGGTCCGTTGGACGGCGAAGGAGACGCACAATGGGACTTGTAGCTCGCCGGCTTCCTACACTCGCCGTCTCGCTGGCGCTTCTGTTCACGGCTTGTCGCTCGGTTTGGGTGCACCCTGATGCAACCGAGGGGATGTACCTCAACGACATCGCGCGATGTAAGTACGGCATCTCCAACGCGGCGCTTCAGCGCGCCATTGCTACGCCATCTAGTCCAATACCTGCGTACCGGTCCGATTGGAGACGGTGCATGGGGCTCCTCGGTTGGCATACCAACGTGCGGCGACGCAGTCACCCGCTATGGGACCACCCGTAGTTTGGAGTTACCTGGGTTCCGCGGATAGTCGTTCACCCTCACCGGCCCGGCGGCGCGCGCGCGCGTGGCGCCCAGCACGTTGGCGGACGCCGTGAAGGCGTGCGAGGAAATCCAGGCGGACGCCGAGATTCTGATCGGGTGCAGGATCAAGTACATCGACGGGGCGCCTTCGATGTTCGTGGGGTTCAGGAGCGACGAGGAGGCCTCGGACTACTGGGATCGCCGCGCGGCCCGCCCAAAGGAGAGTGAGCGAAAATCGACTTGACGAAACCGGGGAATCAGGAGAAAACTATTCCCATGCCCAAGAACATCTCTTCCCGGCGTTCCCGCGCAATCCTCTTCCTGGTGTCGCTGGCCCTGGCGGCGCTCGCCTGCGCCAGCCCGCAGCCGCTCGTGAATCCGCCTCCGATCGGTGCGGCTGCCAACCCGTTGCAGACTCGCGTGGCGATTCTGCGCGCGTTGGCGGAGAACCACTGGATCCTCGAGTCCGAGTACATGGGCGAGATGGTCGCGCGTTACAACCGATCTGATTGGACGATGCTCGTGAAGATCGCCTACGCGAACGAGGTTTCCATTCGCTATCTGAGCAGTGAGAATCTCGACTACGGAAAGTTGCAGAACGGCACTCCCGTCATCCACCGCGGCTACAACGCCCGCGTGCAGCGCCTCGCGCGAGCGATCGGAACGGAGATCATGATCGCGCGCGCGGCAGATTCGCTGCCGCCCGTCGCGGCGCCGCCGCCG
>JANNIY010000135.1:0-6725 GCA_031405455.1 Deltaproteobacteria bacterium | reverse complement strand
CTCAGCCGGGCGGCGGGCGCTCGCCCGGAGGCACGTAATCGTTGTAACCCTTGCGGATGTTCTGGAAGACGAGCTCCGGCACGCTGAATACGACCCCCGAGAGCCCCGAGCGCAGCCCCCGGCCACCGTCGAGGGGCAGCGCGGCGAGGCCGAGCGCGCTGCGCAGGAGCCCGGCGCCCAGGTTGAGGATGCCGAATAGCGGGCGCGTGAACACCTGTGTGTCCGTATAGAACACGAAAAAGCCTTCCTCGCTCGTGTCCCGGTGCGTGCGTGCCGTGAGCACGTTCGATTCGCGCAGCGCAACCAGCAGCGGCGGCTCGCTCGCGGCCATCTCGGCCAGCCGGAAATGCCGGTAGGAAGGCAGCACGCTGTGCTCGCCGACGCTCCAGTGCTCCTGGACGCGCCACGCCGACACGAATGGAATGAAGTTGAACTCGCGCACGGGATGCACATAGCCGCCGAGCCGACGGGTCGATTCTTCGCGCACGAAGGCGAGGAGTGCGGCGGGCGCGGCGGGCGCCCGCTCTTCGGAGAGCGCCAGTTCGAGCGTGCGGAAGATCTCAGACACGCAGTTGCGTTGCAGAAGATCGTAGCCGTAAAGCTCCAGCAGGCGCGCGTGGTAGCGATCCGCCGCGGCGTGCGACTGTTCGAGAAGAAGCTCCAGATCACCGCTCGGCCGTGGCAGCGCCATCACTTGCGCGCGTCCTTCGGGCAGCATCGCTCCGGCTCGAATTCGGATCTCCGGCGCTCCCGCGACGGCGGCGCGCAGCTCGCCCCAGCGGCCGGCAGCGGCTTCCAGCGCGTTCCAATCCAGTTCGCGAAAGCCCTCGCCCGCGAGAAAACGATTGCGGGCGGTCGCCAGATCGGCCTGGGCCTCGCCAACCAATGCTGGGAGCAGATCGCGACGCGCGCCGGTCACCGAAATCGTCGCGCTCTCCGCCGGGAACGCCTCGAGCAGCACCCAGCGCCCGCTAGCGAGCGAGGCCTCGAACGCAGCGAGCCGCGCCATCCCGAGCAGGAGCGCGAAGCCCCAGTCTTCGCGCTGGCTGGCGACCAGGCGCGCCATGCCATCTCGCAGCGCACCCGCTGCCGAGCGCAATCGCTCGCGTTCAGCAGCCGTGAGCGCGATCTCAGCCGCGGCGGGCGCGAGCGCCTGCGCGCGCAGCGCCCGCGGCTGCGCGAGACACTCGAGCGCAAGCCGCGCCGCGAGCCAATTCTCGGTCTGGCGCGCGAACGAGGGCGGCACCACCGGATAGCGATCGGCGGAGAGTTCGATCCCAGCGACCGCGAGCGATTCGCCCGACAGGCCTTCGAGCGCACGCTCGACCTCCACCCGCCGCCGAACCAGAAATTCCGGACCGTGCAGAGCCTCGATGCGATCTTTCAGCGCGGTGATCCCGCGCGCGCCCGGATCGGTTGCAGCCGTTGGCCCCGGCACGGCCTCGAAGAAACCGGCGCCCCTCACCTCGAAGCCAGGGTCTCCAGCGAGCGAGCCACGCGCGCCTCGCTGCGCGGCCAGCAGCGTGCCGAGCAGTCGCGCGTCGTCGGCCAGTTCCTGCTCGATCGCGAGTTGCCGCTCCTGCACGAGCGCGCGGCGCTCGAAGACCCCTCGCAGCAAGTCATGGGTCTCTGCCGAAACCGGCACGCGTGAGCGCTCGATATCGCGGTTCTGGAGCGTCCGATAGACATACTGGAAGCGCTGCGAATCCTCGCGCCCGAGACGCAGCAGCCCATTCACGTGCTCGAAGTGAAACGTGTCCGCACCAAAACGGATCGCCGCATGCCCGCCGGCCGCGCCGCCTTCATTGCCGCGAATCGTGAGGTAATCGATGGCGAGCGGCGCGGGGTCCGCTTCCGGAGGCGCGTCCGGAGCGCGCGCGTACCCCGCGTCCGCGAACGCGAACGAACAAAGCGCCGCGGCGAGCGATGAACAGCCGCGGAGAACGTCGGTTGGTTTGCGCAAGCGAACGACCTAGCGGATTTCGTCGAAGCCCTTGCGAATCAGCTTCGACTTCTCGGCATCGCCGCCGGCCCAGTGCTGCTGGTAGACACCCAGTTGCGTTTCGTCGATCTTCGCGCGGCCGAGCCCGCGCCCGATCCCCAGCCAGGTGTCGTCGTCCGATTCCCAGTCCGTGATGCCGCGTTTCCTGGCGAGATCGCCGAGGCCATACAGGAAGGAGCCATCGCCGGCTCCAGCGGTCACGAAGGCCTGCGTGTAGCTCTCGACGTCCTTCCGATACTTCGCAGAATTCGATTCCGGCGACGAAGACGAGACCGACGACGAGGAATCCGAGCTGCTCTCGACGGAATCCGACAGGCTCCCCGAACTGTAGGAGAACGAGCAGGCGAAGTTCGCCGCGGCGAGCACGACGGCTCCGAAGACCGCGCAGGCGCGAATTCCAGAGCGCACGGACATACAACCTCCCAACACATCAGACAAAACACGAACCGTCCAATCATGGCATGTCGCCGTGTGCGAGTCGAGCATGCGGAAGCGCCTGCGTAGCCTGCGATGGTCTCCGCATCCTTGCGCGACAGGCCAACCCCGCGGATATCGCGAGCCAGCCGATCGCGATCCACCTCGGCGAGATCAGCAGGCCGCCGAGCGGCGGCTCCGCCCGCAACGGGTCGATCAAGAGCCGCAGCGCGCCGCTTCCGCCCAGAACGAGGGGAGCGACGAAGCGCGCGTCGGCGCGCGAGACCAGGCCGTGCAGCGCCACGAGGCCCACGGTCTCATAGAACGCCGTCGGGTGGAGACCCGACACCGCCCAGGGCGCCGCCGTCGGTATTCCCTGACAGCAGCCAGCCGCCAGACAGCCGAGCCGCGCGATCGCAAGCGCGAGGGGCAAGCTCGCGAACGCGGCCGCCGAGCGCTCGAGGAGCAGCAGCCCGAGCGGCACGAAGAGCACGCAGAAACCGAGCGAAGGATCGACCAGAAGGCCCGGCCGCGCGCGGAGTGCGGGCCAGACAACGGGTGCATGGAGCAGCAGCCAACCCACGTGCGCAAACCCCGCCCCGAGCGCGAGCGCGCACACGAATCGAAGCGGCCGCGCCGGCTGTGCGCGGCGCGAGTAGAGAAGCAACGCCGTCCAGAAGGCTGCGCACCAGGCGGCGGGCTGGAGCCACGCGAGGCTCACGCCGTCGCCGACGGCGGTTCGAGCCCGCGCACCCACGCCGTGTGGATCGCGTGAAGCGCTGACCAGAAGAAGTACAGGGCCGGCGCGGCGAGGTAGACGTAGGCCGCAGGCGCCCAGAAATAGAGCGCCGCATTCAGCGGCAGGGGAACCAGGTGGAAGGCCAGAACGCGACGGCGCAGGCGGATGGCGTCGCGGGCAGACGTCCGGTGCAGCGCACGTGCGCGATCCTCGAAGAAGAGCAGCCACGAGACCGTGTGATAGAGAAGGAAAGCCGCCGTCAGCTCATCGAGCGAGAGCCAGGCTTGCATCGGCACGAGCGCGGCTCCGACGTAGGCGTGAGAAAAGAGCGCACCCTCGCGGGTCGAGAACGCAGCTACCGCGACAGCGACCGTCAGTGCGAATGCGATCGCATGCTGCCGCGTGCCGCGCAGCAACGATCCGAGGCGCAGCCCGCACGCATAGGATCGGCCCAACGCGATATCGTTCTCGACGATGTGCCACCCGAAGAGCAACAGGACGGGGGCCAACACGAACGGCTGTAGTGCCGGAAGGCGTAGCGCCCAGCTATAAAGAATCGCGAGCGTGACCAGGCTCGACCCGACGAAGGCGGCCGACAGGAACTTCGAACTCCGCGAGGCTTGCGAGCGTCCGGTTCTCGATCGCGAGAAGACCGCTGCCCCGATCACGTGCCCGTAGCCGAGAGGGAGGGCGACCAGGTAGAGCCAGACCGCGCGCTCCGCGGGCGCCGGCGCGGCCCATCGCAACAGGCCGAGGAATGCTCCCACGACGGCCAGCGCCAGCACCCGGTTTCTCAGCATTCCCCGCGCCTCCAGCCCGCCAGGCAAGGAGCAAGCCCCGTACCAGCCGCGCGTCGCAACCGTTTGTGGGCAAACTCCGCCGCGCGGCATGGCTTTTCCGCCTAGGCGCCGCCCCGTTGCATCTGCCTCCGCACGCTTGCGACAACCAGGACGGGCCTGCTGGCGCAATCCATGTCGCGTTGTCGTGTCGATCGGGGCGCAGTGCTTCTGACGCCAACAGGACACACGGCGCGGTCGGGGCTTTCGCTCGGGTCGAAGAGGGAGTAGAACCTCGGCTCAAGGGGGAATTCATGAACCTGCGAACGATCCTGCCTCCGGCGCTGCTCTTTCTCGCACTGATGCTCTCGTCAGGCTGCTTTTACGTGGTCGATCCCGGCGAGCGCGGCATCCGCGTGACGCTCGGCGACATGGAAGAGCAGTTCATCGCGCCCGGGTGGGGGTTCAAGCTGCCCTTCATCACGGAGATCCGGCGCGTCAACGTGCAGCAGGACACGCGGGAGATGTCGGCCGAGTGCTTCTCCTCCGACCTCCAGCAGATCAACATCCACCTGAAGGTCCTGTATCGGATCCCCGAGACCTCGGTGGTTTCAGTCCTGCGCGATTACGCGGGCACGCCGTTCGAAAAGCTGATCCTCCCGCGCATCCAGGAAGCGACCAAGGAAGTCACGGCGCTCAAGACCGCCGCCGACATCGTGAAGACGCGCGAGTACATCAAGGTGGCCGCCCTCAAGAGCTCTCGCGCCAAGATCGGCGACCTGCTCGTGCTCGAGGATCTCGTGATCGAAGATGTGGCCCTCTCGAAGGAACTCGAGAACGCCATCGAAGCCAAGATGGTTCAGCAGCAGGAAGCCGAGAAGGCCATCTTCCGGATGCAGCAGGCCAAGACCGACGCCGAGACCCTCATCATCAAGGCCACAGCCGACGCCGAATCGATTCGCATCCAGGGCGAAGCGCTGCAATCGGCCCCGAAGCTCGTCGAACTCAAGATGGTCGAAAAATGGAACGGCGTGGCACCGCAGGTCGTGGGCTCGGGCACGAACATCCTGCTGCCGTTGGGGAAGGCTCAGTAGGCGTCAAGCAGGTACCGACCCGCGGGCGAATACCGTGCAATGGCGGAATCACTGCTCGTGCTTGCCATCAGAACGCGACGCGTGGATCGGTATCGCGGGTAGAATTCGCTCGCGCCGCGTGAGAATGAAACCGATGACACCTGCAAGCAACATTGGCCACGCGAAGCAGACGAGAAGGCTCCGCCACCAAACGGCGCCGTCAAAGCCGTAACCACCGATCGCCCCAACGACCGCGGCCACACCCGCGATGGCCAGGCCACTGAAGGCCGTTAGCCGAAGTCCCCGCGTCGCCGGATCGCTCTTCGGATCGGGTTCCCAACAACGAAGTTGGTCGTCCGGCAAGCGCATGATGAAACCGAACCAGCCGATCGCCAACACGGCACCCCCAGCACAGGCCCACCCGACGGCCTGGCCAAACCCGGCGTCGGGAAAGTCCGGCGGTGCCTGGAGGAACGAGTACGCGAATCCCGCCAGCGAAATGGCCAACAGCGCACTGCGTAGCAAGCGCTGCTTCCGACTAGTACGTCGTCGAAGACCCATCGCAATTTCCCCTCGTGCTGGAAACCTCTCTCACCGTCGAGATGCCTGTCGTGACGTCCAACGTCTCGAGTACAGAAACGCTAGACCGAGTGACACATTGATAGCAAGCAAAATCGCAGCCAGACTTCCATTGAATCCGAAGTTCGTAATTGCAGAAGGACTACACGTACTTGGCGATTCTACCGACACCACACCTACGTGAGTGACGATCACCAACCCGGCCATCTGAAACTCCAACTTTTTTTCCTGTTCGCCACCGCCACCGTCACCGTCACTCGGCGGATCCGGCGGCAAGGGGCCTGCGCCGGGCACAGGCAAACCCGGGATAACGCCGCCTGATTCGCTTGCGAATGCGGAAATCAACCCGCTGACGATGGGGTATCCCGCGCCGACTGCGGCGACCACCGTTGCAGCAATAACAGCAGGGTTCCCCGAACTCACTGCGCGGGCAACGCCCAAGGCCGTGGCCCCAACCCATCCGACGAATTTCGAAACCGCCTCACCCTGCTTCTGCGAGAGTTCGCGTAGCCCAGATTCATCGAGAAACGCCACCGGATTCCCGCTCGTGTAGACGAACTGATTCGTCAGCGTGAAGACCGGATCGGGCGACAGGAAGCGCCCGATCGCGGGGTCGTAGACGCGGGCTCCCAGTAGCAGGAAGGGTCCGGCTTCGGGCTTTCCTACGAATGTGTTGCCGTTCTCACCCGTGCCGTAGACGTGATCCACGCCGAATGGCCGATAACGGTAGTGATTTGTAATCAGCCCGGCGTCATCGCTCACGAAGCTGACGTTCGAACGAAAATCCAGGTGTCGGTAGGTCCGGGTTCCGGAAAGCGGCTGAAGCGAAACTTCGCCCAGGTCGAGCGTGCCCACGAGTCCCGTGCCGGCGTCGCTCTCGACGCGGCCACCAAACAGATCGAAGCGGCGCGTGACGCTTCCGAAGGCCAGCGCGACGAGTCGGCCCGAGAGATCCCACTGTGCGGTCGAACTTCCATGGGCGGACATGCGACCGCTGGCCGTCCATGAGATGGGAACGCCCGCGCGCGCCGTCGCAAAACCCGCCGCGTCGTAGCTGTAGCTGAGCGGGGGAGCGCCGGGGACGAGCACGGCCGAGACGAGCCGATTGTGCTCGGTGTTGTAGACGAACTCGGCGCCGCCCG
>JANNIY010000134.1:0-46554 GCA_031405455.1 Deltaproteobacteria bacterium | reverse complement strand
GCGTGCCGTTCGGCGGTGGAGTTCCTGGAAGCCGTCTACGCACGCACGCGCAGCAACGAAGAATCTTCGCGGCGTCTGGACGCGGTCACCAAAAGCCTGCTCCATCAGGCCGAGGCCCTGCGACAGGACGTCCAGCGGTTCACCGTCTAGCGGTTCTCATGCCTTCGTGGGTGTGTGGTATATCTGCGGCCGTGAAAGGCTTCGCGGCGGCGCTTTTCGTGCTCGCGTGCGCAGCGGCCGGTTGCGGTTATCAGCTGGTCGACTACGCGCGACCGGACGGCGCCACGCGCCGGGTGGCGCTGCCGACGCTGCGCAACGATTCCTACGAGCCGGGCGTCGAGTTGATCGTGGCCGACGCGCTCCGGCGCGAGTTCCTGCGGCGCGGCGCCTTCCAGCTGACGGACGACCCCGCCGCCGCCGATGTCGTCCTCTCGGGCAGTGTGCGTCCGATCCGCACCAACAGTTCCAGTTTTTCGTCCGTCGTGCTCGCGCTCGAGTTCGAGGTGAGCCTGACGCTCGATCTGAGCGCAAAGCGGGCGGATGGCGGCGAGGTCGCGCTCGACCCGCGCTCTCTGAGTGGGACCGAGCGCTATCTCGCCAGCGCCGATGTGGCCGCCCTGCGCCGGAATCGGGAAGAGGCGCTGCGGCGTCTGGCGAGCCAGCTCGCCGAGCGGGTGCACGATGAAGTGTTCGAGGTGGTGGCGCAGTGACGCTCGAGGAACTGCGCGCTGAGCTCGCCGCGGGCAACGTTCGCTCCGCCTATTTGATCGTTGGCGAGGAGGCGCTGCAGCGCGACGAAGCGCTCGCGGCCCTGCGCGCATGCGTGCTCGCCGGCGCTCCCGTCGATTTCAATCTCGACCGCCTGGAGGGCGCGGCCACTTCGCGGGCGGAGCTGATCGACGCGCTGCGCAGCCTGCCCGTGATGTCGCAGCGCAGGCTCGTGGAGTTGCGCGAGCCCGAAGCGCCGCGCGCGCTCGGGCGCGGCCTCGCCGAGGCGCTGGCTGCGATCGTCGAGGAACTCGCGCAGGGCAGCGCGAGCGTGCTCGTCGTCATCGCCGCGAAGGCCGATCGCCGCACGCGCTGGGTGAAGGCGGTGGGCGAGAGCGCGACACTCCATTGCGATGCCCCTCGCGGACGCCGCGAGCTGGTTGCATTCATCCGCGCCGAGGCGAAGAGCCAGGCGGTCTTGCTCGCGAAGGGAGTGCCCGAGCGTCTCGCGGAGCGCATCGGCGCGCAGCCGCTGCTGCTGCGGCAGGAGATCGCGAAGCTTTCGCTGCTCGTCGAAGCGAAGGCCGAGGTGACGATCGAGCATGTCGTGGCGGCGAGCATCGATGTCGCCGACGAGCCGGTCTGGGAGCTCACGGACGCCATCGGCGCCGGACACGGCCCGGATGCCCTGGTGCTGCTCGCGCGGCTCGCCCGCGGTGGGGCTGCGCCCCCGTTGGTGCTGGGCGCGTTGGCTTCCCATTTCCGACGGCTCGTGAGAGTGCGCTGCGGCGGAAATCTGGCCGCGCCTCCCTTCGTGCGTCAGAAGCTCGAATCGCAGGCTCGGCGCTACAGCGAAGCGCGCCTCGTCGCCTGTCTGGGTGCGATCCACGAAACCGATCTCGCGCTCAAGGGGGCGGGGGCGCTCGCGCCCCAGCTCGCGCTCGAGCGGCTCGTGATCGGCCTCGCCGGGGGCTAACGGGCCGCCGCGTTCGAAGCCGCCGGCGAGCGCCGCACGCAGCGGGGCGCAGCCGTGCGCAGTCGCCGCGCTAGGCCGGCTTCGCGCTCTTGGCCAGTCGCGAAATATGCCGGCTTGCGCGCTTCTTGGGGATCACGCCACGGCTCGCGGCGCGTCGTAGCAGGCTCTCTGCCTCTTTCAGCGCGACCGCAGCGGGCTCGCCGCCGGTCGGCAGCGCGGCGCGTGCCTGCTTGACTGCCGTACGCATTCGGCTGCGCAGGTTGCGGTTGCGGGCGCGGCGTCGCAGGGACTGGCGCGCTCGCTTGACGGCTGATTTGTGGGTAGCCAAGAGGCCTCCGGGGAGTGGAAAGGCGGCCGAGCATATCCGCCGCACAGCCGGGTGTCGACCGCCGGTGCCGGTTCAGGCCCGCCCGCGGTCGGCCGATACGGAGGGCGGACCGGTAGAACTCCGGAGGGGATGCGTGTGACTCCGCGCCGCCGCTGGGCGCTCTGCGTCGCCATTTTAGGCTTTGCGACTGGAACTCCGTCCACCGCGGCGGTTGCTGACGACGCCGGGCTGGAGCCGGCGCTCCTCGGCCCCGGCACGGCTGCCAGCCTCCCCACCGCTGTGTCCGAAGGTGCGCTCGATCGCGCCTGGTTCGCCACCGCGCAGACACTCACAGAACGCGTCTCGCGAACGCGCCGTGCGGCCGTCGAGATGGGCGTGTGGAATTTCGATTCCGCCGCCCGCGTATTGCTCGGTTCAGGCTCCCGCGGGGAGGAGATCGAGCACGCAGAGGCTGCGGTGCGCCTCGCGCCGGACCTGCCTGCCGCTCGCATGCGCCTCTCGCGGGCGCTCTGGCTGCATGGCGAATCGCCGGTGGATGCGCTGCGCGAGGCGCTGGTAGCGCTCTCCGGGATTCCCCGGCATCTCGAGGCCTCGCTCTGGTTCGCGGCGACGGGATTGTGGGTGGCGTCGTTGGGGCTCGTCGTGGGGGGCCTGCTGTGCATTGCGGTGGCGGGGCTGTTCGCGGCGCCGCATGCGGCGCACGACCTCGGCGACGCGATCTCCGGCGAGATGCCCGCGTTCGCGCGTGTGGCATTCCTGGGCACGCTCGTGTTCGCGTTGCCGCTGCTCGGCGAAGGCCTGCTCGGTCTCACGCTGGCGCTGCTGGCGATCGCCTGCATTTACGGCCGGCCCGCCCAGCGCTGCGCGCTCGCGATCGCGGCGGTTTGCGTGATCGTCGGCGCCTATCCCGTCGCGCGGCTTGCCGGCTCGACCCTGCTGGCCTTCGGAGCGGATCCGGCTCTCGGTGCGGCGGTCTCGTCGACGCTCGGACGCGCACAGCCCGTCGATCTCGCCCGGCTCGCGGCCGTCGAATCCCAAGATCCGCTCGCGGCGCGCGCGCTCGCGGTGCAGGCCCGGCGCGGCGGTCGGCTCGGAGAGGCGGATGCGCGCTATCAGGCGCTGCTCGCGGCCGCCCCGAACGATTCTTCGCTCGCGAACAATGCGGCGAACATCCGTCTCGCGCTCGGGCACATGGAATCCGCGCTCACGCTCTACGATCGATCGCTCGACCGCGCCGAATCGCCGCTGGTCCTCTTCAACCTGGCGCAGGCCTACGGGCGCGCCTTCCAGGTGGACAATCTGGCGCGCACGCTCGAACGGGCGCAGGCGCTCGACGGCCCCGCGGTAGCCGAGTTGACGCGGCTCCAGGGCGCCACGCCCGAGGGCTTCGTCGTCGACCTGCCGGTTCCCGACACGCTCGTGTGGCAGAGGGTGATGGCGTCGGAGGCAGGCGCGACGATCGCGGCGGAGTTGCGCCAGCCGCTGGCGCCGGGACATCTCGGACGTGACGCGGTGGGCACCTCGATCGTGTTCGCCGCCGTCTTCGTCGTGGCGTCCGTGTTCGGCGGCCGCCTCGACCCGTCCCGCTGGTGCGCGCGCTGCCGCCGCCGGATGTGCCCGCGCTGTCACCCGGATTCGCAGGGCAACGACGCTTGCGAGACCTGCACGCAGCTTTTCTATCAACCGGGGACCAGCGATCGCACGCTGCGTCTCGAGCGCATCACGGTCCTGCGCACACGCGAGCGGCGTCTCGAGAGCGCGGCGACGATCGCGTCGATCGCGCTGCCGGCGGCCGCAGGCGTGCTGGCGCGCCGCCCGCTGCTCTCGCTGCTCGGCGCGCTGTTCTTCTCACTCGGGGCCTGCGCGTTGCTCTGGCGAGAGGGGGCGGTTCCGGATCCGCTCGTCGCGGGTGCGGCGGCTCCCTTTGCCTTCATCGGCGCTGCCGTGATCTGTCTGCTCGGCTACGCGATCGTCGTCGCGGCGGCGCTGGCGGCGCGGCGGGGGCTCTAGCAATGGCGGTGGGGCTGAACGGCAATCTCGGAGAATTCGGCATCGCCGAGGTCTTCCAGCTGATCGGGCAGCAGCGCAAGACGGGTGCGCTCGAACTCGCGCGGGACGCCGAGACGGTCCAGTTCTTGTTCGATCGCGGCGCCGTCGTGTCGGCCGCCCCCGTTGGATCGCGTCCCCACGCGGCGCTCGGAGAGATGCTGGTACGCTGCGGGCAGCTCACACGCGAGCGCATGGATCAGCTGTATCGCGAGTGCGATGCCGGGGCGCAGATCCTGCCGCGGTTGGCGACGGCGCGGGAGTGGATCACCCAGCGCGATCTCGAACAGATCGAAGATCTGCTCACGCGCGAGACGTTCTTCAGCGTGCTGCACTGGTCCACCGGGACGTTCCGCTTCGTCGCGCAGGACGTCGAGCATCCGCGCCGCTTCGGCGAGCTGCTCGGCGCAGAGCAGATCCTGATGGACGGTCTGCGCATGCTGGACGAGTGGCAGAGCTTCTCCGAGCTGCTGCCGTCCGAGGACGTCGTCTTCCGTCGCAGCGCTGGCTTCGACGCCTACGCGAGCGGTCTCGACGCCGCCTCCGGGCCGCAGCGAGAGGAGTCCGAGCGGGTCTTCGAGTTGATCGATGGCCGGCTCGCAGCGCGTCGCATCATCGACCTGTCGCGGTTGGGGAGCTTCGATGCCACCCGCATCCTCGTCGGCCTGCTCACCGCGGGCGCGATCGAGCCGATCGACGCATCCGGCGTGCGGCGCTCGCGCCCCAGGCGCCCGAGCGGTTCGCGCGGAAGTGTGCGCGGCTGGCTCGGAGGGCTGCTGCCCCTCTCTTTGTTGCTGTTTGCGGCAGTCGCCTCGCTCAACGGCATTCGACCGGCTCCGGTGGAGGGCTTCGCCATCCAGCGCGGCGCTTTCGAAACGGCGCGCGCGTCCTACGAGGCGCGTCGCCTGCGACACGCGCTCGAAGATCATCGCCTGCGCTTCGGGAGCTATCCGAAGCAGCTGGGCGAGCTGCACGCGCTGCCGGGCGATGTGTTGGCGTCTCCGGCGGGTGCCAATTACTATTACGCCCCACGCGAAGACGGTGCCGTGTTGTTGGCGCCGGAGCGCTGAGGCGAGCCCCTGGTCCCGAAAGACGCCACCACCCGCCAAACGCTCGTCTTCGACGACAACCAGACCGCAGCGGCGCTCTACGGCGAAGCGGACCGCACCCTGCGCATTCTCGAGCAGGAACTCGGCATCGACGCGCGCGCGCGCGGCAACGAAGTCCGACTGGTCGGCGCGGCAGCTGAAGTCGCGGTCGCTCGCAAGGTGCTCGAGGAACTCTACGGCGTCGTGCGAGGCGGGGACGCCGTCCACGCCCGGGATGTGCGCGCCGCGCTACGCATCGCGACGCAGCAGCCCGACGTCGAACTCGGAACCGTCTACGAAGACGTGCTCGCCGCCGTCGGCTCGCGTCGGCGCATCACGGCGAAGAACCTGGCGCAGCGCCGCTACATCGATCTGATGCGCACGCACGACGTGGTGATCACGAGCGGCCCGGCCGGCACGGGCAAGACGTACCTCGCGATGGCGCTGGCAATCGCGGCCCTCAATCGCCACGAAGTCTCGCGGGTGGTGCTCACGCGGCCCGCGGTCGAAGCCGGCGAAAAGCTCGGCTTCCTGCCCGGCTCGATGGCGGAGAAGGTGAACCCCTACCTGCGGCCGTTGTACGACGCGCTCAACGACATGATGCCGATGGAGAAGGCGGCCCGGCTGATCGAACGCGGCGTGATCGAGGTGGCGCCTCTCGCGTTCATGCGCGGGCGCACCCTCAACGACTCGATCGTGATCCTCGACGAGGCCCAGAATACGACGACGGAACAGATGAAGATGTTGCTCACGCGTCTCGGATTCGATTCGCGGGCGGTGATCACCGGCGACGTGACGCAGATCGACCTGCCGATCGAGAAGCGCAGCGGGCTGGTCGAGGCGATCGAGATCCTGAAGGGCATCGAGGGCATCGGCTTCATGGAGTTCAGCGAGGCGGATGTCGTGCGACACCCGCTGGTGCAATCCATCGTCCGGGCGTACGACGCGCACGGCCGCGCCGCTGCCGGGGGCGGAAGGCGGGGGCCGGGCCCGGGGAACAGCGAAGGCCGATGAGCGTTCGGCTCTCGGGGCCCCCCGCGCGTGCGGGGCTTCCTCGCATCGATCGCGCGCTGCTGCGGCGGCGCGCGCGACGGATCCTCGCGGCGCTCGAGCGAGGGGACGCTGAACTCTCGATTTCGTTGGTCGACGATGCCGCCATCGCCGCTCTCAACGGGCGCCACCGCGGCCGTGCCCGCGCCACCGACGTGCTCGCCTTCTCGCTGCTCGAGGGCGCGCACGCCGAGCGGCGCGGCGCGCTGCTCGGCGACGTCGTGATCGGACTCGAGACCGCCGCGCGACAGGCCCGCGCGCGCCGGCGAACGCTCGACGATGAGGTCGCCCGGCTGCTCGTACACGGCGCACTGCACCTGGTCGGCTTCGACCACGTGAAAAGCGCCGAGGCCCGCGTCATGCGTGCGCAGGAACGCCGCATCTGGCGGGAGTTGCGCGCGTGACCGCGCTCGCCTGGTTTGCCGTCTACGTCGTCGCGTCCTTCCTGGCCTTTCCGCATCCGGTCGGGGATCGCGTGCTCGATCTGGGCATCGGACTGGCGTGGATCGCGCCCGCGGCGCTGCTGCTCGGCCTCGAGGGTCTGCCGGTCCGGCGCGCGGCGTGGCGCGGGTTTCTGGCGTCTCTCGTCGCCCACACCGCAATCCTGCACTGGATCTACGTCGTCACGGTGGAGTATGGCCACGCGCCCGCCGCGGTCGGCGTGCTCGCTCCGATGGCGCTCGCGAGCTACATCGCCGCCTTCGGCGCCGCCTTCGCAGCCGGCGCGGCGCTGTTTGCGCGCGCGGGGCTCGCTTCGCCGTTCGTCGCTGCGCTGCTATGGACCGCGCTCGACCACCTGCGTGCGTTCGCGCTGTCGGGTTTTCCCTGGGCGACGCTGGGGTATGCTCAGCACGACAACACGCTGCTGCTGCCGCTCGTTTCACTGGGCGGTGTCTACACGCTCTCGTTCGTGAGCGTGCTCGGCGGGGCGTCGCTGGCGCGCGTCGTGCGCTCGCGCAGGCTCGACGCGGCGGCGATCGCCGGCTTCGCGGGGGTGGCGCTGGCGCACCTCGCGGGGCTCGCGCTCGGGGCCAGTGAACCGGCCGAATCCGAACTCGTCCATCTGCGCGTGGGGGTGATCCAGGGCAACATCGACCAGGGCGTGAAGTGGAGCCCGGATTGGGCCGAGCGCACACTCGGGATCTACGAGGATCTCACGCGCCGCGCCGTCTCGCAGGGGGCGCGCGTGGTCGTCTGGCCGGAGACGGCGGTGCCCGGTCCGATCCAGCGCGGGCAGGAAATCGACCAGCGGCTGGCAGCGCTCGCGCGCGAGACGGGCGCCAGTCTGGTCGTGGGCGCCGTGGGGCTGGAATTCGGGCCGGACGCGACGCTGGTTGGCGTCACCGACAGCGCCTTCGTGTTCGAGGCTTCCGGGAGCCTCGTGCACCGCTACGACAAGACCCACCTCGTGCCGTTCGGCGAGTACGTGCCGTTGCAAGAGCTGCTCGGACGCTGGTTCCGGGCGGTCGCGCGCGGCATCGCCGAGATCGGGGTGACCGCGGGATCCCAGCCCCGCGCCCTCACATTCGCGGTTCCTGGCGCCACGTCCGCGCTGACCGTGGGTGTGCCAATCTGCTATGAACTGCTGTTCCCGGATTTGACGCGGCGCTTCGTGCGAGACGGCGCCGAGCTGTTGTTCGCGATCACGAACGACGCGTGGTATGGACGGACGGGAGCGCCGCATCAGTTTCTGGCGATCACCGCCCTGCGCTCGGCGGAATCGCGGGTCTGGACGGCACGCGCGGCGAACTCGGGGGTGTCGGCGATCATCGATGCGCGCGGAAGGGTCCGGCAACGCACGCGGATCTTCGAGCGCGATCTGTTGGTGGCGGACGTGACACTGCGTCCGGCGCCGTTCGGCGGCAGCTTCTACACGCGCCACGGCGACGTGTTTGCCGGCGCTTGCGGGTTGGGGACGTGCCTGGCGCTCGCGTGGGCGTGGCGTCGCATGCGACAGGGGGGCCTCGGGTGAGTGAAGCGAAATCGATTGCGCTGGACGCCAACGAGCTGGCGGAACGTCTGCGCGCCTTGCAAGCGCGGGTCGCCGAGCTCCGGGGGCGTCTTTGACGTCGACCGCATGCGCGCCCGCTTCGAGGCGCTCGAACGCGAAGTCGCGCGCCCGGATCTCTGGGATGATCGTGAGCAGGCCGAGCGGACGCTGCGCGAGAAGAGCGCCGTCGAGCGCGAGATCGGCATGTTCGATCGCCTGGCAGGCTCGCTCGAGGATGCGGGCGTGTTGCTCGAGCTCGCGGTCGAGCAGGGCGATGCTCCGACCTGTGCCGAGGTGGCGGCGAAGCTCGCTGCTGCGACCCAGGAGCTCGAGCGCGCCGAATTGCGCCGCCTGCTCGGCGGCGAGCACGACGCCGCCAACGCCATCGTGTCGATCAACGCCGGAGCCGGCGGCACCGACGCCTGTGACTGGGCGGAGATGCTGCTGCGCATGTACCTGCGCTGGGCGGAGAACCACGACTCTTCGGTCGAGATCCTCGATCTCCAGGAAGCCGAGGAGGCCGGCATCCGCGGCGCGACCTTCACGGTTTCCGGGGAATATGCGTTCGGGTACCTGAAGGCGGAGGAGGGCGTGCATCGCCTGGTGCGGATTTCGCCTTTCGATGCGCAGGCGCGTCGCCACACGGCATTTGCGAGCGTTTCGGTGATTCCGGAGCTCGATGATTCGATCGAGGTCGAGATCGACGACAAGGAATTGCGCATCGACACCTACCGTGCCGGCGGCAAGGGCGGGCAGCACGTCAACAAGACCGACTCGGCGGTGCGCATCACGCACCTTCCGACGGGGATCGTCGTGCAGTGCCAGAACGAGCGATCGCAACACAAGAACAAGGCCCTCGCAATGAAGGTGCTGCGCGCGAGGCTCTATGAGCGCGCGCGTCTCGAGCACGAAGCGAAGGTGCTGGCGATGCGCGGCGAACAGCGCAAGATCGATTTCGGCAGCCAGATCCGTTCCTACACCCTGCATCCGCAGCAGCGCGTGAAGGATCACCGCACGGAGCTCGAGTCGGGCAACGTCGAGGCCGTGCTCGCGGGCGATCTCGACGCCTTCATCCGCGCCACGTTGCTGGTGCGCGCGGCGGCGGCTGGGGTCACGCCGTGAGCGATCACGAGCGGGAGGCGCGGCGAGAACGGCTCGCGGTGCTGCGGCGTGCGGGGGTCGAGCCCTATCCCGCACGCGTCGCGCCGCACACGTCGATCGTCGAGGTGCGCGGGCGCTTCGATGCGCAGGACGCCGCCGCGCTCGAAGCGCAACCGGAGACGGTCGCCGTCGTCGGGCGCGTCCGCGCCGTGCGCTCCTTCGGCAATCTGCTCTTCCTCGCGCTCGTCGAAAATGGGGCGTCGATCCAGGTGAGCGCCAAGAAGAAGGAGCTGCCCGCGGAGCTCTTCGCGTTCGTGCGCGAGCTCGATGTCGGCGATTTCGTGCGCGTCGAGGGGCCGGTCTGGCGCACACGCACCGGCGAACTCACGGTCGACGCGAAGCAGGTCGCGCTGCTCGCGAAGAGCCTGCGGCCGCTGCCCGAGAAATGGCACGGCCTGACGGACGTCGAAGCAAGGTTTCGTCAGCGTCACCTCGACCTGTTGGTGAACGAAGAGTCACGGCGCACGGCGTTGCTGCGCAGCCGCGCCGTGACGGCGCTGCGTTCTGCGCTCGATCGCCGCGGTTTCCTCGAAGTGGAGACGCCCGCGCTCCAGCCGCTCTACGGTGGCGCCGCCGCGCGGCCGTTCACGACCCATCACCATACCTACGACCAGGATCTCTATCTGCGCATTTCGGACGAGCTGTATCTCAAGCGGCTGGTCGCCGGCGGGCTCGATCGCGTCTACGAGATCGGCCACAACTTCCGCAACGAGGGTGTTTCGCGCAAACACAATCCCGAGTTCACGATGCTGGAGTGCTACCAGGCGTATGCGGACTACCGCGACATGATGGATCTGGCGGAGGCCTTGATCCAGGAGGTGACGCTCGTGGTGCGCGGCACGCTCCAGATCGAGTACGCTGGCAAGGCGCTCGATCTCGCGGGGCCCTGGCCGCGATTGTCGCTGGCCGCGGCGATCGAGGGCGCCACCGGGATCGATGTGCTCGCGCACCCGGATCTCGCCTCGCTGAGGGCGGCGCTGCGGCAGCGCGGTCTCGCGGTGGCGGATGCGCCCCATTGGGGGAAGCTGGTGGACGAAGTCTTCAGCGAGCACGTCGAGCCGGGGCTGCACGGTCCCGTCTTCATCACCGACCACCCGATCGAGCTGTCGCCGCTCGCGAAGCGCTCGGCCACGGACGCAAGACTCGCCGAGCGCTTCGAGCCCTACCTGGCGGGCATGGAGATCGGCAACGCCTTCAGCGAGCTCAATGATCCCGACGAGCAGCGCCGCCGGCTCGAGGATCAGGTGGCTGCGAAACAGGGCGGTGACAGCGAAGCGCATCCCCTGGACGAGGATTACATCGCCGCGCTCGAGTTCGGTCTGCCTCCGACGGGCGGCCTCGGGATCGGCGTCGATCGGCTGGTGATGATCCTCGCGGATGCTCCGAACCTGCGCGAGGTGATCTTGTTTCCGCACATGCGACCGGAGACGACTTCGTGATGGCAATGCTCGACGTGTTCTGGGGCCTGTTGACGGCGGCGGGCGGCACGCTCGCGCTGGCGTTGATCGTGGCGCTGGCGGTGGGGATCAATGCCCTGACGCTGCTCTTCCTCGGCTCGGCCGTGGTGACGCTCGAACGCTTCGCCCGCGCATCGCGGAAGCGATTCAGCCTCTTCGTGTTCGGCGCCCTCTGGACGCTGGTGGTGACCTCCGGTGTCCTCACCTGGGGTGGAGAAGATCTGGCGGCTGCGGCCGAGGGCGGGTGGCAACGCCTGGCGGGTGCCTTCGCGGGATCGGCGTTGACGATCGCCGTCGCGATGGGCGGTGTGCGCCTCGTGCTGCGGCGGCTGTCTCCCGATTGGCTCGCGGGGGGCAGCGCGCTGGTGTTGGGCCTCGGCTATGCGTTGGTGCTCGGCGCGAGCGGCAAGGTCGGCTACGCGGCTGCACCGGCGGCGGTCACGGGCGGCGCCGTCCTCTGGCTCGCGCTGCGTCGGCGTCGTTCGCCCGAGCCGGCCGCCGCGGGCGAGATCGAGCGCTTCCTGCGCCTGCTGACGTTGGCGCTCGCACTCGGGGTCGCGCTCGCGGTGGCGCTCGCCGCTCCGGAGGTTTCGCTCGCGGAATTCGGTGGCTGGTTGCTCGGCGCCTATCTGGCGGCCGTGCTGTTCGGGCTCGTACCCCTCGCCGCGGCGGGTCTGCTCGACACGCGCGATACGGCGGAGTGGTTCATCGCGGTGCGTTATCTGCTGGCGAAGCGGCGCCAGACCTTCATCTCGGTGATCACCGGGATCTGTGTCGTGGGCATCGCGGCGGGAGTGTGGCTCATCATCACCGTGCTCTCCGTGATGAATGGCTTCGAGCGCACCTGGCGCGACGAGATCATCGGCAACCGTGCGCACCTGACGGTGCAGCACGGCTTCGGGCCCTTCGCCGACTACGCCGATGTGGTCGCGCGCGTCGAAGCCGTGCCCGAGGTGGTGGCCGCGTCCCCGTATGTCGATGCCGAAGGCATGGTGCGCGGCAACGCGGGCGAGATCATGGCGGTGCGCGTGCGTGGCGTCGATCCGGCGCGGGTGGGGCTCGTCACCGATCTGCGGGAGGATCTGATTGCCGGGTCTCTCGACGCGCTCTCCCCCGACGCGGCGGGCGGGGACGACGCTGCGGACGGGGAGCCGAAGCCGGGCGAGGATCGTTCGCAGGGCCACGCCGCGGACCCGGGCATCGTGATCGGAAGCCAGCTGGCGGCCGTGGTCGGCGTGAACGTCGGCGATCCCCTGCTCTTGATTTCGCCTTTCGGTGGGCCGCAGACGCCGCTCGGTCCCTCGCCGCGGCTCGCGCGCTTTCGGGTCGTCGGCATCTTCGAGTCGAGTTTTTTTCAGTACGACGAGATGTTCACCTACGTGAGCCTGCCTGCGGCGCAGGCGTTCAAGCGGGCCGAAGACGTGGTCGACGGCATCGAGGTGCGCACCAGCGATTACTATCGTTCCCAGACCGTCGGTCTCGCGATCGTCGACGCGCTCGGATTTCCCTACTTCACGCGCGACTGGAAGGAGTTCTTTCCAGCCTTCTTCCAGGCGCTCAAGTCCGAACGCATCATGATGTTCGTGTTGCTCACGATGATCATGGTGGTGGCGGCGTTCTCGATCGTCTCGACGCTCGTCATGATGATCATGGAGAAGTCGAGCGACATCGCGATCCTCAAGGCGATGGGCGCGAAGGACGAGAGCATCGAGCGCATCTTCGCGATCGAGGGCACGTTGATCGGACTGGTCGGCACTTGCCTCGGCGTGATCGCGGGAGTTTCCGTCACCGCCCAGATCGCCTGGATCCAACACCAGATCGAGGCCATCACGGGAATCGACACGCTGCCGGCGAGCGTCTACCAATTCTCGACGCTGCCTGCCGAGCTCGACGCGGGGCAGGTGGCGATCGCCGTCGCGATTGCGATGATCCTGGCGCTGGGCGCCACGCTGCTGCCGAGCCGGCAGGGCGCGCGACTCGATCCGGTGGAGTCGCTGCGATATGAGTGAAGCGCTGATCGAGATCCGCGGCCTGTGCAAATCGTTTCCGATGGGAGACGGCCGGGTCGACGTGCTACGCGGCATCGATCTCACGATCCGGCACGGCGAGAAGCTCGCGATCCTGGGAAGCTCCGGCGTCGGCAAATCGACGCTGCTTCACGTGCTCGGAGCGCTCGACCGGCCGACGCAGGGCCGCGTGCTCTTCGAGGGGGAAGACCTGTTCGCACGCGATTCGGATGCGCTCGCCGCCTTCCGCAATGCCAAGCTCGGCTTCATCTTCCAGTTCCACCACCTGCTGCCCGAATTCAATGCGACCGAGAACGTGATGCTGCCCGGATTGATCCGCGGACTCGGTTTCGGCGAAATGCGGCGCCGCGCGGAGCATCTGCTGGGCGAGGTCGGGCTCGAGCACCGACTCACGCATCCGGTGGGCAAGCTTTCAGGCGGCGAGCGGCAACGCGTCGCCGTGGCGCGCGCGCTGGTGCTCGAGCCGGCGCTGCTGCTCGCCGACGAACCCACCGGCAATCTCGATCCCAAGACGGGGGATCAGGTGCTCGAGCTGCTGCTCGAGATGAACCGCCTGCACGGCACGGCGCTCGTGGTGGTGACCCACAGCCCCGAACTCGCCACCCGGCTGGGGCGGCGCGTCGTGCTGGTCGACGGCTATCTCGAAGATTCTTCGGTCTGATTCCCGGTCGCACCGGGCGCCGCTGTCAGCGAGCGCGCGCCCTGCGTTCGGTTTCGCCTCGTCGCGCGATCAGGGCGCCGGCGGCGGGCACGGGGGCGTGGTGCCTGCGCAGGTCCATCCCGAAGGTCCCGGCGGCCCTCCGAACGACTTGCGCAACACGCCGAAATCGCCGAGCCCGATCGCGCCGGACGAATCGCAATCGAGGTTCGGGAACCCGGCCGACGGCTGGCCGAAAACGCTTCTCAGCGCGCCGAAGTCCGTGACGCCCACGTTGCCATCGTTGTCGAAGTCCGCGTCGCAGAGGTTGCCGTAGCCGTCGAGATTCGTGTCGATCTGGCCGAAGTTCGGGACCAACGTGCAATTGTCTTCGGTGTCGGTCTTGTTGTCGTTGTCGTCGTCGGAATCGCAGACGTCGCCGTCGAGATCGGTGTCGTGATTCTCCTGGCCCGGGTTGGGGAAGGCCAGACAGTTGTCGCAACCATCGCCGAAGCCGTCCGCGTCCGTGTCGGCCTGGTTCTTGTTGTAGAGGAACCGGCAATTGTCGGGGCCGCCGGTGCAATTGAGCGGGTTCGGATCGCTCACGCCCGCGACGTCGCAGACTTTGTCGCCGTCGGTGTCCGCGTCGCAGGCGTCGCCCTTCAGATCTGGCGTGCTCGAGACGTTGGCGTCGATGTTCTCCTGGCCGGGATTGGGGACGTCCAGGCAGTTGTCGCAGAGATCGCCCACGCCATCCCCATCCGAGTCCAGTTGATCGGGGTTCACGACCAGGTCGCAGTTGTCGGCCGTGTCGGGCAGGAGGTCGCCGTCGTCATCCTCGTCGCAGGCGTCGCCGAAGCTGTCGGCATCGGTATCTCTCTGGGCGTCGGGGATGCCATTGGCATCCGTGTCGATCTCGAACGGATTCTTGATCAGCGAGCAATTGTCGGCGCCCGTGCAGCTCGTCACGGCGGGGTTGAGGACATCACAGATGCCGTCGTTGTCATCGTCCGGGTCGCAGGGGTCGCCGATGCCGTCGAGATCGTTGTCTTCCTGCCCGGGGTTCGTGTGGTCCGGGCAGTTGTCGCAGGCGTCGCCGAGCGGATCGATCGTCGGCATCTCAGGGGTGTCGTTCGGGCGCGCGGGGGTCGGGCCCGCGCCGTTCTCCTGCTCGGGGTTGAAGATCCACGGGCAGTTGTCGGCGGTGTCGACGTCGCCGTCGTTGTCGTCATCGACGTCGCAGAGGTCGCCGACACCGTCGAACTCGTTGTCGGCCTGGCCGAGGTTCGCGTCGTTCGGGCAGTTGTCGACGCTGCTGCCGATCAGATCGTCGTCGGGATCGGCGAGCGGGTAGGCGGGCGGCGCGGCGTCGAGTGCGATGCCGCGGAGTTCGCTGAACGGGGTGCCTGGCGGAACCGGCGGAACCGGCGGAATCGGCGTCTGCGTGCCCGGTAGCAGGGGGTCGACGCGCAAGAGTTCCGGCGGCGTCGGCGTCGGAGTCGTCACCGGATTGTTCGCCAGGATCACGTCGTGATTCGTGTCCGAAACGACGCCTCGATACGAACCCAGGGTCCCCGCGGGCGCGGAGAGGACGGTTCTCACGTCCTCGAAGCGCGCGTCGATGCGCTGAATCGAATCGACGAGGCTACCGGTGTTGGTCGCCGGAGGCGCGTCGTCGGCGATCAGCACGTCGCCGCTCGAATCGAGGGCGAGGGCCCGGACGCTGTGCAACGTCAAGCTCTCCGTGACGAGGCGCTGTGCGCCCGTGATCGGATTCATGCGCAGAATGCGCGCGCGACTCGCGCCGGTGGAGTCCGTGAAGCTCGTCGCGACGATCAACAGCCCGTCGCGATCGATCACGAGCGAGACCGGCGTCGTGAGGTTTCCCCCCGTGGCGCCGATGGTCGACTGCGCACCGCCCGGCGAAATTCGGATCACCGCGTTCGCCGTCGAATCGGTGACGAGCACGTCGCCGAGCGCATCGACGGCGAGGCCCGTCACGTTTGCGAGAGATCCGCCACTGGCGATCGTCGTCACCGTCGGGGTGGGCGGAGTCTCGTCGATCCACCGCACCGCGCCGGCGTCGGCGACCAGGATCCCGCCGTTCCAGGGCGCTCCCGGCCGGGTCCGGGTGACGGCGACGGGAGCGATGAAGGACCCCGGCGGAACGACGGGCGTCTTGTTGCCGGCGGGCGTGACCCTCACGATGGTTTTGGCGCCCGCGCCGATATCCGCCACGAGCAGGTTGCTCTGCGTTACCGGTTGAATCGCACTCACGACCGCGATGCCCCAGGGGCCGAGGGTCGAGCCGCTGGTGACGGTCGTTCGAGCGCCGGTGGTCGGATGCACCCGGTACACCGCCTTGGCCGTGACGTCCGCGACGAGCAGGTTGCCGCTCGCGTCGACGGCGATGCCGCGCGGCCCCAGGAGGCCGGTCACCGGCACAAGGCTCTGCGCCAGCGTCGTGCGGTTGATGCGGATCAGCCTGGGCGAAATCACGGTCGGCGCCGCCTGGCCCGAGTCGGCGATCACGAGATTGCCGCTCGCCTCGACTGCGATCCCGCGCGGAAACGTGAGCAGGCCGTCCGCCGCAAGCGCAAACGCGACGCCGCCGGTCGCTGGGATGCGCAGCACGCGCCGCGACACCGGTGCGAGCGATGCGTCCGTGACGAGTAGCCCGAGTTCGGCGTGGCGCGCGATGTCCGACGGAAACGTGAAATGGTTCGGGGGAGCTCCCGAAGCGCCAAAGACGCTCTGCGACCCGCTCGTGGGGTGGACGCGATAGATCCATTGATCGTTGGGCTCCGCCACCAGGAAGTCGCCGCTGGCATCGATCACGATGCCGCGCGGGCTCGTGAAGCCGCCGCCAAGCGTCACGGCCACCTGGTTCGCGGTGGCGGGAAGCGTCGGATCGATGCGAATCACGGCGTCGGTGTTGCCGCTCTCGCTGACGAAGAGCCTGCCGTTCGGGTCGACCACGACGGCGCGCGGCGTGTCGAGCATTCCGTCGCTCGCGAGCGCCACGCGCGGGCAGTTCGTGCTGGTGGGGGTCGCGCAGCGCAGGCGATAGACCTGGTTCAGCGTGATGTCGGTGACGATCACGTCGCCCGTGCACACCGACCCGCCCGCATTGCAGACCTGCGCCAGCGACTCGGCGGGCGCGGCGGCCGCGAGCACGGCCGCGAGTGCGATGAACAGCGAAATCCGGCGCACTTCCAGCTCTCCCCGAGAAGATCGAGGGCATGATCCTACAGCGTCGCTCGCGCTGCGGGGCGTGTCTGCGTTTCGGAGCGCAGCGGGCGGGCTCGAAATCTGCGCGCGAATTTCGCCATAAACCGCTGAGATCAAAGACGAATCATCGCGAACACGGGGCTTGTCACTGCCTCCGCACGCGATAGACTCGTCCGGCTCGCTGGGTGCCCTGGGTGCTGGCGGATCCCGCAGCCGAGCGTTTCCCCGACCGCCGCTCGCAGGCCGAGGTCGTTCTTGCACGCCGCACGCCCTGCCGGCCGAAGCCGCCGCCGCCGCGCCTTGCGAGCCATGCTCGCGCTGCTGTTGGCGGCGTTCGCGTCGACGGCTGCGCCCGCGCTTGCCGCAGCGCCCGCGGCAGCGACCCCAGCGCCGGCGGGCGAGAAGCCCAGCGTCGCCGTGTTGCGCTTCCGGGTCTTCAGCTCGAAGCCGCTCGACTATCTCGGCGAGTCTCTCGCCAACCTGATGCGAGAGCGTTTCGCGGCGAGCGACGCGGTGCGCGTGCTCCCGGCCAGCGCCACTTCGGATGCGCTGGCGCAGAAGGCGGAAGCGCAGGCGAGCGACGCCGCGCTGCGCAGTCTCGCCGCCGATGTGGGCGCCAGCTACGTCGTCACCGGCAGCGTCACGGAGCTCGCGGGGCGCTACAGCCTCGACGTGCGCGTGACTCCCGTTGCCGTCGCCTTGCGCGGCCAGACGCTGGTGCTGACTGCGGAGCGCGACGAGGAGTTGCAAGCGCGCGTCAACGAGGTGGCCGATGGCGTGCTCGCCAACATCCTCGATTCGGCGCCGGCAATCGTCGCGAAGGTCGAAGTGCTGGGCGTCGAAGCCGGTTCGGAAGCCTTGCGCGCGGGGCTGCTCACACGCCAGGGCCAGCCCTTCGATCCGGCCAGTGTTCGCGACGATCTCGCGAAGCTGCGGCAGGACACTGCGATCGGGAGCGTCAGCGCCGAGACCGAGCGCGGGCCGGAGGGGGTCAGCGTCCGCTTCAAGATCGTGCCGGCGGATCGCCTGCTCGCGAGCAGCGGGGGAGGGGACGCGCCGGCGAAGCAGCGCGTGGCCTCCGTCACGGTTCGCGGCAATCGGCGCATCGAGGCGAATGCGATCCTCGCGCGCGTGGCGACGAAGGTGGGTGCCCGCTACAGCCCCGCGCAGATCGCGCGGGACGTGCGCGAGGTGCAGGCGCTCGGCTTCTTTCGCAACGTGCGGGTCTTCCTCGACGAGAGCCCCGCAGGCCTGCAGGTGATCTTCGATGTCGAGGAGAGCCCGGTCGTACGCCAGATCACGATCTCGGGCAACGAGTCGATCGACGGCGAGAAGATTCGTGACATCCTCACGCTCACCACCGGCTCCACCCTCGATTATCCGCTGCTCTTCGAAAATCGCGAGCGGATCGCCGCGCTCTACCGCGCCGAGGGTTACTACCTCGCCGAGGTCGGTTACGGCATCGAGACGCTCAGTGAGGCCGCCGTCAGCATCAACTTCGAGGTCGAAGAAGGCGAGAAGCTCAAGCTGCGTGAGATCGCCTTCCATGGCAACGAGCATTTCAGCAATCGCGAGCTGCGCGTGGGCTTCCAGACACGGATCTGGCACTTCTGGTCGGTCGCGACCTCCTGGTTCGACCGTTCCGGCACCTACTCCGAGCCGCTCTTCGTCCAGGATCTGCGCGGCGTCGAAAAGCATTACACCGACGCGGGTTATCTGCGCGTCGAGATCGGCGAGCCGAACGTCGTGGCCGAAAAAGACGGCCTGATCGTGACGGTCTCGATCGTGGAGGGGCGGCGCTTCCGGGTCGGGAAGCTCGACATCGCGGGCGACGATACGGTCGACGCCGCCGTGCTCGAAGACCTGCTCGAGCTGCATGAGGGCGACGTCTTCAACCGCAGCTTCCTCACCGAAGACGTGGCGCGGCTCACGGAATACTACGCGGACCGCGGTTTCTACTTCGCGAACGTGACGCCGCTCTCGAACTTGTCGGCGTCGAACGAGATCGTCGATCTCACGTTCCAGGTGCGCAAGGGACCGCTCTACTTCGTGCGCAACATCGACATCTCGGGCAACACGCTGACGATCGACGACGTCGTGCGGCGCGAGATCCCGATCGTCGAAGGCCAGCTCTACTCGCAGCGGGAGGTGATGCTCGCGCGCGTCCGCATCGAGCGGCTCGGATTCTTCGAGGAGGTGGACCTGCGTCCGGAGCCCACCGATGAGCCGCAGCAGCTCGACATGGCCGTCAAGGTGGTCGAGCGGCCCACCGGCTCCTTCAGCTTCGGAGCGGGCTACTCCTCGCAGGACGGCATCGTCGTCACCGGCTCGCTGTCGCAGTCGAACCTGTTCGGTCGGGGCTACAACACGCAGTTTTCCGCAGACGTGGGCGGCCAGACGACCCGCTTCTTCCTGAGCTTCCAGGATCCCTACGTGTTCGGCTCGGACTTCAGCCTCGGGACGACGCTCTTCCGCACGGACCTCCAGTACGAGGATTTCCAGCAGACGCAGACGGGGGCCGAGGTCATCCTCGGGCACGCGCTCAGCGAAGACGGCCGCACGCGTGGGCTGCTGCGTTACAGCTTCTCGCAGCGCAAGCTCGACGACGACCAGAATGTGCTCGCGGCGGGCGTCATCCTGCGCGAGCTCGTCGCCGGCGCCATCACCTCGAGCCTGGCTGGCATTACGGTGTTTTCCGACACGCGCAACGATCGCTTTACGCCGACCGAGGGTGTCAACCTCGGCGGCACCCTCGAGTACTCGGGGATGGGCTTCTTCTCGAACTTTGCGCGCCTGGAGGGTCGCGCGCAGTGGTTCCTGGGGGCGCCCGATTGGATGCCCGAGCGCTCGACCTTCGTGCTCGCCAGCCGCGTCGGTTGGACGCTGCCGTTCAATACGATCGGGGATTACGATCTGCCGGATGGGGTGACCATCGACACCTTCGATGGAAACATCCTGCCCTTGCGCGACATCGACACCAACCTGAAATTGCCCCTCTCCGAGCGCTACTTCCTGGGCGGCCTCGGCGAGTTCCAGCTGCGCGGCTTCGACGCGCGCTCGGTCGGTCCCCGGCGCGCGATCCTCTACGAGATTGGCGGGGCGGGCGATTTCGCGGGCCAGTATCTGCCGGCGGGACGCATTCCCGTGGTGATCGATCCCGAGACCGGGGACATCATTCCTCCGGAAGACGTCATCCCCGGCGACCCGTCCCAGGCGATCTCCACCGTCTGTACGGACGCGCCTGCGATCGGCGGCAACGACAACGGCAAGTGCAACGACATCGGCGACCGCAAGATCCACCAGTTCGATGATTTGAGCGAAACCGACGTGATCGGCGGCAACAAGTTCATTTCTTCGAGCTTCGAGTACCGATTTGCGATTTCGGAGACGATCGGGCTCCAGGGCGTCGCCTTTTTCGATACCGGCAACGCCTTCGCGGAGGACGAGAACAACCTGTTCGACGTGACCGCGTGGCGCTACGGTACGGGCCTCGGGGTGCAGTGGTTCTCGCCGTTCGGTCCGTTGGCGGTGGTGATCGGCTTCCCGCTCGATCCGCTCTCGGTAGAGGATTCGCCGGTTTTCGAGTTCTCCGTGGGAGGTCAGGGTTTCTGACCGCTAGCCTGCTTCGACACATCGTTCAGTGAGGGAAAAGGCATGAAGATCCACAAGGCCATCGTGTTGCTGGCGCTGGGCGCACTGCTCGCCTGGGGCACCGCGGCGCAGGACGAGCCGATCAGAATCGGAATCGTCGACATCGAACAGGCCATCAGCTCCACGGACGAGGGCAAGGCAGCCCGCGAGGAGTTCGCGCGCAAGCAGCGCGAGGCGGCGGACCAGATGCAGCCGCTGATGGATCGCTACAAGGGGGTCGAAGACGAGCTCAAGGCCAAGAAGTTCGTGCTCTCGGAGGAGGCGCTGTTCCAGAAGCAGCTCGACCTGGCCGAGATGCGCAACCTGATCCAGAACAAGGGCAAGGAGCTCGAGGGCCAGCTCCAGCTCGACCAGAAAAGACTCGAAGGGCCGCTCACGACCAAGCTGATCGAGATCATCACCGACGTGGGCAAGACGCAGGGGTTCACGCTGATCCTCCGTCGCGGCACGCCGGGCGTGCTCTACACGCGAGAAGCGCTCGACGTCACGGACCTGATCATCAAGCGCTACAACCAGAAGGGGTGAGCCGGGCGTGACGCTCGTGCACCCGTCCGCGATCGTCGATCGGCGGGCGAAGCTCGCTCCCGACGTCGAGATCGGCCCCTATTCGCTGGTGGGCGAGCACGTCGAACTCGCGGCCGGGGTCGTGATCGGCTCCCACGTGTCCGTGCAGGGCCGCACGTCCATCGGCGCCCGCACCCGCATCTCTCCCTTCGCCGTGATCGGTGGGGAGCCGCAGGTCCTCGGTGCTTCGGGCGAGAATACCGTGCTCGAAATCGGCGAGGACAACAGCATCCGCGAGTTTTCGTCGATCCACGTCGGCAGCCCGAATGGCGGCGGTCGCACGCGGATCGGCAATGGAAACTTCATCCTCAACAATGTCCACATCGCGCACGACTGCCGGATCGGGGACCACTGCGTGCTGGCGAGCTTCTCGGCGCTCGCGGGCCACGTCGTGCTCGAAGATCACGTGGTGTTCGGCGCGATGACGGGTGTGCACCAGTTCGTGCGCATCGGCGAGTCGGCATTCACCGCGGCGAATTCGATGGTGAGCATGGACACCGTCCCGTTCTCGAAGGTGGTGGGCGACCGCGCGCGTTTCGCGGGCCTCAACACCGTCGGGTTGCGCCGGCGCGGCTTTTCGGATCCGACGATCGCGACGCTGAAGCACGCCTTCCACATCCTCTTCCAGTCGAAGCTGCGCCTCGAGCCGGCCGCCGATCTCGTGAAACGCGAATGCGGCGACCTGCCGGAAGTCGCGCACCTGCTCCGGTTCATCGAAGAATCGAAGCGCGGCTTCATCCGCTAACCGTGGCCCCGTCAGAACCGGCGCCGCTCGGCCTGATCGCGGGAAGCGGCGGGTTGCCGCTCGCAATCGCGCGTGCGGCGCGCCGGAGCGCGCGCCGGGTCGTGGCCGTGGCGCTCACGGGGCAGGCCGACCCCGCGCTCGCAGCCGACGTCGCGGCGCTCACCTGGCTGTATCCGGGAGAAGTGGGCCGGGTCGTCGAGGTGCTGCGCGCGGCGGGCGTCCGCGAGGCGGTGCTGGCCGGCAAGCTCCCGAAGCTCGCGCTCGACGATCCCGCGGCCCTGCGCCCCGACGCCGTCGCGCTGACGCTGCTGCGCCGGCTGGCGGATCGGCACGACGCGTCGTTGCTTTCGGGTGTCGCCGAATACCTGGCGGAGCAGGGCATCCGCCTGCTTCCGCAGGCCGCCTGGGTGCCGGAACTGCTCGCGACGGCGGGGCAACATGGCTGCGTCTCCGCGAGCCGTGAGCAGCTCGCCGATCTCGCCTTTGGCTGGCCGCTCGCGAAGGCGGTCGCCGCGCTCGGGATCGGTCAGACCCTCGTCGTGCGCGCGCGCGCCGTGATCGCCGTCGAGGCGATCGAGGGCACGGACGCGACGATCCTGCGCGCCGGCGGCCTGGGCGGCGGGGCCTGTGTCTTGAAGGTCGCCAAGCCGAGCCAGGATCCGCGCTTCGATCTGCCGGTGATCGGGCCCGACACGCTGCGCAGCCTGGCCGAAGCGAAGGCCGGACTGCTGGCGTTCGAGGCCGGCGCGGTGTTGGTGCTCGAACGCGAGCGGCTGGTGGCGCTGGCCGATGCGCATGGGATTGCGCTGCTCGGGGTATCCGAGCCGCCGTCGCGAGGGTCCGGGTGAAGCCCCTGCGCATCGCCGTCGTCGGCGCAGGCCACATGGGGCGTCGCCACGCGCAGAAGGTTGCGGCGCTGTGCGAAGCGGACGCGGGCGTGGAGCTCGGCGCCATCGTCGACATCGATCTCGAGCGGGCGCAGCGCCTCGCCGCGGAGTTCGGCGCGCGCGCGACGTGCGACGCGCGCGAGGCGTTCCGCGGCGCCGACGCCGCGATCGTGGCTACACCGACGAGCGAGCACCTCGGCCTCGTGTGCGCCGCGCTCGAGGCCGGGCTCGACGTACTCGTCGAGAAACCGATGACCGCGACGCTCGCCGACGCCGAAACGATGCTGGCGCTCGCGAACCGCCGTGGGCGCATGCTCCAGGTGGGACATCTCGAGTGGTTCAACCCGGTCTTGCGCGAGACGCGCGCGCGGATCGACGCGCCGCGATTCATCGAGGCCCACCGCATGGGCCCCTTCCCGGAGCGCGGGACCGACGTCGACGTGGTGCGCGACCTCATGATCCATGATCTCGACATCTTGCAGCAGATCCTCGGGGAGGAGCCGGAGCGCATCGAATCGATCGGCGTGTCCGTGGTCACCGACAAGGTCGACATCGCCAACGCCCGGATCGAGTTCCCCTCGGGCTGCATCGCGAACCTGACTGCGAGCCGCGTGTCGCCGACGGCGGTTCGCAAGATCCGGTTCTTCCAGCGCGACGGCTATCTGGCGCTCGATTTTCTCGCGCGCGCGGCGCTTAGTTTTCGCAGGGTCGCGACAGCGGGGTCGGCGGCGGCGCAGTTCGAAACCGAGGAACTCGCCTTCGGTCCCGGGGACTCGCTGCTCGCCCAGCTCGAGGATTTCGTGTCGACCGTGCGCACCCGCAAGCAGCCGGCGATGTCCGGCCGCGAGGGCCTGCGTGCGTTGCGCACGGCGCTGCGCGTGGTGGAAGCCATGCCCGGCTTCAGCGATCCTGGCTGAGCGCGACGCGCGCGAGAGCGTGCTTCGCAGGGGAGGGGGCAGCGGTGCGCGCGGTCGATCACGCCCTGGCGGCATTCGCCGCGCTGGCACTGGCGCCGGTCGCCGCCGGCGCCCTGGCGCTGCGCCCGGCCTGGCGCGTCGGGTTGCGCGAGCGACTCGGTGTGCAGCCGGGGCTCCCGCCGGGCGCCGTCTGGGTGCACGGAGCGAGCGTCGGCGAGATCCTGGCGGCGTCGCGGCTGGTCGATCGGCTGCGCAGCGGGGGCCACTCGGTCGTCAGCTCGACCGTGACGCTCGCCGGGCGCGAGGTGATGCGGCGGGCGCATCCCGAGATCCCCTGTCATCTCGCGCCGCTCGATCACCCGTGGTGCGTCGAATCGGCGCTCGCCCGCGTGCAGCCTGCGGCGCTGGTGCTGATCGAAACCGAGCTGTGGCCGAGCTGGCTCGCCGCGGCCGAGCGCCGCGGGATTCCGATTGCGCTCGTGTCGGGCCGCGTTTCGGACCAGTCCTATCCGCGCTACCAGCGGTTCCAGCGGTTCATCGGTCCAGCCCTGCGGCGGATCGCGGCGATCGGCGCGCGCACCGCGGCCGATGCCGAGCGTTTCCTCGCGCTCGGCGCGCCGCCGGAACGCATCTGTGTGACGGGCGATCTCAAGCTCGAGCCCGCTGAAGAGGGGGCGCCGCTCGCGCCGGATCTCGGTCGCGTGCTCGGCGGCGTGCCGCTCTTCGTCGCGGGTAGCACGCATCCCGGGGAGGAGCGCGCGGCGCTCGCGGCGCTCGCGCACGCCGCAAAAGAGGGGCTCCCGGCCGCGCTCGTGCTGGCGCCGCGGCGCCTCGAGCGTGCGGCCGAGGTGGAGCGCATCGCGCGGGTGGGCGGTCGCGTGGTGCGCAGGCGCTCGGCGCTGGGTTCGGCGCCGCTGCGCGAGGGGGAGGTGCTGGTGCTCGATAGCGTCGGGGAGCTGACGCCCGTCTACGCCCGCGCGGCGGTCGCGTTCGTTGGGGGAACGCTCGTGCCCGTCGGGGGGCACAACGTGCTCGAGCCGGTTTTCGCCGGGCGCCCGGTGCTGTTCGGTCCGCACACGGAGAACGCACGTCACGCGGTCGTGATCCTCGAGGCCAGCGGCGCCGGCAGGCGGGTGGCGGACGCCGACGAACTCGCGAAGGCGCTCGTCGTGTTGCTGCGCGATCCGGACGAAGCGCGGCGGCGAGGCGAAGGGGGGCGGCGCGAGCTGTCGACGCACCGCGGGAGCGCAGAGCGCGCCGCCGAGCTGATCGAAGCGCTGCTCGAACGGGCCCCGATCCGAGAGTCTTGATGCGCGCTGCGTGGCTCGAAACGCGCGAACAGGGCCTCGCGCAGGCCGCCGCGCTGCTGCCCCTCGCGCTCGCGTCGGGCCCGGTCTGCGTGGGCGCGTGGCTGCATCGCGCGCTCTACCGCACGGGCGCGCTCGCGGCGACGCGGCTTCCGTGTCGGGTGATCTCCGTCGGAAACCTGAGTGTCGGCGGCACGGGCAAGACGCCGACGGCCGCCTGGTTGGCGGCTCGCTTGCACCGACGCGGGCACAAGGTCGTGCTCGCGAGCCGGGGCTACGCGCGCAGCGGCCGCGAGCCGGTCGTCACCGTTTCCGATGGTCGCTTCATCCATGCGACGGTCGAGCAGGCGGGCGACGAGCCGTTCGTGCTCGCCGCGCATGCGCCCGGCGTGCCCGTGCTGGTGGGCCGCGATCGCGCGCTCGTCGGCTTGCGGGCGATGTCCGCCCATGGCGCCGACGTCGTGATTCTCGATGACGGCTTCCAGCATCACCGGTTGGCGCGGGATCTCGACGTGGTCGTCTGTGACGGCGTGCAGGGTTTTGGCAATCGCTGGCTGCTGCCGCGGGGGCCCCTGCGCGAACCCTTGTCGGCGCTGCGTTTCGCGACGGCGGTGGGCGTCGTCGATGGCCCGCTCCAGGCGTCGGACGAGGCGTTGATCGTGCGTTACGCGCCGCACGCGAAACGCTTTCGGGCGCGGCGGCGCCCGCTCGGCGTGCGGCCGCTGCGCGGCGGCCCGCTCGAGCCGACGGGCCCGCTGGCCGGCGCGCGCGTGGGAATGCTCGCCGCGTTGGCGCAGCCGGCTTCGCTGCGCCGCACGCTCGAAGCTCTTGGCGCGCAAGTGATCGCCGAGCGCTGTTTCCGCGATCACCATCGCTATCGCCCCGGCGACGTCGCGGGTCTGGAACGGCAGGCGGATCTCTGGATCACGACCGAGAAGGACGCCGTCAAGCTCCAACCCGAATGGATCGGCAGCGCGCGGATCGCGGTGCTCGTGATCGAGCTCGAAGTGGAGGCTGCGGAGGCGTGGCTCGATTGGGTCGAGGCGCGCCTGCGCTCGCCGTCAGCTTGACCGAATCTGGCGCGCCAGGCGGTAACCCAGCTTGTGGAGCGCGAGCCGGGCCCGCTCGCGGGGCAGCTGGCGCAGCAGCGCGCTGCGCAGCGCGCGATCCTTGTGTGTGTAGGCTGTGAAGAAGCTCGCGCAGGCGCGCGCGCCGAGCCGGTCGAGCAGGCCGTGCTTGACGAGCGAACGCTGCAGGCGCATCAGCTCCTGCATGCGTTCGCGTGCAGCGGGCGGTGCGGCGAGGCGCGCCCGGTCGAAATCGATCACCCAGACCTCGAATTCGGTTCCCCGCGCACGAAAGAGCAGATTCCCGAGGTGGAGATCCGCGTGGCGCAGGCCCGCATCATGCAGCGCGCGCACGGCGCGGCCGGCCGTGGCCGCCGCGGCTCGGCGTGCGGCCTCCGACAAGGGGCCCGCGAGGAGCGCGATGCCATCGAGAGCGCCCTCTTCGTGGATCGTCGCCAGCGTGGCGCGCTGGAAGCCACGCACGCGCCGCGCCGCGACGAGCACCGGAATCGGAACGGGAGCGCCGAGGGCTTGCAGGCGAGCGTGGACCCGCAGCTCTGCGAGCGGCCTCGCCAGGCCGAGCAGGCGATCGTGCAGCACGCCGCGCAATAGCCCGCCGTGGTGGACCGGTCGCAGATGCAGGCGTTCGACGCGACCCGGCAGCGCCACGAGGGCGGTGCGGGATCTCCCGCGCTGGCCCGACGCCTGGGCCAGCGCGCGCTCGAGCCCGCCCGGCTCGAGCAGGCCGAGGGCCAGCGCAGCGCTTTCGAATTCGGCGGAGACGTAGAGCACGCGCTCTGCAGAGCGGTGCTCGCGGAACGCGACCGGCTCCGCGCGTGTCGCGAGGGTGCCGGGCGCCCGCATGGAGGGGTATCCTACCGGCCGGCTTCTCGTCGCGCGAGGCTCGCCATCACCGTCTGTCTCAATCCCCTGGACGCGCCGCCGCCGGCAGAGAGGATCCTGGCGATCCGACTGGGGGCGGTCGGCGACGTCGTGCGCACGCTGCCGGCCGTTTCGAGCCTGCGCGCCGCCTATGCCGGCGCCCACCTGGCCTGGCTGGTCGAGCCGGCTTCCGCCAGCGCGATCGAAGCCCAGCCCTGGCTCGATGAGGTGATCGTCTTCCCGCGCGACCGGCTGCAAGCCCTGTGGCGGGAGGGTGCGCGCGCCGCCGCCTGGCGGGAGCTCGCCAGCTTCGTGCGCGGGCTGCGCCGACGGCGCTTCGAACTGGTCGTCGACTTCCACGGGATCCTGCGCTCGGCGGTGCTGGGGGCGCTCGCGGGCGCGCCGCGGCGGATCGGCTACGCGCGTCCCTTCGGCCGCGAGCTCGCCTGGTGTTTTGCGACGGACCGGGCGCAGCTGACGCCCGTCCGCATCAGCCGTTTCGATCGCAATGCCGCGCTGGTGCACTTCCTCGCTGTCACGGCGCCTGCGGCGTCGTCACCGATGCGTGTCGACCCGGCGCGCCTGGCGAAATGCCGGGCCGAGATCGGGGCCCGCGGCGCTCCCGTGGCAATTCATCCCGGCACCAGCGACGCCACGCCCTACAAGCGGTTTGCGGTCGAGGGCTACGCGCGCGTGGCCCGGGATCTCGCCCGCGAGGCGGGCGTAGGCAGCGTCGTCAGCGCTGGCCCGGCGCACGCGGATCGCGCGCTGGCGGAAGCGGTGGTGGCGGCGTCGCAGGGAGCGGCGACACTCGCGCCGCGCACGTCGACGCTCGCCGATCTGGCGGTCTTGTTTGCTGCGAGCCGCCTCTTCATCGGCTCCGATAGCGGCCCGCTGCACGTGGCATCGCTCGTCGGAACCCCCGTCGTGCAGCTGCTCGGCCCGACGGATCCCATCGAAAACGCCCCGTGGAGCGAGACCCCGTCGCGGCAGGTGCGCGTTGCCGTGGCTTGCAGTCCCTGTCGCAGCGGTTGCGCGGCCGCGACCTGCATGCGCAGCCTGACGCCAGACGCCGTGCTCGCAGCCGCGCGCGAGCTGTTGGCTCCGCGCGAAGCGCGAGCGCTGCGCGCTGCCGGAAGCCGGGCATGACCGATCTTTCGATCGTCGTGGTCACCTGGAATACGCGTGAGCTCGTGCTCGCATGTCTCGCATCGATCGAAGCCGAGCTGCGCTCCGTCGACGGCTCCCCGGGTCTCGCCACGGAGATCTGCGTGGTCGACAACGGCTCGAACGACGGCAGCGTGGAAGCGATCCGACGCGATTTTCCGCAGGCGCGCGTGGTTTCCCTGCCGCGAAACGTCGGCTTTGCCGCCGGCACGAACGCGGGCCTGCGGGGACTTCAGGGTCGCCACATGCTGCTGCTCAACAGCGACGCCAAGCTCGTTCGCGGCGTCCTGCGGCGCTGCGTCGCGCACCTCGACGCGCACCCGGATGTCGGTGTCGTCGGGCCGCAACTGCTCAACCCCGATGGCTCGAAGCAGAACTCGATCCACAACTTTCCGATCCTCGCGACCGAGCTGGTGCCCAAGGGGGTCTTTCAATACCTGTTCCGGCGCCGGTTTCCCTCGCGGCGCTGGGCCGGCGACGCGCCGATCGACGTCGAGGCGGTCGCGGGAGCGGCGCTCTTCCTGCGCGCGAGTCTGTTGCGCGAAGTCGGGCCCCTTCCCGAGGATTACTTCTTCTTCCTCGAGGAGACGGACTGGTGCCTGTGTGTGCGCGCTGCCGGCTGGCGCGTGGTGCACCTCCCGAGCGCTTTCGTCGAGCATTTATCCGGCGGGAGCAGCAAACGTCGCAGCCCGGCGCTGACGCGCATCGAGTACCACCGCTCGCTCTACCGTTTCTTCCGCAAGTACCGCGGGCGGATTCCGACATCGCTGGTGCTGGCGCTGCGCTTCACAAAGGCCTTCTTCTACGTCGTGACGCAGGCGCCGCTGCTGATCGCAGGAACGCGGCATCGCGAGCGTTGGAGCATCCACCGCGACGTGTTCATGTGGCATCTGAGGGGTTGCCCGGGAAGCGTGGGGCTGGGTCGCGTCGCGGCCTTCGAGGCCGATGCCGGGCGCCACGGCGCGGAACCCTCGACTCGCGGGGCGGGTGCCGATGCCGCAGCTTGATCTCGCGCGCCTCGCATCGCTGTTGCGCGGCTTCGCGAAGCTGCGGCTGCTGGTGGTGGGCGACCTCGTGCTCGACGAGTACGTATGGGGCGAAGTGGAGCGCGTGAGTCCGGAGGCGCCCGTGCCCGTCGTGCACGTGCGCGAAGAAACGGTCGTGCTCGGCGGCGCCGCGAACGTCGTGCGCAACGTCGTGGCGCTCGGCGGCCAGGCTGCGTTCTGTGCGGTCGTGGGCGATGACGCCGCCGGGCGGCGCGCCGCGGACCTGATCGAGAAGCTCGGCGTCGATCCGGCGGGCCTGCTGGTGGTTCCGGGGCGCCCGACGACGCGCAAGACGCGCGTGATCGCCCGCTCGCAGCAGGTCGTGCGCTTCGATCGTGAAACGCTGGAGCCTCCGCCGGCCACGGTGGGGCGGCGACTGCTCGCCGCCATCGACCGCCAGCTCGTCGCCTGCGACGGCGTCGTGCTCGAGGATTACGGCAAGGGCGTGCTGTCGAAGTCGGTGGTGGCTCGCGCCATGCGACGCTTCCGCAGCGCGGGCACGCCGGTGGTCGTCGACCCGAAGACGAGCGTCGTGGCGTATCGTGGCGCCGAGTTGCTCAAGCCCAATCTGAGGGAAACGGAGACGCTTTCGGGAATCACGATTCGCACGCGCGCGGATCTGGAGCGGGCCGTCGCCAAATTGCGGCGCCGGATCGGCGGCGGAGCGGTGGTGGTCACGCGAGGGAGCGACGGCATGACGATCTTCGAAGCCGACGGCGCTGGCATCGACGTGCGCACGGTCGCGCGCGAGGTCTTCGACGTGCAGGGGGCCGGCGACACGAGCATCGCCGCGCTGGCGCTCGCGCTGCGGGCGGGAGCCACGCTGCTGGAAGCGGCGGTGCTCGCCAACGCGGCGGCCGGGGTCGTGATCGGCAAGGTCGGCACCGCGACGGCGAGCGCGGACGAGGTGCGCGAGCAGTTGCCGGCGGCGCTCGCCGCCAACCAGGGGGGCGCGTGATCCGCAGCATGACGGGCTTCGGGCGCTCGGCCTTCGCCATGCGCGAGGCGCACTTCGATGTCGAGGTGCGCTCGGTGAATCATCGCTACCTGGATGCGCGCGTGCGGTTGCCGAAGCCGCTCGCAGCCCTCGAAGCCGATGTGCGCAGCGCGATTCAACGCCGCTTCGAGCGCGGCAAGGTGGATCTCAGCGTCGCCTCGGCGAGCGGCGACGTAAAGACGACGACACTCGAGATCGATCTCGCGGCGGCGCAGCAGTATTTGCGCGCGGCTGCCTGCTTGCGCGAGACGCAGGGGGTGGGCGGTGAGCTGGGGGTCGCGGAAGTGTTGGCGTTGCCGGGGGTGGCACGCTTCAGCGAAGCCGAACTGCCCGCGACGGAGTTGCGAGAGGGCATGTTCCCGGCGATCGAGGCGGCCCTCGAGGCCCTCGACGCCATGCGCGCCGCCGAGGGCGCCGCGCTCGAGCGCGATCTGCAGGCGCGGCTCGAACGGGTGATCGAGCTGACGGCCTTTCTCGAACAGCGATCGGGGCTGGTCCAGCAGGCGGTGCGCGAGCGTCTGCGCAAGCGCGCGCAGCAGCTCGAGCAGGAGACGGGTCTGCTCGACCCGGCGCGCCTGCACCAGGAAGTCGTGATTGCCGCGGATCGGCTCGACGTGAACGAGGAGCTGGTGAGGCTGCGAAGCCATGTGGATCAGTTCCGCGAGATCCTGGCGGGCGCCGGCCCCCGCAGCCCGGTGGGCCGGCGTCTCGATTTCCTGCTCCAGGAGTTCGGTCGCGAAGCGAACACGATCGGATCGAAGGCGAGCGATGCGCCGATCGCGCACCAGATCGTGGAGTTGAAGACCGAGATCGAGCGCATGCGCGAGCAGGTGCAGAACGTTGAATAGCCCGATCCTGCTGAATCTCGGGTATGGGAATCTGGTCGTGGCCTCGCGCGTGGTGGCGGTGGTCTCGCCGCAGTCGGCGCCGATGAAGCGGCTGCGCGAGGAGGCGGCGAGCCGCGGCAAGCTGGTCGATGCCACGCAGGGCCGTCGCACGCGCTCGATCCTCGTGACCGACAGCGATCACGTGATCCTCTCGGCGCTCAACCCCGAGACGATCGCCGCCCGTCTCGTCCAGGAAGATGCGCTCGGAGGGCAGGAGTGAGCCCTGGCGCACGCGGCAACACCTTCGTGGTGGCGGCGCCGTCGGGCACGGGCAAGACGACGGTCTGCCTCGCGCTGCGCGAGCGCGACCCGAAGCTGCGGCTCTCCGTCTCCCACACGACGCGTGCGGCGCGCACCGGTGAGCGCGACGGCGTCGATTATCACTTCGTGAGCGAGGACGAGTTCCAACGCCTGATCGCGGCGGGAGCGTTCCTCGAGTGGGCGATCTACAACGGGCATCACTACGGAACGAGCTGGAAGGCGATCGAAGCACCGCTCGCCGAGAGCCTCGACGTGCTGCTCGAGATCGAGGTGCAGGGCGCCCGCCAGGTGCGCCAGCGGCTTCCCGCGGCGTGCCTGATCTTCCTGCTGCCGCCCTCGCTGCGCGCGCTGGTGCGGCGCCTCGAGGGGCGCGCGACCGACACCGCTGCGCAAGTCGCGGCGCGCCTGCGCACCGCGCGCAGCGAGCTCGCGGCGGTCGAGGAGTTCGACTACGCGGTGGTGAACGACGATCTCGGGCGCTGCGTGGCGAACGTGCAGGAGATCGTGGCGGCCCAGCGCGCCGGCGCGACGGCCGGGCTGCGGCGCCGTTTTACGCCCGCGAAGGCAGCGGACGCTCTGCGCGCCGAAGAAGCCTGAGCGCCTTGGACGGCCGCGTGCGCGTCCGGTATCGTTTCTCAAATGCTCGCCCCAGCTGAGGAAAATCGCCGGCCGGTGCTTCGCTTCAACGACATCGCCGACCGCATCCTCGAGTACAACCCGGGCTGCGACCTGCAGCTCCTGCAGCGCGCCTATGTCTTTTCCGCCAAGGTCCACGAAGGCCAGGAGCGCCTTTCCGGCGAGCCGTATCTGGTCCATCCGCTCGAGGTGGCCGGCATCCTGGTCGAGATGCGGATGGATGAAGTCACGGTCGCCGCCGGGCTCCTGCACGACGCGATCGAGGACACGCTCACGACTTCCGACGAGCTGCGGCGCTTGTTCGGCGAGCCCGTCGCCTTTCTGGTCGAGGGACTCACCAAGATCGCGAAGATCGAGTTCACGTCCCTGCGCGAACGCCAGGCCGAGAACTTCCGCAAGATGCTGATCGCGATGTCGCGGGACATCCGCATCCTCATGATCAAGCTCGCGGACCGGCTCCACAACATGCGCACGTTGCGCTACATGGCCGAGGAGTCCCGACACCGCATCGCGCAGGAGACGCTCGAGATCTACGTACCGCTCGCGCACCGGCTGGGCATCTACTGGATGAAGCGGGAACTCGAGGATCTCGCGTATCGAACCGTCAAGCCGGATGCGGTCGGCGAGCTCGAAGGCCGGCTGCGCGAAAAGAGTCAGGCGCAGGGCGAGTACATCCGCGAGGTGATCGGGATCCTCTCGAAGCAGCTTTCCGAGGCGGGGCTCGCGGCGGATGTGACGGGGCGGCTGAAGGACCTGGTTTCGATCCATCAGAAGATGGAAGCCCAGGGGCTCTCGCTCGACGAAATCTACGACGTGATCGCCTTCCGCGTGATTCTCGAAGGCGGTCAGGAGCACGTCTACGCGGCGCTCGGAATCGTCCATTCGATCTGGCGGCCGGTGCCCGGGCGCTTCAAGGACTACGTCGCCCTGCCGAAACCCAACGGCTACCAGTCGCTGCACACGACGGTGATCGGTCCCTACGGCGAGCGCATGGAGATCCAGATCCGCACGCGCGAGATGCATCACAACGCCGAATTCGGGATCGCCGCCCACTGGAAGTACAAGGAGGGGCTGCTCGACCCCGAGGCCGCGGCCGACGCCGACAAGTTCGCCTGGCTGCGGCAGCTGCTCGAGTGGCACCAGGAGCTGGCGGATCCGCACGAGTTCATCGATCTGGTGAAGGTGGATCTGTTTCCAGACGAGGTTTTCGTCTTCACGCCCAAAGGGGAGGTGATCAACCTGTCCAGGGGCGCCACCCCGATCGACTTCGCGTATGCGATCCACACGAAGGTGGGAGAGCACTGCGGGGGGGCGAAGGTGAACGGGAAGATGGTGACGCTGCGGCATCTCCTGTCCGACGGCGACACGGTCGAGATCATCACCAGCCAATCGCAGTACCCACGCAAGGATTGGCTCGAGTTCGTCGCATCGGCGCGCGCGCGCAGCAAGATCCGCCACGCGTTGCGCAGCCGCGAGAAAGAACGAGGCCGCGAGCTCGGCCGCGAGATTCTCGACCGCGATCTGCGCAAGGCGGGGCTCTCGCTGCCGCGTCTGCTCGAGAGCGGCGGGCTCGACGAGATCGCGCAGGCCGAAGCGATGGGACAGATCGACGAGCTGTTCGCGCTGGTGGGCTACGGGAAGCTCGCCTCGGGCGAGGTGGTGCGGCGGCTGCGCGGAGAGCCGCTGCCGGAGCCGGTTCCGGAGGCGCCGCGGCGTCGCAGCCTGTTCCGACGCGAGCCGCGACGCAGCTCCTCGGGCATTCGCGTGAATGGCCAACCCGATGTGATGGTGCGATTTCCGCGCTGCTGTGCGCCGCTGCCCGGCGACGACGTGATCGGCTTCGTCTCCCGCGGCCGCGGTGTGACGGTGCATCAGAAGGATTGCGTGAAGACCTTCGAGCAGGATCCGGCGCGCCGCATCGACGTGCAGTGGGATGCCGATGCCGCTGCGCCGTGGAGCATCAAGGTGCGCGTGCACAGTCTCGATCGCCCGGGTCTGCTCGCCAAGGTGACGAAGACGATTTCGGCCGCCGGCATCAACATCGGCGCGGCGCAGATCTCGACCAGCGAAGATGCGAAGGCCATCCAAACCTACGACCTGTGGGTGAACGACGTCACGAGCTTGAACGCGGTGATGAAGGAGATCGGGCGGATCAAGGGGGTCCTGTCCGTCGAACGCCTGCGGACGTGACGTCCCCGTTCAGCGCCTGTGTGATCGCGCGCGACGATGCGCTCCACCTCCAGCGCTGCCTGGATTCGCTCGCCTGGTGCGACGAGATCATCGTCGTGATCGACGAGCGCAGCCGCGACGGCAGCGAGGCGATCGCGCTGCGTTCGGGCGCCCGCGTGCTACGGCGCGCCTACACCGGGAACGTCGAGCAGAAGAATTTCGCCCTCGACCAGGCGAAACACGATTGGGTGATCGCGCTCGACGCGGACGAGGCCCTCTCGCCCGAGCTCACGCTCCGATTGCTCGCGCGGCTCGCGCGCACCGGAGAAGATCTCGACGGCATCGCGCTGAATCGCGTCACCCGGCATCTCGGCCGCTGGATCCGTCACGGTGATTTTCATCCCGACTGGCAGCTGCGCGTCTTTCGGCGTTCGCGCGGGCGTTGGGCGGGGAGCAATCCGCACGGGCGGGTGCAGCTGCGGGGACGCAGCGAGCGCCTGGCCGGAGATCTCGAGCATTACAGCTACGTCGATCTCGCCGATCAGATCGCTCGCGTGCAGGAGTACAGCCGGGTCGAAGCGCAGGAACTCCAGCGCCGCGGGCGGCGCGCGCGGGTTTCCGATCTGTGCCTGCGGCCACCCGCGCGTTTCCTGCGCGCCTACGTCCTGAAGGCGGGATTTCTGGATGGCATGCCCGGCTTCCTGATCGCCGCGCTCACCGCGTTCCACGTGCTGCTCAAGTACGCGAAGCTCTGGGAGCTCGAACGCTCCGCGCTCCGTGACGGGAGCGGGCGCGTGTGAGGATCCTGCACGTCACGAGCGATTGGAAGTGGACGGGCCCCGCTGCGCCGATGCTTCAGCTCCTGCTCGCGCAGCGCGCGCGAGGCTGCACGGTGGAGCTCGCGTGTCCGGAGGACCCCAGCGGCCGACCCGATTCGCTGCCGCAGCAGGCGCGCGCGGCGGGAGTCGAGCCGGTGCTCGAGCTATCGCGCGCACGCGGTGCGATCTGGTGGCGCGATACCTCGGATGCACGTCGGCTCGAGGGGCTGCTGGGCGAGCGCCCTTTCGATGTCGTTCACGCCTGGCACACGCGCGATCACGTGATTGCCGTTCGCGCGACGGCGCAGGGTCGCCGCAACGGCGCCACGCGTCTGGTCCGTTCGCACCGCAGCGCGGATTCGATCGCAAGGCTGCCGTGGAATGCCTGGCTGTTCGGCCGCGCCACGGACGGGCTGTTGTGCGTCTCGCCCCGCGCGGCGGCCCGCAACGCCCGGCTGCGGCGGGGCTTGCCCGTGCTCGGGGTTTTCGGCGCGGTGGATCTCGAGCGCTTCGCGCCGCGACCGCCGGACGCTGCGGTGCGGGCTTCGCTCGGACTCTCGCCCGAGCACCTGGTCATCGGCATCACGGCGCGGGTGCAGCGCCACCGCCGCTTCGATCTACTGCTCGCCGCCATGGCCCGGCTCGTGCGCGCGCTCCCCGCGGCCCGGCTGCTCGTGATCGGGCGAGGCACCCATCTCGAGGAGACGGCGCGTCGCCCGGCGGCGCGGCTGGGGATCGCCGATCGCGTCATCTTTGCGGGCTACCGCTCCGCGGACTACCCGGACGTCCTGCGTGCGAGCGACGTCTTCACGCTGCTCGTTCCGGGAACCGATGGCAGCTGCCGGGCGTTGCTCGAAGCCGCAGCCTGCGGCATCCCGTCGGTGACGACCCCCCTCGGCAGCCTGCCGGAGATCGTGAGCGACGGAGAAACGGGACTCGTCGTTGCAGCCGAGCCCGACCGGCTCGCGGCGGCATGGCGCTCGCTGCTGGAAGATCGTTTGCTGCGGCGTAGCTTCGGCGAGGCCGCACGTCGGCGCGCCGAGCGCTGCTTCTCGCCCGAGCGGCTCGCCGAGCAGGTCGAGGGCTTGTATGCGACGGTGCTCGCGGATCGCTGATCCGCGGGCGGATCTCGCGTCAATGCGTGCGGAGCGAATCCTCGTTCGGGGCGTGCGGCGAAGCCTGCATTTCGATCAGCTCGCGGTAGAGGCCGCCGGCGTGGATCAGCTCGGCATGCGTGCCGATCTGGCTCACGGTTCCGTTCTCGATCACCACGATCTTGTCCGCGCGCCGAATCGTCGATAGGCGATGCGCGATCATGAACACGGTCCGGTGTCCGCCCAGCAAGGTGTCGATCGCCTCCTGAACGAAACGCTCGCTCTTCGAATCGAGCGAACTCGTCGCTTCGTCGAAGATCAGGATCGAGGGGTCGCGCAAGATCGCGCGGGCGATCGTGATGCGCTGGCGCTGGCCGCCGGAGAGTCGAATGCCGACCGATCCCACTTCCGTGTCGTAGCCGTCGGGGAGTTGGTCCACGAATTCGTCGACGTGCGCTGCGCGGGCCGCCGCGAGAATCTGCTCTTGCGTGGCTCGTGGCTTTCCGTAGCGGATGTTCTCGCGGATCGAGGCGTCGAAAAGGAACGGCTCCTGGCCGACCACGGCGATCTGCGTGAGCAGGCTGTCGCGTTCGATCTCGCGCAGGTCGATGCCATCGAACGCGATCTGGCCCGAATCCGGGTCGTAGAAGCGCATCATCAGATCGATCAGCGTGGTCTTCCCGGCTCCCGTGCGCCCGACGATCGCCACCACTTCGCCGGCGCGCGCTTCGAAGGAGACGTGCGAGAGCACCGGCTCCCGGCCGTAGGAGAAGCTGACGTCCGAGAGCGAAACGCCGCGCTGGAGCGCGCCGACCCGCGTCGCGTGGACGGCGTCCTGTACGCCGATCGGTGTGTCCATCACTTCGAAGAAACGATCCGTCGCCGCCTGCGCGTCCATCAGCTTGACCCAGTCCTTGGCGAGCCCCTTCACGGGCTTGTAGGTCGTCGAAAGGATGGTGGCGAAGGCTGCGATGTCGCCGACGGTGAGGCCGAAGCGCCCGCGCAGCACGAGCCAGGTTCCGAGCACCAGCATCGCAATGCCCATCGCGTTGTTCAGGGTTTCGACGAGGCTGCGCGCGAAGACGCGGTAGCGCGCCACCTTCATCGAGCGGGCGAAGAGCCGACGCGTCTCGCGGCGAAACGCCTTCTCCTCGAGCGATTCCGCGCGGAAGGCCTTGATCACCTTGATGCCGGAGAGGATCTCCAGCAGCCGTTGCGTGACGTCCGCATACTTCTCCTGGCGCAACTTCGCACTGTCGCGGATGCGCCGTCCGAAGATCGAGATGACGCCGGCAAGCAGCGGACCGAGCACCAGCGACACGAGCGCGAGCTGCCAGGAGATGTAGAAGAGGATCGGAAGCCCGACGCACACCATGACGATCTGCTGGACGAACTCGCCGAAGAGCAGTGTCAGCGCGCCGTGCGCGCCGGCGACGTCTTGCATCGTGCGTGCGAGCACGTCGCCCCTTCGGCGGTCCTGGTGGAAGCGCAGCGGCAGCGCGAGCAGCTTCGCGCACACGTCCCGCTTCATGTCGACCATGATGCGGCCGAGCACCCATTCGATGATGTAGTCCTGGCTGAACTGGAAGAGGGGCATCGCGAAGATCACCATGATGGCGACCATCACGATCTGGGAGAACTTCTTCTGGATCTGCAGTTCGAGCGTTGCGCGCTCCGTCTCCGACATCGGTGTCGGGGCGGGGCTGCTCGGGGAGGCGCTTTCCCCGTGCCTTGCGAAGGGGCCGATGTTCGGCAGCCAGTCGGAAGGCTTGGGGACCGCGCTGATCGCACCGTGCGGGAGCACGACCTCGTCGATCAGGGGCTTTGCGAGATAGGCGCGGCCGTAGCGCGCACCGCTATAGGCGAGCGCCAGGAAGGAGGTGAGCAGGATCAGCGTGAAGTAGGGCCACGCGTAGCGCAGCAGCCTCAAAAAAACCGGGCGGCTGGACGTCGGCCCCGTCGCATTCTCGTGTTCCGAAAACGTTGCCAACCGGGTTCCCCGTCTTCCCGACGCGCTGCCGCGGCAGGCGGGGGCGCGAGCCGGGAGGGACGCTCGCGTCGCGACGCTAGGCTAGATCGGCTGCGATCGCATCTCCCGCGCGCCAGCCGAGCAGCAGATCACCGTCGAAGCCGAGAGAGGCAACGGCCCCACGCTCGAGTGCGTAGACCGGTTGCCTGCACGCGAGCCGGATCTCGCTTTCGCCCGGCCAGCCGCCCCCCGGCGGCGGATCCGCCAGCTGGTCTTCGACGTCCCAGCGCGGCGCGCGCACGCGCACGCGCTGGAGCGACGACGCGGCAAAGGGCATCAACTCCGAGATGGCGGCGGTGATCGCCGCCTCGGCGACCTCGGGTTCGCCGTCCCCGTTCGGAATCACGGCGGAGGCGACCAGATCTGCAGGATCGCGCGGGCGCGTCGGAGCGAACACGCGCAGCGTCACGACGTTGGTCGCGTCCAGCGCGGGACACAACTCCCGCACGAGGATCACGCGCGGGGCCATGCCTTCGGGCAGCGCGTCTGCACGCAAGCGGAAGTGCAGCGACAGGCGTCGCTGCGCGGCGCGGGGCGCGAGCAACGGTTCGGGCACGGGATCCTCGGCGATCGTGCAGGCGAGCGCATCGCGGGGCGCATTCAGCACGAGCGCGCGACCGACCCAGATGTCTCCCGTGGCGCCGACCTCGATCCCCGGCTGCTGCGCCGCGGCGATCAGTCGGAAGGCTCCGTTCAGGCTCCGGAACTCACCGTGCAGGGATTCGATGCGGCGTCGCAGCAGGCCGCGCAGGCCGCCTTCGCCAGGCGCGAGCAGCGCGCTGCCTTCGAGCGCGAGGCCGAGCAGACGCGCGCGCGCTTCGGGGGAGGGCGCGCTCGCCCCCAGATTCGACAACGCGCGGATCTGCGCGGCAAACAGCGCAGCGAGGCTTTCCGGCGCGCTCGCAACTGCCGCGGGCAAGCCGCGCGGATGCCGGATGGCGTCGGGTCGCGGCGGGCTCGCGGGCGGGCGGCGTTGGCCGATTCCCAGACGGCGGGTGCCGCGTACGATGGGTGCGAGCAGCATGGCTTCTCGCTCGCCGGCCGCGGCGTCGGCGAGCGCGCGCACCAGCTCGTGTGCGGCTTCCGGTGCGGCGATGTTCCACGCCACCAGCTCCTCGATCGTGGCGGAGGGATCGCCGACATCGAGGCGCACGCCCGGATAGACGATCTGGTAGGCGCAGGCGTCGGAGTCGAGCCGGCGCCGGTCGATCATCGGCACGCCGAGCGCGCGCAGGCAGGCGGCGAGTACGCCGTCGCCGTCGCCGCCGGTCATCAGAAACGGTTCGCGGAGGCCGGAGAATGCCGCGAGGGCCGCGTCCTCTTCGACCACGAGCACGCGCTCGCCGCGCATTCCGAGTCGCACCGCCGCGACCAGGCCGGGAAGGGCGCCGCCGAGCACCACGGCGTCCCAGCGACGCGTGCGTTGGCTCGCGCTCGGGGCGACCGCGGGCAGCCCGCGCATCAGGTCGCGGTGGGGCGGGGGGCGCCGATCAACAAGGGCGGCTCGTCGGGCGTCTTGGCTTCGATCTCGCCGATCCGGTAGCTGCGCTCGCCCAGCGCCTCCAGGCGTTCGCGGATGTCGTTCGCCTGATCGCGCGCCACGATCACCAGCATTCCCAGACCGCAGTTGAAGACGCGCAGCATCTCGTCGTCCGAGAGCTCGCCGTGGCGTTGCAGCAGGCCGAAGATGCCCGGCCGCGGCCACGCCGTCGGATCGATGCGGGCGCGCACTCCCTTGGGCAGGATGCGCGGCACGTTGCCGACGAAGCCGCCGCCGGTGATGTGGACGAGACCTTTGAGCGTGAAATCGCGCATGACGTTGAGCAGCGGCTTCACGTAGATGCGCGTCGGCGCCATCAGCGCGCTGGCGAGGCTGGTGTTGAGTTCGGCGTTCTCGGCGCGCAGATCGAGATGCCCGGCGCGGACGCCGGTGTCGACGATGCGGCGGACCAACGAGTAGCCGTTGCTGTGGATGCCGCTCGAGGCGAGCCCCAGGATCACGTCGCCCTGGCTGATGCCCGAGCCGTCGATCAGCTTGTCGCGTTCGACCACGCCGACGGCGAAGCCCACGAGCTCGAGATCGCCCTTCTGGTAGACGCCGGGCATGCTGGCGGTCTCGCCGCCGAGCAGCGCGCAGCCGGCGCGGCGGCAACCCTCGGCGATTCCGCGCAGGGCCTGCTTCGCAACCTCGCGATCGAGCCGATCCATCGCGAGGTAGTCGAGAAACACGAGCGGCTCGGCTCCCTGCACGATCAAGTCGTTCACCACCATGGCCACACAATCGATGCCGACGGTGTCGAATCGTCCGATCTGCGCGGCCAGCCTCAGCTTCGTGCCCACGCCGTCGGCGCTCGCCACGAAGACCGGCTCCTTGTAGCGGTCGGGAGCCTTGAACAGACCGGCGAATCCGCCGACGCCCGCGAGCAGCTCGGCCCGGTGCGTGGGGCGCGCAATCTCCTTGATGTCGTCGATGAAGGCTTCGTCGTGATCGAGGTCGACGCCGGCCGCGGCGTAGCTCGGCGCCGATGAGCCGGGCGGGATGGGCGAATCCGAGGGATCGTCGGCGCTCACGCCCGATGGATAGGCGAGCGCCCGCGGCGCTGTCAATGCGGCGAACCATGGCGCCGGGCGCGGATGCCGCTCGCCAGGCGCCGCGCGACCGCGAAGCCGCGGGCGGTCTGGCTGCGGCCCGCAGCCAGCGAAGAGCGACGGATCGGAAGGCGACCGCGGGCCGCGCAGCGAGCCGCAGCCGGGCGCAGATCAACGAACGCGGCGCCTGCTACCCTGCGGCCGTGCAGTGGACGGTGGTGATTCCGGCGCTCGACGAGGCCGACCAGATCACCGGGGCCATCGCGAGCGCCAGGGCCGCCGGATCCGAGATCATCGTCGTCGATGGAGGCAGTCGGGACGCGACGTCGGAGCGCGCAGCGGCGAGCGGCGCGCGCGTCGTGAACTCGGCGCCGGGCCGCGCGCGACAGCTCGCCGCCGGGGCGCGTCTCGCGAGGGGCGACACGATCTTGTTTCTGCATGCCGATACCCGATTGCCTCCCGGCTGGGATGCGAGCGTGCGCGAGGCGCTCGCGGATCCGCGCGTCGTCGGTGGCGCCTTCCGGCTGCGCTTCGCGTCGCGTTCCCCCGCGCTGCGCTTGATCGAATGGGGCACCCGCGTGCGGGTCGCCCTCTTGCGTCTCCCCTACGGCGACCAGGCGCTCTTCGTGCGCCGCAGCGTCCTGGAGGCCATGGGTGGCGTGCCGCAGGCGCCGATCATGGAAGATCTCGACCTGGTGCGGAGCCTCAAACGGCGCGGCCGAATCATCTGCTTGCGTCTCGCCGTGACCACCTCCGCGCGTCGCTATCACGGGGCGGGAGCGCTGCATACGGTGCTGCGCAATGCCGGCGCGGCGACGGCCTGGTGGCTGGGTGTGCCGCGCGAGCGGATCGCCGCGTGGTATCGCCGATGACGCAGGCGGTTCCCGGCTCGCCCGTCCGCACCGCGCTGCGCCGGTTGGGCGGCTACGTGCGCCGCAACCGCGGTTACTACGCGGTGTGGGCCGGAACGACGCTCGCCTACGTCGCGGGCTTCGTTGCCGTGCCCATTCTCGTCGGCTGGTCGGTGAAGGCGGTCGTCGACGGACTTCCTGCTGCGGAGGTGGTGCGGCGTGTGCTCTGGCTCGCGGCGGTCACGCTCGCCCGTGCCGTGGTTCGGTACTTCTCGCGGACGCTCGTCTTCAACGCGGCGCGCGAGATCGAGTACGAGCTGCGAAACGACGTCTTCGCCCACCTCGAGAAGCTTCCACAGTCGTTCTACTTCCGTTGGCGCACGGGCGACATCATGAGCCGCTGCGTCAACGACATGAACGCCGTGCGGCTGCTGCTCGGCGTCGGGCTGCTCAACGTCGTGCAGACGCCGATCCTCTACCTCGCGGTGATCGGCGCGATGCTCGCGATCAATGCGAAGCTCACGCTGCTGGTGCTGATTCCCTACCCCGCCTTCATCTTCATCGCGCGCTGGTTCGGCCGCTCGATCCATCACTGGAGTCTCGCGATCCAGGAAGGCCTCGCCGATCTTTCGAACCAGCTCCAGGAGACGATCTCGGGCATCGCGGTGGTGAAGGCCTACGCGATGGAGAACGTCACCGCCGCGCGTTTCGAAAAGGCGAACCAGGAGCTCTACCGCCGCCAGCTCGGTTTCGTGAAGGCGAATGCCGCGATGCCGGCGATCGTGATGCTGCTACCGGCGGTCGCCATGTGGATCATCCTGCTGGTCGGCGGGTCCGAGATCAGCGCCGGTCACATGCGGGTCGACGAGTTCTTCACGTTCGCGATGTACGTCTACGAACTCACCTTTCCGACCTTCCTGCTGGGCTTCGTCGTGGCGGTCGTGCAGCGCGGCGCGGCGTCGATGCATCGCATCGACGAGCTGCTCTCCGAGCAGCCTGCCATCGCGGATCGCGCCGACGCGGTGCCGGTGCGCGAGCTGCGCGGCGAGATCGAATTCCGTCGGCTCACGTTCGGCTACCTGGGCTCGGGTCGGGAACCGGCGCTGCGCGACATCGACTTGCACGTTCCGGCGGGCTCGACGCTGGGGGTCGTCGGCCCGATCGGCTCGGGCAAGAGCACGCTCGCCTGCGTGATCCCGCGCCTCTTCGAGGTCGAGGACGGTCAGCTCTGGATCGACGGCATCGACATCAACCGGATTCCGCTGCGAACCCTGCGCGCGAGCATCGCGATGGTGCCCCAGGACTCGTTCCTCTTCTCGATGACGCTCGCAGACAACATCGCCTTTGGTCTCGATACGCCGGATCGGGAGCGCATCGTCGAAGCCGCGCGGCGGGCCCAGCTCGCCAAGGACGTGCCGGATCTTCCGGACGGCTGGGACACCGTGGTGGGCGAGCGCGGCGTGATGCTCTCGGGGGGGCAACGCCAGCGGACGGCGCTCGCTCGGGCGCTCGCGCTGCGTCCGAAGATCCTGATCCTCGACGATACGCTTTCGAGCGTCGACGCCGAGACCGAGGCGGCGATCCAGCGCGAGCTCGAGACGGTTTTTACCGGTCGCACGGTCGTCATCGTCTCCCACCGCGTGAGCAGTGTGCGTTCCGCGGACCAGATCGTGGTGCTCGAGGCGGGGCGCATCGCCGAGCGCGGCAGCCACGACGAGCTGATCGAACACGGAGGTCTCTACGCCCGGCTCGCGCAGGACCAGGCGCTGGAAGCGGATCTCGACGCGGACGAATTGCTCGTGGAGGGCCGGGCATGAGCGAGCCCCAGCGTGCGCGCGACGGGGGGGCCGCCGGGGCGATGCACGAAGAGGAAGCCCTCGGTCGCGCCTACGATGGGCGGCTGCTGCTGCGGCTGTGGACGTACGTGCGGCCCTATCGCGCGCAGGTGGCGCTCACGCTCGCGCTCGTGCTGCCCATCTTCCTGCTCGAGCTCGCGCCCGCCTGGATCGTGAAGACGGGCCTCGACCAGCTGGTGGACGCGGGCAACGGCGCGCAGACCTCCGACTGGTTCGACGCGCCGGCGGGGTTGCCGCCGCTGCTCTGGCTCGCCGTGCTCTATCTCGCGGCGATGTTCGCAAACTCTGCATTCTCGTATCTCAATGCGCTCGTGATGGCGCGCACCGGACAGGCCGCGATGCGCGATCTGCGCCGCGCCGTCTTCGCCCACATCCAGAAGCTGCATCTCGGTTTTTTCGATCGCTACCCGGTCGGGCGTCTCGTGACGCGCGCGACCAACGACGTCGAGAACGTGAGCGAGATGTTCTCGGCGGGGATCGTCGCGCTCGTGACCGACGTGTTCAAGATGCTGGGCTTTGCGGTGGCGCTCTTCATCGTGGACGCCCGGCTCGCCGGCGTGACGTTCGTCGTCGTGCCGCTCCTCGCGATCGCCGCGATCGCCTTTCGTCTCAAGGTTCGCGAGGCGTTCCGCGCCGTGCGCGTGCGCATCGCGCGCATCAATGCGTATCTCCAGGAGCACGTCACCGGGATGAAGGTGGTGCAGCTCTTCAACCGTGAGGAGAAGAGCTTCCGCGAATTCGATGGCATGAACGCCGACCACCGCGACGCCTGGTTCATGTCGATCCGTTACGACTCCGCGCTGTTCGCAGTCGTCGAACTCGCCTCGGGGATCACCGTCGCGATCATCATCTGGCAGGCCACCGGCCTCGCCGACGTCGGCAAGCTCTACGTGTTCATCGATTGGATGCGGCGCTTCTTCCTGCCGTTGCGCGACCTGTCGGCCAAGTACTCCGTGATGCAAAGCTCGATGGCCAGTGCCGAACGCATCTACCAGCTGCTCGACACGCCTCCGCGGGTGGCCGATCGGGAGCTCGCGAAGGTCGTGCCGTTGCGCGCCGGCGGCGCGGGCCGCGGGCAGGTCGAGTTCGAGCATGTGAGCTTCGCCTACCAGGGGGCGGACTGGGTGCTCGAGGACGTGACGTTCCGGGTCGCGCCGGGGGAGAAGGTCGCGATCGTGGGCGCCACGGGCGCCGGGAAGACCACGATCATCAAGCTGCTCACACGCCTGTACGATCCGACGCGCGGCCGCGTGCTGCTCGACGGCGTCGATCTGCGCGACCTGCACCAGTCCGATCTGCGCCGGCGCGTGGCGATGGTGCTGCAGGACGTCTTCCTGTTCAGCGGCACGATCGCCGAGAACATTGCGCTCGACCGCCCGGACGTGGACCGCGCGGCCATCGAGCGCGTCACGCGCGCGGTGCACGCCGACCGCTTCATCGCGTCGCTGCCCCAGGGCTTCGACACGCCCGTTCGCGAGCGCGGAAGCAACTTTTCCGCGGGCGAGCGGCAGCTGCTCTCCTTTGCCCGGGCCCTGGCCCACGGCGGCGACGTGCTGGTGCTCGATGAAGCCACCAGCTCGATCGACAGCGAGACCGAAGCGCTGATCCAGCAGGGCACGCGCACGCTGATGGAGGGCCGGACGGCGCTCGTGATCGCGCACCGGCTGTCGACGATCCAGGACGTCGACCGCATCCACGTCCTGCACAAGGGCCGGATCGTCGAGTCCGGCAGTCACGACGAGCTGCTCGGCCTAGGGGGCGTTTACCACCGTCTCTATCGCCTTCAATACCAGGGCCAGCAGCGTCGGGTAGCCGTCGGCTGAGAGGGCTTCGGGCAGGCTGCTTTTCTGGCTTGCGCGATCCCTCCCTGGAGTGGTAGAAACTCCTCGCCCCCTCCGTCCTCCGTCGAACCGATCGAAACAGCGCTCTTCCGCGCACAGCGCGGCGGTCGCGCGTGAGATGGTCGCTTGCGCATCAAATCCCTCGAACTGAACGGTTTCAAGTCCTTCATCGACAGGACCGTGCTGCATTTCGAGCGCGGGATCACCGCGGTGGTCGGTCCGAACGGCTGCGGCAAGTCGAATGTCGTCGATGGCATGCGCTGGGCGATGGGCGAGCAATCGCCGCGCCGCTTGCGCGGAAAATCGATGGAGGACGTGATTTTCGCCGGTTCCGAGGGGCGCTCGGCCGTGAACGTGGCCGAGGTGATCATCACGTTCGACAACAGCGATGGCACCGGGCCCCCGGCCTTCTCGGTTTGGAGCGAGATCCAGGTTGCGCGCAGGCTCTACCGCTCCGGAGAGTCCGAGTATTTCCTCAACAAGACGCCCTGCCGGCTGCGAGACGTCCAGGACTTGTTTCGAGATTCTGGAATGGGGGCCAAGGGTTACACGATCGTTGAGCAGGGGCACATCGCCGAGATCGTGTCGGCCAAACCCGAGGAACGCCGCGGCCTGATCGAGGAAGCCGCGGGGATCGGCAAGTACAAGGCCCGCCGGCGCGAGGCGGAATCGAAGATCCGCTCGACCGAACAGAACCTGCTGCGGGTCACGGATGTGCTCAGCGAGATCCGCCGGCAGATCAATGCCATCGAACGGCAGGCGAAGAAGGCGGCGCGCTACAAGCGGCTGCGCGAGACGTGGCGCGTGCTCGAACTGTCGCTCGCGGCGGACGACCGCCAGGATCTCGTCACGGAAACCGGGAATGCGCGCGAGCGCCAGCACCAGCTGCTCGAACGGGTGACGGGACTCGAGACGCGGCTCGCCGAGCGCGAGCTCTCGCTCGAGCAGCGCCGCCTTGAGCTCGCCGAATGCGAGCGGGTGCTCTCCCAGGACAGCGAGGTGCTGCTCGCGCTTCGCACCGACATCAAGGATTGCGAAGGGCGCATCGAATTCGGTCGCCGCGAGCGCGAGAACCACGCCGACACGATCGCGGCGCGGCGAGAGGAGCTGGCGAAGCTGCGCACGCAGCTCGCGATTCTGGAGGCCGAGGCCGCCGAAGCAGGCTCCGAGCTGGCCGCCGTGGAGGCGGCCGTCGAGTCCGAGCGCGAAGGGGTCGCGCTCGCCGAAGCCGCTGCTCGCGCCGCGCGCGAGGAGCTGCAGGCATTCGAGCGCGAGCGGGAGACGGCCAACAGCGCACTCGTCGAGGTGCTGACGAGCATCGCGCGCGCCGAAGATCGTCTTGCTGCCGTCGATGACCGGAGGGCCGCGATCGACGCGCGCCTGCGCAGCACCGACGAGAGCCTGGAGGTCGGACAGGTCGAGGCCAGCCGTGCAGACCACGAGCAGCGTGCGCTCGAGGAAGGGCTGCGCAACCTGCTCTCCGAGCGCGACCGCCTGATGGGTGCGCTGCGCGCCGCGCTGGAATCGCACGAGCAGGCCGTGGCCCAGGCCCGTGAGGCGGGCCTCCGGCTGCGCGAGCGGCGTGAGACGCGGG
>JANNIY010000133.1:0-3401 GCA_031405455.1 Deltaproteobacteria bacterium | reverse complement strand
TTCGGGTGCAGGTTCCCGTCGCCGGCGTGGAAGACGTTCGAAAGCCGCAGGCCGTGGCGATCACCGATCGCGCAAATCTGCGCCAGGACTTCCGGCAGTCGCGCACGCGGAACCACCGCGTCGTGCACGTAGAGATCGGGCGCGAGCCGGCCCATCGCGCCGAAGGCGCCCTTGCGGGCCCGCCAGAAGCGCTGACGCTCGGCAGCGTCGCGTGCAACCTCGACGCGACTGGCGCCGCTCGCCGCCGCGATCTCGCGAATGCGCTGCACCTGCGCCGGCAGCGCGCACTCGGCGCCGTCCACCTCGACGAGCAGGACCGCGCCCGCATCGAGGGGTAGCCCGGCGGCGTAGACGCTCGCCTCGACGGCGGCGATTGTGCGCTCGTCGATGATCTCGAGCGCCGCCGGCACGAGCCCCGCTTCGATCACGCCGCCGACCGCACGGCAAGCCGAGACGACGTCCGGGAAGATCGCGAGCAGCGTCTCGACCCGCTCCGGGATCGGCGAGAGTCGCACCGTTGCCTGCGTCACGATGCCGAGCGTGCCCTCGCTCCCGACGACGGCGCCGACGAGGTCATAGCCCGCCGCAAACCCGGTGGGCGACCCGAGTTGCACGACCTCGCCATCGGGCAAAACCAACTCGAGCGCGAGCACGTGATTCGTGGTGGTCCCGTACTTGAGCGTGTGCGGCCCGCCGGAATTCTCGGCGACGTTGCCCCCGATCGTGCACACCAGCTGGCTCGACGGATCCGGCGCGTAGAAGAGTCCGTGCGGCGCCGCGGCCTTCGAGAGGTCCGCGTTCACGACACCCGGTTCCACCACGGCGTAGCGATCGAGCGGATCGATCTCGACGATGCGATTCAGCCGCGAACACTCGATCACGACGCCGCCGCCCTGCGCGACGGCGCCGCCCGAGAGGCCGGTTCCGGCGCCGCGCGGCACGAAGGGGACGCCGAACTCGCGACAGCCGCGGACGATGCGAACGACTTCGTCACGCGTGCGCGGCAGCACCACGGCGGTGGGTTGCGCGCGGTGCAGCGTCAGCCCGTCGCACTCGTAGACCAGCAGCTCTTCGGGACGCACGAGGCAGGCGCCGAAACCGACGATCTCGCGCAGGCGTTCCACGAGCCCGGACATGGTTTGGAGCGTACCGCTTCGGGCCCGGCCGGGTTGCGGATCCGGCTTGCGCGGGAAGCGCGCGCGCGGCGAGCCAGGGGGGAAGCTCGCCGAGACCGTCGTTCAGGCGAGGCCGAGCCGCTCGAGGTCTTCTTCGGAGAGGCCGAGGTGGTGACCGATCTCGTGACGCACGGTGACCTGGATCTGTTCGACCAGGTCGTCGCGGCTGGAGCAGACCTTTTCGAGATTGCTCTTGAACAGGATCACGCGTGTCAGATCCTGGGGCTGCGCGGAGCCCTCGGCCTCGGTCTTCGGAACGCCGACGTAGAGCCCGAGGATCTGGGGGGAGATGCTCTCGGTCGCAATCAGCTCCGACGAGGGATAGTCCTCGACGAGCACCGGCACGTCCTCGACGTACTCGCGGATCGAGCGCGGCAGATCGCCGAGCGCCTCGCCCGCGATGCGCTCGAACGCGGCGTCGTCCACCACGTTGGGGATCGAGTAGTGGTCGGGGTCGAGCGCGTTCGCCTGCTGCAGCGCGCGCGCAGCCTCGGGCGCCTGCCCGAGTCGCTCGAGCGCGAGGCCGAGGTGATAGACCGCGTGCGCCGACTCCGGGTCGAGCGCGACCGCGCGCTCGAGGCGCTGGCGTGCCTCTGCGAAGCGCCCCAGCTCGAAGCAGATCTGGCCCTCGAAGGCGCGGTACACCGCCACTTCGGGCGCCACGCGGATCGCGCGCCGCACCAGGAACAGCGCGCCCTCGAGGTCGTCGAGGTAGAAGAGCGCCTTCGACTTGAGGTAGAGCAGCTCGGCCTCGGTCGAGCGATCGGGCCGCGGCAGCGGATCGCGGCCGGCGAGCAGCCGATCGCAGTACTGGATGGCCTGCTCGTGCTCACCGAGCTCTTCGATCAGCAGCTCCACGCGGTTCAGGTGCGCGGTGACGAACTTCGGGTCGGCCTGCGTGGCGAGCTCGAACTGGTAGCCGGCCTCGTCGATGCGGCCTTCGTCCCAGAGAATCTCGCCGCGACCGTTGTGGGCCTCGGCACCGTTCGGCTGTGCGCGCAGCGCCTCGTCGAGCCAGGCCAGCGCGTCGTCGGTGCGGCCGCCGTGGGAGGCCTCCATGGCCCGATCGAGGCAGTCCCAGTAGCGGTCCTTGTCGTTCATGTCGTGCGGGGGTCCCAGCCGGTGCGGACGGGCGGAAAAAGACGGCCGAGCTTAGCAGAACGAGGCGGCGGACGGTGTTTGGGGTTCCGTCGGAGCTTCCTCACAAGTGCTCGAAATGATTGAGAAAAAGCAATGCATCCGCGCCGGGATCCGAGTTTGCAGCCGCTCGCAGAAGAGCCCCCAAACCACCGTTTCGCGAGTTCTTTTCCCGCTGCGCGCCTTGACACTGCCCGGCGCCCGCGGTGCCCTCTTGCCCTCTCGGAGGAACGCGAATGTTGCTGGATGGCAAGACGGTGATCGTGTCGGGCGTCGGTCCCGGCCTCGGCGGTGAGGTGGCGCGCATCGCGCTGCGCGATGGTGCAAACGTGGTGATCGCCGCGCGCAACGCGGCGAAGCTCGAGACGATCGCGAAGGAGCTCGACGCCTCGGGCCAGCGCGTGGCGGCGCACGCCTTCGACATCACCGACGCCGCCGCGTGCGAGGGGCTCGTCGCCTTCGCCGTGCAGCGCTTCGGCGGGCTCGACGCGCTCGTGCAGGTGGCGGCCTTCGACGCCGTGTTCGGCGACCTCGCCACCACGCAGGCAGACGACTGGCGGCGCGTGATGGAAGTGAACGTGATCGGCACGACGCAGCTGTGCCGTGCCGCGGTGCCCGCACTCGAGCAGCGCGGCGGCGGCTCCCTCGTGCTGATCGGCTCGCAGAGCTACGCGCTGCCGCCCGATACGGCGCAGCTCGCCTACGCCTCGTCCAAGGGCGCGCTGATGTCTGCCATGGTGCAGATGGCGAAGTACCTCGGCCCGAAGAAGATCCGCGTGAACACGGTCGTGCCCACCTGGATGTGGGGCCCGCCCGTGCAGGGCTACGTGAAGTGGCAAGCCAAGCAGCGCAAGGTCGACGAGAGCGTGATCAAGGCGGAGATCACGCAGAAGTTTCCGATCGGCGAGATTCCCGCCGACGAGGACGTCGCCGAGGTCGCCGTGCTGTTCTGCTCCGACCGCATGCGCATGGTCACGGGCCAGTACCTGCGCGTGGACGGCGGCGAGAAGATGGGCTGAGCCGTCGGACGGGGACGTTCTTCAAGACGTTAAATCGTGTGCCGGGTTCCAGCGATTGCGAGAGCAACGA
>JANNIY010000132.1:0-18455 GCA_031405455.1 Deltaproteobacteria bacterium | reverse complement strand
CCTGGAGATGGCCGACCTCGCGATCCCGATGCTTCACGACGCGGTCGAGGCCTTCGTGACCCAGGACCCCACCCTGGCCAGGCGGGTCATCCAGGTGGAGCCCGCGGTCGACGCGCTTCTCGGCCGGCTCAACGCGGACCTCCTCGAAGCTCTCCGACGGGAGCTGGTTCTGCCCGAAATGCTGGAGCCCCTCGTCAACATCGGGCGCCGCTTCGAGCGGGTGGCCGACCAGGCCCGCAACGTGTGCATGGAGACGCTCTACATGTGCACGGGCGAGTACGCCAAGCACCCCGGGGCCGAGACCATAAGGATGCTGTTCGTAGGCGAACACAACGCCTGCCGCAGCCAGATGGCGGAGGCGATCGCGCACTCGCTCGCCCAGCCGAAGTTCACCTTCTCGAGCGCCGGGATCGACCCCCGCGCGATCGATCCGAGGACCACGGCCTTCCTGAGGGAGAAGGGCCTTGACGTCTCGCGCATGGCGCCGAGGGCGAAGGTCCGTAATGTCGGATCGGGGTTAAGCGGCTCCCGGCGCGCGGGCGGGCGTCGCGACCGCGCGGAAGCGGGCGAGCAACGGCGCTTCCTTCGCCTTCGCGTCGAGCAGGTGGCGATCCTTGACGAGATCGAAGCCACGGATGTGCTCGGGGATGCTCGCGATCTCGACCGCGAGCGCGTGCGTCTCCGGGGACAGGCCGGTCAACAGCTCGGCGAGCGTGCCTTCGTATTCCGCGATCAGCTCCCGCTCGCGCCGCCGGTGCGCCGTCCAGCCGAAGGGATCGAAGGGCGTGCCGCGCAGGAACTTCAGCCTGGCGAGCACGCCGAGCCCGCGGAAAACCCAGGGCCCGAGGATCCACTTGCGCGCGCGACCCGTGTCCGGATCGCGCGGGTTCGCGATCTGCGGCGCAAGATGCAGCTCGATGCGCTCCCAGCCTTCGAATTCCCGCTCGAGCTGCTTCCGGAAGGAATTGTCCGTCCACAGCCGTGCGACTTCGTACTCGTCCTTGTAGGCGAGCAGCTTGAAGTAGTAACGCGCAACGGCCTCGGCGAGGCGGCTGTTGCCAGGCGTGCGCTCGCGCTCGCAGGCCGCCGCGTGCTCCACCCGCTCCGCGTAGCGGCGCGCGTAGGCCTCGCTCTGGTAGGCCGTCAGGAACTCCACGCGACGGGCGACGATCGCCGCGAGCGAAGTCGCAGGCTCGATCTCGGGCGGGCGCAGCCCCGGCTTCGCGGCGCGTTCCACCGCGGCGAAATCGTGTGCAGCCAGGCGTCCGAAGGCGAGCGCGCGCAGGTTCGTCTTCACGGCGCGCCCATTGAGCTCGATCGCGCGCTCGAGCGCCGCGAGTCCGACGGGCAGGCAGCCCCGTTGCAGCGCGTATCCCAACAGGAAGAGATTCCCGGCGATCGCGTCCCCGAAGAGCGCCGTCGCGAGCTCGGTTGCCGGCAGGAAACTGCAGGCCTGCTCGCCCGCATCGCGGCGAATGATCGCTTCCATCGCGCCCGACGACAGATCCAGATCGGGGTGCGACGCGAAATCCGCCGTTGGCGCGACATGCGCGTTCACGATCGCCGTCGTGCGTCCCTTGCCGATCTTCGAGAGCGCGTCGGCGCCAGCCGTTACGACGATGTCGCAGCCGAGCACGAGGTCGGCGCTGCCGGCGCCGATGCGCGTCGCGTAGAGCGCCGCGGGATCGTTCGCGATCCGCACGTGGCTCGTGACCGGGCCGTTCTTCTGGGCGAGGCCCGTCACATCGAGGACGGAGCAACCCTTGCCCTCCAGGTGCGCCGCCATGCCGAGCAGCGCCCCCAGCGTGACGACGCCCGAACCGCCGATCCCCGTCACCAACACGTTCACCGGCCGCGAGGCGTCGGCGGCTACCGGCAGCGGCAGGCCGATGAACCACTCGTCGCCGCTGCCGACCGCGGGGTCGAGGCCGGCTTTTTTGAGCCGGGCGCCGTGCAGCGTGACGAAGCTCGGGCAGTAGCCCTTGAGGCACGAATAATCCTTGTTGCAGGACGACTGGTTGATCTTGCGCTTGCGGCCGAGTTCGCTTTCGACCGGCTCGATCGAAATGCAATTCGACTGCACGCCGCAATCGCCGCAGCCTTCGCAGACCAGCTCGTTGATCACGACGCGGCGATCGGGGTCCGGATAGGCGCCGCGCTTGCGCAGCCGGCGTGCTTCCGCAGCGCAGGTCTGATCGTAGACGAGCGCCGAGACGCCCCGGAACTCGCGCAGCTCGCGCTGCACCCGGTCGAGATCGTCGCGATGGTGGAAGCTGATGCCAGGCGGAAAGCGCGCGTCGCTCGGATATTTCTCCGGGTCCTCGCTCACCACGGCAATCCGCCGCACGCCCTCGGCGTCGAGCTGGCGCGCGATTTCGGGAACCGTGATCTCGCCCTGCAGGGGCTCGCCCTCGATGGGCTGCCCGCCGGTCATCGCGACCGCTCCGTTCACCAGGATCTTGTACGTGATGGGCACCTGGGCCGCGACCGCGGCGCGAATCGCCAGCAGACCGGAATGGAAATAGGTGCCGTCACCGATGTTCTGGAACACGTGTTGCAGTTCGGTGAAGGGCGCCGCGCCGATCCAGTTGGCGCCCTCCCCTCCCATCTGCGTCACGGCCAGCGTGCGGCGATCCGGCAACCAGACCGCCATGCCGTGACAGCCGATGCCACCGAGCGCGACGCTGGCCTCGGGCACCACCGTCGACGTGTTGTGCGGACAGCCGGAACAGAAGCTCGGAAGCCGGGCGAGCGCACTCGCGGCGGCCGGCGCAGCCAGCGCCTGCCTGCGCGCCGGAAGACTCGCCGCGAGTTCGGGAACGCAGCGCTCGAGCCAGCTGCGCAGCGCCAGTTCGACGGCCTGCGGGTTCAGCTCGCCGTCGACGGGCACGAGCGGCGCGCCGCGATCGTCCAGCTTTCCGGATAGCCGCGGCCGCGACGCCGAGTTGTAGAGCAGACTCGCGAGCTGCTCCTCGACGAGCGGCCGCTTTTCCTCGACGACCAGCAGGTGTTCGAGCCCCTCGGCGAAACGTCGCGCGGCGATCGGCTCGAGCGGCCACGTCATCGCCACCTTGTAGATCGAAAGCCCGAGCTCCTGCGCGCGGGCCTCGTCGATTCCGAGCTCCGCGAGGGCCTGGAGCACGTCGAAGTGCGCCTTGCCCGTCGTGACGATTCCGAGCCGGCGCCGCGCCCCCGCGAAGACGACGCGGTCGAGCCCGTTCGCCCGCACGAAAGCCTGCACCGCCGGCAGCCGCTGCTGATAGAGGCGCTTTTCCACCGCCAGCGGGTAGTTCTGCCAGCCGATGTGGAGACCCTCGGGCCGCGTGAAATCGCCCGGTGTCACGAGACTCACGCGCTCCGGATCGACCGCCACCGAGCGCGCGCTGTCGACGGTGTCGGTCAGACATTTCATCGCGATCCAACTCCCGGAAAACCGCGAGAGCGCGATGCCGGCGAGGCCGAAATCGAGGTACTCCTGCACGTCGGCGGGGTTCAGGATCGGAATCCCGCAGTGCACCAGGGCCGGCTCGCTCTGGTGGGCGATCGAAGACGACTTGGCGCCGGGGTCGTCGCCGGCGAGCACCAACACGCCGCCGTTCGCCGCCGCGCCCGCGTAGTTGCCGTGCTTGAGGGCATCGCACGAGCGATCGACGCCCGGCCCCTTCCCGTACCAGATGCCGAAGACTCCGTCGTAGCGCGGCGCGCCGTAGAGATGCGCCTGCTGCGAACCCCAGACGGCGGTGGCCGCGAGATCCTCGTTCACGCCGGGCTCGAAGCGGACGTGGTGGGATTCGAGCTGCGCCTTCGCCTGCCAGAGCGCCAGATCGTAGGTGCCCAGAGGCGAGCCGCGATAGCCCGAGATGAAGCCGGCGGTGTTCAGGCCCGCGGCGAGATCGCGCCGGCGCTGCATCAGCGGCAGCCGCACGAGCGCCTGGACACCCGTCAGATAGACGCGCCCGCGCTCGCGCTCGTAGCGATGCTCGAGCCGGTAGTCTGCGTCGAACCCGACCGTGACCGCCACGCGCCTCCTCGCTGCGCCCCCAGGCTTTGGAGGCAGCGGGCAAAAATTATAACGTGTTTCAGTCGGGTCCCGCGAAGCCGCGGGAGCCGCCCGGAGGAGGACGCGCATGCGGATCGGGGTCACGATCTTCGCGACCGACCTCTCGATGAACCCCATCGAGCTGGCGCGCGAGGCCGAGGCGCGCGGGTTTCACGGCCTCTACGTGCCCGAGCACACCCACATCCCGCTGAGCCGCCGCACACCTCCACCGACGGGCGACAGCGAGCTCGCCGAAGAATACAAGCGCACCCTCGACCCCTACGTGACGCTCGCCGCGGCAGCCGCCGTCACGTCGCGGCTCCGGCTCGGCACCGGCATCGCCCTCGTCGCGCAGCACGACCCGATCGTGCTGGCGAAGACGCTCGCGACGCTCGATCACCTCTCCGAAGGGCGCCTGGTGCTCGGTATCGGCTACGGCTGGAACGTCGACGAAATGGAGAGCCACGGAGTCGATGCGCGCCGCCGCCGCGCGATTACGCGCGAGAAGATGCTCGCGATGCAGGCGCTCTGGTCGCTGGAGGTGGCCGAATATCACGGCGAGTTCGTGCGCTTCGCGCCGAGCTGGCAGTGGCCGAAGCCCGTGCAGAAGCCGCGCCCGCGCGTGTGGATCGGCGGCGGCGCCGGCCCGATCCTGTTCGACCACATCGCCGAGTATGCGGACGGCTGGATGCCGATCGGCGGCGCCGGCTTGCAGGCTGCGCTGCCGGAATTGCGGCGCGCCTGCGAAGCGCGCGGGCGCGATCCGGCCGCGCTCGATGTCGTGCCCATGGGCGTGCTGCCCGACGCCGCCAAGCTCGCGTTCTACGCTTCGCTCGGCGTCACGGAAGCGGTGTTGCGTCTGCCCTCTGCGCCGCGCGACGTCGTGCTGCCCGTGCTCGACGAATACACGCGCTTCCTGGCACCGACGCCAGCGGGCGGCGGCGGGAGTTGAACCTGGAGCGCGCAGCGGTAACGATCCCGCTGCTGCCGTCGCGAGGAGATCCCGCTCTTGGACCTGCGATACTCGGAATCGGACGAAAAATTCCGCGCGGAGCTGCGCGCCTGGCTCGCGCGAGCCGTGCCCGAACAGGGTCCCCCGCCGCCCAGCCACGACTGGCCGGCACGCCGCAGCTACGACACGCGTTGGCAGCGCCAGCTCTTCGAGGCGGGCTACGCGGGACTCAACTGGCCGCGCGAATATGGCGGCCGCGACGCCTCGCCGACGGAGCAACTCGTCTACTACGAAGAAACCGCGCGCGCGGGCGCACCCTATGTCGGCGTCAACTTTGTCGGCGTCCTGCACGGCGGCCCGACGCTGGTCGCGGAGGGCACGGCCGAACAGAAGGCGCGCCATCTGCCGCGCATCCTGCGCGGCGAAGAAATCTGGTGCCAGGGTTTCTCCGAGACGGTCGCCGGCTCCGACCTCGCCGCGCTCAAAACCCGCGCGGTTCGCGACGGCGATCACTACGTGCTCTCCGGCCACAAGATCTGGTGCTCGTTCGCACACGTCGCCGATTTCGGCGAATTCCTGGTGCGCACCGATCCCGATGCCCCCAAGCACCGCGGCATCAGCTGGCTGATCCTGCCGATGAACCTGCCGGGGATCGAGATCCGGCCGCTCCCCACGCTCGCCGGCGAGGGCGAATTCAGCGAAGTGTTCCTGAACGACGTGCGCGTCCCCATCGAGAACCGGGTCGGCGCCGAAAACGACGGCTGGCGCATCACGAACGTGACGCTGCGTTTCGAGCGCGGCACCGCCTTCGCGAGCGAGATGATCCAGCTCCAGCAATTCCTGGTCGAGCTGGCGCGCATCGCGCAGCGCGTGACCCGCTCCAATGCGCGCGCCTGGGACGACGCGGGGCTGCGCCGCGAAATCGGCCACATCGCCGGCGAGCTCGACGCGCTGTGGGCAATGGTGAAACTCTCGGTCTCGAAGTCGACCCAGACGGGCGTGCCCGGCCTCGAGGGCTCTGCGCTCAAGCTCTACTACACGGAGCTCTACCAGCGGATCGTCGAGCTCGGGATGCGCCTGCTCGGGCGCGCCGCCCTTTCGCGCGAAGACGTCGGCGGCCTTCCGAGCCGCCTGCTGCTCCACAAGGCGCTCCAGTCGCTGTCGCTCACGATCGCGGCGGGCAGCTCGCAGATCCAGCGCAACATCGTCGCCGAGCGCATTCTCGGCCTGCCCAAGGAGCGCTGATGGATTTCCGGGTCAATGAAGATCAGGAGGCGCTGCGCGACGGCTTGCGCAGCTTCTGCGAGGGACGCTTCCCGCTCGATCAACTCGGCGCCCTCGCGACGAAGCCGTTCAACCGCGCTGTTTGGCGCGAGCTGGCCGAGATGGGCGTCTTCGCGCTGCGGCTTCCCGAGGCGAAGGCAGGCCTCGCTCTCGGCATGGCGGAAGCCGTGCTCGTGTTCGCCGAACTCGGTCGGCGTCTGGTGCCCGGGCCGCTGGTCTGGAGCCACCTCGCGGCGGAGCTGATCCCCGGCGCCGCGAGCGGCGAAGTCGTGGTCGGCGGTCTCGACCGCATGCTGCCGAGCTCCGATCCCGTGCTCGTCGAATCTCTCGATGCCCTCGACGTGCTGCTCGTGCTGCGGCAAGACGGCGTCAGGCGCCTCGATCCGCGGACGCTGCGGGCGGAACCCGTGGCGACGCCGCTCGACCCGCTGACGCCGCTGCATGTCGTGAGCGAACTCGGCGAAGGCGAGCGCATCGCCGGTCCGGAAGTCGCCGCGCAGTGGCGGCTGGCGGGCGGCGCGCTCGTCGCAGGCCAGCTCTTCGGAATCGCCGAGGCGACGCAGGAGCTCGCGACGGCCTACGCGAAGACGCGCGAGCAGTTCGGGCGCCCGATCGGATCCTTTCAGGCGATCAAGCACATCCTGGCCGACACCTTCGTGCGTCAGGAGCTGGCGCGCGCCGCGGCCTACGCGGCGGGCGCCACCCTCGACCACCCTCGACCACCCGGAGGCGGGGGTGCCGACGCGGGCCGTCTCGGCCGCGAAGCTGGTCGCCGGGGACGCCGCACTCGCGAACGCGCGCGCCTGCATCCAGGTGCACGGCGGCATGGGGTACACCTGGGAAATGCCCTGCCACTACTACCTGAAGCGCAGCTGGGTGCTGGCCGGGCTGTTCGGCAGCGGCGAGGAGCACAGCGAGCAGCTCGCCCAGCACGTCGCGGCGGCGCTCTGAGGGGCCCCGCCGGGGTCTGGATCGGGCCCTAGATTTACTATACGTTCCGTATCGTAAGTCCCCCTGGCAGCCCGCCGGGGCGGTCGCGCAGGACGCGAAGGGAGATGGAGCATGGGGCTTCTCGAGGGCCGGGCGGCGGTCGTCACGGGCGGTGGCCGCGGCATCGGGCGGGGGCATTGCCTCCACCTCGCCGAACAGGGCGCGTCCGTCGTGGTTTGCGACATCGACCTCGCCGAGGCGCGCAAGGTCGTCGAAGAAATCGCTGCCAAGGGCGGCAAGGCGGTCGCGAGCGGCGAGGACGTCGGCTCCCGCGAAGGCGCGCGTGCCTTGATCGCGCAATGCGTCGACAGCTTTGGCGCGATCCACATCCTCGTCAACAACGCGGGCAACGTCCGCGACAAGAGCTTCCTCAAGATGACGGATGAGGACTTCACGGAGGTCCTGCGCGTCCACGTGCTCGGGACGTTCCTGTGCGGACAGGAGGCGGCGCTGCGCATGCGCGACCAGGGAAGCGGCGGCTGCATCGTCAACACCGTGTCGGCGGCGCACTTCGGAAACTTCGGCCAAACGAACTACTCGGCGTCGAAGGGCGCGATCGCATCCATGACCTACACCTGGGCGGGCGAGCTCGCGCGCTACGGCATCCGCGTCAATGCCGTCAGCCCGGCGGGCACCACCCGCATGTCGGCCACCGCCAAGGTCGGCGGCAAGGAGGTCGCGCTCGCCGTGATCGACCCGACCCGCAACGGCGCGTTCGTGGCCTTCCTGTGCAGCGACGAAGCGAACTGGGTGACCGGGCAGATTTTTGGAACCGGGGCCGATCGCGCCCTGATCGTCGAACAGCCGCGCTACGGCACCGGCATGTTCAAGCCCGAAGGCTGGTCGGTGGAGGACCTGCGCAAGAGCTTCAAGGGCGTATTCGGCACGCGCCTCGAGCCCTTCGGCCTGATGAAGGATCCGTATCCGTTCTACGCCGGTGTGCACCCCGGCGAGAAGTGAGAGCCGCGCCATGTCCGGGATCCTTTCTTACGGAGCCTACGTCCCGCCGACACGCATCGGTTTCGCGACGCTCGCCGGGCGCCCTGCCCGGCCCGACGAGATCGGCCCCGAACGCTCGGTGGCGTGGAGCGATGAAGACAGCGTCACGATGGGCGTCGCCGCCGCCGTCAATTGCCTGCGCGGGTTCGACCGCGAGAGCGTCGATGCCATCGCCTTCGCCTCGACGACGCACCCCTTCCTCGAGAAGCAGACCGCCGCCCTCGTGGCGCGGGTGCTCGACTTGCGCCGCGACGTGGCCACCTCCGATCACTCGGGTTCCCTGCGTGCCGGGACGACCGCCCTGCGTGCGGCCGCGGATGCGGTCGCCAGCGGCTCGGCGCGCCGCGTGCTCGTGATCGCAAGCGATTGCCGGCTCGGCGCACCCGGTTCGGCGCTCGAGCGCAGCTTTGGCGACGGCGCGGCGGCCTTCCTCGTGGGCGGCGGCGACGCGATCGCGACTTTCGCGGGCTGGCATGCGGTCGCCGACGAGATCGTCGACGTCTGGCGCTCGCAGGACGATCGCTTCGTGCACAGCTGGGAAGAGCGCTTCGTCGTCCAGGAAGGTCTGCTTCCGAATCTCGTCGAAGCCGTGCGCGGCCTCGTCGCGAAACTGCCGGCGGCGCCCGCCAGCGCCACCCGCGCGATCCTCTACGCGCCCGATGAGCGCAGCCATGCGAGCCTCGTGCGCGCGCTGCGCTTCGCGCCCGAGCAGGTGCAGGACCCGCTGTTCGGGAAGCTCGGCAACGCCGGCGCGGCCTTTGCGCCGCTATTGCTGGCCGCCGCGCTCGAGAAGGCCCGCCCCGGCGAACGCCTGATCGTCGCGAGCTACGGCGATGGCGCCGAGGCGCTCGCGCTCGTCGCCAGCGACGCCATCGAGAAGCTCGCGCCGCGCCGCGGCGTCTCCTGGCACCTCGCGCGCCGGCGCGCGGTGCGCAGCCACGAGCACTATCTGCGCGCGCGCGGACTCGGCGAGCGCGAGTACACACCGGCGCGTGACGCCGGCCTCTCCGCGACCATCCATTTTCGCGAACGCGACGCGGATCTCTCCTTCAAGGGCCAACGCTGCCGCGGCTGCGCTGCCGTGCAATTCCCGATCCAGCGCGTGTGCGAGACCTGCTTCCGCAAGGACGATTTCGAACTCCTGCGGCTCTCGGATCTCGAGGGCCGCGTCGTCACCTACACCCTCGACTACTTCTTTCCGACCCCGGAGCCGCCGACGATCGTGACGATCACCGAGATCGAAGGCGCGCGGGTGCATCTCCAACTCGTCGACACGAAGCCGGACCAGGTGCATCCCGGCCTCGCCGTCACGTTCACGTTCCGCCGGATCCACGAAGTGGGCGGCCGGCCCAACTACTACTGGAAGGCCGCGCCGCTTTCGGAAGGAGACGCCTGATGCGCGAGAGCCTGCGCGACAAGGTGGCGATCGTCGGCACGGGCTGCTGCCAGTTCGGCGAGAACTGGGATCAATCTCCGTCGGACATGATCGTGGATGCCGCCTACGAGGCCTACGCAGACGCGGGCATCGACGATCCGCAGCGCCGGATCGACGCGGTTTTCACTGGCTCGGTCTATTCGCAGAAGGGCCCGCACGAGTGCAGCGATGCGCTGAAGCTCTGGAAGCCCGTCACGCTGGTATCCAACTACTGCGCCACCGGCACCGATGCCTTCCGCTGCGGCGTGCACTCGATCGCCGCGGGCGTCTACGACACGGTGCTCGTCGTCGGCTACGACAAGCCCAAGGATCGCGGTGTCTCCGGCCCCTCGGTGATGATGAACCAGGTGCGCGATCTGCCGCAGACGCCGGCGGGCTGGTTTGCGCTCTGCGCCGCCACCTATTTCGAGAAATACGGCGCCGGGCGCGAGGATCTGGCCCGGATCGCCGTCAAGAACCACAAGAACGGGACGCTCGCGCCGAAGTCCTTTCTCAAGCGCGAAATCACGCTCGAAGAGGCCCTCGGTGCGCGCATGATCTCCTGGCCCTTCGGGCTCTACGATTGCGCCGCGCAGACCGACGGCGCCGCGGCGGTCGTGATCACGCGGGCCGATCTCGCCCGCAGCTTCCGACCGGATCCGGTGTCGGTTCGCGCGGTCACGGTGTTTGCGGGGCCCAACCCGCAGAAGGATCCCGGCAACGATTTTCTCTCCTGGAAGCCGACGGCCGCAGCTGCGCAGGCCGCTTACGAACAGGCAGGCATCAGCGATCCGATGGCCGAGATCGACGTGGCCCAGGTGCACGATTGTTTCACGCTGACGGAACTGCTCTCCTACGAAGACCTCGGCTTTTGCGAGAAGGGATCCGCCAAGGAGCACATCCAGAGCGGCACCTTCGCGCCTGGCGGCGAATTGCCCGTGAATACGGACGGGGGACTCAAGGCGTTCGGGCATCCGACCGGCGCCACCGGCGTCCGCATGCTCTACGAGAACGTGCTGCAACTGCGCGGCCAGGCGGGGCCGCGACAGGTGAAGGACGCGGCCGTCGCGCTGAGCCACAACATCGGCGGCCATCCGACGGCCTGCGGCATCGCCATTCTCGCGCGGACCTGACGCGGCGGAGAGCAGTCATGGCCTTCGAAACCCTTCGCACCGAAAAGCAGGATCGCGTCGTCACGCTGACGCTCAACCGACCGGAGCGCCACAACGCCTTCAATCTCGTGATGGCGCGCGAGCTGCACGCCTTCTGGACGCAGACGAAGGCGGACCCTGAAATCGTGTGCGTGATCGTGACGGGCGCCGGCGAACGCGCCTTTTGCACCGGCATGGACATCGCCGACGTCGCCGACGGCAGCGCCCGCTCGACGGGAACCCTGGCTCGCAGCGAATCACCCTGGTTCCGTCTGACGTCGCTTCACAACCGCTGCTGGAAGCCGGTGATCACGGCCGTGAACGGAATGGCGTGCGGCGGCGGCCTGCATTTCGTCGCCGATAGCGATCTGGTCCTGTGTTCGGAAACGGCAACGTTTTTCGACACCCACGTGAAGGTGGGTTTGATCGCCGGCCTCGAACCGGTCGGCCTCGCGCGCCGCATGCCGCTCGAGGCGGTGCTGCGCATGGCGTTGCTGGGCGGCTCCGAGCGCCTCGACGCCCGCCAGGCGCTCGCGCTCGGCCTGGTCGGCGAGGTGCTGCCTCCCGATCAGCTGCTGCCGCGGGCGCAGGCGTTGGCCGCCAAGATCGCAGAGCACTCCCCTACGGCGCTCGCTCGCAGCAAGCAGGCGATCTGGGAGAGCCTCGACGTTGGCCTCGATGAGGCGCTCGGCCGCACCTGGGATCTGATCAGCGAGCACACCGCGCACCCGGACCTGAACGAGGGCAGCCGCGCCTTCGTCGAAAAGCGCCGCCCTCGCTGGGCGCCCTACAAAGATTAGGTACGCGGATGGGCGCAGACTACCAGAACATCCTCTTCGAGATCGCCGACGGCATCGCGACGGTGACCCTCAATCGGCCCGAGAAACTCAACGCCTACACACTCGCCATGGGCGATGAACTCGTCGACGCCTTTGCCCGGATCCGCGCGGACGCCGGCGTGCGCGTCGCCCTGCTGACCGGCGCGGGGCGCGGCTTCTGCGCCGGCGTCGATCTCGACGCGCTGCGCGCGCACCAGGCGGCGCCGTCGGGCGGCGAGGGCCGCCGTCTCGGCGAGGAAGACTTCCTGCGTGTCCTGCCGCTCGAACTCGCAGAGTTTCCGAAGCCCGTGATCGTCGCGATCAATGGGCCGGCGATCGGCGTCGGCGTCACGATGACACTGCCCTGCGACATCCGGATCGCCGCCGATACCGCCAAGCTCGGGCTCACGTTTGCCAAGCTGGGTTTGCTTCCGGGTCTGGGCAGCACGCACCTGCTGCCCCGCCTGGTGGGAATGGCGAAGGCGCTCGAGCTCGTGCTCACGGCCCGCGTGATCTCCGCCGCCGAAGCCGCGGAGATCGGCCTCGTGAATCGCGTGGTGCCCGCCGCGGCCCTGCTCGACGAAGCGCGCGCCATGGCACGCGCGATGCTGGAGTGCAAACCCGAAGTGCTCGCCGCCGCGAAGGCGGCGCTGCGCTTCGGAGCGTCCGTAACGCTGGCCGAAGCCATGCAAAACGAACGCGAGGCGAGCGCGAAGCTGCGCGCCGCCCTGCGTTCCTGACGAAAGGAAGCCGGATGGACTTCGATTTCTCGCAGGAAGAGCGCGCGTTCGCCGCGGAAGTCGAGAAGTTTCTCGACCAGCATGCGACCCCCGACGTCGCGGACGTCACGCGCGAGAACATGGCGCAGATCGTCGATACGCCCGCGCGCCGCGGCTTCATGAAGAAGCTCTCCGCACAGGGTTGGATCGGGATGAGCTGGCCCAGGGAATACGGCGGCCAGGAAAAGCAGGGCGTCTACGAATACCTGCTCAACGAAGCGCTCGCACGCCGCGGCGCGCCGCAGATCGGGAAGGGTGCGGGGATCGTCGGCAAGACGCTGATTCGCCACGGCAGCGAAAAGCTCAAGCGCGAGTTTCTGCCGCAGATCGTGCGCGGGGAGATCGAGTTTGCCGTCGGCTACAGCGAGCCGCAGGCCGGCTCGGACGCCGCGAACATGCAGCTCAAGGCCGAGCCCGTCGCGGGCGGCTGGTGCCTGAACGGCCAGAAGATCTGGACCACCTCGGCCCACTTTGCCGACTGGTACTGGCTCGGCGCACGTACGGACCCGGACAAGGCCAAGCACGACGGCATCAGCTTGTTCCTGATTCCCATGAACCATCCGGGTCTCACGATCCAGGCGACGCCGACGATCGGCGACGAGCGCACGAACACGGTCTTCTTCAACGACGTGTTCGTGCCCGAGGACTACCTGGTCGGCAAGCGCGGCAGCGGCTTCCAGTACGTCTCGGAGGCGCTCGATCTCGAGCGTTTCACGATGTTCACCTTCTCGCCGATCGAGCAGCGGCTGGAAGAACTGGTCGACCACGTGCGGCGCGAGGAACGCGATGGCGAGCCGCTGCGCGAGAACCCGCTCGTGCGCCAGCGCATCGCGCAGCTCGCGACACAATGCGAAGTCGCACGCGCGCTGGGGCTTCGCTTCGTCGCCGCCTCCACCAGCAAGGGCAAGCCGCCCACCGTCGAAGCCTCGGAGTACAAGCTCTACGCCACGCAGCTCTCGCAGCGCATGGCCAACGCCACGCTCGACATCGCGGGCGCGGGCGCTCAGCTGCGCGTTCACACCGGGGACGCACCGCTGCGGGGGCGCGCCGAGATGAGCTACCGCTACTCGGTGATCGATACGATCGGCGGCGGCGCTTCCGAGATCCAGAAGAACATCATCGCGCGGCGCAAGCTCGGCTTGCCGAAGAACTTCTGACGCGCATGCCCGCCTCCCCCCCGATCGCGGCCCTCGACGGCATCCGCGTGCTCGACTTCTCGACGGTCGGGCCCGCGGCGCGCTGCGCGCGCGTGCTCGCCGACTACGGCGCCGAGATCATCAAGGTCGGCGCTCCGCGGAAGGGAGCACTGCAGATCGAGCCCGCCTACTGGGCCTACGGCGCAGGCCGCGGCAACCGGCGCATTCGCATCGATTTGAAGGCGCGCGAGGGACGCGAAGCCTTTCTGCGCCTGGTCGGCCAGGCCGACGTCGTGCTCGAAAGCTTTCGGCCTGGCGTCGCCGACCGTCTCGGCGTCGGTTACTCGGATGCGAGTCGCGTGAACGCGCGGATCATCTATTGCGCGACCTCCGGTTACGGCCAGACGGGCCCCGCTTCGAAGTGGGCCGGTCACGATCTCGACTACCTGGCAATGGGCGGCTTCCTGCACACGGGCGGACGCCGGGCCGACGGCGGCCCCGCGCTTCCGGGCGCCACCGTCGCCGATTCGGCGGCGGGCGGCATGCACGCGGCGATCGCGATCCTGGCTGCGCTGCTGCGGCGCACGCGCACGGGCCGCGGCGAGTTTCTCGACGTCGCCGTCGCCGAAGGCGTGCTTTCGTTGATGGCGCTGCTCGTCGACGAGCACCTCGCAACCGGCGCCGATCCCGGCCCGGGTCACGACGTGCTGACCGGTCGCTACGCCTGTTACGGCATCTATGGCACGCGCGATCAAAAATGGCTCGCCGTCGGCGCGATCGAAGCCGTCTTCTGGGCGAACCTCTGCCGGGCGCTCGGGCTCGAACACAGGATCGCGCAGCAATACGACGACGCGCATCAGGAGGCGATCCGCGCCGATCTCGGCGCCGCCTTCCGGACGCGCGACCGCGACGTCTGGGTGGCGGAACTTGCGCCCGCCGACACCTGCGTCGCCCCCGTGCTTTCCGTGCCCGAAGTGGCGCAGGCAGCGCAGTTCCTGACGCGCAACGCGATCGCGGAAGTCGAGCATCCGCTGCACGGCCGCTTCCGGCAGCTGGCGCCGGTGCTGGCCGGTGCGACACGGCAGGCCTCCGTCGCGCAGCTGCGCGAGGCGGAAGCGAGTGACGCGGAACCGTTGCTCCGCGCTGCCGGCTACGCAGCCGCTGAGATCGAAGCCCTGCTCGGCGCTGGGACCGTCGCCTAGTCCATGGGAGGAGAAAGCGTGTCCGAAACCGTCGCCGACCTGCCCGAAACCGTCGCGGCCTGGATTGGCCGCAAGCGCTACGAGCAGGCGGGAGAGTTCGACGTGGAGCGCGGCTACGCGCTCACGAGCTGCGCCTCCGTCGAGAACGCGAACCCTCTCTTCTGGGACGAGAAGGTCGCGCGCGACATCACCGGCGGCTGGATCGCTCCGCCCACGCTGCTCTCGGCCTGGTTCCGACCCCACCACTGGGCGCCCGAGCGCAGCGGGACCGCCCAGCCGTTGCAGGTCCACTTCGATCTGAAGGAAGCGCTCGACCTGCCGGAAGCCGTGATGACAGACAACACCATCGTGTTTCACGAGCCGGTGCGGCCGGGCGATCGTCTCAAGACCTGGCAGATCCTGCGTTCCGTTTCCCCGCCGAAACGCACCAAACTCGGTCTCGGGCGCTTCTGGGTGATCGACGTCGAATACGTGAACCAGCACGGCAAGGCCGTCGGTACCGAGAGCTACACGGGATTCGGCTACCGGAGGGTCGTCTGATGCCGATCGCCCCGAAACGGCTTCTCGGCGCTGTCCATGCCGGCGATTCGCTCCCCGAGCTCGACTACGACGTCACGCCGACCACCGTCGTGCTCGGCGCCCTCGCGACCCGCGATTGGCGGCCGATGCATCACGACAAGGATTTTGCCCAGAACCGCAACGGCGTGCGCGACATCTTTCTCAACACACCGAACCAGGCCGCCTGGTTCGAACGCTATCTCACGGACTGGACGGGCCCGCACGGCCGCCTCGGACGCATGCGCTTTCGCATGAAGGATTCCGTCTTCCCGGGCGACCGCATGTCGTTTCGAGCCAGCGTCACCGGGGTTTCCCCCGATGCGAACGGCTGTGGCTGGGTCGACGTGGCCGTGAGGCTTTCGGTCGGCGAGCGCCTGTGCACCGAATGCGAAGCTCGCATCGCGCTGCCGAGCGATTCCGCCCACAACCCCTGGAAACTCGAGGGCGAGCGCTGGCGGCCGTGAGCCCGCCGCGCGCACCCTCACGGAGGACGAGATGGACCTGAACATCAGCGAAGAGCAGACCGCGCTGCGAGAAATGGTGCGCGGCCTTTGCGTCGAGCATTCGCCGCCGGCGGCCGTGCGGCGCATGGAGGACGATCCGAAAGGCTACACCGACGAGTTCTGGAAGCAGCAGGGCCAGCTCGGCCTGCTCGGCCTGCTGATTCCCGAAGCCTACGGCGGCTCGGAGCAGTCGCTGCTCGAAGCCGCGCTCGTATACGCGGAGTTCGGCCGCGCTCTCGCGCCGTCGCCGCATTTTCCGAGCGCGGTCCTCGGCGCAGGCGCACTGCTGGCGGCGGGCAGCGAGCAGCAGAAGCAGGCTTGGCTGCCGAAGATTGCCTCCGGCGAGGCGATCCTGACGCCCGCCTGGAACGAAGCCCAACGCGGGTTCGGACCGCGCGGCATCCAGTTGCGTGCCGAAGCCTCCGGCGATGGCTGGCTGCTATCGGGCGAGAAGCGTCACGTGCTGTTCGCGAGTTCGGCGACGCGCCTGCTGGTGCTGGCGCGCACGGGCAAGGCCGACACCGACGTGAGCCTGTTTCTCGTCGACCCCACGGCTGCGGGCGTCTCCCTCAGCCAGCAGCGGAGCCTCGCCGCAGACACGCAGTACGACGTGCGCTTCACGAACGTGAGCGTGGGCGTGGAGAGCCGCATCGGCCCCGCGAACTCGGGTTGGTCGACGTGGGACCGCGTGATGCACGACGCGATCGTCCTGCTCGCCGCCTGGGCGGTCGGGGGCGCCGAGCGCGCCCTCGAGATCACCGTGCAGTACGCGAAGGATCGCGAGCAGTTCGACAAGCCGCTCGGCGCCTTCCAGGCGATCTCGCACTACCTCGCCGACGCCGCCACGCTGATCGACGGCGCGCAGACCCTCGTCTACGAGGCAGCCTGGGCGCGCGGAGCGGGACGCTCGATCGCACGCCTCGCCCCGATGGCGAAGCTGTTCGCGTGCCAAACCTACCGCGACGTAACCGCCATGTGTCAACAGGTCTGGGGCGGCGTGGGCTTCACGATCGAGTACGACATCCAGCTCTTCTTCCGGCGCGCCAAGCAGCTGCAGATCACATGGTGGGACACCAGCTACCTGGAAGAGCGGGTGGCGGCCCTGGTGCTCGATCCGGCGTCGCCCCCCTATCGGGCCGGAGTCTGAGGTGACGACCCGCCCTCCCCTCGCAGGGCTGCGCGTAATTGAAGTCTCGCTGCTCGGACCCGGCGCCGTGACGACCCACCTCGCCGATCTCGGCGCCGACGTGATCAAGATCGAGCCGCCCCAGGGCGACTACATCCGCGAGATGACCTGGCCGATCGTGCAGGGGGTCTCACTGCTCCACCTGCACGTCCACCGCGGCAAGCGCAGCGCCGTGCTCGACCTGCGCAAGCCCGAAGCGGTGGCGGTGTTCTTCGACCTGGTGCGCGGCGCGGACGCCGTGGCCGAGGCAATGCGCCCGGGCTCGCTCGCACGCCGGGGCCTCGGCTACGCGCAGCTGCGGGAAGTCAATCCGAAGCTCGTCTTCTGCAACCTCTCGGGCTATGGCATGACAGGTCCATACGAAAACCTTCCCGCGCACGGCATCGCATTCGACACCTGGGCGGGCCTCGTGAATCCAGCCGTAGATGACGACGGCTTTGCCTTCATCCCCGAACATCCGTCGATGGGAATTCACGCAGGGCCGCTCTTCGGCGCGTTCGGAATCCTCGCCGGAATCTTGCGCGCGCGCGCAACAGGCGAAGGCTGCGAGCTCGAGCTCGGCCAGTCCGACGCGGCGGCCTACATGGATTGGTACCGGATCGAAAGCTGGAAGGCCTACGAGCGCCCGGCCGCGGAGGTGACGGGCAACAAGGCGGATGGCTACGAACGCCGCGCACCCGGGACTGCCGGCATGAAGGAAGGCGTACGCTATCAACTGTATGCCTCGAAAGACGGGCACGTGCTCTTGATGGCCTCGGAACAGGCCTTCTGGAAGAACTTTTGCGAAGCGCTCGGCCGCATGGATCTCTTCGAGCGCTGGCCGGGCTCGAAGTACGCGGATCACGCGCGCGGGAACCGCGAGTTGCAGGGCGTCCTGCGCGAGATCTTCGCGACGCGCAGTTCGGCCGAATGGATTGCCTTCGGAATCGAGAAGAACGTGCCGATCGGGCCCGTCAACACGCCGCAGACGATCGCGCGGGATCCCCAGTTCCAGGAGCGCTTTCCCTGGTATCCGCACGCACGCCACGGCGCCGACATGCTGCCCTTCCCGGTGAAATTCCGCGGTGAAGAAATTCCCCCGCCGACGCCGGCGCCGACCGTCGGCCAACACACCGACGAGGTGCTGCGAGACGTCCTCGGCTACGACGACACGCGCATCCGCGCACTGCGCGAGACGGGCGCGCTCGGTTGACCGACGCCGGCCCGTCCGAGAAACGCATCCTCGATGGCCGCGCGTGGTCCGATTTCTGTGATGCGCTGAAGCGCGCCGGGGACGTCGTCCTGCGCGAAGGAACGCCGCGCGATGCCTTCGACCGCGCCGAGGGCTACCGCTACCTCTCGCGCCTCACGCGCGTCGCACTCGAATCCTTCATCGAATTCGCAGACCCGGCGTTTCCCGTGCTGCGCCGCCCCGCGCACGAGACGGTGAAGATCGGGGCCGACA
>JANNIY010000131.1:0-2628 GCA_031405455.1 Deltaproteobacteria bacterium | reverse complement strand
TGGCGTCCCCAACGGGAGTCGAACCCGTGTTACCGCCTTGAAAGGGCGGAGTCCTAGGCCACTAGACGATGGGGACGCAGCCGGCCGCAGCGAGCCGCGCCGCAATATCGCCCAGCTTGCGCTCGCGCGCCCCCTCGAACTGCGATTCTAGACAAAACCTTCGCGTTGGCGGGTGGCTCTGGACGCGGGCACTTCGCGTCGGCGGGGCGAAAGGTGTCGGGCGTCACACCAGCTGACGGCTCCGCGGGGCTTCGCCAGGCGTTCCGTGCGGGCATTCCCGCTTCAGGGTCGATTTCCGCCCCCGACCGGCCGATAGATCCGGCTTGGAGGCTCCTCATGCCGGCCCCGGACTCCCGCGCGGGGGATCGCACCGCCGTGGTGCGCCCCGACGCCCGTACCGCTCTCGATCTCCACGAGCTGCTCGAGCTGCTGGTGCGGGAGAAGCTGCTCGCGCCCGAAGGCGCGAGCGATATCGAGGGCCGCGCCACCACCCTGCGCAGCCGCGTGCTCAAGGAGCGCGTTGGATCCGTGCGATCCCAGGCGGCGGCGCGCTACGACGTCTCGCCGGCCGAGATCGTCACGGCCGCGAGCCTTCCGCACCCCGAGCGCTCACACCGGAAACTCGATGAGGATGCGATCGCCGAGGCCCTCGCGAAGGCCTCCGGCGTCCCCTACCTGAAGATCGACCCGCTGCGCATCTCCAGCGACCTCGTCACGAAGACGTTGTCGCGACCCTTCGCGCGTCACCACGTGGTGATCCCCGTCGCGCGCCAGGGCGAGACGGTGACGCTCGCGGTCGCGGACCCCTTCGACACCGCCTTGCGCGAGTCGCTCGAGAGCCTGCTGTCGAACCCGCTGACGTACGTCGTCTCGGCGAAGCTCGACATGCTCGCCGTGATGGATCGCGTCTACGGCTTCCGCTCGAAGGTGTCGCAGGCGGAGCGCGAGATCGGCGTGGTGCAGCGCGGGGGAGCGCTCGTGCAGCTCGTTCAGCTGCGCAGCAACGACGAGCTCGCGAACACGAACGACGAGCACGTGATCGCCGCGGTCGACTACCTGCTCAACTACGCCTACGAGCAGCGCGCGTCCGACATCCACCTCGAGCCGCGCCACGACGACGCCGTGATCCGCTTTCGCATCGACGGCATCCTACACGACATCGAGACGCTTCCGATCTCCGTGCACGGCGCCGTGACGTCGCGCATCAAGGTGCTCGCCGGCATGAACATCGCGGAGCGCCGCCGGCCGCAGGACGGCCGCATCAAGACGCGGCGCGCCGACCGCGAGGTCGAGCTGCGCGTCTCTTCGATGGCCACCGCCTTCGGCGAGAAGATCGTCGTGCGGATCTTCGATCCCAGCGTGTTGCTCGCCGATCTCCAGGATCTCGGCTTCAGCGATGACGAGCGCGAGCGCTTCGAGAAGTGGATCACCTGCCCGAACGGTTTGATCCTCGTCACGGGACCCACGGGCTCCGGCAAGACGACCACGCTCTACTCGACGTTGCGTTACCTCTCGGGCCCCGAAGTCAACATCACGACCGTCGAGGATCCCATCGAGATGGTGGATCCCCGCTTCTGCCAGGTGCAGGTGAAGCCGCAGATCGACGTCACCTTCGCGACCGCGCTGCGAACGATCCTGCGCCAGGACCCGGACATCATCATGGTGGGCGAGATCCGCGACGGCGAAACCGCCCAGATGGCGGTGCAGGCCGCCCTCACCGGTCACCTCGTCTTCTCCACCGTACACACGCGCAACGCAGCGGGCGCGGTGACACGGCTGGTCGAGCTGGGTGTCGAACCCTTCCTGCTCTCGAGCGTGCTGCGGGGTGTGATGGCCCAGCGCCTGATCCGCCGCATCTGCGCGCGTTGCGCCGTGGAAGGCGCTCTGACACCAGATCAGGTCACGGCCCTTGGGCTCAAAGTCCCGGCCGAGCGCCGCGATCGCCTGCGGGTGCGCTGGGGCGAGGGCTGCGTCGAATGCCGCCACACCGGCCTCTACGGCCGCGTGGGGGTATTCGAGATGCTCGATGTCGGACGCCGCGTGCGCGGCCTCATCAACGAGGGCCGCGACGCCAGCGAGATCGCGAATGCCGGCCGCATCGAGGGCATGGAGAGTCTGCGCGACGCGGCCCTGCACAAGCTGGCGGATGGCGTGACGCCGTACGAGGAGGTGGTGCGCCTGGCGGTGGACGTCGAATGAGCAAGGCGACCGCCGATGAGCTGCGCCTGCTGATCCGCTCGGGCTGGCGCTTGATCGTGCTGGAGACGTTCGAGGAGGACCGCGCGCTCGCGCTGCTCGAGAAGGTCGCGCTCGCCAACGAGGCGCCGCGCTTGCGCTGGTCGCTCGCGAGCGGCCTGTCCGCCGGCAAGCCGGCGGCGGGACCGCTGGAAGCCGGCCTGCGCGGCATGGAGTCGCACACGGGGCCCGCGATCTTCGCGCTGCTCGACGTACACCGCCTGCTCGACGATCCGCTAGCGGTGCGCCGGCTGCGAGACCTGTTGCCGTCCCTGGCGTCGCGCCAGCAGGCCGTGGTTCTGGTGGGCCCCGCCATCGATCTGCCGGTCGAGCTGGTGCGCGAGGCGGGCCGCGTCGAGCTCCCGCTCCCGACCAGCACCGAGCTGCACGCCC